>NZ_JALHKQ010000003.1:0-770610 GCF_022832475.1 Bacillus sp. B19-2
AAAAGCTGGCGAATTGGACCTGGAAAGGTCCTCATCGCCAGCTTTTTCGTCGAAAAAATAGAACAAAATGGACAAAAATAGGTCGGATCATAGAAATCCGACCTATTTTGTCAACGGTCTGACAGCTCTTCAAAGGAAGAGCTGTTTTCGTCTATGCTTTTTTCACCCTCGGGCTTCTTGGCTTCTGGAATTTCTCGGCCTGTTTAATTTCTTTTCGTTCTTGTGACAGAGATTTATATAACGATACAATCATGAGAATCACAACGACTGAGAACGGCAGTGCGGCCAGGATGGCAGTGTTTTGCAACGCCGATAGTCCGCCTGAATACAGAAGCGCAGCAGCCATTGCTGACTGGATGATGCCCCATGATATCTTGACCGAATTCGCAGGATTCAGTGAACCGTAAGTCGTTTGCATTCCGAGAACAAATGTTGCCGAGTCTGCAGAAGTGATAAAGAATACAGCAATGAGCAACAAGGCAACGATAGATGTAATCATCGCCAGCGGGTAGTGGTCAAACACGCCAAACAGCATCGTGTCTGTAGACAGTTTTGCAACGTTGAAGGTCCCTTTTTGCTGAAGATCCATCGCTGAAACCCCGAAAATTGAAAACCATAGAAACGCCAGCACAGTAGGCGCAAACAAGACGGCAATCAAAAATTCCCTGATTGTGCGCCCCCTTGATACGCGGGCGATGAAAATACCGACAAACGGCGACCAAGAGATCCACCAAGCCCAGTAGAAAATCGTCCATGAATTGATCCATTCACGGCTGTCCGGATCATTAGGCGCAAGGCGGAAGCTCATTTGCACCACGTTGGAAATATACGTTCCGATCGTGTCCGTAAACGAGTTCATAATTAATACTGTCGGTCCGACGAACAGCATAAAGATCATCAGGACGCCGGCCAGCACCATGTTCGTATTGCTCAAATACTTGATGCCTTTTCCGATTCCGCTCCATGAGGAAATTAAGAACAGAACGGTGATGATTGCAATGATCGCCAGCTGCACCTGGAAGCTGTTCGGCACTCCGAATAGATAATGGAGTCCGCCGTTGATCTGCGTGGCGCCGATTCCGAGACTGGTCGCTACACCGACGACGGTTGCAAATACAGCGATGCAGTCAATCCCTTTTCCAAGCGGTCCGTTGACTCTGTCGCCGAAGACCGGAAACAGCGTCGCGCTGATCAAGCCAGGCGCGTCTTTTCTGAATTGAAAGTACGCGATGCAAAGGGCAACGATCGCATAGATCGCCCAAGCATGCAATCCCCAGTGGAAAAATGTATACCTCAGAGAATCTCTAAAGGCCTGGGCTGTTTCTGTTTCACCTGATGGAGAGCTAATGGCATAATGGCTGATCGGTTCAGCCGCGCCATAAAATACGAGACCAATGCCCATACCTGCGCTAAAAAGCATGGCAAACCAAGATAATCGAGAGAATTCAGGTTTTTCTTCAGGTTTCCCTAATCTGATCTTTCCGATCGGACTGAAGATCAAAAAGATGCTGAATGCGACAAACAGAGAAACCACCAATAAGTAATACCATCCGAGTGTGTTCGTAACATAACCTTGAATCGAAGTCGTTAACGCCTGAAGGTTATCCGGAGCAACGATTCCCCATAATACAGCTGCTGCTGTGATAACAATCACAATCCAAAAAACGCTTGAAATATTTTTCAAAATCATCCTCACCCTCTAATCATTTTTCGTCCTTACTCCCATCATTATGTTTAGTATGAGTTGCACATATAAAATTCATTCTCTCTCAGGAAGTTTGACCTAGCTTCCCCTATTACCCCACAATCAGGTGAAACAAAACTCTTTAACCGTAACATACTTTTCAAAAAAGGCACAAGTCTCAGCACTGCGCTGAAACTCTGCCATTCCACGTTTGTCAAGGGTTCGGAGCGATTTTATTTTTTTCTTCGGCAAAGCGAAAATTCGCCTGCATTCATGCCTGCAAGTCTGCCTGTGACAAGCGCGGATGTGATATTATACCCACCCGTATAGCCGTGAATATCGAGGATTTCTCCGCAGAAATAAAGTCCTTCCATTTTTTTAGACGCCATTTTTTTAGGATCGATTTCTTTTACGGAAACCCCTCCTCCGGTCACAAAGGCTTTGTCAAGCGAAAGGGTGCCGTTCACGTTGACGGTAAACTCTTTACAGTCTTTGACGAAAGCTCTGAAACGGTCTTTGGAAAGGGATGAAAAGGTTTCAGAAGGGTCAATCTTGTTGCGCTCGAGAAGAAACAGCAGATACCTTTCCTGCATCCAAGGCTTCAGCATGTTTTTGAGTGATTTTTTCGGAGCGTCCTTTAATTCTTTATGCATGTTTTGAAAAAGCTGTTCTTCGTGAATGTCAGGGAACAAGTCGATTTTCAGTCTGACTTTTTCCTGCTTTTTCAACTCTTTGACGACAAATTGGCTGCATCTGAGGACAGCGGGCCCAGAAAGTCCAAAATGGGTAAAAATCATATCCATTTGGTGGGTGATGACCGGTTTTCCTTTTTTGTTCAATACGCTGAGGGCGACGTTTCTCAATGATAGGCCCTGCAATGTTTTCTGCTTGATAAAAGGCTCGTCAGACGTAACCGGAACTTCTGTCGGGAACAGTTCCGTAATCGTATGGCCGGCTTTTTCCGCCCATTCATAGCCGTCTCCGGTCGATCCCGTATGGGGGACGCTTTTCCCGCCGACAGCGATAACGACAGATCCCGCTCCAATTTCTTCGCCGCTGCCTGTCACGATCCCGCACGCTTTTTCTTCATTGTATAGGACAGTTTTCACTTTTTCGTTTGTCCGCACGCTTACATGAAGCTGTTCAAGCCTTGTTAAAAGTGCATCCACTACGCTCTGCGCCTTGTCGGAGACAGGAAACATTCTTCCGTGATCTTCCTCTTTCAGCTTGACGCCCAGGCGCTCAAAAAATTTGATGATGTCCTCGTTGTTAAATTCAGAAAAAGCGCTGTACAAAAAGCGTCCGTTTCCGGGAATATGCCGGATGATCTCATCAATCGGCAAGCGGTTCGTTACATTGCATCGTCCGCCTCCCGAAATGGCAAGCTTGCGGCCGAGTTTGTTTCCTTTGTCAATCAAAAGAACGTCCGCCCCCTGTTCACCTGCCGCGATGGCGGCCATCAGCCCGGAGGGGCCTCCGCCGATGACGATGACATCAAAATACTTCATACCAATATCCTCAACTTTCCTGTCTTGTAGAGCCTGCATGCTGTGCAGGCGGGGCGGATTGATCAGATAACATCCGCGCTCCATCTTCTTATTATAACGAAAGAACGGCAGAATGAAAAAACGTTAAAACATGGGGATGTTAAAATTTAGCCATGTTATTATTACCTGAGTAATGCGCCTGTATGTTAAAATAGAAAAGTTGAATCTATTGAAGAAAAATGGTGATTGGGAACATGTCAAGCAAACTGTTAAGAGGCACCTTTGTATTAACGCTTGGTACCTATATTTCAAGGATCCTCGGAATGATTTATTTGATTCCGTTCGGAGCCATGGTCGGTGCCACCGGCGGTGCCCTGTTCCAGTACGGTTATAATCAATATACGATTTTTTTAAGCATTGCGACCATGGGGTTTCCGGCGGCCGTGTCCAAGTTTGTTTCAAAGTATAACTCGATGGGCGATTATGAAACAACGAGAAGGATGCTGCGCGCCGGAATGTCGATGATGCTCGTCACAGGCATCATTGCTTTCTCCATTCTATATTTGTCCGCCCCGTTTTTTGCGGAGATGGCCCTCGGCGGAACAGAAAACAACGGGCTAACGATTGAACATGTCGTGTATGTCATTCGCATGGTCAGTCTCGCTTTACTTGTTGTGCCGATCTTGGCGCTGATCAGAGGCTTTTTCCAAGGTCACCAGATGATGGGGCCGACAGCCGTTTCACAGGTCGTTGAACAAATTGCCAGAATCGTCTTTCTATTAACGGCTACTTATTTGGTGATCAAAGTATTAGACGGCGGGCTTGTCGTCGCTGTCGGCTATGCGACTTTTGCGGCTTTGATCGGCGCGTTCGCGGGGCTGTTCACGCTTTATTTTTCCTGGCAGAAAAGAAAAGGAGCGCTTTTGGCGCTGAAGCCGAACCTTGTTCCTTCCGCCAATATTACGTACCGGCAGATGTTTAAAGAGCTGTTCAGCTATGCCGCTCCTTACGTCTTTGTCGGGCTGGCGATACCGCTTTACCAGTACATTGATACGAATACGTTTAATAAAGCGATGATTGCAGCCGGCTATCAAAACATCAGCCAGGATTTGATGGCGATCGTGACGCTGTACGTGCCAAAGCTTGTGATGATTCCGGTATCTCTCGCGACGGCATTCGGCCTGACATTGATCCCGGCGGTGACTGAAAACTATACCAACAAAGATTTCCCTGCTTTAAACAAACAGATTGATCAGGCGATGCAGATCATTCTCTTCATCGTTCTTCCTGCATCAGTCGGTATGGCTCTTTTATCGGGTCCGGTTTACACGTTCTTTTACGGCTCGGAAAGCCTGCTCCCTGAAATGGGACGAGATATTTTGTTCTGGTACGCGCCCGTGGCGCTGTTATTCTCGCTCTTCACTGTCAACGCTGCGATTTTGCAGGGGGTAAACAAGCAGAAATTTGCGGTTGTCAGCCTGATGATCGGGATTGTGATCAAAATCGCGCTTAACGTTCCGCTCATCAAGCTGTTTCAAGGAAGCGGATCGATTTTGGCAACGGCGCTCGGCTATTCAGCGTCACTCCTATACGGATTTATTATGATTAAACGCCATGCCGGCTATTCGTATCGCAAACTGTTTAAACGGTTTTTGCTGATGCTGATCCTGACGGCGGTCATGGGCATCATGTTGCTGCTTGTCCAGGCGCTTCTCAGTCTGTTTATTTCATATGAAGGCGGGCAGATCAAATCTGCTGTCGTCATTTTCATCACAACTGCGGTCGGCGGATCAGTTTACCTGTACTTGGCTTACCGTGTGAAACTGCTCGAAAAAATCTTCGGTCAGCGGTTGAATCGCTTTTTCAAAAGAAAGGCCTCCTAAAAAGGGCTTTTCTTTTTATGCAAAAAAAGGGAGTGTCTTCATGAGATTGGATAAACTGTTGTCAAACAGCGGCTACGGGTCGAGAAAAGAAGTCAAAAAAATGCTGAAAAACGGCGCGGTGCGCGTCAATGATCAACTGATCAAAGACGCAAAAGAGCATGTAGACCCGGAATCAGACGACATCACGGTTTACGGCGAACCCGTCGTTTATCAGGAATTTATTTACTTGATGATGAACAAGCCGCAAGGAGTGCTGTCAGCGACAGAAGACAGCCGCCAGGAAACGGTTGTCGATTTGCTCAATCCGGAGCTGCTGAGGTTTGAGCCGTTTCCGGTCGGAAGGCTTGACAAGGATACCGAGGGGCTGCTGCTTTTGACGAATGACGGACAGTTGACACACCAGCTTTTATCGCCGAAAAAACACGTGCCTAAAACGTATGAAGTACATGTCGTTAAGCCGATTGATCAGGCGTCTCTCGATCAGCTTGAAAAAGGGGTCGATATCGGTGAAGGATATGTCACAAAACCGGCTGAAGCGTCGCTTTTGGAAAGCGAAAACGGCGTGGAACGTCTGCTTTTGACAATAACGGAAGGGAAATTTCATCAGGTTAAAAGAATGCTGAAGGCGGTCGGCCATGACGTCATCTATTTAAAGCGGCTGAAAATGGGGGATGTCGATCTTGATGAAGAGCTTTTGCCGGGGGAATACAGAGAGCTCTCTGAACACGAGCTTGCCGCATTGCAAAACAAAAAGACACTCTGATTCGTCGAGTGCCTGTAGAGTTGGTTTATGGAGCATCGAACTTCATCTGGTTTGATGCTTTTTTATGTTTGATGGCTGTCCTATATGATATTCAGCGCTAAAGTTCAATTTTTCAGAATATTACTATGAGGAGATTTTCACTTTTTTTCTTGTAGTCTCCCATTTGCCTCTGCTCGGGCTGTGTACTAGATCGTTGTATGCCAACACATTCAGATCACGCTGGATTGTTCTCGGTGTAGTGCCAAATTCATCAACCAGTTCCTGGGTTGTAACGAGTCCTTTTTCTTGTATGAACATGTAGACTGATTTGATCCTGGTTAGCATTCGGTTTGTTGAAGGTTTCAAACAACCACTCCCTATCGTATGATCGAATGGACTTGACTACCACAACTTACGACTCCAAAATGCAGCATGGACGGTTAGCGACCATTTCTTGAAAATGATCAATAAATATTATACACGATCTCTTTGCCAAATATCCAGAAAAAAGCCGGAGCCAAATTTATGTAAAAATGAAAATCGTGAGCAGAACATGCAGTACGATCACGTTTTTTGCTAGAAAAAATATTAAACTTTTTCTAGCTTCATACGTAATAAAAGAGAGGTGGTAAAGATGATGAAATTAAAAGTGCATATCGAAAAATCCGGTTATGAAGAAAAGGAGTCGGCGATCGAAAATATATCGTTTGCTGTGGGGGAAGGCGAGCTCGTCGGATTAATCGGACCGAATGGAGCGGGGAAAAGCACGACAATTAAAACGATACTCGGTTTAACAAGGCATATGGCCGGGCAGATTGAATGGCCTGAAACGTCGAACTATGCATACATACCTGAACAGCCCAGTTTTTACGACGAATTGACTTTATGGGAGCATATCACGGCTTTAGGGACGTTTTTGCAGGAGGACGAGTCCTCGTTTTTGCCGAGGGCGAATCGGCTCATCGAGCGATTCTCGCTCGAGCATGCGCTTCACGATTATCCGGGAAGCTTTTCGAAAGGGATGCAGCAAAAGCTGATGTTGATCCATGCTTTTCTCATGCAGCCTGATCTATATATTATCGATGAACCGTTTATCGGGCTCGATCCGATCGCAAGCCGCCTCTTTTTGGATATGCTGAAAGAAGAGCAGAAGCGGGGAGCGGGTATTTTGCTTTGTACGCATGTGCTGGATACCGCCGAGAAGATCTGTGACCGTTTTTTGCTGATTTCAAATGGCCGTCTGATGCTGGAGGGTACGCTCGAAGAGCTGCGGGAGAAAACCGGCCTTTCGGATGGCTCGCTGCTTGACTGCTTTTACTTTGCTGTAAAAGGTGCGCCCGCATGAGCGGCCGGGCGCTGTTTATCAGCAGGCTGAAAGCGGACTGTCTTTATCAGCTCCGGATCATCAAACTGGTCATCGACTGGACGGTTGCGCTGTATATTGTGCTGCCTGCGGCTGGAATCGGCGTTTATCAATATATTAAATGGCTGAATGAAGGGGCGTTTGCTTACGGATGGCAGGCCGGATTGATTGTGCTGGCTCCTGCCGTTTTTACGCTGTTTGGGTCTGTGAGGACATTTTTAATGGAAGCCGATCAGCTTTATTTGTTGCAAAAAAAGACACTCGTGTTGGACATGAAAAGGTGCGGCTATTTATATTGTCTGATTGTCCAGTTTTGCAAATGGCTGTTTACGGCGGCCGTGTTTACTCCTCTGTTCGTCAGACAATTTGGGGTTGAACTGCCTGCTTGTCTCGCCGTATTCTTTTTTTATTTCTGTCTCAATTTCTTGATCACCGTCTTGAAGAGACGGAACATCGGATGGCAGTACAAGCTGAAACACCGGGTGCTGAACGCCGGACTGATCTTTTTCGTGTGGCTGTCGGCTTGTGCAGTTGTTTTGTTGTTTTCCTGGCCGGTTGTGCTCTTGATCGGCCTGGTGCTGCCTGCGGCGGCGGTGAAGACCGCAGGCGGCATTCTCGGAAACATGTATCTATTTTATGAAGAGGTTGAATTTGATAACAGAAGAAAGCTGAGACTAGCAAAATTTTTCCTGTCGCTGAACCTGGATGGAAGCGTGCCGAAGCCGGGGAAACGAGGAGCGAAAAAGCCGCGGCTGTTCTTTAAAAAATCTCGGAACATCTTTAAAGCCCGTACAGTGCAAAATGGCCTAATGGAAATCTTTTTTAAAGTGATGCTGCGCCATCCGGACTATAAAAGACAGCTTATGCAAATGATCGGCATTTTTACGGCGCTGATAATGGTTGGACCGGTCTGGATGAAAGCAGGCGCTCTCCTGGTTTTTGTCTTCGCTTATCGAAGTCTGTTGTCCGTCCATTTTGATAAGGTGATGGAACGCGTTTTTTTGCTGGGGGCAGACAAAGAAAGCGATGCTTTTTATGAGGCCAGGCGGAATGCCATTGACTGGCTTTTCTATCCGGGATTGATCTGGTGCTGCCTCGTCATCGCGCTCAGCCTGATGCTGAAAACCCCGTCTTTTTAAAAAAGACGGGGTTCAGTCGTTTAATGCCCTTCCAAAAAGAAGAGGTGTATGAAAAAGAGAACGGCAAACACGAGGACAAGCGGATGAATCTCGCGCCATTTGCCTTTCGCGGCTTTGACAATCGGATAAGAAATAAACCCGAGGGAAATGCCTGTCGCAATAGATGATGTCAGCGGCATTGTCAAAATGACGAGAAAGGCCGGGAATGCTTCGTCAAGCTCTTTCCAGCGAATGTTGGTGACAGCGCCGATCATCATGCTTCCTACAATGATCAATGCCGGCGACGTAATCGCTGAGATGCCGGAGACCGCGCTCACAAGCGGGCTGAAAAACAGCGCCGCTCCGAAAAGCACAGCGACTGTTAAAGACGTAAGCCCTGTTCTTCCGCCTGCGGCCACCCCTGCGGATGATTCGATATAAGCGGTCGTCGGGCTTGTCCCGAACATTGCGCCGATCGTCGTCGCTGTCGAATCGGCAAGAAGGGCTTTTCTTGCATTCGGCAGTTTGTTGTTTTTCATGAGCCCGGCTTGCTCGGCGACACCGATCATCGTTCCTGTCGTATCAAAAATCGTGACGAGCAGAAACGAGAAGACAACCGAATAAAGGCCGTAGTGGATGACATCGCCAAAAGCGGCGAAAGGGTTTGTGACGATCAGTTTTTCCGGCAGATGAGGCATTGACAGAATCCCTTTGGTAAACTCAAGCTGGCCGGTAAAAAAGGCGATCAGACCGGTTAAGATCATACCGAAAAATAGAGCGCCGTTCACATTCATGACCATCAAAACGACGGAGAAAGCCAAGCCGATTAGCGCCAGGATCACTCCGGGCGAGTGCAGATTGCCGAGCCCGACCAAATTGGATTCATTGGCGGTAATGATTCCGGCTCCTCTCAGACCGACAAAAGCGATAAACAATCCGATTCCGGCGGTAATCCCGTATTTTAGATTGGCCGGAATGGCTTCGATCAGTTGTTTTCTAAGAGGTGTTAGCGATAAGATAATAAAGAGGATACCGGCCGCGAAAACAGCGCTGAACGCTGTCTGATAAGAAATTTCGCCGTTGGACGAGCCGACGACTGACACTGCAAAATACGCGTTCAGTCCCATCCCGGGTGCGATCGCGATCGGAAAGTTGGCGGCAAGCGCCATCCATAGCGTTCCGACGACTGCGGCGATGATTGTGGCAGTGAACACTTGATCAAACGGGACGCCTGTGCCGGAAAGGATACTCGGGTTGACCACGACGATATAAACCATTGTAAAGAAGGTTGTAATACCGGCCAGGATTTCTTTTTTGACTGTGGTTTGGTTTTCTTTTATGTTAAACATCATTTCCTCCAATAACGAACATTATAGCAAAACAATATCTATATTATTCGTTATCGGGTGTTTTTGCAAGGGTTTTTGGCTAAACTGAAAAAAGAAGGGGCGAAATTATGAACTGGGAACAGGAAGTGTTAAAAAGACGGAATGAGATCGTAGAGGATATTCAAGGTTTTTTAAAAATCAACAGCGTCCTTGATGAAGAGACGGCGGGTCCGGGCCGGCCGTTTGGAAAAGGAATTCAAGAATGCCTGACAGCGCTTCTCAATAAAGGGGAAGAAAGCGGGTTTACGGTCAAAAATCTTGACGGGTATGCAGGCCATATCGAATGGGGGAAAGGCGAGGAGATCATCGGCGTGCTTTGCCATATTGATGTCGTTCCGCCCGGAGACGGCTGGACGAGCGATCCGTTTGCTGCAGAAATCAGAGACGGCCGCATCTATGCAAGGGGAGCGCTTGATGATAAAGGGCCGACAATGGCTGCGTATCATGCATTAAAAATTGTCAAAGACTCCGGCCTCCCATTATCAAAGCGAATCAGAATGATTATCGGCACCGATGAAGAAAGCGACTGGCGTTGTGTGGAGCATTATTTTAAACACGAAGAGATGCCTTCAGCGGGTTTTGCACCTGATGCTGATTTTCCGATTATCTATGCGGAAAAAGGCTTGATTGACGCGGCTTTAAAAATTGAAACTGATCAAGCGGAAACAGGTGCGGACTTAACATTGGAGACATTCCGGTCCGGCCGGCGTCTGAACATGGTGCCTGATGACGCCGAAGCCGTCCTGGCGGGGTCTGCCCCATCAGGTTTTGAAGAGTCATTTGTCCGGTTTGTAAAAGAAAAGCGCGCAGAAGGGCGTATTCTTCAAGAAGGCGGCAGACTGACATTAACCGTGTACGGCAAATCAGCTCACGCCATGGAGCCTAATAACGGTGTCAATGCCGGTCTCATTTTGGCCGAGTTTTTACATGCCCAATCCCTTGACAGAGCCGGCCTCCAGTTTGTTCAAACGGTTAGCGGGGCTTTTGCAGGAGATACGAGAGGGAAAAAGATCGGCATCGGCTGCCGCGATGACATCAGCGGAGAGCTGACGTTGAATGTCGGCCGGCTGCAGTATGAACAGGAAAAAGGCGGAGAAGCCCATATTAACATCCGCTATCCTGTGACTGAAGAGAGCGATCGGGTGAAATCCGGGCTTTCGCAAATAAAGGGCGCTCGGCTGGTGAGCTTTAAAGACAGCAAGCCCCATCATGTAGCAAAAGACCATGAGCTGATCAAAACGCTGCAGCGGGTCTATGAGGAGCAGACAGGGGAAACGGCACAATTAATTTCTATCGGCGGGGCGACATATGCACGGTCACTGGAAGCCGGCGTCGCATTTGGCCCGCTGTTTCCAGGCCGGCCCGACGTTGCCCATCAGAAAGACGAGTATATGGAAATTGATGATCTGCTGAAGGCTGTATCGATTTATGCACAGGCTATTTATGAATTGGCGAAGTAGTAAAGAGAGTGATGACATGAGTCATAAGCGAGGCGTAATATTTGAAATCCCGAACGGGTACGGGCGCTTTCTTCTCGATATGCTGAAGCCGGTTGATCCGGCCTGTTTCAATTGGCTGCTTGCCGATGGCGAATGCTATCTCGTGCAAAACGGTGAATTGTCAGATGAAAATCTTTTTCCTCAAGATCCGCAGGTGATGACAGGAGAAGCATTTAAAAAAAGGCTGGAAGACGCAAGATACTATCTCATCTTCGCCGATCTGAAGGCTTTTCCGAAGGATGGCCATCCCGAAGATGTCAGCACATATGAATCATATATGAAAAGCAGCTGCGAGCTGATTGTGCTTACAGCCGATTCGAGTTTTGTCACGATATACTGCAAAGATCAAAAAAAGCAGGAGCTTCTGTATCAAAACGCAAAGGACTGCGGTTTCACGCATATTGAATATATAACGGATCACAACGATGCCAGGACAGGGATGCATGTATAGCACAACAAAGACGGCCGCTCTATAGAGCGGCTTTTTTGCTGAAAAACATTGCTGTTTTCAAGGATAACGAATATAGTAAAGGTGCGTATAGGCGTCCGAGAGGAGAGAGGCTTTTTGAAGCAGGAAAAGGAATTGCTACATGTGAAGAAACGGTTTTATTCATTTTACTTTTTGTTCTTTTTCGGTTACGGGGCATTTTATCCGCTTCTTTCCGTGTATTTAAAAGATGCCGTTCATTTGTCAGGCGGGCAAATCGGCCTGATCTTGTCGATCAGCCCCGTTGTCATGATTTTCATCCAGCCTGTCTGGGGAATCATGAGCGATTTAACGAGAAAGCCTACCGTGCTTTTGACGATGGCTTTACTGTCGACGGCTTTATTTGCCTTCCTGTTCTCACTATTCAAATCATATGAATGGCTGCTTCTTGCGATGATTTTTCTTGCTGTATTTCAAAGCGCCATCGTCCCGCTGTCCGACAGCATCGCGGTCAGTTTTTCGGAAAAATCAAAAATCCCCTACGGATCGATTCGGCTGTGGGGCGCCCTCGGCTTTGCCGCCGCCGTTTTTGTGATGGGAAGGCTTGCTGAAATTTTTCATCTTTCCGTTATTTTTTATACGTTTACTTTGTTCCTGATCGCTTCAGCTTTATTCGCTCACAGGCTTCCGAAAGAAAATAAAGCGATGAAGGTCGATTTGAAGAGCGGGATCAGAGAGTTATTCAAAATCAAAAAGTATTTGATCTTTTTGCTTGCCGCCTTTTTGATGATGGGACCTACACTTGCCCATAACATTTATTTTGGCATCTATATCAATGAAATCGGGGGCACGCTTGCGGGAGTGGGGATCGCGTTTTTGGTCGCTGCCGGCAGTGAAGCGCCTTTTATGAAAGCCGCGAACCGCTTGATTCAGCGGTTTGGAATTGAAAGGGTGCTGCTGTTTGCGGTTTTCATTTCCTCGCTTCGCTGGGTTTTTTACTACATCATGCCGTCGCTGCCGTTCGTTTATGCGACATGTATCGTACAAGGCTTTTCGATCGGACTGTTTATTCCGGCCGCGCTGCAATACGTAAGAAAGCTGGCACCCGGTCATTTGGGCGCTACAGCGATCAGTATGTACACAGCTGTCGGTAATGGTTTTGGCAACTGGTTTTGTACATTTGCCGGCGGGTTGATTTATGAACGCTATTCAGCGCTGTCCGTCTATTTGTTCTTCGGCGTTTTATCCTCTCTATCTTTCCTGTTGTTCGTGATGATCAATGTCTTTTCAAAAAAGACGGCAGCCGTGCAGACATCGGTTTCTTCATAAAAAAAGCCTGATTTCAGAACAGAAATCAGGCTTTCCTCTCTTAATCAAATTGAAATAAATCGCTTGATAAATAGCGTTCCCCTGTATCGGCTGTCATGCAGACGACCACTTTGCCGGGATGGAGCCTCTTGGCCGTTTCAACTGCGGCGAAGCAAGCGGCTCCAGAAGAAGGGCCGACAAGGATTCCTTCTTCCCGCGCCAACCTGCGCGTCATCTCATAGGCTTCTTCGTCCTTGATCTTTAAGATTTCGTCATAGACGTTTTCGTTTAAAATATTTGGAATAAATCCCGGACTTGTCCCGACAAGCTTGTGCTTTCCCGGTTTGCCCCCGGATAAAACAGGCGACCCTGCTGGTTCTGCCACATGAACGGTTATGCCCGGAAATAACGCTTTCAGCTTTTCGCCTGTCCCGGTAATCGTTCCCCCTGTCCCTGCTGTTGCAACAAATGCGGCGAGCGGTTTGCCGATTTTTTCTATTGCCCGGGCAATTTCCAGAGCGGTTGATCTCCGATGAGCCTCCGGATTGGCTTCATTATCAAACTGCATCGGAATAAAGCTGCCCGGGATTTCCCGAGCGAGCTCCTGCGCTTTTTTGATGCTGCCCGGCATTCTTTCATCCCCCGGCGTCAGGACGACCTCAGCCCCGTACGCTTTCAGAAGATTGATCCGCTCCTTTGTCATCGTATCAGGCATGACAAGGATGGCTTTGTAGCCCCTTGCCGCCGCGTTCATCGCAAGGCCGATGCCGGTGTTTCCGCTCGTCGGTTCGATGATGGTTGAACCCGGTTTCAGCAGGCCTTTTTCTTCGGCATCCACAATCATTTGGTAGGCCGCGCGGTCTTTCACGCTTCCGCTCGGATTAAAAGATTCAAGCTTGACATAAACTTGGGCCGCGTTATCGGGCTGAACGCGGTTTAACTTGACAAGGGGCGTTTCCCCGATTAATTCTGCAATATTGTGAACGGCTTTCACGGCTGTGCACCCTTTCTAAAAAACATGATTCTGTCAATATCCTATCATAAGGCCTCGGAAAGTGGAAAATAGAGAGGTTATAAGTCCTTATATTTTTTGTTAAAATATAGAGAAGACGAATGAGGAGGAAGCCATACATATGTCAGTCAAACCGCATTATTTTATAGGAATTCCAATTCCGGCGGAGCTTAGTGAGCCGCTTTATCGAACAGTCAGCAGCCGTCCGGAATTTTCTTTTCATAGATGGGTGCATCCTTTGGACTACCACATCACCCTCGTGTTCCTCGGCTCTGCTGAAGAAGAGCAGCTGGCTATGCTTGCTGACAGCCTCAAGCTGATATCTGATGAGACGGCTCCGTTTCAGATTGCCTTGAAACGTTTCGGAACGTTCGGCAAGCCGTCGGAGCCGAGAATTCTTCATGCAGAACCGGAATACTCAGCCGCTCTCTTTCACGTGAGGGAACGGGTGAAGCATGCTGCAGATGCGGCGGGATTTGAAATTGAAAAACGGCCTTTTCATCCACATGTGACGGTCGCCAGAAAGTGGAATGGATCGGCCTCTTTTAACGGCCGCCTGGAGCCTCTTGTAGACGCGGTGTCTTTTACGGCCGGGCATTTCACCATCTTTCAAACTCATTTAGACAGGCTTCCCAAATATGAGCATCAAGCCGTTTTCCATTTCGGTGAACGGCCGGCTGCAGAAAAGCAAGATTCGGAGATGAACGCAGATGGCACAGATTATTAAAATACAGGATTGTATTTCAAGGTATGAACAGGATCCTTATCATTATATCAACCAGTTTATCCGCTTGAAAAAGCAGCGCTGGCAGTCAATTAAAGAGATGGCTGAGAAAAAGAAAGACAGCCTTCATTACGATAAAGGAGCCGCCGATGATGAAACGGTCGGAAAAAGAAAGAAGACATTTACATTAAAGAGAAAAAAAGAAGCATCCGATATTAATAAAGGAAAAGAAGCCGATGAATGGTTTAACGGACTGGACGGAGAAACGGATGAAAGCTTGATCGCAAGAATTCCTGCGGCAGGGGAGGAACTCGTGTCGTTTTTCAAAGAATACGTATACGAGTTTCAGCTGAAATGGGCAAGCTCGACAATCTCTGACATATCCAGGCTTTCCCGGGAAATAAAAAGCGATAAAATCCTGCACATTTTGGCAAAGCAGCTGCCGGATTCATATTTCATCATGTATCGGCCGGTGCTGCAGGTGAATCAGGCTGCGGTAGAGCTCAGCGTCTTGATTCTCACGCCTCTTGAGATCTGCTGTATATCATTTCTCGAAGGCGAGAAGGACAGCGCATTTATCGGTTCCAAAGATCGTTTTTGGAAAGAAAAAACGGTAAGGGGCAAGGAACGGTCACTATTAAATCCGGCTGTCGAACTTCTCAGGACAGGCACGGTTCTTTCCGGCTTGTTAAAGGGATCGGGGATTGAACTGCCTGTGCGCAAAGTCATTGTCAGCCGGACATCGTATATCGATTATCCGGAACCTCCTTACGGAATCGACATTTGCGACAAAAGACACTGGAAAGAGTGGCTGGAGAGGCAGCAAAAGAACTTCGCCCCGATTAAAAGCCAGCAGCTGAAAACGGCGAAAATTCTGTTGTCGCACGGCGTCTCCGACTCGATGCGGAGACAGGAATGGCTGAGCTGACCGCCAGAACGTTATCCCGGCTTTTTCATACTATAAAATGGAGAATGGAATCATGAGCGATTGGTATATCATCATAAATCCAAAGGCGGGAAATGCGACGGCCTTCAGAGTATGGAAATCATTGCAGAAAGACCTTCAAAAGGCAAATATATCGTACCGCTCATTTATGACCCAGCATCCCGGGCATGCTGAAGTGTTGGCAAGGCAAATATCAACGATACAGGATGACAGGCTGAAGCGTCTGCTGGTGATCGGCGGGGACGGAACTGTCCATGAAGTGCTCAACGGCTTAGTCAGCTTGCGGGACATTCAGCTGAGCGTCATCCCGTCGGGCTTAAATAATGATTTTAAACGCGGCTTTGCCGTGAAAAAATCGAATGTCATCAAGGAAATGAAGCGAAAAGGGCAATCGCTGACCCGGACCTATGCCCTCGGAAGCTTTCATACGAAAGACAGTGAAAACGAACTTTATTTTGCCAATCATCTCAGCCTAGGATTTGATGCCTGCGCCGTCAAAAAGATGACTGCTTTGCCGAAATGGACGGCTGCTCTCAGGCTGAATCATGTGATTCAGCCGCTGATTTTCTTTGTTACGGCGTTTACGTTTAAACCGTTTGTTCTTTCGTATGAGAACGGGGATGACAAGCGTACGTTTAAAAAAATCTGGTTTGCGTCGGTTTCAAATCACCCCTACTATGGCGGAGACATGAAGGTAGCACCGAACGCGAATCCGCGGGATGAGTTTTTAGACGTGATCATTATTGAAGACCGCTCCGTCCTGAAAAAAGCCGGCCTCTTGTTTGCGATGATATTCGGCAAACACATCGGCAAAAACGGTGTTACGGCGTTTAAGACGAAAGAAATTTATTTTCATACGAATGAGCGGGTGCTCTTTCAAGCGGATGGAGAGGTGATCGGCTGGGCGCCCGTTTTCATCAAAACAGGGACCGAATCTCTTCGGTTAAGAGCATAAATCTTTCGAATGAAGGAGAGACTGAGATGCCGGGTATCAGCCGCCCTTTTGAAGCTTATCTCGATGAAATGAGAACGATCACTGTTTTAGTTCCGAAGAGCCGCGCGTCAAGCTGCAGCCCCCCTTTTCTGCTTGAAGATGATCAAGGAGAGAGGATAGAGCTTTCGGTAAAAGCGACGGAGGAGCTTGGGGAGAAATTCAAGTATGTTCTCGAAAGCAGCCGCCTCGTTCCATTCGGAAGAGTTCATAAAGTATGGTGTGAAGAAAGCGTCTGGACAGACCTGCAAATCGGTTCTGTTACGCGAAGTGCGGCGTTTGACAAGGCTTTTTTTTATGACGGCCGTCTCGGCGCTTTTTATTCACACGAGCGTACTTTATTTAAGGTATGGGCGCCGACCGCGAGTACGGCAGCGATCGAGCTGGAGAGCCCTGATTCGCTTCAAACAAATACTTTTCAAATGATGCGCAGAGAAAAGGGTGTTTTTGAGGTAACGGTCGAAGGCGATCTGAACGGCTGGTCCTATTTATATAAGCTTTATGTAAACGGGATGCCGTTATTGACCGTCGATCCTTATGCGAAAGCTGTTACGGTAAACGGGGAAAAGGGCGTTGTAATAGATCCTGAGGAAGTCAAAGTGGAAAAATACCGTGCGCCAAGCCTTCACAGTCCGTGTGATGCGGTTATATATGAGGTTCACATCCGCGACTTTTCGATTCATGAAGACAGCGGTATGCGCCATAAAGGCAAATATCTTGCTTTTACAGAGGACGGAACTGAAACGTCCGGCGGCTTCTCAACGGGAATTGCCTATTTGAAAGAGCTCGGCGTCACCCACATCGAGGTTCTGCCCTTTCACGATTTTACCGGAGTTGATGAGCTGTCAACTGACCAATCTTATAATTGGGGCTATAACCCTATTCACTTTAATGCCCCGGAAGGAAGCTATTCGCTCGATCCGCAGAACCCCAAAAGCAGAATCACCGAGCTGAAAACGATGATTCAGACGCTGCACAAACACGGCTTCTCCGTGATCATGGATGCGGTATATAATCATGTGTACAAGAGGGAAACATCCCCCTTTGAAAAAACGGTTCCCGGGTATTTTTTCAGACATAATGAATACGGTTTTCCAGCCGACGGAACAGGCGTCGGAAATGACATTGCTTCTGAGCGGCTGATGGTGCGAAAATATATTCTCGATTCTGTCCGCTATTGGCTTGAAGAATATGATGTCGACGGAATTCGTTTTGATTTAATGGGCATTCTTGATATTGAAACCGTCCGCCAAATCAGTAAGCTTGCCGAGAATGTGAAGCCGGGCGCGCTCCTGTTCGGAGAAGGCTGGGATTTAAATACCCCGCTTGAAAGCGGGCAAAAAGCAACATTGCAAAATGCCGGAAAAGTTCCAGCGGTCGGCTTTTTTAATGATCGGTTCAGAAACGCAGTCAAAGGGAGTACATTTGAGCTTAGTGACCGCGGGTATGCTTTAGGGGACACGGGGAAAAAAGCTGAGCTTCAACATGGAATTGCCGGCTCACCGGGATTCTTGCCGCCGCCACAGTCAATCAATTATGTGGAGTGCCATGACAATCATACGTTTTGGGATAAGATGGCCTTCTGTTCGGAAGAAGATGCCTGCACAAAACGGCTCAGGCAAAGGCTCGCGCTGTCGATCGTCCTGCTTTCGCAAGGCGTTCCGTTTCTTCATGCCGGGCAGGAATTTTGCCGAACAAAGAATGGGGACAGCAACAGCTACAGGTCGGGAGATGGCATCAACAGGCTCGATTGGGAAAAGCGGGCGGGGCTTTGCGAGGATGTCGAATATGTGCGCCGGCTGATCCGGCTGCGGAGAAGCCATCCCGCCTTTCGTCTGCAAAAAGAGGAGGAAGTCAAGGAACATCTTTCTTTTATGAGCGGTACAGGAGAGGTGACGGCATACAAGCTCAAGAACATTGCAGCATTTGATTCCTGGAACGAAATCATAGTGGTGCATTGTCCGTCTGCAAAAAAGGAAACGCTCGAGCTGCCCGCTCAGAAACAGTACTTGCTGCACTGCGATCCTTTTACGTTTTTCAATGGGAAGGTTCAAGCGGAAAAAAGGCTTCGGCTGAACGGCATCGGAACCTACGTTCTATATGAACCAAAAGGGATTTTTTAGTTTTGCTTGACGAAGTTTGGCGTCTAGCGCTAAAATTTAAAAGACGGCTATTGTTTAGCACAAATGACTCTCAATAGCCGTCTTTTTATTTGAATATAAATAGACGACAATACAAGCGGTTTGCTGCCCGCTCTAGGGAGCAGATGCTTTTTAAAATCTTTTAATGAAATGATGGGTTGAAAATCGATATGAACTGGTTGGGACAATTACTAGGTAGCGAATGGGAGATTTCCCCCGCAGGAGGAGCTACAGGAGACGCATATTATGCAGAACATAATGGACAGCAGCTTTTTTTAAAGCGCAACAGCTCTCCTTTTTTGGCTGTCCTGTCCGCGGAAGGAATTGTTCCTAAGCTCGTTTGGACAAAACGAATGGAAAACGGGGATGTGATTACAGCACAGCACTGGCTCAAGGGAAGAGAACTGAAGCCGAAGGATATGAACAGCCAGGCGGTGGCTGAGATGCTTCGGAAAATTCACAGCTCCAAAGAGCTTTTAGACATGCTGAAGAGACTCGGCAAACAGCCTTTTCAGCCAAGCTCTGTAATCACTCAATTGAAGCAGTTTATCCAGGCCCGGCAATATCCGATACCGCAGCTTGACCAAGCCCTTTTGTATCTGGAGCACCATCTCGAAGATGTACAGTCCGGAGAAAAGGTCGTCTGTCACTGCGATGTGAATCATAACAATTGGCTTCTTACAGATCAGAACCAGCTTTATTTAATCGATTGGGATGGAGCGATGATTGCAGACCCCGCGATCGATCTGGGGCCGCTTCTTTATCATTACGTTGAAGAGCGGGAATGGGGAAGCTGGCTCGAACGCTACGGCTCTTCGTTAACGGACAATCTCAGGCTGAGAATGGCCTGGTACGTATTGGCGGAAAAAGCAATGACAACGCTCTGGCAAAAAGCGAAAGGCAATCAGGAAGGCTTTCACCAAGGGCTGGAACAGCTTCACGTATTAATGAAGCGTCTCGCCGGGACTTCATGAAAATGAGTCGATATCTTCCACCCATTGCGTGAGATGATCCTGGTGTTCCTGAATGTGGCTGTTGATCGAAGCGGACGATTTTCCCCTCTGGCTGTACAAATAAATGTCTTCGAGAACGCCTTTCAGGCCGGCGTCAAGATTCGTATTTGCCATTAAAGACTTGATAATCCGCTCCACCTGTTCGCACTCAGCGACGGTTCCGGTGCAGTCTGCCTGATGGTCTGAGAGAATGTCTTTTAATAGATGAATCTGATTTTGCTGATTTAAGCCCATAATATTGGCACTTCCCTTCATTCTCGGAGTATATGGATTAAAATGTTCAGAAAGCTGTAATTTATACGCGAAAGACCCGGAGGCCGATCTTCGGTCTTTTTTGCTTTGGAAGAGGCCTTGCGGGATTCGCGCATTTCATGGTATGTTGTAAGACGATATAACAGATAGAGGTGTAAGTACATGCGAATGCGTCACAAGCCTTGGGCGGATGACTATCTGGCTGAAAACTCTCATATTGTGATCAGCGAGCCGTCTCAATACAAAGGGAAATGGCATTCCGTTTTTGGAAATGACAACCCGATTCACATTGAAGTAGGAACCGGAAAAGGGCAATTTATTTCAGGAATGGCCCTGCAAAACCCGGATGTAAACTATATCGGAATCGAATTATTTAAAAGCGTCATCGTAACCGCTGTTGATAAAGTAAAGCAGACAGAGGCGCCGAATGTAAAGCTTTTGAACATCAATGCCAATATGCTTTCAGACGTTTTTGCAGACGGGGAGATCGACCGGGTCTATTTGAATTTTTCCGACCCGTGGCCGAAAAAGCGCCATGCAAAGCGCCGTCTGACCAATCAAGCGTTCTTGAAAAAATATGAGCAGGTGCTCGGAGGCAAGGGAGCGATTCATTTCAAAACCGATAACCGCGGATTATTTGAGTACTCCCTTACCAGTTTTTCCGAATACGGACTCGTTTTGACGTTCGTCAGCCTTGATCTGCATCAAAGCGATTTTGAAGGAAACGTGATGACCGAATACGAAGAAAAGTTCGCCGCTAAAGGCCAGCCGATCTACAGAGTCGAAGCTGAATGGCGAACATAAAAAACAGACTGCTTCCGGCGGTCTGTTTTTTTGCTTTCAAATGAAGCTTCGGGTTGCGTTTTTTGCTACGATAGGAGGAGGAGGGATGATCATGGAAACTTTAACAATCGGACGAATCAAGCTGACATGGCTGAACGGAGGCGTCACGCACATGGACGGAGGCGCCATGTTCGGCGTTGTGCCCAAGCCGCTTTGGTCAAAAAAGTATGGCGCCAATGAGAAAAATCAGATCGAACTGAGAACAGACCCTATACTAGTTCAGAAAGACGGCGCAAATCTGCTGATCGATTCCGGTATCGGGCACGGCAAACTGACGGATAAACAGAAACGAAATTACGGGGTCACCGAAGAATCGTCAATTGCTGACTCGTTAAAAGCACTCGGGCTCTCAACGGAAGATATCAACGCCGTTCTGATGACACATCTCCACTTTGACCATGCATGCGGATTGACGCGCTATGAGGGAGAAAGCCTTGTTTCCGTGTTTCCGAATGCAGCGATTTACACGTCTGCGATCGAATGGGAAGAGATGAGAAATCCGAATATCCGCTCCAAAAATACATATTGGAAAGAAAACTGGGAAGCGGTTCGGCATCAAGTGAGGACCTTCGATGAGAAGCTTGAAGTTTTGCCCGGAATCACGATGCATCATACAGGCGGTCACAGCGACGGCCATTCCGTGATCGTTCTTGAGAATGCCGGCGAAACGGCCCTTCATATGGCTGACATTATGCCGACGCATGCCCATCAAAATCCTCTCTGGGTGCTGGCGTACGACGATTATCCAATGACATCGATTGCGGCGAAGCAAGCATGGCAGGCGAAAGCCGCCGAGAAAAATGCCTGGTACATTTTTTACCATGACGCCATTTACAGGGCATTAAAATGGGATGAAAACGGCGAGATTGCAGAGTCAGTAAAAAGAGAAAGGCGCTAAGCTATTTTGGTGAATGGTTTGCTTTGATGTTATCCATCCTAAGGATAACTAACTTGTGAAAGGAAGACGACCGGTGAGCCACAATAAACTGAATGAACAAGTGATCGAGACGCAATTAAGAG
The DNA here is from genome assembly GCF_022832475.1 of Bacillus sp. B19-2. Lineage (NCBI taxonomy): Bacteria > Bacillati > Bacillota > Bacilli > Caryophanales > Bacillaceae > Bacillus > Bacillus sp. B19-2. The sequence continues at coordinate 21,842 of NZ_JALHKQ010000003.1, forward strand.
GATTTGAAGTCCTTGCGACGCCCCTGCTGAACAAAGGGGTTGCCTTCCCTCCAGAGGAAAGGGAAGCTCTCGGCTTGACAGGATTGCTTCCTCCCAAGGTGCTGACGCTTGAAGAACAGGCAAAACGGGCGTATAAACAGTTCCAATCACAGCCTGATGACTTGAGCAAAAACGTCTATTTAACGGCGCTTCATGATCGAAATGAAGTGCTGTTCTACAGGCTTCTGAACGACCATATGACAGAAATGTTGCCGATTGTATATACCCCGACTGTCGGAACGGCAATCCAGCAATACAGTCATGAATACAGGAAGCCGCGGGGGCTGTTTTTGTCGGTTCATGACCCTGAAGGCATGAAAACGGCATTTGAAAATCTGGCCGCTAAAAAAAGACGGATCGATTTAATCGTGGCCACTGATGCTGAAGGAATTCTCGGAATCGGGGATTGGGGAGTCGGAGGCATCGCCATTTCGATCGGAAAACTCGCCGTTTATACTGCGGCTGCGGGCATCGATCCTAGCAGGGTCCTTCCCGTTATCATTGATGCGGGGACGAACCAGGAAAGGCTTCTCAATGATCCGCTTTATGTCGGGAATCAGCATTCAAGAATAAGAGGCGAGCGTTATGAATCGTTTATTGATCAATACGTTCAAATCGCAACCGAGACGTTTCCAGGCGTTTTGCTGCATTGGGAAGATTTCGGAACGCAAAACGCCCGTCAGATTTTGAAAAAATACAAAGACAAAATTTGCACCTTTAACGACGACATTCAAGGCACAGGAGCAGTAACCCTCGCAGCGGTGCTTGCGGCCGTCAAAATATCGAAAATGCCCTTGAAGGATCATAAAGTGGTCATATTCGGAGCGGGGACGGCCGGAATCGGCAACGCAGAGCAAATTCGCGCCGCTCTCGTTCAAGAGGGGGTGTCGGAAGAGGAATCATACCGCCGTTTTTGGTGTGTAGACCGGAACGGTTTGCTGACAGATGATATGAACGACTTGCAGGACATTCAAAAGCCGTATGCGCGGCCTGCCGACGAGGTCAAAGACTTCAGCCGGAACGGCCCGGGGGATACAATCGATCTGCTTGAGGTAGTAAAACAAGTGCAGCCTACCATTTTGATTGGAACCTCTACTGTATCGGGCGCATTTACAGAAGAAATCGTAAAAGAAATGGCGAAGCATGTGAAACGGCCGGCTATATTCCCGATGTCCAATCCGACACCGTTATCTGAAGCAAAACCTGAAGATTTGATCAAATGGACGGAAGGACGGGCGCTCGTCGCCACGGGAAGCCCGTTTGCACCTGTCGATTACAACGGTACCCGTTATGCGATCGGCCAGGCGAACAATGCCTTTGTATTCCCCGGTCTCGGTCTCGGAACGCTTGTATCAAAAGCAAGGCTGATGACGGACAACATGTTTTACGCCAGCGCAGCTGCGATCGCGGGCATGGTTGATACCGGCCGGCCCGGCGCCGCGCTCCTTCCGGAGGTTGAGGATTTGCGAACGGTTTCCGCAACAGTGGCAACGTCTGTCATCAAAGCAGCCATAAAAGACGGAGTTGCAGAAAATGAGCCGGACGATGTGATTCAAGCGGTGCAGGATGCGATGTGGCATCCGGTCTACCGGCCGATTCGCTCCATATAAAAAAATGCGGCCTGAAATGGCCGCATTTTTTTGGATGCTATGCTGCGGTATCAATCACATCTACGATCATGCCTGTTTTTGCATCAACCATGACTTCGTACTGTTCAAGCTCTCCGAAAGCGGAACGGGTAATGCCTGTTTTGTACACCATGACGGTTTCGCCGTTTACGGTATAGGCTTCCGGAACGGTATATATCCATGAACCGTCGATCGGGCCTCTCTGTTTAAAAGCGGACTTGACGATGCGCAGCGCTTTTTCAGAAGAAATGTAAGGCTGCATGACATATTGTTTGACAACAACGGCCGCGGCAATGCCGATGCCGGCCCCAAGAAGAAAATGGCGCAGTTTCATCTATTCAGCACCTCCAAAGCTTGTTTTTTTCATTATACAGAACATGTCCGTCCGTGTTAAGGATGGGCTCTCTTCTGGAAACACATCGCACACTTATGTAAAATGTAGAGAGATACATAAGAAAAGAGGGAAACAGATGAATCAGGAAACGAGAACGCTTTTTCAAACGCTGACGGAGCTCCCTGGCGCCCCGGGAAATGAACATCTAGTCCGTCGTTTCATGAAAAAAGAGCTTGAAAAATATGCTGATGAAATCATCCAGGACAGACTTGGAAGCGTGTTCGGCGTTAAACATGGACCTGAAGGCAGTCCGAAAATTATGGTGGCCGGCCATATGGATGAAGTGGGATTTATGGTTACATCAATCACAGACAACGGACTGCTCCGGTTTCAAACGCTGGGCGGCTGGTGGAGCCAGGTTTTATTGGCTCAGCGGGTGGAAATCCATACGGACAACGGACCGATTCCCGGCGTCATCGCGAGCACGCCTCCTCATCTTTTGACAGATGAGCAGAGGAGACGTCCGATGGATATCAAAAACATGATGATTGATATTGGTGCGGATGACAGGGAAGATGCCGAACGAATCGGTGTCAAACCAGGCCAGCAAATCGTGCCGATCTGTCCGTTTACCCCGATGGCAAATGAAAAGAAGATCATGGCGAAAGCATGGGATAACCGCTACGGCTGCGGCCTCAGCATTGAATTGCTGAAAGAACTGCAGGGAGAAGAACTTCCGAACACGCTTTACTCAGGTGCGACCGTCCAGGAAGAGCTCGGCACAAGAGGCGCGCAAACTGCGGCCAATATGATACAGCCTGACTTGTTTTTCGCGCTTGATGCAAGTCCGGCAAACGATGCGAGCGGCGACAAAAGTCAATTTGGCCAGCTTGGCAAAGGAGTGCTGTTAAGGATTTTCGACCGGACGATGGTGACGCACAGCGAAATGAGAAATTTTGTGCTGGATACGGCAGAGACTCATGACATCCCGTATCAATATTTTGTTTCCCCTGGAGGAACCGATGCCGGCCGTGTTCACATCTCAAATGAAGGTGTTCCTTCGGCCGTGATCGGTATTTGTTCAAGATATATCCATACATCTGCTTCCATTATCCACGTTGATGATTACCTTGCTGCCAAAGAATTGCTGCTCAAGCTTGTCAAAGCTTGCGACAGCTCTGCCGTACAGTCGATTTTGCGAAATGATTGAACAAAGAGACCCTGTGCCGTTTTACGCACAGGGTCTCTTTTTGATGATACAGCTACCGGCTTTCAAATACGTACGACAACGATTTAATCGCCTGATTGACAGTTTCTACGGTAATGTTCGCTTTGTTTGACAGTTCTTTTAACGGATGATGGAGTGACTCAGGACGGATGATGATCAGCGGCTTGCCTTTGGCAATCGCGTATGAAGCATCCATCGCCGTGTTCCATTGCTTGTATTTTTCCCCGAAAAGAGCGATGACCACATCCGCCTTGTTCATTAAAACAGAAGTTCGAAAATTGTTCAAATCCGAGGCTGCATCATCTTTCGCGATCGAATCAGCCTGCTTGCCCATAATTTCTTCACCGATGTTGTCGGAGCGGTCGTGATGTTCCATCGGTCCGACAAATGTGATCGGCAGCTTGAGCGATTTTGCTTTTTCCTTCACTTCTTCGCGCCAATTGCTATGTATTTCTCCGGCAAGATAAACGATAAATTCCATACATGCTCCTCCTGACTGTCATGGGATCATGGCGCAAGGCGCCTTAACGGATATTTTTACCCTATTACTTACCATGTTAAACGAGAATGGCTTGATAAAGCAAAAAAATTATGCTTATGATATGAAAGAGGATCGGATCGTTAAGATTTTCCCTTTTTAAAACGGGTAAGATACATAAAGAATCGTCCATCTTTTAAAAAAGCCGGCGGACAGCAAAAGGCTGGCGATAGAGCCGGTTGTCTGGTATGATCCGAATGGATGATAAGAACATATATTGGAGGCGTTGAGTGATGAAAACGATCGAGACGAATGAAGAACTGCAAAAAGTTGTGAAAGACGATTTATCCTTGCTGATGTTTTCGGCTGACTGGTGTCCGGACTGCCGTTTTGTAGAACCGTTCTTGCCTGAGCTTGAAGCGAACTATCCGGAATTCACATTCTATTATGTTGACCGCGACAAATTCATTGATACGTGTGCGGAGTGGGACATTTTCGGAATTCCGAGCTTCCTCGTATTTAAAGAAGGCAACGAAATCAGCCGCTTTGTCAGCAAAGACCGGAAAACGAAAGAGGAAATTGAGCAATTTTTGACAGATTCACTGAATAAGTAGCCGAAAGGAGAGTTCCCCTATGAAAATGACGTCAAGGAAACTTTCCGATATATTAAAAAAACGTTTGCAAAATGACAACTGGTCCTTTCATTTCGACAGGGAAAAAGACACCTTGAGAATCGAGGATCAAAACACTGGGAAAGGCATTACACTTGAACTCCCGGGGATCATCGCCAAATGGGAGCAGAAAAAAGATGATGCGATTGACGAAGTCGTCTATTATACTGAGGAAGCGCTCAATGCCATGAAAGGCCAGTCGCAGGAAATGGAAGGGCGGGAAAGTCTCATCTATCCCGTCATCCGCTCGACTTCCTTTCCCGAGAAGTCCAGCGCAGGCGTTCCCTTGGTTTTTGACGGCCACACGGCTGAAACACGAATTTACTACGCGCTCGACCTTGGCAACACATACCGGCTGATCGACGAAAAAATGCTTGAAAAAGAGGGCTGGACAAAGGAAAGGATTCGAGAAACGGCTTCCTTTAACCTTCGCTCGCTCCAAACCGTTGTCAAAGAAGACGCGGTCGCCGGCAATCACTTCTACTTTTTCAGAGCAAATGACGGCTATGACGCCAGCAGGGTGTTGAACGAATCGATTCTCGCAGAGTATGAGAAAAGCGCGGAAGGGACACTGGCGGTGTCAATCCCGCACCAGGATGTGCTGATTATTGCCGACATCCGCAACAATGCCGGATACGATATTCTCGGGCAAATGTCGATGAGCTTTTTTGCAAACGGCACAGTGCCGATCACTGCGCTTTCTTTCCTTTATGAGGATGGAAAGCTTGAACCGATCTTTATTCTGGCTAAAAACCGCCCTAAAAAGAAATGATAGAAAGGAATTTTTCTCATGAACGCATTTTATAATCCAGAAGGCGTAGGCGATACGCTGCTCATCTCATTGAACGATATTCCGCGCGAAGAGATCGCTTTTGAGCGCTGCGGAGACGTCGTGAAAATTTTTCATAAAGACACAAAGGAAACAGCAGGCTATAACATTTTTAATGTTTCCTCATATTTGAGCATTGAGGAAAACGGAGCTGTTGCACTTTCCGAATCCTTTGTCCAGGATGTGAATGAAATTCTGGTCCGCAACGGTTTGAAAGATGAGCTGACCGTGGATCTTTCTCCGAAGTTTGTGGTCGGATATGTCGAAGAAAAAGAAAAGCATCCGAATGCCGATAAATTGAGTGTCTGCAAAGTGAATGTAGGGAGCGAAACGCTGCAAATCGTCTGCGGAGCTCCTAATGTTGATGCCGGTCAAAAAGTCGTCGTAGCCAAAGTCGGAGCCGTGATGCCGAGCGGTATGATCATTAAAGATGCGGAACTTCGCGGAGTGGCGTCGAGCGGAATGATTTGTTCTGCCAAGGAGCTGAACCTCCCAGACGCGCCGAAGGAAAAAGGCATTCTTGTCCTTGATGACAGCCGGAAAGCAGGAGAAGCTTTTACATTTTAACGGCATAAAATGAACAAAACTTTCGAATAGATGTAAAAAAGAAGCCGCTGGGTAGATAAACTTGGCGGCTTTTTTATTCGGAGGGCGGACACATGAGAAGGACTTGTCCTTTTCTGGGTGGGGAAGCAGTGGTATACTTAAAACCGTCCCCGAAAAATTTAAGGGAGTTAGAGAGTGATGATTCATGAGCTGGTTTAATAAAATGTTCAGCCTGTTTTTAGGCGATGATGAAGATAATGAAAAACAAAAAAAGCACATAGAAGAGTTTGAGGCGGATTCATCTTTAGAGAAAGACGAAGAAATGCCGCAAATATCCGACGCAAAAGTCGTATATGAATATCCAAAAGGGAAATTCCGCTTCCCGGTTATACCTGATCAAAACTCGCGGCCGCGGGAAAAGGATGACAGCCGCGAACAAAGGACCCGCCGCCCGGCAAGCCGGCATTCAGCTTCCCAGCCGAAACCCGGCAATTCCTATCATCATGAAGAGAAAGCGGCGAAAAAACCCTTTAGACCGTCCGTTATCCCGTCACCGGTTTACGGCTTTCATGAGCAGAAAAGAGCCAAACCGGAAAATTATACATATCGTGCAAACAATCAAATGGAAGCGCGCGTTACGCTGTTTAACGAAGAAATTGAAAAAGAGCAGAAGGTTGCCGGAAATAAGCAGCCGGTTCGAGAAGAACCTTCCTTCCAAACTGAAAAGAACGGCCGTCCGCTGACTAAAAGCGAGAGCCGCAATCCGGCGTGGCAGGCCGAATTTGAAGATGTCCCGCATATGTCTGAGGAAACGGAAATCCGCCGTGAGCAAAAGACAGAAGGCGGCGAACTCGCTGAAGAAAAAGCGCTGCGGCATGAATCCGAACGAACGGAAACCCCTGTCTCAACACATACTCCGGAGGAAACGGAAATCCGCCGAGAGCGAATGACAGAAGGCGGCGAACTCGCTGAAGAAAAAGCGCTGCGGCATGAATCCGAACGAACGGAAACCCCTGTCTCAACACATATTCCGGAAGAAAAAACAGAAATCCGCCGTGAGCGAATGACAGAAGATTCCGGGCTCGTCAAAGAGAAAGCGTTGCGGTATGAAGCTGAAGAAGAGACAGCCACCGCATCATGGAACATAACGGAAGAAGAAACAATCCCCGCTCAACAAACACCGGAACAAATCGAAAAGCTTTTGGATCAGATTGAGGAAACCGAAGAAGAGAAGGAACCAGCAGAGGATGCAGAAGCCGTCATGGAAAAACAAGGGGAAACTAACGGCTCTGACGAAATGCGTCCTGACCCGGAAGCTTCAATTTCGGAAGAGCCGTACACTTATGGCCGCAGCTCTGAAATATCCACCCGAAGCGATGGTCCTTCCGATATCAAAAACCGGACAGATTCCAATGCGCCGGCTGACGTTATTGAAGAAAGCGGAAGCAGCCAGGCTGGCTGGAAACAAGAGCAGGCATCATTTTCACCGGAACCGGAAGAGACAGCGTCAAGCGCGGGTAAAACCGAAAGCAGCGAAAAGGACCGGGAGAGTACAAGGACAAATGAGGGGCGGCCTGTCGTTCCGCGGAAACGGGAAGCGGGAGCCGCTCCGGGATCGGAGAAAGGCTCTGTTCCGTTTAATGTTATGATGCTTGCATCAGATAAACAAAAAGAAAAAGCGCCTCAAGGGTATCAGTTCCCGAATATGTCTTTGCTTGATGTGCCGCCGGCGCAAAAGCAGGATGATCAGGCCTGGATACATGAGCAGCGCGAGCTGTTGGACGTCACCCTTGAGAACTTCAATGTCAAAGCAAATGTCGTTCATGTCACCCAGGGGCCTTCTGTGACAAGATTTGAGGTGCATCCTGAACCCGGAGTGAAAGTCAACAAAATTACAAACCTGTCAGATGATATTAAACTCAGCCTGTCAGCGAAAGATATTCGGATCGAAGCGCCGATTCCGGGAAAAAATACGATCGGAATTGAAGTGCCGAATTTGCATAGTAAAATGGTTTATTTGCGCGAAATGATCAGAAGTTCGGAATTCAGAACGAATCCGTCTCCTCTGACCGCAGCCCTCGGACTCGACATTTCCGGAAAGCCCGTCGTGGCAGATCTGAAAAAAATGCCCCACGGTTTGATTGCCGGGGCTACGGGATCAGGGAAAAGCGTATGCATCAACACGATCTTAGTCAGTCTGCTGTTCAAAGCGGCGCCGAGCGATGTAAAGCTTCTGCTTATCGATCCTAAGATGGTGGAGCTTGCTCCGTATAATAAAATTCCTCATCTCGTCAGTCCTGTCATCACAGATGCCAAAGCGGCAACTGCTGCATTAAAATGGGTTGTCGAAGAAATGGAGCGGCGCTATGAATTATTTGCCCATTCCGGTGTTCGGGAAATTGAACGATTTAATGAAAAAGTCCGGGAACAGAACATGGGTGAAAAACTTCCTTATCTTGTTGTCGTGATTGATGAACTTGCCGACTTAATGATGGTCGCTCCGAATGAAGTGGAAGAAAGCATCTGCCGAATCGCACAAAAAGCAAGAGCGTGCGGCATCCATCTTCTGATCGCGACGCAGCGGCCTTCAGTTGATGTCATTACCGGCTTAATTAAAGCCAATATACCAACAAGAATAGCGTTTTCTGTATCAAGTGCCGTCGATTCAAGAACGATTATCGATATGGCGGGAGCTGAAAAGCTGCTTGGAAAAGGAGATATGCTGTTCTTGGAGAACGGTTCAGGCAAACCGGTCCGCCTGCAGGGCAACTTTGTTTCCGACCGGGAGATTGACCGTGTCGTTTCACATGTCAGACGGCAGCAGGAGCCGAACTATTTATTTGAACAGGAACAATTGGTCAGACAAAATCCGGCCGGATTTGATCAGGATGAACTGTTTCTTGAAGCGTGCGAATTTGCCGTGGAGCAAAACAGCGCCAGCACTTCAAGCCTGCAGCGGCGCTTTCGCATCGGCTATAACAGAGCTGCCAGATTAATCGATATGATGGAAAGGGAAGGCATGATTTCTGAGGCGAAAGGAAGTAAGCCGAGAGAAGTCCTGATTACAAAGGCCGACCTGGAACAGTTAATAGAAAGTAGTTCACTTTTCGGCTAAACATGGTATGATAGCAGATGGGCGTGTTTTTTAGAGCGCCGCATATTAAAGCGCCGGCAGCGGCGTTTTAATCCGTTTTTAAGAGCACTTCCGTGAAAGGGTTCAAAAAAATCCTTTACGCAGGAGGTTTATTCACTCTTGAAAATGTCTGATACTGAATATAATAATGACTTTGAAGAAAACGATGCGGCCGGGTTTAGGTTGCAAATTGAAATAAGCGTCATATACTGGGAAGCAGATAGACGTTTGTTGGAGGTACAATTATGACTGTTTATCATTTTGTCGGAATAAAAGGGACAGGTATGAGTCCGCTTGCCCAAATTCTCCATGATAATGGATATAATGTCCAAGGATCGGATATCGAAAAGTACATTTTTACACAAACCGCTTTAGAGGAGAGAAATATCCCGATATATCCGTTTGATCCGGAAAATATCAAGCCGGGAATGACTGTTATTGCCGGAAATGCTTTTCCCGACACCCATCCTGAAATTGAAAAAGCGCAAGCCGAAGGCCTGCCAGTCGTGCGGTACCATAAATTTCTCGGCGACTATCTGAAGAAGTTTACGAGCATTGCCGTTACAGGGGCACACGGCAAAACGTCAACGACGGGCCTTTTGTCTCATGTCATCCAGAAAGCAAAACCGACATCTTATCTGATTGGAGACGGGACTGGAAAAGGCTGCGAAAACAGCGAGTACTTTGTGCTTGAAGCCTGTGAATACAGAAGGCATTTTCTGAGCTATCAGCCTGATTATGCGATCATGACAAATATTGATTTTGATCATCCCGATTATTTCGCGAATATCGATGATGTATTTGACGCATTTCAAACGATGGCATTACAGGTGAACAAGGGAATTATCGCATGCGGAGATGACGAGTATTTGATGAAAATCCATGCGAACGTTCCAGTCGTATACTACGGCTTTGCCGAGGAAAACGATTTTCAGGCGAGAAATGTCATCAAAAATACCGAGGGCACAACGTTCGATGTTTTCGTCAGGAACACATTCTATGATACCTTCTATATACCGGCATACGGCAGCCATAACGTTCTGAACGCTTTGGCCGTCATCGCACTCTGCCATTATGAAGAGGTCGATGTCGATATCATTAAAGAAGGATTGCAAACCTTTGGCGGCGTTAAACGCAGATTTAACGAAAAACATGCCGGCAGCCAAGTGCTGATTGACGATTATGCCCATCATCCGACTGAAATCACGGTGACGATTGAAGCAGCCAGACAGAAGTATCCGGAACGGGACGTTGTCGCAGTATTTCAACCGCATACATTTACGCGCACGCAGTCGTTCCTGAATGAATTTGCCGAAAGCCTCAAGAAAGCCGATTATGTATATCTTTGCGATATATTCGGATCTGCCCGGGAAAATGCAGGAAAGCTGACGATCGGCGATTTGCAGGAGAAAATCCCGCAGGCGAAGCTGATCGATGAAAATGACACATCGATTTTAAAGGAGCATGAACATGCAGTGTTAATTTTCATGGGCGCAGGTGACATTCAAAAGTATTTAAAAGCATATGAAAATGTATTAGCATAATGAGAAAAAGGCAGTGTGAGTCAATCCGCTGCTTTTTTGTACATATGGAGCCGGGAGTTTCTGTTAAAGGAATTCTCCCGTGCGTGTAGAAAAAGTAAATATAGAGGTTTACGATTTAAACAATTGGGTATACATCAATTGTAAGACCTTAGCTCGAGGAGGATAAGATGATTATTATTCTATATTTAAGTGCCGCACTCATTGCTGTCAGCTTTCTTATTCTGGTTATCTATTTATCAAAAACATTAAAATCGCTTCAAGTCACACTCAATCATGTTGCCTCAACGCTGGAAGGTGTTGAAGGACAAATGAAAGGCATCACCGCTGAAACAACGGAGCTCCTGAATAAGACGAACCGGCTCGCTGATGATATTCAGGAAAAATCTTTGAAGCTGAATACGGTCGTGGATGCCGTTCAGGAAGTCGGCACATCGGTCAGGCAGTTTAACAGCTCCATTCAGCAGGTTTCAGAGTCCGTCACATCAGCCGCAGAGCAAAACCGTGAAAAAATTTCTCAAGTTGTCAGCTGGAGCAATGCAGCTTTGGAAATTTGGAATAGATGGAAACAAAAGAAGCTGAAGGAGGAATAATTTATGAGTAAAGATGGAATGAATACTAAGGATTTTTTAATCGGCACGTTTGTAGGAGGAATCATCGGGGCAGCCGCAGCTTTATTTTTAGCGCCGAAGTCAGGGAAAGAGCTTCGCGATGACCTCGGAAATCAAGCTGTCGTTTTAAAAGATAAGACTGGAAAGCTCACAAGCGAAGCGAGGGAGAAAGGTTCTGAGTACGTCAGCATCGCCAAAGAGAAGACATCTTCGATTTCACAGCTTGTTGCCGACCAGTCTTCACAGATCATGGATAAAGTCAAAGACTTGCGAAACAAAGGTGCCGAAAAAGCTGATGAACTAAAGGAAGAGGCATCGTCTAAAATCGAAGAACAGGCTGAAGAAGCCAAAAATGAAATAGAGGATGAAGCAAGAGAAACAGCAGATACCGTCCAGAAATAATGGAGGAAAGGGAGATCACCGTGTCGAAACAGCTCATTCAAACAGAGGATGAATTTAAAAAGCTTGCAGAAAACAACGATACATTTATCTTTTTGAAACATAGTGTGACATGCCCGATCAGCAGGCGCGCGTTTGAAGAATTTGAATCATTCGCCAATCAGCATGAAGACATACCGGCTTATTATTTAAAAGTGCAGGAAAGCCGACCACTGTCAAACTATATCGCTGAGCAGTACGGAATTAAACACGAAAGTCCTCAAGCCTTCATTTTTACAAACGGGAACGTGAAATGGCACGCCTCCCACTCGCAAATTACAGCTCAAGCACTTGCGGAAAACAGCAGATAATCCGCAGGTGAAAACGGCCAAGACGTATAGCGTTTTGGCCGTTTTCTATGTTGTTATGATGCTTTTGCCTCATGGAAATGCCTTTTTAGGAAAATGTATCGTTTGACCAATGGTTGTACGTTATAATTAAAAAAACGGGAGGTGATGAGTTGAACACTGAATTAAAGGACATGCTTCAATCCGTTCTAAAAGAAGAATTGAGTCCGATCAATCAGCGTCTTGATGGAATCGACAAGCGCTTAGACAAAATCGACGCGCGCTTCGTTGAGATCGACAAACGCTTCGATGAAGTGGACGCACGCTTCGTTAAGATTGACAAACGCTTCGATGAAGTGGACGCACGCTTCGTTAAGATCGACAAGCGCTTCGATGAAGTGGACGCGCGTTTCGTTGAGATCGACAAGCGCTTCAATGAAGTGGACGCACGCTTCGTTAAGATCGACAAACGCTTCGATGAAGTGGACGTACGCTTCGTTGAGATCGACAAGCGCTTCGTTGAAGTAGATAAGCGCTTTAACGCAATCGACAAGCGCTTCAAAGAAATAGACGGGCGCTTAAACAAAGTAGAAAACCGTTTAAACGCAATGGACAAGCGGCTGAATCGGCTTGAAACAGATATAGATGAACTGAAAAGAGGACAGGAGATGCTCCCGAAAACGATCATCGAGAACATCGGACAGTTTACGGAGAACATTGTCGAACATGCCGATGATAAGGCGGCTGCCTTGAATGACAGGGTTTTTAGCGTCGAAACTGCAATACAGAGAATATACAGGTTATCAAGTTAAAGAATCAAACATGATTCTTTTTTTTTATTCTTCCGACAAACACCCGCACAGCAAGGGAGAAACTGCATATAATGCTTTATCGCTTAAAAGCGTTTTGGTAATAAAGAATTTTTTCGTGACATTTTAAGAAACATTGTTTATAATAAACCCTAATCAATTGAATCATTCTTATTCTCATAGAGGGTGAAGTTAAAAGAAAGGATGGATAACATGAGCAACACTGAACTTGATTTGCTGAGGCAGCAGGCGAATGAATTAAACTTGCAAATATTAAAACTGATTAATGAGCGAGGAAGAATCGTTCAGGAGATTGGAAAAGCGAAGGAAGCGCAAGGCATCAACCGCTACGATCCAGTCAGAGAAAGAGCGATGCTGAATGAAATTATTGAAAATAATGACGGACCGTTTGAAAACTCGACGATCCAGCATATTTTCAAAGAGATTTTCAAAGCCGGACTCGAACTTCAGGAAGACGATCACAGCAAAGCGCTGCTCGTTTCCCGCAAGAAAAAGCCTGAAAATACGATCGTTGATTTGAAAGGCGAAAAGATCGGCGACGGAGAACAAAGATTTATCGTCGGTCCGTGTGCGGTTGAAAGCTATGAGCAAGTAGCCGAAGTCGCAGCCGCAGCTAAAAAGCAAGGCTTGAAACTGCTTCGCGGCGGAGCCTTCAAACCCCGTACAAGCCCGTACGACTTCCAAGGCCTCGGTGTTGAAGGCCTGCAAATCTTAAAGCGTGTTGCTGATGAGTATGATCTGGCCGTCATCAGTGAGATCGTGAATCCGCAGCATATTGAAGAAGCCATTGATTACATTGATGTTATCCAAATCGGCGCCCGCAACATGCAAAACTTCGAGCTCTTAAAAGCGGCCGGTTCAGTGAAGAAGCCGGTTCTGCTGAAGCGCGGACTTGCCGCAACGCTGAAGGAATTCATCAATGCAGCGGAGTACATCATGTCACAGGGCAATGATCAAATCATCCTTTGCGAACGCGGAATCAGAACGTATGAGACAGCGACTAGAAATACGCTTGATATTTCAGCTGTGCCGATCCTGAAGCAGGAAACTCACCTTCCTGTATTCGTGGATGTCACTCATTCTACCGGACGCCGCGACTTGCTGCTTCCGACAGCAAAAGCAGCGCTTGCGATCGGAGCTGACGGCGTCATGGCCGAAGTCCATCCTGATCCTTCTGTCGCGCTTTCCGACTCTGCTCAGCAAATGGATATCCCGACATTTGAAAAATGGTTAAATGAACTGAAGCCGCTCGTTCAAGTAAAAGCATAAGATTCGTTTATGGACCGCTTTCGAGCGGTCCTTTTTTTAGTTGTCATCAAAAATTGTCGAAAAAATGTCTTATTTTTAATTAAAAAGCTGTTTATTCTTATTTAAATTAATTATAAAAATAAAGGGAACGTTTTCATATTAGGTAAAACCGTGTATAATTTCAGAGAGCCCCTTTTGTTTTGGCAGGTTATGAAAAATAATGTAAACTTGAGTTCTGTTTATTTTACATAAAGTTTTACATTTTGACATTTCTCTACATGAAAATGTTTATGCTATAGGAAAAGAAAAGTGTACCCAGTTGAAGGAGTGGTAAAAATGAGTAATGTGACAATATATGATGTAGCACGCGAAGCAAATGTAAGTATGGCAACCGTTTCCAGGGTTGTGAACGGGAATCCGAACGTCAAGCCGACGACGAGAAAGAAGGTGCTTGAAGCTATCGAGCGTCTTGGCTATCGTCCAAATGCCGTGGCAAGGGGCCTTGCAAGCAAAAAGACGACGACTGTCGGCGTGATCATTCCCGATATTTCCAGCATCTTTTATTCAGAGCTGGCGAGGGGAATCGAAGATATCGCAACGATGTACAAGTACAATATTATTTTGAGTAACTCCGACCAGAATATGGACAAAGAACTGCATCTTTTGAATACGATGCTAGGAAAGCAAGTTGACGGTATCGTTTTTATGAGCGGAAATGTCACTGAGGAGCATGTGGAGGAGTTTAAGCGGTCACCGGTTCCGATCGTGCTAGCGGCATCTGTTGAAGAAAAAGGGGAAACGCCGTCGGTTGCGATCGATTATGAACAGGCGATTTATGATGCGGCTACCATGCTGATTGAAAAAGGCCATAAGCGCCTTGCGTTTGTATCAGGACCGATGACTGAGCCGGTCAATCAAGCGAAAAAACTTCAAGGCTTTAAAAGAGCGCTTGAGGATAAGGGGCTGCAATTTAAAGAAGAGTATGTAGCAGAAGGCGATTATACGTACGATTCAGGAATGGAAGCGCTGGAGGCGCTCATGAAGCTTGATGAAAAACCGACGGCCGTCCTGTCAGCGACAGACGAAATGGCGCTCGGCGTTATTCACGCAGCACAGGATAAAGGACTGGCTATTCCGGATGACCTTGAAGTGGTCGGCTTTGACAATACAAGGCTTTCATTAATGGTTCGGCCGCAGCTGTCGACTGTCGTCCAGCCGACGTATGATATCGGTGCCGTAGCGATGAGACTTCTGACAAAGCTGATGAACAAAGAGGAAGTCGAAGAGCATATTGTCCAGCTGCCGCACCGCATTGAACTCAGACAATCAACAAAATGATCATGATTAAATAAACGAGAAAGAAAGCAAGTGTTCACAGCTTTTTTCGTGAATTGCTTGCTTTCTTTTCCTTGAGCTGGAGAGATTATGAAAAAATGAAACGATTTGATTATCTGACACCGGTTGGTTTGATTTTGGGTATTTTCATTTTAATAGTCGGCGTTGTCTCTGGAGCGGGGCTTTCCGGTTTTTATTCGTTTATCGATTTGACGTCTTTCTTTATCGTGACGGGCGGATTGTGTGCAGCTGTTTTCATCAGCTTTTCCCCGAAAGATTTAAAAAGAGCGCCAGCTGTGCTGAAGCAGGTCTTTATTTCGGAAGAAGACGATGTGCGCGACTTGGTCAAAACCTTTGTCAGCCTGTCTGAACAGGCGCGCAAACAAGGAATTTTATCATTGGACGCCAATGTCAATGAAATGAAAGACCCGTTTTTGAAAAAAGGTCTGCTTCTTGCCATCGACGGATGGGATGAGGAGACGATCCGCAATGTGATGAACTCGGAAATCGCCGCGATGGAAGAAAGGCACAGAAAGGGAAGAAGGGTCTTTGAAAAAGCGGGGGAATTTGCCCCTGCATGGGGAATGATCGGAACCCTTGTCGGGCTCGTCATGATGCTCAAAAACCTGAACAAGCCGGAAACCCTCGGTCCGAATATGGCAATCGCTCTTTTGACGACGCTTTACGGATCCCTATTAGCCAACATGCTGTTTATACCGATCGCCGCAAAGCTTGAAGAAAAGACGGAGAATGAAATCTTTAAGAAGCAGGTCATGATCGAAGGCATCATCGGCATCCAGTCGGGACGAAATCCGCGAAATCTGGAAAGTCAGCTTGTCGTTTTCAGTTCAAAAGAAGAATGGGCAAAAAAGCGGGCGGATCATGTAAAACAAAAGGACAGAGCTCATGAAGCTTAGACATGAACGAAGGAAGCGCGAGCAGGGTCGCAAATCGTCAAACTGGATTATCACGTTTTCGGATTTGATCACGCTCATCCTCGTGTTCTTTATTTTACTGTTTTCGATGTCGCAAATCGATTTAAACAAATTTAAAGCAGCAGTCGGTTCATTTCAAGACAGGGCCGACGGCAAATCCGCCGCAGAGCTGAAAAAAGAAAACGCGGACGATCAGAAGGCTGAAAAAACGGCTAAAAGCCAAGATGATTTATTAAAGAAAATCAACGACTATATTGAAAAAAATGAACTGTCAAGTTTGATTGCAGCCAAGCGTGACGAACGGGGCGTCATCCTCGTCCTTCAGGAAGCGGTTTTGTTTGATTCAGGAAAAGCGGATCTGAAAGACCAGGCTCACCCGCTTTTGCATAAAATCGCCGTCCTTCTCAAATCAGTGTCCAACCCGATCCGTGTGGAGGGGCATACAGACAGCCGCCCGATTTCAACTTACCGTTTTCCATCCAATTGGGAGCTTTCTGCGGCAAGGGCGAGCACTGTGATCGGCTACTTTACGTCGAAAGAGAAGCTCGATTCTTCACGATTTCTTGCCATCGGTTATGCCGATACAAAACCGGTCAAGGACAACCGCACAGAGAGCCATATGAAGAAAAACAGGCGCGTCGAAATTGTCATCGCAAAAAAATAAGTGAGAAGAAAGCAAGGTCTTGCATAAAAGCAAGGCCTTTTTCTGTGCGCCGGGATTTTTCGCATTAAGTGGCGCGCTTAGCAGAGCGAATCGGATAAAGAGCTTTGGCAACGGTTTGGGCGTTTTTTTCCGTTATTTCGGCTTTTCTTGGAATCGGAGGATACAAATCTCCCGGGTCGGACCAGTTGGCAGGAAGCCGGACAGATGCCTGTTTGCCCCACTTTTTCAGCCATTTTTCAGGCATCTTATCCTCAGGTTTCATCCCTTTCATTTCAAGCCAGATTCTTGCCCATGCCCTCGGTACGACGCGCCAAATGTCATACCCGCCTCCGCCGACAGCGATCCATCTTCCGTTGCAATAGGTGTGTGCAAGTTCGTGAGCGAGCTTTGGAATCTCTTCGTAAATCTTCATCGTCGTGCACAAATGTGTCAGCGGATCGTAGTAATGCGCGTCAGCTCCGTTTTGCGACAAAATAACGTCCGGTTTGAAAAACTCGGCTATTTCAGAAACAGCCGTCCGGTAGGAATCAAGAAAAGACTCATCTTCTGTGAAGGCATCGAGCGGGATATTAAAAGCATAGCCGTAGCCTTCGCCATGACCTCTTTCCTGAACCTGCCCCGTTCCCGGGAAAAGGTAGCGGCCGGTTTCATGAATCGAGACGGTGCACACGGAAGGATCATCATAAAACGTAAACTGCACCCCGTCGCCGTGGTGGGCGTCCGTATCAATATATAAAACCTTCGCATGATATTTTTTCTGCAAATATCGTATCACAACAGAACTGTCGTTATAGACGCAAAATCCTGAAGCTCTTCCTCTGAACCCGTGGTGAAGCCCGCCTCCGAGATTGAGGGCGTGTCTCGCTTTGCCCGTCATGACATAGTCTGCCGCTGTCAGTGTTCCGCCCACCAAAAGGGAGGCGGCTTCGTGCATCCCGGCAAAGACAGGGGTATCTTCTGTTCCAAGCCCGTAGTTTTCGCTTTCGGCTGCCGGAAGTTTTCCCGCCCCTGCAAGCTGGACGGCCCTGATATAATCGCCTGTGTGAACAAGGCCGAGCTCGGCTTCTGTCGCTATGCGCGGAGCAATCGTTTCTCCCGGTTCAAATGCGCCGACCGTATTCAAAAGATCGTATGTTACATAGACGCGCAGCTGATTAAACGGGTGATCTTGATGAAATTGATAAGTTTGATAAGAGGGAGAAAAAATAAATACGCTGTCCTTCATGGCAAATCCCTTTGAACAGCCGGCCAAAGAACCTGATACCCTTTGGACTTCACGTCTTTGATGATAGAGGCGGGATTCATCGTTTGAACGCGAAACACGAGTATTTTCGAATCATTTTCATCACCGGGATATACGAGCACGCTCAATATGGCAATTTGGCGCCTGCTGAAAATGGCGCTGATATCAGCGAGGCTTCGGGCGATATGATCGGTTTTGATTTCGATTTGGGAGCCTGGAAAATGGGCTCCTGTCAGCTGGACGAACGTATGCAGCAAATCGGATTTTGTCACAATGCCGACAAGCTTCCCGTTTTTTACGATCGGAAGGCAGCCGATTTCGTGTTCGAAAAAAACGGCTGATATTTCTTCGGCAAAATCAAGCGGGTGACCGGTGATCACTTCTTTTGACATAATCAGTTCCACCGGCTTTTTTAAATCTTCGTGAGATCTGTTTTGGGCAAAAATACTCGGACTTGCTGTTTTGACGTCCCTGTCCGTGACAATGCCTATGACCGTTCCCCGTTCATTGATGACGGGAAGGTGTTTAATGTGAAATGTACGCATGCGTTTGATCGCTTCTTCAATCGTATCCGTTCTGGAAAGTGTCACAACATCCCGTTTCATGATTTTTTCAACAATCATATTCAGGTCCCCTTTGCTCCCTTAATACATAAAACGATTGTGGAATCTGAGTCTGTCAAAACGCTCGATCGACTCCTGACTGACCTCTTTTCCGATGCGGGCCATTAAACAGTTGGCGGGATGGGAGCTGATTTCCGGATCGTCTGTCGCAAACCAGACAAGCCCTCCGGCATTCATCATTTTCTCCATCATCTTTCTGTATTCCCAAACATCTTTATTAGTCCCCTTTAGATCCCAATGCCAGTAATATTCAGTCGTGATGATGATATATTTTTCCATCTGCGGATCCATCATGCTCACCCCAAGCAGCGTCTTCCCGACAGAGTGACCCCTGAACGCCGGAATGACTTCGATGGCTCCAAGCTCAATTAAATTTTCCATGTTTCCTTCAGACCATCTTTCAAGCGGGTCTGGATAAACATATGTCACATAGCCGACAATGGTTTGCCGGAAACGGGCGATGATGATCCGTCCTTCGGGAAGCCCGGCGATTTCGATTAATGCTTCATGTTGTTTTTGAGATGGGCGAAAGGCTGTAAGCTCGTCGTGAAATTCATATTGTGCGAGTTTTTCGGGACTGATAGGGCCCTCTATCAGCACTGAGCCTTTCTCGGTCTGCAATTCTTTGGCATGATAAGTTTTGTGATGCTCCACGTATCCACCGCCTTACATCTTAGTTGAAGTCTTTTATACATAACATACCAAAATATTAAGCGTTTTCATAGGATGGAAGAGTGTTTTTTAAAAATTGAGAAAATAAAAAATCTATACTATAATATATTTTGATGAGCGAACAAAGGGGGATGGGCATGGAATTGAAAGCGTTGCCAGCAGAAACGGGAAACTACAACTTGAAAGACTATGATGAAGCATACCGATCATTTGACTGGAAGGATGCCGAAAAACATTTTTCATGGCACAAAACGGGAAAAATCAATGCAGCTTATGAAGCGATCGACCGCCACGCTGAGTCAAATTTGAAAAATAAAGTGGCATTTTACTACAAAGATCCGGTCCGCGAAGAAAAGTACACCTTCAGAGAGATGAAAAATGAAACGAATAAAGCCGGGAATGTCTTAAAGCAGCATGCCAATGTGGGAAAGGGAGACCGTGTGTTTGTTTTTATGCCGAGATCACCCGAGCTTTATTTTATTCTTCTCGGCGCTGTCAAATTGGGAGCGATCGTCGGGCCGTTGTTTGAAGCATTTATGGAAGGCGCTGTCAAAGACAGGCTTGCAAACAGCGGAGCGAAGGTCATCGTGACGACACCGGAATTGCTTGAACGGGTGCCGGCCGGCGAACTTCCGGATCTTGAATCAATCATTGTCGTTGGAGAAGGCGTAAAGGAAGAAGGATCTGTCATCGATTATTACGCGAAAGCGGCTGAAGCAGACACTGATCTTGAGATTGAATGGATGGATCAGGAAGACGGGATGCTGCTTCACTATACTTCGGGTTCGACCGGCGCGCCAAAAGGGGTTCTCCACGTCCACAAAGCAATGATTCAGCATTATCAAACAGCCAAATGGGTTCTTGATCTGCACGATGATGACATTTATTGGTGTACGGCTGATCCAGGCTGGGTTACCGGAACGGTTTACGGGATCTTCGGTCCGTGGCTGAATGGAGCAACGAATGTCGTCGTAGGCGGCAGGTTCAGTCCCGAAGCATGGTACGAAACGATTGAAAAAATGGAAGTGACGGTATGGTACAGCGCGCCAACGGCTTTTCGGATGCTGATGGGTGCTGGCGACGATCTCGTGAACAAATATAATCTGAGCTCATTACGGCATATTTTAAGCGTAGGGGAGCCGTTAAATCCTGAAGTCATCAGATGGGGGCATAAAGTCTTCGGCAACCGGATTCATGATACATGGTGGATGACCGAAACAGGAGCGCAGCTCATCTGCAATTACCCGTGCATGGAAATTAAACCGGGATCGATGGGCAAACCGATTCCAGGCGTAGAGGCTGCAATCGTCGATCACCAGGGAAATGAACTGCCTCCCTACAGAATGGGGAATCTCGCCATTAAAAAAGGCTGGCCGTCGATGATGCATTCGATCTGGAACAATCCTGAAAAATACAGCTCCTATTTTATGCCGGGGGATTGGTATGTATCAGGGGATTCCGCCTACATGGATGAAGACGGATACTTCTGGTTCCAGGGACGGATCGACGATGTCATCATGACATCGGGCGAGCGCGTCGGCCCGTTTGAAGTCGAAAGCAAGCTTGTTGAGCATCAAGCTGTCGCTGAAGCAGGCGTCATCGGCAAACCGGATCCCGTCCGCGGTGAAATTATTAAAGCGTTCATCGCTTTGAGGGACGGTTATGAACCTTCAGATTCGTTAAAAGAAGAAATCAGGCAGTACGTGAAACAAGGTTTGGCCGCGCACGCCGCGCCAAGGGAGATCGAATTCAAGGATAAACTGCCGAAAACAAGAAGCGGAAAGATCATGAGACGCGTCCTGAAAGCTTGGGAGCTGAACCTTCCGGCAGGCGATCTCTCATCGATGGAAGACTGATGTCTCATTGACAATGCAAAAATATTATGTTAAAAAAGATTTAGTCGAATATTCAAAAGGTGAAGACTGAGATCAGTAGAACGCATCCTTCCCTGTCTTAGAGAGCTGATGGCCGGTGAAAATCAGCACATATGGATGGTTTGAATTACACTCACGAACCGCTTTTGCGAAAAAAGCCTCCCGGGCTTTGTGTAGCAGAAGAACGGAAGCTTTTCCGTTATCAATGAGAGTGAAAAGAGCGCGGCCATGCGTTCTTTTAAGCAGGGTGGTACCGCGATTTTTATCGTCCCTTCGTTTTTGCGAAGGGGCGTTTTATTTTTGGAAAAAAGGAGCTAAATGATGATGACACACTTACTTGATGATTTGTCCTTCAGGGGACTGATTCAGCAGCAAACCGATGAAGCAGGCTTGAGAGAACTGCTGGATTCAGAGAAAATCAGCTTATACTCCGGATTTGATCCGACAGCTGACAGTCTGCATATCGGACACCTGCTGCCGATTTTAATGCTTCGCCGCTTCCAGCAGGCCGGACATCGTCCGATTGCGCTCGTAGGCGGAGCGACTGGCCTGATCGGCGACCCGAGCGGAAAGAAAGCGGAGCGGACACTGAACACTGAAGAAATCGTCCGCGAATGGTCACAGAAAATCAAAAACCAGCTTTCGCGTTTCCTTGATTTTGAAGCTGATGAGAATCCGGCGATCATGGCGAACAACTATGACTGGATCGGCAAAATGAACGTCATTGATTTCTTGCGCGATGTCGGCAAAAACTTCGGAATCAATTACATGCTTGCCAAAGATACGGTAAGCTCCAGAATCGAGACGGGCATATCTTATACTGAGTTCAGCTACATGATCCTGCAGTCTCTCGATTTCTTGAATTTGTACAGAAACCAGGAATGCAAGCTGCAGATCGGCGGAAGCGACCAGTGGGGCAATATCACGTCAGGCCTCGAGCTTATCCGCAAATCTGAAGAGAATGCAAAAGCTTTCGGATTGACGATTCCGCTTGTGACAAAAGCAGACGGCACAAAGTTCGGAAAAACGGAAGGCGGCGCGATCTGGCTTGATAAAGAGAAGACGTCGGCATATGAGTTTTATCAGTTCTGGATCAATACCGACGACAGGGATGTCGTGAAATACTTAAAATACTTCACTTTCTTGTCCAAAGAAGAAATCGAAGATCTCGCTGAAAAAACAGAGACAGCGCCTGAAAAACGCGAAGCGCAAAAACGCCTCGCCGAAGAAGTGACCGTACTTGTACACGGCCGTGAAGCGTTTGAGCAGGCCGTCAACATCTCAAAAGCACTCTTCAGCGGAGATATTAAACAACTGACTGCTGAAGAAGTGAAGGTCGGCTTTAAAGGGGTTCCTTCCATGGAACTCGAGAAAGCGGATGAACTGCCTCTTGTTGAGGTGCTCGTCCAATCAAAGCTGTCTCCATCCAAACGCCAGGCGCGCGAAGACATCACGAATGGTGCGGTATATGTTAACGGCGAACGCCGCACCGATGTTGCGGACGTCCTCACCGGCGATGACCGCATCGAAGGCCAATTCACCGTCATCCGTCGCGGTAAAAAGAAATACTTCCTGCTGACTTATAAGTAATCAGCGAACCCTTGCCATTTGGCAAGGGTTTTTTTGTGTCCGTATGTTTTATGTATGTTCATTCAGGAAATGTCAAAAATATAGATGTAATAGGTAAAGCGTTTCCATCGTTGAAGAGGGAGGAATGTAGCATGAACCTGTTCATTGCAGCCAAAGAAAAATTTATGGAAGATTACCACAAGCAGCTGGAAACGGAACGAAAACAAGAGGTGCAGCAGTCGGCTGACGGATACAATCAATTGAATCAGACGGAAAATGCAGCAAAGCGGCTGAAGTAGAGGGTCTTTAGGGGCTCTCTTGGTATGAAGGTGTTCGCGAAGAAATTTCCGCGCATCAGCCGGACATCATAGCCGTTAACGAAGGGTACAATCAATTCTTTGAAGCCGGGTCTCCCGTCATCATGAAGAAGATATTGCTGGATCGAGACGACCCAATCATATATGAAAGCTGTCAGCCATTTTGACTTTATCACGGGAAGAATTGAAGAGCTTCATACAGGAAAAAGGAATGTCCTCTCGTATCTTTGTGCCGGATGACGGAAAATCTTACACATTTTAATATATGACAGATTAAAGCCGTAAAAAAACAGACAGTGAATTTCTGTCTGTTTTTTGATTTTTCTTCTTCGAGAACAAAGATCAATGCCTCCGGCGGGATTCGAACCCGCACTCCTCTCGTAAGCATAGGCTGGGGGAGAACACGCTTCCCTACGGACTTTCACCGACAGGAATTCCACCTGTCTCAGCTCTTTGCTTTTCGGTGCTTCTGAAACCCTTGCCTTGCGACCCGTTCCTACAATGTTTTACGGCGCTCTTCCCTTCTAGAGCTACAGAGGCGAAATGGATGATTCATATTATACAGAAGCAATGGTGAAATGAGAACTGAAATTTTGAAAAGGAACAAGCTCAAATTCCAATTGGAAAAAATGTTTCTCTAAGATGACTTGGGAGCATCCTTCAAGTAAATGGTTGAAAATGATATTTTATGGTATAATTCTTATGTTTTTCGCAAATTTATAGATTTGACAATGGAGGAACTTGTATGAAGTGGTATTGGAAAGGCTTGAGGAATTATGCGAATTTTGAAGGGAGAGCAAGACGAAAGGAATATTGGTTGTTTCATTTATTTAACGGCATCATATGTTTTATTTTATTTATCTTAACAGTAATGATCGTAAGTTTATTTATTTCAGGAATCATGACAGCGGAAGGATATGACGGATATCAAGTAGGATATATCATCGGGTACGGCGGTGGATTCTTCGGGTACGTCCTGATCTTAATTTATCAGTTGGCTGTTTTGCTGCCCTCTTTGGCTGTCAATGTCCGCAGGCTGCATGATACCGGAAGAAGCGGCTGGTGGATTTTAATTGGCTTGTTGCCGATTATCGGTGCTGTCATTCTGCTGATTTTTTACTGTCAGGCTGGCGAAACAAAAGAAAATCAATATGGGCCAAATCCAAAAGTAAATGTATCGTAAATTGCACCCCAATTGTTAGACAATCATCTGGCGATTGGGGTTTTTTTAAAGTCTGAAGGAACGACTGTTAACTTGATTTTTAATGAGAGATGCCCGTATTTCCGAAGATTGTTTGGCGTATCAATTTCAGTGACGATTCAGCATGGTTTTGAGATACCGGAGACAGTCAAATGGGCGAAGCTAAAACAATAGCAGTCACTGAAGGTGCGGTATCGCGAGACGGATCTCGGCCCTCATTGAAGCCTTCCGGGAGTTTTTTATAAATAAATCGCACACCATCCCGCTAATACCCCCATAACAAAGCAGTCGTTGCTGTCCATTTTCTTACCGTGTTTAACAAAGACATTCAAAGCCCAATTCAGTTTAGTGCCATCTTTAGTCTTTGCGATCCATTTTTTGCTGATATTGTAGTACATGACTTTGAAAATGGTGAATGCAGCTGAACAGAACAAGTAGAACAAGACAAACTTACCAAAAAACATAAGCATTTGTTGGTCACTCCCCCGTTTTCATTTTTTAACCAACGATTTGATTTTACCGAAAATGTGTATAAGAGAAAAGGAGACGTTTGTCATATCTTACACGTGAGGAGGTACCTTGCAAGAAAAATCATCTATCAAAACCCGACGCTTATAAGCTGGATCCGTTTTATTCCCGGCTTATTAACAGCCCGCAATCTCCCCGAATCAACGGAGTACAACAAAAAACCCTGGAATTGCTGATATATCAACAATTCCAGGGTTTTTGCCAATGCTCTTTAAAGAGCATTTTCTATTAACGAGAGTAGAACTCAACGATCAATGCTTCGTTGATCTCAGCAGGAAGCTCAGAACGCTCTGGAAGGCGAGTTAGTGAACCTTCAAGCTTTTCAGCGTCAAAAGTCAGGTATTCAGGAACGAAGTTGTTCACTTCAACCGCTTCTTTAACGACAGAAAGGTTTTGAGATTTTTCACGAAGTGAAATCGTTTGGCCAGGTTTAACTTGGTAAGACGGAATGTCAACGCGGCTTCCGTCAACAAGAATGTGACCGTGGTTTACCAATTGGCGTGCTTGGCGGCGAGTGCGCGCTAGGCCAAGACGGTAAACGATGTTGTCAAGACGTGCTTCAAGAAGAATCATGAAGTTTTCACCGTGTTTACCAGCCATTTTCGCAGCTTTGTCAAAAAGGTTGCGGAATTGGCGTTCGTTCACACCGTACATATGGCGAAGCTTTTGCTTTTCTTGCAATTGCAAACCATATTCTGATAGTTTTTTACGCTGTCCCGGACCGTGAGGACCTGGTGCGTAAGGACGTTTTTCTAATTCTTTACCCGTACCGCTCAAAGAGATGCCTAAACGGCGGGATAATTTCCAGCTTGGACCTGTATAGCGAGCCATAATGTGACTCCTCCTTTGGTTTTATTTTTGTGAAAATAAAACCCATCTGTTCAATTCAGCCATGTCCATTTTGTTTTCATGTATCCTCGCTCCAGCAGCAAAGAGTTACACGATACACCTTAATAGATAAGGAACAAAATGAAACACAGAAGCAGAACAAAAAGGCTGCATTATTTCACACAAAGAAGATTATATAATGTCCGCTGTGCAAAGTCAACCATTCATGGACTGTCCCAAACAGCACGAATCGTTAATAAGTATAAAGTCCTGTTTTTATGATATAATCAGGAAAATAAAATACACAAAACGGATTTTTTAAGGTGATGACCATGAATAAACAAACTGAAGACCTATATCTGTCTTTTCATCAGAAGCTGTTCCAATTTCTTTTAAAAAAGCCGGCCGTCTCGTACGATGACTCTGTTGCCTGGCTAAAAGCGGCAGCAGAGTCATTTTTTTCGTTTATTTCTCTTACATTGCGTCCTTCTTCAAGACCGCAGGGAGCGAACGGCCAAAGCGGCCAGATCAGCCGAGTTAATGATTATTATATCATTATAACAATAGAAGAAAACAGCAAATATATAGAACTTTTGTGTCAAAAGAATCATAAAGTACCAGACCGTCTTGCTGAATCCATCCGCCTATTTTTAATGCATTGTCTGGAGCTTGATGCATTATTTCGTGATGAGCTCGAGAAAACAAAGATTTATGAAAAGACGGAGCTGTTGCATGAGCTGATGGATCAGGGACAGGTGCTCAAGACAATGCTCGAAAGTTTAAGGGATGTTTTTCCTTTTTTCACATATTGCATTTTCTTGTCATCCGATCAGGATCAGTACATTAACCTTCCAGCGATAGAGTTGGATGTGCAAAGCGAATCGACCGATTCTTTTGCCTTGGAGGCATACTTATCAGGACAGGTGAAGAGCAAAAATGAAGAGGAAGTATACATTCCGATTAAAGGCCGACAGGGAACGTATAGCGTTTTGAAAGCTTATGGACCAGGCGCTGCCGATATGGCAGCGGATATTTGCATTATTTCGAATGCGGCAGGGAAAGCATTTGAAAATTCGCGGCTTTACGAACAGTCGCAGAATATGATTTCAAATTTGGAGCTGATTAATGAAACATCGCATCAGCTGAACCGGACGAAACGCCTCCCGGATATGATGAAGAGCTTGTCCGAAAGGCTGATCAGTTCATTTGGCGCCGAAGAAGTGGGCTTTTTTTATAAAAATCACTTGGGCGAGGACACCCTGCTGCCGGGAAGCACAGTTTTTTTTCAGACGGATGCGGCCCTTCCATACATCCGCTATGTTAAAGAAAAGATTTCAGAGGAAAACGGGGTGTTTGTCGGAAACGGTTCTTCGTTTTTTGGAAATGAAGGTTATGCTTCATTAATGGGCGTTCCGATGCTTGAGAATAATGAAAACAAAGGATTTGTCATCGTGTTGAAAAAAAACGTCTGCTCCTTTTCATTTGAAATGTTTAAGCTGTTTCAGACGCTGATCAGGCATTCCACGCTCGCCGTGTCGAATTTGATGCTGCGCGACCGGCTGAAGTATCTTGTTCAAACAGACCGTTTGACAGAGCTTTACTCGAGAAGCTATTTCGATGAAAAAATCGGGTACAGTATGAAAGCGGATGAGAGCGGCGTGCTCGTATTGATTGATATTGATGATTTTAAACAGATTAACGATACGTACGGCCATCAGAAAGGCGATGATATTCTCATTCAAGTCGCCCGGGTGATCCAGCGAAACATCCGCGACGAGGACGTCGCAGCAAGATGGGGAGGAGAAGAGCTTGCGGTATACTTGCCGAAAGCAGGGCTGAACGCCGGTGAAATGCTTGCTGAGAGGCTGATTACGCTTGTGAGGGAATGCACTGATCCGAAGGTGACGATTTCGTGCGGGGTATCCCATTGGTCTCAGGATCATCCGAAATCTTTAACCTGCCTTTTTAAAGAGGCGGATGTCGCGCTGTACAATGCAAAGCGGAACGGGAAAAACAGGTTTATGACACATTAAAAAAGAGCCGGATTTACCGGCTCTTTCAGCGTGTCGACAAACCCTCGCATTCGTTGTCAGGCCTGCGCGTCGGTGCTCACGAATTCCAACATTCGCTCCGCTCCGATGCTCAGCCTTCCTAGACTGAAAGGGTTTTCAATCACGCTGAAGGGATGACAAAATCCCAAAACAAAAAGCCGTTTTGGGATTTTGTCAACAATCTGAAAGAGCCGGATTTACCGGCTCTTTTCGCTTAAACGCTCTCCAAGCTTCTCTGTGAACTTTTTCAAATAATACTCATCCGTTTCATCGAAGCGGTTTTTAATCGGGCTGTCGATATCGAGCACTCCGATGATGTTCCCGTCAACTTCAAGCGGAACTACGATTTCGGATTGGGATGCTGCATCACACGCAATGTGTCCGGGGAACGCGTTCACATCTTCAACGCGCTCAACCCGGCCGTTTGTATAAGCGGTGCCGCAGACGCCTTTCCCGAACGGGATTCTTACGCATGCAGGAAGTCCCTGGAACGGCCCGAGCACAAGCTCGCCGTCTTTGGCAAAATAAAAACCCGCCCAGTTGATGTCTTCCAATGATTGATACAGAAGAGCGGAGGCGTTTGCTGTATTGGCGATCATATCAGGCTCGCCTTCTGTCAGCGCATCGATCTGTTTGAGGAGAAGCTCGTATTTTTTTTCTTTGCTGCCTTCTGTTTTTTCGACATGAAACATGATAATTTCCCTCGCTTTTTCTTTGAAATGGCAAAAACACGCTTGCCGTGATGCTATTTGTCGAGCACTTTTTACAGGAACAATTCCGCTTCAAGTGGAATTGTTTTAAGTAAGAAGGGGTGAAACAAGATGGGATCAAACGTTATTTCAACCACGAAGGACAGGATCATCGAATCTGCCGTGGAGCTGTTCAACCAAAAAGGTTTTTCAGGAACATCAGTCCGCGAAATTGCCCGAGCAGCCAATGTCAATGTCGCCCACATCTCCTATTATTTTAATGGAAAAGGCGGTTTAATGGAGCATTTAGTATCCCGTTTTTATGAAGGTTATTTAAGAGTCCTTGAAAAGGGTTATGAACGCCTTCAGGATGCAGGTGCAACGGATTGCCTTCTTCAATTGGTTTTTGATATTCTATCGTATCAGCATGAGCACCGTCAATTAACTCGGTTTGTTTATCGCGAAGTCACGATCGATTCCACACTGAATCGTGAAGTGATGTCGACATATTTAACAAAAGAAAAGTACATTCTCCATCTGATCATTGAAAAGGGAAATGAGGACAACGAATTTTCCCGTTTTCCCCTATCCCATTTTATGATTCAGCTGAAGTCGCTTTTAATGATGCCTTATCTGCAGCCTCAATATATTTCAGAAGTGCTTTATGTACAGCCGCACGAGCCGTACTTTTATCAGGCGTATTACAAGGAAGTCAAAACATGGCTTCTCAGTCTGTTGTACAGAGAAGGTCGGCAAGCCGCCGTTATTTAGCAAAGCGGCTCTCAAAATGTTCGTAACCAAATCCGGCATCCTCTGCTTGGTGGGCGTCTGACCCAAAGACAAGCGGGATGTTTTTTTGTTCCGCTTCTTTTATCATCCATTCTTCCATATAGACGTCGCCTGCATAAGGCTTGCGGAGGCCGGACGTATTAAAGTCAAGTTCGAACCCGCGCTTTGCGGCTTCATCCAGACAGGAGGAGACCAATTTTCTGACGCTTTCTGACAACGTATACGGAAACAGCTTCACAAATTTTTTCGCAAGCGTGATGTGGCCGATTCGTTTTGGCTTAAATGCTCCCAGCGGTGATACAATGGAAGAATAAATTTCGTCATAATAGGCGAGATAGACCTGTTCTGTGCTGCCGTAGCAGCCGATCAGCTGCTGAAACGCTTTTTCATCGTAGTCAAGGCAGATGTACGTAGATCCGGCAGGCAAAAAATGAACGGAAAGAATGCTGTCGTCAAGATGCGTGCCGTATTGATCGAGAAAAGCTTTCGTTTCGTGTTCAAAGGCGCGGATATAATCGACTTCAAGACCGATCAAAACGTCGAGCTGTCCTTTGTATTCTTCCTTCAGATCGGTCAGCCGTTCAATATAGCGGTCCAGCTCGGAGATCGGCATGGCGCTGTCTTTCTCCGGAGTCGGATCCATGAATGAAGGCGGAAGCGGCGCATGCTCGGTGAAGGATACGGATCGGAAGCCTTTTTTGCATAATTCTTCTATATAATATCTGAATTCGTCTTTTGATCCGTGCGGACAAAAAGGAGAATGAACATGACCGTCTCGTTTCAGCATGATGTCACCCCGTAAAAAAATAGTCAGATGTTGTCACTTTGATGTAAAAAAATTAAAAATTCTGCTCAAAAAATGTTGGTTACATGGTATCATAAGAACAATGAAAACGATAGTTTAACTTCATTTTTACATAACAATTTCAAATATCATACCCTGACAGAACAGATAAACAGCAAGGGGGCTCATTATGGAGTTTGTCATTGGCTTACTGGCGTTATTTTTAATCTTATTCGCTACGGGCTACTTATTCAGAAAAAATATATATAAAGAGATCGACCGTTTAGAAGCTTGGAAAATTGAAATCATGAACCGATCGATCGTGGAAGAGATGTCAAAAATCAAGCATCTGAAAATGACGGGGCAGACTGAGGAATTCTTTGAAAGGTGGCGCCGGGAATGGGATGAAATCGTCACCTCGCATATGCCCAAAGTCGAAGAGCTTCTGTTTGAAGCCGAGGATTGCGCCGACAAATACCGTTTTCAAAAATCGAAACAGGTGCTCGCGCATATTGAGAATCTTTTATCAGCGGCTGAATCCAATATTGAAGACATCTTAAAGGAAATCGCCGATCTTGTCTCGAGCGAAGAGCAGAACCGCAAAGAAATCGAAGAGGTAAAAGAACGGTATACAAAAGTGCGGAAAAACCTTTTGGCATACAGCCACCTGTACGGAGACCTCTATGAGAAAATTGAAGCCGACCTCGATACCGTGTGGGAAGGCATTAAACAGTTTGAAGAGGAAACAGAAGGCGGAAATTATATAGAAGCCAGAAAGGTGCTGCTTGCCCAAGACCGTTTGCTTGAAGGGCTTCAATCATACATAGACGATGTGCCGAAACTGCTTGCAAGCTGCAAGCAGACCGTTCCGCAGGAACTCGCCAAATTGAAAGCCGGCTATCAGGAAATGATCGATAAAGGATACAAGCTCGATCATATTCAAGTGGAGAAGGAGCTCGAAAACCTTTTGAAAGAATTGAAGCGCGCTGAAGGTGCGCTTTTGGACGAACTTGATTTAGAAGAAGCCGCCGCAATCGTGCAGATGATTGATGAAACGATCCAGACGCTGTATAACCAGCTGGAGCATGAAGTCGAAGCAGGGCAGGAAATTTTGGGAAAAGTGCCTGAGCTTGCCGCTGCATTGGAAAAGCTTGAAGCCTCCAAAAAGGATACTGAAGCTGAAACCGAGCTCGTCAAGAAAGGCTACAGACTGACAACCGGAGAACTGGAGAAACAGCAGTCATACGAAAAGCGCCTTGAAATGATCGAAAAGCAGTTCGAACAAGTGAAAGAAAGGCTTGATCAGAAACATGTCGCCTACTCGCTGTTAAAAGAAGAGCTTGCGGATATCGAAAAGCAGATGGAAGCCGCTCAACGGGAGCATGACGAATACAGGGACATGCTGCAAATGCTGAGAAAAGAAGAGCTTCAGGCAAGAGAGCTTCTCAAGCAATTGAAGCAGACGATCAAGGATACGGCGCGGAGCCTGGAGAAAAGCAATGTTCCAGGCATTCCGGAGGCCATAACCGAAAAAATCCGGCAGTCGCAGACGACTGTGCAGAAGGTGACAGAACAGCTGAATGAGCTGCCGCTGAACATGGATGCGGTGAACGAACGCCTTCAAGAGGCGGAACAGCTTGTCACAGAAGTGAAAACAAAGACGGATGAACTGGTTGAAATGGTTTTGCTGATCGAACGCATCATCCAATATGGCAACCGATTCAGAAGCCAGGACCGGATTCTTTCTGAACAGCTGAAAGAAGCAGAGAACAGTTTTTACGCATATCAGTATGAAGAGGCTTACGACATTGCCGCCAGAGCGGTGGAAAAAGCGTCGCCGGGAGCAGTGGCCCGGCTTGTAGCGGACGCGAAGCAGCCTGAATAGAACAAAAACCCGGCACGTGAAGAGGCGTGTCGGGTTTTTTTGTCTAAAGCTGCAAAGAAAGATAAAAAAACCGGCCCTGTTTAAAAAACAGAGCCGGTTTTAGCAAAGATCAGCTGACTTTCTTTAATTTGTCTTTCGGCGAAGCGATAAAAAATGTCACAATGTAACCGATCACCGCGCCGATAACAGCCGGAATGACCCAGCCGACACCCATGCTGAACAGCGGGATGTTCGCTTTCAAGATATCGTTAACCGGCCCCAGCGGAATTTTCGCCGCGTTTAATCCGTCGATGATGCTTAAAATTCCAGTCGGGATAAGGGCGCCGATATAGACTTCGCGCCGTTCAGCAAACAGCTTGTCAATGAATGAGAGCAATACGACGACGATCGCAAGCGGATAAATCGCCGACAGAATCGGTACTGAAAACGAGATGATTTCTGTCAATCCGAAATTGGCAATCACAAGGCTGAAAAGCGTCACGATGATGACAACAGCTTTGTAAGAAAGCTTCGGAATCAGCTTTGAAAAATACTCTCCGCAAGAAGAAACGAGTCCGACGCTCGTCGTCAGGCAGGCGAACAAGATCGCGATACCGAGTACGGCATTTCCAAGCGAGCCGAACAAATACGCGGAAGCTTTGGACAATATTTCGCCGCCGTTGTTGAGCGAACCGACGGTTTCAACACTTGTCGCCCCTAAATAAGCGAGAGAAACATAAACGAGTCCGAGACCGACTGCAGCGACTATCCCCGCTTTGATGCATGAAGCGGCGATTGACTTTGGATTTGTAACGCCGCGGTCTTTAATCGCGGTAATAACGACAATTCCAAATACGATTGAAGCGATCGCATCCATCGTTTTATACCCTTCTAAAAATCCGACAAACAGAGGTGCGGATTGATAGGCCTCTGTCACAGATCCGATGCTGCCCATCGGGGTGATAAACGCTTTGATGACTAATATCGCGATTACAGTCAATAATATCGGTGTTAAAATTTTACCGATGCGGTCAACAAGCTTGCTTGGGTTTAAAGCCAGGAAATAAGTGATTCCGAAAAATATCAGGGTAAAGATAAACAGATAAAGACTTGATGACTGTTTCCCTAAAAACGGCTCCACCGCTATGACGTATGAAACATTTCCTGTCCTCGGAATAGCAAACAAAGGTCCGATCGTTAAATAAATGCTGACGATTAATATCGTGCCGAAGAC
Source organism: Bacillus sp. B19-2 (assembly GCF_022832475.1). NCBI lineage: Bacteria > Bacillati > Bacillota > Bacilli > Caryophanales > Bacillaceae > Bacillus > Bacillus sp. B19-2. The sequence goes on from NZ_JALHKQ010000003.1 coordinate 54,883, forward strand.
CGGATGGGCTTTGTCAGCTAGGCCTTTTGCACTTCCTTTTAGAGCAACCGCGATGACGCCGAGCAGCGGAAGACCGACGCCTGTCAGCAAGAATCCGGTGATAGCCGGCCAAACATTCTCTCCGGCAGCTTGACCGAGCTGGGGAGGAAAAATCATATTTCCCGCTCCGAAAAAGAGGGCGAACAGCATAAGTCCAATCGCCGTCGTTTCCTTAGCGGATAGTGAAGTTTTCATTAAAAAGAACCTCCTGGTTTTTGTTTAAATTTTCTGTCAATTTATTTTCGTGATATAATATGACAAAAGTCCAAAGACTATTATATTTTAAAAATCAGAGAAGTCAAACATTTATTTTTAATTTTCAATTACAAGTTGATATGATAACATATACAGTCATGAAAAAGAACGTTCATTTTTAAAGGAGTAGATCATGATTTATCTTGATAATAGTTCAACAACAAAACCATATCCTGAATTATTACAAATTTATGAACAAGTAAATCAGCGCTTCTTCGGCAACCCGTCGTCGCTGCACCGCCACGGCATTGAAGCGGATCAATTGCTTTCAGAAGCGCGGAAACAGATCAAAACGGCGCTTTCGCTAAAAAGTCATGATATCGTGTTTACGTCAGGCGCTTCAGAAGCCAACAACATGGCGCTGAAAGGCGTTGCTTTGGCACATATGCAAAAAGGAAAACATATCATTGCTTCCTCCATTGAACACCCGTCTGTGACGGAATCTTTGGAGCAGCTGAAGACGGCTTTCGGCTTTGAGGTTACATATCTTCCTGTCGACGGCCGCGGATTTGTTTCGCTTGAAGATCTGAAACAAGCGCTCCGCAAAGACACGATTCTGGTGAGCATTATGCACGTCAACAATGAAACAGGCGTTATCCAGCCTGTTGAAGACATCGGCAAAATCGTAAAAGAAAACACAAGGGCATACTTTCACGTTGATCACGTTCAAGGCATTAACAAGGTTCCGCTGGACATCTCCGGGTCAGACATTGACCTTTGTACGATATCGGGCCACAAATTTCACGGCTTAAAAGGAACAGGAGCGCTCATTCTGAACGAACGGATTTCGCTTTTTCCTTTGATTTCCGGAGGAGAACAGCAGAACAACAGGCGTGCCGGAACTGAAAATACCGCCGGCGCTGTTACGCTTGCAAAAGCGATCAATATGTCAAAACAGGATTATAACCATTATATAGAAGAAATAAAGGCGGCAAAATCGGCTTTTATCAAGGAGCTAAAAGAGCTAAAAGGTGTTATATTAAATACGCCGGAAGAAAACAGCGCGCCGCATATCATTAATTTTTCCGTGCCGGGATTGAAGGCCGAGGTCCTTTTGCATATGCTAGAAGAGCGGGATATTTTCGTATCGACGACATCAGCATGCTCTTCAAAACAGCATAAGCCGAGCAAGGTGCTTTTAGCAATGGGAAAAGGTGAAGATGCAGCGGCAAGCAGCATCAGAATCAGCATGACGTACCGGGACAATCAGGAGCTTGTCGGCCCGTTTATGACGGCCTTAAAAGAAAGTTTACACAAACTAAAAGGAATTATGAGGTAGAGAGACAATGAATGAAGACTATATTTTAATCAGATTTGGCGAAATTTCAACAAAAGGAAAGAACAGAAAGCTTTTTGTCGATCGCCTGAAAAGAAATATCAAAATGGTCTTGCGCGATTTCCGCAACGTCCGTTATGAGTCAACACGTGACAGGATGACTCTCGTATTAAACGGAGAAGACGCGGAAGCCGTAATGGCCCGTCTGAAAAACGTTTTCGGCATCCAATCGTTCAGTCTTGCCGTGAAATGCCGGACAGACCTGGAAAGCATTAAAGAGACGGCGCTCGCGTCTGTTCAAGAACAATACAAGCCTGGAGATACCTTTAAAGTATCGACGAAAAGGGCTTATAAGCAGTTTGAATTAAATACAAATGAGATGAATGCCGAAATCGGCGGACACATTTTGCGCAACACAGATGATCTTACCGTTGATGTTCACTCCCCGGACATCCATTTGCGGATCGAAATTCGGGAAGATGCTACGTATTTGACATTCCGGGATGAAAAAGGTGCGGGCGGACTGCCGGTCGGAAGCGGAGGAAAAGCGATGCTTATGATTTCCGGCGGAATTGACAGCCCTGTTGCCGGATTCTATGCCATGAAGCGCGGGCTTGAGATCGAAGCCGTTCACTTTTTCAGCCCGCCATATACAAGCGAGCGGGCCAAGCAAAAAGTGATCGATCTCACTAAACGCCTTACGGCTTTCGGCGGAGACATCAAGCTTCATATCGTTCCGTTTACGAAAACCCAAGAGCTCATTCAAAAGCAGATTCCCGAAAACTATTCCATGACGGCGACCAGAAGGCTGATGCTGCAGATCGCCGACAAACTGCGCGAACGTCATAACGCGCTTGCCGTTTTTACAGGAGAAAGCCTCGGTCAGGTGGCAAGCCAGACGCTCGAAAGCATGTATGCCATCAACGCAGTCACGAGCACGCCGGTTTTGCGCCCTTTAATCGGCATGGATAAGACGGAAATCATCGAAAAAGCGAAGGAAATCGATACGTACGATATCAGCATACGTCCGTACGAAGACTGCTGCACGATCTTCACGCCTTCTGCGCCGAAAACGCGTCCGAAAAAAGAAAAAATCGAACACTTTGAAAGCTACACAGATTTCGAACCGCTCATCAGCGAAGCTGTGGAGAACACGGAAACGATTGTTTTGAGCAGCAAAGCGGAAACGAAAGGTCAATTTGCGGACTTTTTCTAAAGGAATATTCGATCAAACGCCTTTGTCTGTTTTTGCATACAATTACCAAACATTCTTTGTATGAAGTCATGTGTTTTTACACAATCTATACTCACAAGGAGGTGAGAACACATGGCTCAAAACAACAGACAAAGCAGTTCTAACCAACTATTGGTTCCTGGTGCTGCTCAAGCTATCGACCAAATGAAATTCGAAATCGCTTCTGAATTTGGCGTTAACCTTGGAGCAGAAACTACTTCTCGTGCAAACGGTTCAGTTGGAGGAGAAATCACTAAGCGTTTAGTTTCTTTCGCTCAACAGCAAATGGGTGGAACACATCAATAATGAAAATTAAAAAGCAATGGATAATGGGTGGGGTTTAATCCCCACTCTTTTTTATGTTCTGCAAAATAGGCATTTCGGAATACAATTGTATGAAAGGATTATGTATAATAAAAAGATGGCACAAGACAAGGAGATGAAAGGGTTGAGAAGAGAAGATTTGATTGCGCCGGAAAAGTATAATGCGGTTGATGAAATTGAAAAATTTAAATCTTCCCGTGATAAAACCGCTTTGATCTGGGAAGATGAATCAGGGCGTCAAGTGTCATGGACATATGAAAAATTGATTGAAAAGGCTTACAAAATCGGCAGCATATTGACACGTTCTGGACTGAAAAAAGGTGACAAGCTTATCGTGATGATGCCGCGGATCCCGGAGACGTATGCCGTCTACATGGCGATTTTAAAAGCCGGAATGGTGGTCATCCCATGTTCCGAAATGCTCCGGGCGAAAGACTTGGATTACAGGATCAAGCATGCCGGCGTCAAAGGAGCCGTCGTATTTTCAGCATTTCTTGATGCTTTTCTGGATGTTCAAGCAAAAGATGAGCTGTCGTTATTTGCCGTCGGGGAAAGCAGCGAAGGGTGGATCAACCTGCTTGAAGAAATGAATCAAGCCGTTGCAGCGGATTTTCAAGCGGCTGATACATCCCGCGATGACATCGCATTTTTATCTTACACATCAGGCACGACCGGTCAGCCAAAAGGAGTTGTACATACACACGGCTGGGCTTATGCTCACTTAAAAACGACAGCTTCCGCATGGCTTGATATTTCAGAAGGGGATCTCGTCTGGGCGACAGCGGGACCGGGCTGGCAAAAATGGGTATGGAGCCCGTTTTTAGCAGTGCTCGGCAGCGGTGCAACAGGTTTTATCTATCACGGGAAATTTACGCCGGAAACGTATTTGCGGCTGATTGAGCGCCATCAAATCAATGTGCTGTGCTGTACTCCGACAGAGTATCGGTTCATGGCGAAAGTCAATGATTTGTCCCGCTTTGACCTGTCTTCTCTGCACAGCGCTGTTTCGGCCGGGGAGCCGTTGAACAGGGAAGTCATTGATACATTTAAAAAGCATTTTCATATTGCTGTGCGGGACGGATACGGACAAACGGAGAGCACGCTGTTGGTGGGGATTTTAAAAGGAATGAAAATCAAGCCTGGCAGCATGGGAAAACCGACGCCTGGAAACCTGGTTGATATTATAGACGGGAATGGAAAGAGCTGTCCGCCGGGCGAAACGGGCGATATTGCCGTCCACTTAAGCACGCCGGCACTCTTTAAAGAATATTACAAAGATCAAGAACGAACGCTCCGCCAAAGAAGAGGGGATTACTTTATAACAGGGGATAAGGCGCGAAAGGATGAAGACGGCTATTTCTGGTTTGAAAGCCGTAATGACGATGTAATCATCAGCTCAGGATATACAATCGGCCCGTTTGAGGTTGAAGATGCGCTGATCAAGCATCCTGAGGTCAAAGAATGTGCTGTTGTGGCAAGCCCTGATGAAATCAGGGGATCGATCGTGAAAGCATACGTTGTCTTAAAGGACCGATCCCGCGGAAATGAACAACTGACAAAGGAATTGCAAAACCATGTAAAAGCCATGACGGCCCCTTATAAATACCCCCGGGAGATAGAATTCATCGATGAACTGCCGAAAACGCCTTCGGCGAAAATCAAGCGCTTTGAACTAAGACAGCGGGAAATCGCTCTTAAAACGAAAAGCTGAATAACCACACAAGAGGGGGGAATATCCGTTGGGGCATGACTCACTCCGAAACATCGAGAAAGAAATCGCGCTTTTAGTCCGTCTGACGACGGCCTACAGTCCGCGGTTTGGAAGTCTGGACCGCTCGGAATATCTGCTGTTAAGTGAACTTGATAAGCAAAGTCCTCTTGCCATCAACTCGCTGGCTGAAACCTTAATGCTGAATCTTTCGACAGCGAGCAGACAGATTGCAGCATTGGAACGGAAAAAGCTCATCAGGCGTTTTCCTGATCCCAACAACGGCCGGATCAGCCTTGTGGAAATGACTTCGGAGGGCATTGATACTCTGAAAAAAGTGCAAAAGGCCCGCTATCATGTATACACGGAGGTTCTTCAAGACTGGACAAAAGAAGAACTGAGCACGTTGGAAACTCATTTAATCAGACTGAATCAGGATTTTAAAAAGTGGAGCAAATAAGCGGCTAAAGGCTGTTGATCAGACGGTCATCAGCCTTTTTCTTTTGAATCAGTTGATTTATTGAAAGAAGGATGCATAACACAACTTGTAATATGAAATATACAAACCGAAAGGAGGAGCACTTTTGAGTCAATTCGTTGCGTCGATTCAAAATCCGTCCGCCAAAGTGCTGCCCGGCATGAATGCGGAAGTGAAAATTGCGTTATAAGCATTCGCAAAAAAGAGCAGGACGATCGGCCTGCTCTTTTTTAAATGAAAAGGTTTTCAAAATTATAGAAATGTCCGCCTTACTTTTTCCCAAAACGAATTGTCTTTTAATTTAATGGTTTTGATCATCTTGCCGGAGAGGCTGACTTCGACTTCTTTTACATGCATCGTACTGAAGGCTTCGTTATCAAGGCCGATGATCGGATAGTCGTTCCCGTCTTGAACGATTTTTAATGTCAGCTTTCGGTCCGCACTTAAAATAAACGGCGATCCGAGCGTTCTGTATGTGTTGTTGTTCAATGAAGCGAGCTCTGTCACCTGTATACATGGAAGCAGCGGGTCGACGACGGCCCCTTCAACCGATTTGTTATACGCGGTGCTTCCGGTCGGAGTGGACACGATCATTCCGTCCCCGCGGAATGTTTCAAAGTGAAGATCATCAATATAGACGTCCATCACAAATGTTTTAATAATGCTTGAACGGATGGATACCTCATTCAGACATTGAAATCTTGTCCCGTCAACGGTTACATCGATCAGCGGATATTTTCTGACCTCGATTTGTTCAGAGTTTGTCGCTTCAATCATTTTATCGGTATCATGTATATTAAAATCCGCATACAAATGAGCTTTCCCCTTTTTTGCCACGCCTACGTACAGGCAGTCATCCCTGAAATTCGTCTTTCGAACCGCCTGCAAAAATGTCCCGTCGCCGCCGATGCTTGCGATAATATTGGCTTCATTGTGATGGTGAACGACGCGAAATCCGTGTTCTTCGGCAAGCTGTTTCAGTTTTTTGCACTGCTCATCGGTTTCTTCGCTTTTTTTGTAAAAGAAATAAATGTTCCGGCGGTCTGTCACAATCATTCTCCCCTTTGTCTGTTAAGTTTAGATTTTTCTGCCATCTAACATGTATGTTAAAATGACCTGTGACCCTTAGTTTACCATGTCCAAAAACTTCTTGTATATGAAGCGGTATCATACTGAACTTTTTCTCTTCATATACGTACTAAGACATGCAGCTTTTTTTATTCAAAGGAGGAGAACAGACAAAATGAATGCGAAAAGATGGATCGCACTTGTCATCGCGCTGGGCGTTTTTGCGTTATCTGCGGTGGTGAGCCTTTTGCTAGCAGTATTTGACACGATGGGGAATGACGGAAAGATGCAGTTTGGCCTCAACGACACCCAGGAAGAAACGGTGCTTGAACAAGGAAACAGCTCAAGAAAAATCGCCGTGCTTGAAGTGAACGGAACGATTTCCGACAATGGCGGCGCTTCTGGCTTGTTCAGCTCTGAAGGCTATAACCACAGATCGTTTTTGCAAATGCTTGAAAAAGCAAAAGACGATTCTGCCGTAAAAGGTATTGTTCTGCGCGTCGATTCCCCTGGAGGCGGAGTATACGAGAGCGCCGAAATACATAAGAAGCTTGAAGAGATCAAAAAAGATACGAAAAAACCGATTTACGTATCAATGGGCTCGATGGCTGCTTCTGGAGGCTATTATATTTCAACGCCTGCCGACAAAATCTTTGCAGCGCCTGACACGCTGACGGGTTCACTTGGGGTCATCATGGAAAGCCTTAACTACAGCAAGCTTGCAGAGAAGCTTGGATTGAAAACAGAAACGATTAAAAGCGGTGAGTTTAAAGACATCATGTCACCGACGCGCGATATGACGAAAAAAGAAAGAGAAATCATGCAGTCAATGGTCGATGACGCGTACGAAGGATTTGTCGATGTTATAGCTGAAGGACGCGGCATGTCCGAAAATGACGTGAAAAAAATTGCCGACGGACGCGTTTATGACGGCCGCCAAGCGAAACAGAACCATCTCATTGATGAGCTCGGCTACTATGAGGATGCGGTCAAAGCGATGAAAAAAGATCATAAAAACCTTGCCGGAGCATCTGTTGTCAGCTATGAAGAATCGGCCGGCCTTGCGTCGCTGTTTTCGATGACTGCAAATAAGATGTTTAAAAGCGAAGCTGATTTCTTAAACATTAAAGAAGCAATTTCTCAATCCGGCGCACCGAGACTCATGTACTTATACGCCAAATAGGAGGGGACCGAAAAAATGGATGTGACTTATGATGGAAAGGATCATAATGAATTATCACCGGACGCCGGTGTTTCCAGGGAAGAATCGGCCCCGCATGCAGAGCATGCCTATGCCGGTTTTTGGATCAGGCTGTTTGCCTTTCTGCTCGACGGAATTGTTATCGGCAGCATTAACAAATTAGCGGTTTCACCTGTTTTCAGCCTGCTGAATTTCCCAAAAGAATCAGGGTTTTTCACTTTTTCGCTTTATTCTTTTGTGACGGCGGCAGTATTTTTTGCTTACTTTGTCCTGATGACGAAATATTTTGGACAGACGTTGGGCAAGATGGTATTCGGGCTGAAGGTCGTGTCGCTTGTCCCGGAAAAAGGGCTGACATGGGATGTGATCTTGTTTAGGGAGCTTATCGGCCGCTATATCAACAGTTTATATGTTACGTATCTCGTTGCTGCATTTTCGCCAAAGAAACAGGGGATTCACGATTTCTTTGCGGACACGGCGGTTATTCATGAAAACCTGTATCGAAAAAAAGACTGAGCGTATCAAACCCGGCTGCTAAAAGACAGCCGGGTTTTTTGCGGCCTGGAATCAGCGGAACTTCGGCTATGTTTATTTTATTAAATTTCTTCCTATAATGCTTAATATAAGAGGAAGTGAAATCATGATTTACATATGGATTGCGGGAATAGTCATTCTTTTGGCAGCGTTCATGATGATGAAAATCCGCGTAGCGATCGAATATCTTCATACAGACGATGACGACCGGCTCACCGTCAAAGTTCGAACAGGTTATGGCCTTCTGCGCTTCAAAAAGGAAATTCCGGTGATTAAAATCAATCAGCAGGATATGACCGTTGATGTGAAAGAACAGACGAATACGGCTCTAAAAAACGATAAAAAGAGGAGAAAAGTCGGCTATCGGGAAGTGCTCGATAATATGAAGCAAATCAAAAAATTGACGGAGCAGGTCATCAATCTGCAGCCGCTTATCCGCCGGTTTATGAAGCGGATTCACGTCACGAAGCTCGAATGGACCTCGGTTCTCGGCTTTCCTGACGCCGCTTTAACCGGAATCGTCACGGGAGGCGCCTGGTCTCTGAAAGCCGGCACGATCGCTCTCTTACATCAGCTTTTTTGCTTTGACAGCCAGCCGGGATACGAAGTGATTCCAGTCTTTAACAGCCGTTCCTCCAAAACGCATCTGACATGTATATTCCATTTTCACGTTGGCCATGCTATAACCGCAGCTTTTAGAATCGTGATGAACTGGAAAGGGAAAATGCGCGGCTTATTTAAGCTGCCAAAAAATCTGTCAGGTTCAACAAAGAATGATTCATCAGTATAGGAGGAATGGAATATGGCTGAACATCCAATTCAAGGTTTGATGAAAACCGCAATGGAAAATTTAAAGGAAATGATCGATGTCAATACCATTATCGGAGATCCTGTAGAAACACCTGACGGCAGCGTCATCCTAACCGTCTCCAGAGTGGGATTCGGTTTTGCGGCTGGCGGAAGCGAGTTCGGCGGAAATAAACCGGCCGAATCCAAAGCGAGCGATGGAGATCGCGAACGAAAAGAATCGAAGCTCCCGTTTGGCGGAGGAAGCGGGGGAGGCGTATCGATTACGCCGATTGCTTTTTTGATTGTCGGATCATCAGGCGTTAAAATACTGCATTTGGATGAAAATACGCACGTCATCGATAAGATTTTAGACTCAGCTCCGCAAACGATCGAACGGATTCAGCATATGTTTAAGAAAAACGATAAGCAGAAGCAAAATATGAACCGCCAAAACCAGGCGCCTCCATTTTAAAAGCTTCAGCTTTCCGGCCACAGAAGTTAACTGTTCCTGCAGCAGTTAACTTTTTTTGTCTCGGCCGGACTTAAGCTTTGCAGTTTGTCCTAAACTCTTTTATAGTAGAGTCATACATAAATGAAGGAGGAATGATGATGGCTTCAATTACATTTAAAGGAAACCCGGTGACATTGGTGGGTTCAGAAGTGAAAGTCGGAGACCTGGCGCCTGATTTCACGGTTTTGTCCAATTCGCTTGAGGAAGTCACGCTTCAAGACATTAAAGGCAAACCAGCCGTTATTTCGGTGATTCCGTCTATCGATACAGGGGTTTGTGACGCACAGACACGCCGCTTTAACGAAGAAGCCGCAGGCCTCGGTTCAGTGAAAGTGTATACGATCAGCGCTGACCTGCCGTTTGCACAGGCGCGCTGGTGCGGAGCAAACGGAATTGAAAATGTGGAAACATTGTCAGATCATAGGGAAATGTCTTTTGGGGAAGCATTCGGGGTTTACATTAAAGAATTGAGATTGCTTGCCCGCGCCGTATTTGTGTTAGATGAAAACGGAAAAGTCGTCTACACTGAATACGTCAGCGAAGCGACAAACCACCCGGACTACGACAAAGCCATCGAAGCTGCCAAATCACTCGTTAAGTAAATTCAACTCATAAAAGGGCTCCAGGTGATCATCTTGCCGGAGCTCTTTTCATGGCTTTGATTTTTTGATAAGGAGAGACATCATCATGCAAAACTATCCAGTCGAAACGATTTATGAATGGCTCGACAAAGGAGCGGAAGTCATCGCACGCGACCGGCAGATCCCTTACATAGAAGGATTGGCGGAAGCAGGAGAGGCATTCTTTACAAGTTCTGCGGACCGCGGGCTTTCCGAAAAAGCCGAACAAAACGTGAAGGATCTGCTCGCCCGTGCGCGCTTTTCAGAATGCAGCCATGAAGCGATCCGGAAAGCCTTCCAGCTTGCCATCCTGAAAGGCCAGAAAGATATTCCCCATCCGAACCGGCAGATGACGCCCGATACGATCGGTTTATTTATCGGATATCTTGTGAACAAATTTATGGGACCCAAAAAAGGATTGAAGCTGTTTGATCCGGCGGTCGGCACTGGAAACCTGCTGCTTGCCGTCTTGAACCAGCTGGCCGGGGAAGCGGGAAAAGCGTTCGGTTCAGAGATTGATGACGTCCTGATCAAGCTTGCCTATGTCCAGGCAAACCTGCAGGAAAAAGAAATCGAGCTTTTTAACCAGGACAGCCTGCAGCCGATTTTTATGGAGCCTGCCGATGCGGTCATTTGCGATCTTCCCGTCGGATATTATCCTGATGACGAAAGCGCGAGTGCTTTCGAATTAAAGGCAGATGAAGGCCATTCTTTTTCACACCATTTGTTTATTGAACAAAGCTTGACCTATACAAAACCGGGCGGATATTTATTTTTTATGATACCGAACCAATTGTTTGAAAGCAGCCAAAGCGAAAAACTGCGCACCTTTTTAAAGGACAACGCGCATATTAATGCAGTGCTTCAGCTTCCGCTGTCCATTTTCAAAGATGAAGCACACGCGAAGAGCATTTTGGTTTTACAAAAGCATGGCGAACAGGCGAAAGCGCCTAAACAAGTCCTGCTCGCGCAAGTTCCGTCATTCGCCAATCAGGATGCGATGCTGAAAATGACAGCCAAACTCGACAACTGGTTTCAGGCTGAAAAAAGATAAGCAGATCAGAGAAGTTATATTCTCTGATCTGTTTTTATATTCAGAAAATAATAATTTCTTTGTGAAAGCGTTAACATATTGGATCGTGACTTGAAATGCACTCTTTTGAGTGTTTAAATGAGTAAGGCAGATATTTTTTGAATTTACTAAGAACGATTTTATACATATTTTTTATGATCCGGGTTGAACCTAATGTCACCGGACTATAGGTAAAAAGGAGCGTCATTTTATGTCCAAAATTATTGCAATCAACGCTGGAAGCTCTTCATTAAAATTTCAACTGTTCGAAATGCCCAGCGAAAAAGTATTAACAAAAGGCCTTGTTGAGCGAATCGGGCTGGATAACGGCATCTTCACGATTTCCGTCAACGACGAAAAAAAGACCGAAACCACAGATATTCCGGATCATTCCGTAGCCGTAAAAATGCTGCTGGATAAACTGACAAAATTCGAAATTATTAAAGATTTAAATGAAATCGACGGAATCGGACACCGCGTCGTACACGGCGGCGAAAAGTTCAGCGACTCCGTTTTATTGACGGATGAAATGATCCATGAGATCGAGGAGATTTCAGAACTCGCACCGCTTCATAACCCGGCCAATATTGTCGGAATTAAAGCGTTTAAAGAAGTGCTTCCAAATGTTCCTGCCGTGGCCGTTTTTGATACGGCATTCCACCAAACAATGCCGGAACAATCTTATCTGTACAGTCTGCCATACGAATACTATGAGAAATTCGGCATCCGTAAATACGGTTTCCATGGCACATCTCATAAATATGTGACTGAACGCGCGGCAGAGCTGCTCGGCCGTCCGATTGAAGAACTTCGCCTGATTTCCTGCCACCTTGGAAACGGAGCGAGCATCGCAGCTGTTGAAGGCGGCAAATCAATCGATACATCAATGGGCTTCACACCGCTTGCGGGTGTGGCGATGGGTACGCGATCAGGAAACATCGATCCAGCGCTTATCCCGTTCATTATGGAAAAAACGGGTCAAACAGCTGATGAAGTCCTAAACACGCTCAATAAAAAGAGCGGTCTTTTAGGAATTTCCGGATTCTCAAGCGATTTGCGCGATATTGTCGAAGCGACTAAAGAAGGCAATGAGCGTGCGGAAACAGCCCTTGAAGTATTCGCAAGCAGAATTCATAAATACATCGGTTCTTATGCAGCGAGAATGAGCGGAGTAGACGCGATCATTTTCACTGCCGGCATCGGGGAAAACAGCGTTGAAGTCAGAGAGCGCGTTCTTCATGGTTTGGAATTCATGGGTGTCTATTGGGACCCTGCGTTGAATAACGTCCGCGGAAAAGAAGCGTTTATCAGCTATCCGCATTCACCTGTAAAAGTCATCGTCATCCCGACGAATGAAGAAGTGATGATTGCAAGAGACGTCGTCAGACTGGCTCACTAAAAGTAAAAAAACAGCCTTCTCTTTACAAGGAGGGCTGTTTTTTTATGCATCTTCCCCTTTATAATGAAAAAAGACTGTATAAAGGAGGCTGTCTAGCCATGAGTGTTGAGGAGCATAAAAAAGAAGCGCCGGACCGCGTCAACTGCAAAGTCATTACCGTCAGCGATACAAGAACGGAAGACACAGATAAAAGCGGCCGGCTTATGAAAGAGTTTTTAGCGGAAGCCGGTCATGAGATCGTTTCCTATGAGATTGTAAAGGATGAAAAGGAAATGATTCAAAAAGCTGTGCTGGAAGGCTGTCTTGATGACCGGATCGATGCCATCCTATTAAACGGAGGGACGGGCATTGCCTCTAGAGATGTAACAATCGAGTCGATCGTTCCTCTTTTTTCGAAAGAAATTCCGGGGTTTGGAGAGATATTCCGCATGCTGAGTTATACCGATGATATCGGAGCGGCTGCGATTCTTTCGAGAGCTGCAGCAGGTGTTATTCAAAACAAAGCCGTGTTTGCAACACCGGGTTCAAGCGGGGCGGTTAAGCTTGCAATGTCAAAGCTGATTGTGCCTGAACTTGCCCATGTCATCAGAGAACTGAGAAAAGATATGAAAAAGTAAAGCCGGAAAGCCCTTCGGCCGAACGCTGAATATGTACTGAACTTCATTCATAAAAAATGAATGAAGTTTTTTTTATAAAAAGGTTGAAAAAACCAGACTTCCTTGTTAAAGTGTATACATATTAAATGTATTTTTATTAAATAAAACTTATTTTTATACAAAAAGAGCACCGAGATGAGAGGAGTTTTTCAAAATGACGCAAAAGAAAAAAGTGGTTTTAGCATATTCAGGAGGACTTGATACTTCTGTCGCGATAAAGTGGCTGCAGGAACAGGGATATGATGTAGTGGCCTGCTGCCTTGACGTCGGGGAGGGAAAGGACCTTGCATTTGTTCAGCAAAAAGCGCTTCAAGTCGGGGCTTCTAACTCATATGTTATCGATGCAAAAGAAGAATTTGCGAAAGAGTTTGCGCTGACCGCCCTCCAGGCCCATACGCTTTATGAAGGAAAGTACCCGCTTGTATCAGCCTTGTCCAGACCGCTGATCGCCAAAAAGCTCGTCGAAGTGGCTGAGAAAGAAAACGCGCAAGCCGTGGCTCACGGCTGCACAGGCAAAGGAAATGACCAAGTGCGCTTCGAGGTGTCCATTAAATCGCTCAATCCGGATTTGGAGGTGCTGGCACCTGTACGTGAATGGAAATGGTCGCGCGACGAAGAGATCGCGTATGCAGAAAAGCACGGCATTCCGATTCCGATCAATCTTGACAGCCCGTATTCAATCGATCAAAACCTGTGGGGCAGAAGCAATGAATGCGGAGTCCTGGAAGATCCATGGGCGGCGCCTCCTGAAGGGGCTTATGATTTGACGAAGCCGCTTGAAAAAACACCGGATAGCCCCGATGTGATCGAAATCGCTTTTGAAGAAGGCGTTCCGGTTTCCATTGACGGCGCTCACTACCCGCTGTCAGACTTGATTTTAAAGCTGAATGAACTGGCGGGCGCGCATGGAGTGGGGCGCATCGACCATGTTGAAAACCGCCTTGTCGGCATCAAATCACGCGAAGTGTACGAATGCCCGGGCGCGATGACTTTGATTAAGGCACACAAAGAGCTTGAAGATTTGACATTGGTAAAAGAAGTGGCGCATTTCAAACCTCTGATCGAACAAAAAATGGCTGAAGTGATCTATAACGGCCTGTGGTTTTCTCCGCTTAAAGACGCGCTTTCCGGTTTCCTGAAAGAAACGCAGAAGCATGTCACAGGCGTCGTCCGCGTCAAGCTGTTCAAAGGCCATGCGATCGTTGAAGGGCGTAAATCCGAATACTCCCTTTATGATGAAAAACTGGCGACGTATACAAAAGACGATGCATTCGATCATCATGCTGCCGTCGGCTTTATCGAGCTGTGGGGACTGCCGACGAAAGTAAACAGCATCGTCCAAAAAAAGGAGCAGATTAAAGCATGAAAAAGCTGTGGGGAGGCCGGTTCCAAAAAACACCGGAAAAATGGGTCGATGAGTTCGGCGCATCGATCCACTTTGACAAAACGCTCGTGAAAGAAGATATCGCTGGGTCTCTCGCTCATGCTTCCATGCTTGAAAAATGCGGCATTTTAACCGAAGCAGAAGCGGTCAAAATAAAAGAAGGCCTGACATCACTTTTGCACAAAGCGGAAAACAACGAACTCGATTTTTCAGTCGATTACGAAGACATTCACCTCAACCTTGAAAAAATGCTCATTGACGAAATCGGGCCGCTCGGCGGAAAGCTTCATACAGCCAGAAGCCGAAACGACCAGGTGGCGACGGATATGCACTTGTATTTAAAAGGGCACACAGAGCATATTATCGAGCTGATTACGGCTTTTCAACACGTGCTTATCGAAAAAGCGGAAGAACATGTGGAGACGATACTTCCGGGATATACCCATTTGCAGCGGGCGCAGCCGATCTCGTTCGCGCATCATTTGCTCGCTTACTTCTGGATGCTTGAGCGCGATAAAGAACGCTATCATGATTCATTCAAGCGGATTAACAAGTCCCCCCTTGGATGCGGGGCGCTCGCCGGAACAACATTTCCGATCGACCGTGAATATTCAGCAGGTCTGCTCGGGTTTGACTCGATATATGAAAACAGCTTGGACGGCGTCAGCGACAGAGATTTCATCCTTGAATTTTTAAGCGCGAGCAGCATTTTGATGATGCATCTGTCAAGATTCTCCGAAGAAATCATTCTTTGGTGTTCACAGGAATTTAAATTCATTGAGCTTGACGACACTTATGCTACGGGGAGCAGCATGATGCCGCAAAAGAAAAACCCTGACATGGCGGAGCTTATCCGCGGGAAAACCGGACGCGTATACGGTGATCTGATCGGCCTCCTGACGATTATGAAAGGGCTCCCGTTAGCTTACAATAAAGATTTGCAGGAAGACAAAGAAGGTATGTTTGATACTGTCAAAACGGTCGAAGGAAGCCTTGAGATTTTTGCCGGCATGATTAAAACGATGACAGTGAACAAAAATATGATGAAAAAAGCAACGGAGCAGGATTTTTCAAATGCCACCGAACTTGCCGACTATCTGGCGAAAAAGGGCATGCCGTTCAGAGAGGCGCACGAAGTCGTCGGAAAGCTTGTCTACACTTGTATCGAAAAAGGCATTTATCTCAGCGGCCTGCCGTTTGAAGAATTCGAAAAGGCAAGCGGGCTGTTTGAAGAAGACGTCTACATCGTGCTCGACCCGCACCATGCCGTCGAAAAAAGGATGAGTGAAGGCGGGACTGGATTCAAAAAGGTGGAAGAAGCCATTCAAAAGGCGAAGCATTGTTTGAACAATTTTTAACACTTCCCGATTCGATTCATAACTGTGCGGCTTCATACGCAAAATAAATTTGTGAATCGAAAAGGGGTGTGGCAATGAAACAAGATCAGTCAAAACACGCATACATGTATGATGCCGACGGTGATAAAGAAACCGTTCAGCAAATCTCTGATGCCTATTTCAGCGGATTTGTCGCGCACGATGACGCACAGCCGTTAGCTGATGCAGATAAACAATAGAAAGCTGGAGCCCGTAACAGCGGGCTTCAGCTTTCTTCTGTCCAGCGGCGATTGCAAATTTCCCGATGCTCCACATGTGATATACTCTGGTTTTTGTAGTAAAGTATAGGTAGATACATGCAATCATTTGCGAATACCTAGAACCAATGTCTGGGAGGGAAAGATGTGCGCCATGCGTTAATTACTGCCGGTTCAAAAGGTTTGGGGCGTAAAGTGACGGAAGCCCTGCTTGAAAAAGGCTACTCAGTGACGGTGAATTACAGGCAGGACGAAGAAGCAGTCAGCCGCCTCAAAGAAAAATGGCGGTCATCCCTTGACCGTTTACAGTTTGTAAAGGGAGATGTCACCAGAAAAGAAGACCTGCTCCGAATGGTGAATGCCGCTCTTGAGCGATTTGGAAAAATTGATCTTCTGATCAATAATGCCGGCCCATACATATTTGAACGAAAAAAGCTTGCAGATTATACTGATGATGAATGGTATGACATGCTTGAAGGCAACTTAAGCTCTGTCTTCCATCTGTTTAAAGCGGTTGTTCCGGTGATGAGGCGCCAGCGGTTCGGCCGCATTATCACATACGGATTTCAGGGGGCCGACCATGCGCCGGGCTGGCTGCATCGTTCCGCTTTTGGAGCGGCGAAAGTGGGGCTGGCTTCTTTAACAAAAACGATCGCCATTGAAGAAGCGGGCTCCGGCATCACAGCCAACATGGTTTGTCCAGGCAACATCGTCGGGGATATGAAAGAGGCCTCGATTTCAGAAGCGAGGGCGTCACTTGATGAGGAAACGCCGATCGGCAGGTCGGGAACCGGTGAAGATATCGCAAGGATCATCACTTTTCTATGCGATGAACATTCCGACTACATTACGGGAACAGTCATTGAAGCGACAGGCGGCTTGAATGTGATTAACCGTCATTCTCTCTAGACGTGCGAAATTAAAAAACAGGGGTGGATATGATGAAAGTGACATATCATGGTCATTCAGTGGTAACAGTTGATACGGGAAATCATCAGTTGATCTTCGATCCGTTTATTACAGGAAATTCTTTAACCGATTTAAAGCCGGAAGAGGTCAAAGCGGATGTCATCTTGCTGACCCACGGTCATAACGATCATGTCGGCGATACCGTCGAAATCGCCAAACGAAACCATTCGCTCGTTGTAGCTCCGAATGAACTCGCTGTCTATCTGGGATGGAAAGGCCTGAATGTCCATCCGATGCATATCGGCGGCTCCCATCAGTTCGATTTTGGCCAAGTCAAGCTGACGCAGGCTTTTCACGGATCGGCTTATACGGAAGAAGACAGCCAAAAGATCGTCTATACCGGCATGCCGGCGGGGATCCTCTTGACTGTGGAAGGAAGGACGATTTTTCATGCAGGAGACACCGGGCTTTTCTCAGATATGAAGCTGATCGGTGAATTAAATCA
The DNA here is from genome assembly GCF_022832475.1 of Bacillus sp. B19-2. NCBI lineage: Bacteria > Bacillati > Bacillota > Bacilli > Caryophanales > Bacillaceae > Bacillus > Bacillus sp. B19-2. The sequence continues at coordinate 72,439 of NZ_JALHKQ010000003.1, forward strand.
TATCGACCTCGCTTTCCTGCCGATCGGCGATAATTTTACGATGGGCCCGGAGGACGCCAAACTGGCCGCAGAATGGCTCAGGGCGAAACAGGTTGTCCCTGTTCACTACTCGACGTTCCCCGTCATCGAACAGGACCCGCATGCATTTGCGGACAGCCTTCCCGGCGGCGTCGGAAAAGTGCTTGAGGTCGGCGAGTCAATCGAATTTAAATAAACTTGTTTTTAGAGGACCCGAATCCGGGTCCTTTTTTCGGTTGAACCGGTTATGTGTCTATCAAAACATGTTAATGATGATATAATATAGGAATCGGATTGATCTTGGAGGGTGATTATGAGGGTATTGAAATATGCGATTTTGGGGCTCCTTGATCACGGGAGTTTGAGCGGCTACGATATGACAAGCCGCTTTAAAGCCGAATTGGGCCAATTTTGGAGCGCCAAGCACAGCCAGATTTATCCCGAGCTGAAAAAGCTGACGGATGAAGGATTTATCGAATATGAAACGGTGATCCAAGGCTCTAAGTTAGAAAAGAAAATGTATTCCATCACTGAAGCCGGGAAGCGCGAACTTCACGGGTGGCTTACGGAATTCAAGCCGGTCCCGGATACGGTAAAAGATGAATTTATGCTGAAAGCTTATTTTATCTCTTCGATGGAACGTGATGAAGCGAAAAGGCTTTTTGCCGATCAGCTTCAAAAGCGGGAGGAGAAAGCCGCTTTTTTAAAAAATAAGCTCGAAGAATTGAAGCGAGAAGCGGGTGAATCGCTAACGTTCCGCTCGCCTCATTTCGGCCATTACCTTGTATTGACCCGGGCGCTGGAACGGGAAAACGGCTATTGCTCATGGCTTGAAAAAGCGCTTCTTCTGATGGAGAATGATCGCTCTTAGACGGGCATGATGTTGCGAAGGCGGATTGCGGTTCAATTGCACAACGATTTATAATAAATATATCTAGCAGTCAGAGGATGAAGGTGAAACGATTGGCGACAAAACACGAACAGATTTTAAAATATATTGATTCTTTGTCCGTCGGCGAAAAAATTTCCGTCAGGCGGATTGCCAAGGAAATGAAAGTCAGTGAAGGAACTGCTTACAGAGCGATAAAAGAAGCCGAGAATAAAGGGTTTGTCAGCACGATCGAAAGGGTCGGAACGATCAGGATCGAGCAAAAGAAAAAAGAGAATATCGAAAAACTGACATACGCTGAAGTGGTCAATGTCATTGACGGCCATGTTCTTGGCGGAAAAGCAGGGCTTCATAAAACGCTCAACAAATTCGTCATTGGAGCGATGAAGCTTGATGCGATGATGAGGTATACCGGAGCGGGCAACCTGCTGATTGTCGGCAACCGAATCGACGCGCACCGCCAGGCATTGGAAGCGGGTGCTGCCGTGCTGGTGACCGGCGGTTTTGATACGGAGCCGGAGATTATTGAGCTTGCCGACAGGCTCGAGCTCCCGGTCATTTCTACAAGCTATGACACGTTTACCGTAGCCGCGATGATCAACAGGGCGATTTATGACCAGCTCATCAAAAAAGAAGTCGTGCTTGTTGAGGATATTTTAACTCCTTTGGAAAAAACCGTCTGCTTATCCCCTCATGAAAAGCTTGAAAGATGGTATGAGAAAAACTTTGAAACGGGGCACGGACGTTTTCCCATCGTGGACGAGCAGATGAAAATCCACGGCATTTTAACTTCAAAAGATGTAGCCGGATATGACCGCTCTGTATTGATTGAAAAAGTCATGACGAAAAACCCGATTACAGTGATCGGCAAAACGTCAGTCGCTTCAGCGGCGCAGATGATGGTCTGGGAAGGAATCGAAGTGCTTCCCGTCGTTGACGAGCGGCAAAAGCTGATCGGCATGATCAGCAGGCAGGACGTATTAAAGGCGCTTCAAATGATTCAGAAGCAGCCCCAGGTCGGCGAAAAACTCGATGACATTGTGACCGGCGGTTTCAAAGAATCGGACAATGACAAAAACAAGCCGGCTCCGGTCTATCAATACGAAGTTACGCCGCAAATGACAAATCACTTAGGGACGATTTCCTACGGCGTGTTTACGACGATTTTGACCGAAGCTGCAAACCGTTTTTTGCGGTCGCGCAAAAAAGGCGAACTCGTGATAGAGAGCATGACGATTTATTTTTTAAAGCCTGTGCAAATGGAGTCTGTCATTGAAATAAAACCGAACATTCTCGAAGCCGGGAGAAAGTTCGGAAAAATGGATATAGAAGTTTTTCACCAGGGTGCTCTCGTCGGCAAAGCGATGATGATGGTTCAGCTGATGGAAAGAAGCTAAGGGACGCGGCCAGTGTCCCTCTTTTCGCTTATGCGTTTTCCCGTTCATTTTCTTTCGCAAGCAAAGGGACATAGTGCTTATAGGCTCTGTAGCCGGCCCACATGCTTCCGAGCCCGGTCAGCATAAAAATAACGCCGATGACGACAGCCAGCGTGCCGCGGTTTAAAAGCAGCTGATTGGCGCCGAAGAACATGATAAACAGGCCCAGACTCATGCTTGACTTGGCCGAATAGTATTCCCGTTCAATCGCTTTTTTGGTGCGCACATACCTTACTTTGAAATACACATAAGCTATCGCTGAAACCACAATGAAAAAAACAAAAAACGGCATAATCGACATCCTCCATTGTAAGTTTTACAAACCCATTGTATACATAATCGGGTTCGCTTTCTACAATAAAAAGTCATAACTTTCACTTTCCACCAACAACAGATTATGATTTAATGGTTAAAAACAAAGTAAAGAAGGGGCGCGTCATGAAAAAAGAAATCATCAGAACCATATCATTATATGACACGATCATTATACATAGACATGTGAGACCGGATCCTGATGCCTACGGATCCCAATGCGGCCTTGCGGAAATCCTGAGGGCAACCTATCCTGAAAAAAATATTTTCGCGGTCGGAACGCCCGAGCCTTCCCTCGCTTTTTTGTACACCCCAGATGTGATTGAAGACCCGGTGTATGAAAATGCACTTGTCATCGTCTGTGACACGGCCAATCAAGCGAGAATTTCCGATTCGCGCTACAACCTGGGCGACAAGCTGATCAAAATCGACCATCATCCGAATGAAGACCAATACGGCGACCTTTTATGGGTGGATACGAATGCGAGCTCGACGAGTGAGATGATTTACGAACTGTATTTAGCGGGTAAAGAACAGGCGGGATGGACGCTTCCGACAAAGGGTGCCGAACTGATCTATGCCGGCATTGTGGGGGATACAGGGCGCTTCTTATTTCCGAACACGACAAAAAAGACATTGAAATATGCCGGAGAGCTGATTGAGTATCCTTTTAATTCTCAGGCGCTATTTAATCAATTGTATGAGACGAAATTAAATGTTGTGAGGCTGAACGGTTACATTTATCAGAATGTTTCTCTGTCCGAAAACGGCGTTGCGTCGGTTTTCATCACCCGTGACATTTTGCATCAATACAATATTACGCCGTCTGAAGCTTCACACCTTGTCAGCACGCTCGGCAATATTTCAGGGATCAAAGCATGGGTGTTTTTTGTGGAAGAAGCCGATCAGATCAGGGTAAGGCTTCGTTCAAAGGGGCCGATTGTCAATGAAGTCGCTAAAAAATACAACGGCGGAGGCCATCCGCTCGCAGCCGGCGCTTCCATCTATGACTGGAAAGACACCGATCTTGTTATCGCTGACTTGGAGCGCATATGCAAAGAAAACAAATAAGAGGGGGAGGCCCTCTTTTTTTGTGCAGTTCAACTGCAAGCGTTTGCATTATATGTTGCGAAAAAGTAAGCAGCAAAGTGTAAGCGGATCATTTTACGCACGACAGCTGCTGCTTATTCAGGTATAAACCATGATCCGATATCTGTTACATCCTCATAAACATGGATGTTTTGTGCTTTTAACTCTCGTTTGATAAGGGACGCGAGACTTTCGGTTTCCGCATAAGCCGAGTAGCCCAGCTTGATCCGGTTGACTTTATCTCTTGCCAGCTGATGGTAACTGTAAATGTACATTCTGCTTTCCTCCCTTTTTTAAAAAACTTACATATCGCTTACTGTCAGTTTAAATTAAAATATGGAAAAAAGCGACGAATGCATGTAAATCGTAAAAAAAAATCCATAATTTTTATTCGGAAAAAGAGATTTTGATTTCAACGGAAAGCCGCGTATAAATCGTCAGTTCGGTGACTTTCGCTTTGTACGTTTTATCGTTTATCGTATACTCTTTATTTTCAATCGTCCGCTTTAAAAGCTCCTTTGTCCGGTAGACGCTTTCGATATCCTTTGTGATGACATCCGAAATGTTATCCCGGATATGCTCTTCAAAGTTCATCATGTCGGGCTGTGACAGCTTGTATTGCTTGCCGTTGATCAGCTTGACGTCGACGCTTTGAATCAGCAGTTTTCTTTTATTGTCTTCATTCAGCTTATGAAGGTCCTCCCGGTAAATGGTGATCTGGTCATTTAAATCATTGATGCGCTCTTTCTGTTCCCTTATCAAGACGACCTGCTTCTCCTGAAAGGTGCCGTATGTAAACAGGAACACGACCCAGCTGATGATGGCTCCGCACATCATTCCCGCAAAAAAACGCTGCCAACCCGGTTTTTTATAATAAGGAGGGATTCTCATGAGGAAATATGCTCCTGTGTGAGCCAATTGATGATCAGATAACCGGTCTGTGCTCCTCCCATCGCTGAAAGAATCAGGAGAAGCTGCTTGACGATGTCTCTCGTATTGCCTTCGATAATGCCCCTTTCAAAGCTGTAAACCGCGTCAAACGTGCCGCCGATTGCGGCAACCAGCGCCCAGATTTTCAGACGGTTTGCGAGGCTTGTAATAATCGTTAAAGGCGGCTGCCCCGACAGATAGGCGCCGATCCCTCCGATTATGCAACCGCCGAGAAGCACGCCAAGCGCAATAAAATAACAGCTGATAAAGTTTGGGAAAAAGGGCTGTTCAGGATCCATTCCGATCACCTCACCTTATCACACTATATGGATAAAGAAAGACAAGTATGATTGTTGATCAAAGAAAGAACATTTGTTTCTCATTCGATCCCATCATATAATGAAAAGAGACGGCTCGAAAAAGGAAGGGGTGACAGAAATGCCTTTTGTTCACCTGCAAGTACACAGCGGTTACAGCTTATTAAACAGCGCCGCTTCCGTGGAGGACCTCACAGCCAAAGCCGAAGAGCTGGGCTACAGCGCGATGGCGCTGACGGATGACGAGGTCATGTACGGGGCGGTGGAATTTTATAAATCATGCAAAAAACGCGGCATCAAGCCGATTATCGGGCTTACGGCCTCAGTTTTAACGGATGAAAAAGAACAGCTTTCATATCCGCTCGTTCTTTTGGCGAAAACAAACAAAGGCTACCAAAACCTGCTGAAAATCAGCAGCGTGTTGCAGTCGAAATCAAAAACCGGCATCAAAGAAAAATGGCTCAAAAGTTATCATGAAGGGCTCATTGCGCTGACAACGGGCGGGACAAGCCATGTTGAAGCGCTGTTGAAAGAAGGGCTGATCGAAGAGGCGAAGAACGCCGCCCTTCGCTGTCTTTCGATCTTCGGTGAAGGCAGCTTTTATTTGTCGTATCAGCCGTACAAGGGCGACCCGCTTCTTTCTGAACGCATTCTGGAGCTCAGCGAACATACGGGAATTCCGATTGCCGCAACCGGCGATGTACGCTACATCGAAAAAGAGGATGCGGCAGCTTATACGTGTTTAACAGCGATTAAAGCGGGCGAGAAGCTGAACGAAGACTTGAAGGCCGAAGGAGATTTGCATCTTGAGTTAAAGCCGCCCGCAGAAATGCTTGACATTTACAGGGATCGTCCGGACGCGTTGGAGAATACAGTCAAAATCGCGGATCTGTGCCAGGTGGACCTGAGCCTTGGCCAGACGCGACTGCCGAAATATCCGGCGCCTTCCGGCAAGAATGCTGACGCTTATTTGGCCGAGCTTTGCTTTCTCGGGTTGGAAAAACGGTTCGATGCCGCTCCGGGGGAGTATGTCGAACGGCTTGAGTATGAGCTGAAAGTGATTCGCGACATGGCGTTCAGCGACTATTTTTTGATCGTCTGGGATTTCATGAAGTTCGCCCATGATAACGGCATTATCACAGGGCCGGGGCGCGGGTCGGCGGCCGGCTCTCTCGTCGCTTATACGCTGTTTATCACAGATGTCGATCCGATCAAGCACAAATTGCTGTTTGAACGGTTTTTAAATCCGGAGCGCATCAGCATGCCCGATATCGATATCGATTTTCCCGATACGAGAAGGGATGAAGTCATCCAATACGTGAAAAATAAATACGGGGCCCTGCACGTAGCGCAAATTATCACGTTTGGCACATTGGCCGCAAAAGCGGCGCTGCGGGACGTCGGCAGGGTGATGGGCATCAGTCCGAAAGAAGCCGACCAGCTGGCGAAACTGATTCCTTCCAAACCTGGAGTGACGCTGAAAGAAGCGAGAGCTCTTTCTGCTGAACTGGACAAGCGCCTGAACGGGTCAAAGAAGCTTCAGGACATATTTAAAACGGCTCAGAAAATCGAAGGGCTGCCGCGGCATACGTCCATTCATGCGGCGGGCGTCGTGTTGAGCGAGGAGCCGCTGACGAATATCATACCGATACAGGAAGGACATGACGGCGTATATTTAACGCAATATTCGATGGGCTATCTCGAAGATTTGGGACTATTGAAAATGGATTTTCTCGGCTTGCGCAATTTAACGCTCATTGAATCGATCAAAACGCTGATCGAAAAAAGCGAGCGGGTCACCATCGATTTTTCGGCGATTTCCTATAAAGATGAACAGACGTTTAAGCTGTTGTCTGAAGGAGATACGACAGGTATTTTTCAGCTCGAATCAGCCGGCATGAGAAACGTTTTAAAAAGGCTCAAGCCATCGAGCCTTGAAGACATTGTCGCCGTCAATGCCTTGTATCGCCCGGGCCCGATGGAAAACATCCCGCTGTATATCGAACGAAAGCACGGACGGGTTGCTGTGTCTTATCCGCACGAGGATTTGGCCGATATTTTGAAAGATACGTACGGCGTGATCGTATATCAGGAACAGATCATGATGATCGCATCGCGGATGGCGGGTTTCAGGCTTGGAGAAGCCGATCTTTTGCGAAGGGCGGTCGGCAAAAAAAACAAGGAAATTCTCGATACAGAGAGAAATCATTTTATTAGTGGATGCTTGAAAAAAGGGTATTCCGTACAAGCGGCTAATGAAGTATACGATCTGATCGTAAAATTCGCCAATTACGGTTTTAACCGGAGTCATGCGGTTGCATACAGCATGATCGGCTACCAGCTCGCTTATTTAAAAGCGCATTACCCCCTTTACTTTATGTGCGGCCTCTTGACGAGTGCGATCGGAAATGAGGAAAAGCTTGCTCAGTACATCTATGAAGCGAAAGGGAAAGGGCTGAATGTTTTAGGTCCTTCCATCAATAAGAGCGGCTATCCGTTCGTCGTGGAAAACGGGGCGCTGCGCTACAGTTTAAGGGCTGTTAAAGGCGTCGGGATTTCGGCTGTGAAAGAGATCTACAGGGCGAGAAAAGAAAAGCCGTTCGCAGATTTGTTTGACTTTTGTGTCAGGACTTCTGTGAAAAGCGTGAACCGGAAAACGATTGAAGCTTTAATTTTTGCCGGAGCAATGGATGAATTCGGTGAAAACCGGGCTACTTTGCTCGCTTCTGTCGATGTCGCGCTGGAGCATGCCGAATTGTTTGCAGGAGACAATGATCAGCTCGGCTTCTTTCTCGATGAAGGCTTGACGATTAAGCCGAAGTACGCCGAGACGGAAGAAATGCCGCTCGTCGACCTGCTGGCACACGAGAAGGACACGCTCGGCATTTACTTTTCTGACCATCCGCTGAGCGTTCACCGCAAGAAGCTGGACCGTGCAGGTGCGCTGCCGATTATTCAGCTGCTCGCCTCCAGCCGTAAAAAGGCGGCTTTGGGCGGACTTTTGACGAAGATGAAGACGATCCGTACAAAAACGGGACAGACGATGGCTTTTCTGGAGCTGAGCGATGAAAGCGGGGAAATGGAGGCGGTTGTTTTTCCTGAACAGTTCAGGCAGCTTTCCCCGATCCTGGAAGAAGGGGTATCGCTTTTTGCAGAAGGACGTCTTGAGACAAGGAATGAAAAGCGCCAGCTGATCATCGCCGGGGCATCGCTCGTCGAATCGCTTCATGCGAAAAAGCAGCCGTCCGTCTATATTAAAGTGGAGGAAAGCCAGCACACCCATGATATCTTCAAGAAGATCAGCAGCATCCTGCTTGAACACAAAGGGGAAACGCCGGTCTGCGTCTATTATGAAAAACGGAAGCAAACGATGCAGCTGCCGGAAAGCTACAATATCAAGGCTGACCACGCTGCCCTCTACAGGCTGAAAAGCGTTGTAGGTGAGAAAAATGTCGTGCTCAGATAACAGGTATTTTGAGCATTTTTGATCAAAAAAGCGGTCAATTGTGTTATCATTTTTAAGATTCTAGGGTTCGTCTTACAAGAATCTTAAGCAGAAAACGAAGCAAAGTTTTTGGCAAAATTCCCTTGAAGGAGTGTTTGTTAACATGTCATTGAAAGAAAAAGCGCTGCATATGCACAAAGTAAACCAGGGCAAATTGGAATCAAAATCAAAAGTGCAGGTTCGCAATGCGGACGATTTAAGCCTTGCATATTCTCCAGGTGTGGCTGAACCCTGCAAAGCGATTTACGATGATAACAGCAAAGTATACGATTATACAATGAAGGGAAACATGGTAGCAGTCGTCTCGGACGGAACGGCTGTGCTCGGCCTCGGCAATATCGGCCCTGAAGCCGCCCTTCCGGTTATGGAAGGAAAAGCGGTTCTTTTCAAAAGCTTTGCCGGTGTAGACGCTTTCCCAATCTGTTTAAATACATCTGATGTCGACAAAATTGTTGAGACGGTCAAGCTGCTTGAGCCGACATTCGGCGGCGTCAACCTTGAAGACATTGCAGCGCCGAACTGTTTTGTCATTGAAGAGCGCCTCAAAAAAGAAACGAAAATCCCGGTGTTTCATGATGACCAGCACGGTACTGCAATCGTAACGGTAGCCGGTCTCGTCAATGCGCTTAAGCTGTCCGGCAAATCGATGTCTTCCGTCAAAGTCGTGGCAAACGGCGCCGGGGCAGCGGGAATTGCCATCATTAAGCTTCTTTATCATTTCGGCGTGCGCGATATCATCATGTGCGACACGAAAGGCGCGATTTACGAAGGCCGTCCGAACGGCATGAACGCTGTTAAAGAAGAAGTCGCAAAATATACGAACAAAAACCGCATAGACGGCTCACTCAAAGATGTGATCAAGGACGCCGATGTCTTTATCGGAGTTTCCGTCGAAGGCGCTTTGACAAAAGAAATGGTTGAAAGCATGGCTGACAAACCGATCATCTTCGCCATGGCGAATCCAAATCCTGAAATCATGCCTGCTGAAGCGCATGAAGCCGGAGCAAGCGTCGTTGGAACGGGACGCTCTGACTTCCCTAACCAAGTGAACAACGTTCTCGCATTCCCCGGCATCTTCCGCGGGGCGCTTGACGTCCGCGCGACACATATTAACGAAGAGATGAAAATCGCCGCGGTTGAGGCGATCGCATCACTCGTTTCCGACGAAGAGCTGAGTCCCGAATATGTCATTCCGGCTCCGTTCGATCCAAGGGTCGCACCGGCCGTTGCCAAAGCGGTAGCGAAAGCCGCGATGGAAACAGGCGTTGCACGAATCGATGTCGATCCTGAAGAAGTCGCTGAAAAGACAAGAAAGCTTGCAGTAATTGAAGGAAAATAAAACTCCATTTTTGTGATCAGCGCGTGATTGCTCTGGCCTAAAGAGCCGTCACGCGCTGTTTCTCGAATATGATGTACAGTTTTTCCTCTTATTGGGGACACTTGTAAGGGAATATTCGGGCTGTAAAAATTTTTTTCAAATCGCTTTTCCGGACTTTTGTATCCGCTCTCAAGGCTGATATATCAATTTGTCAGTCTCTAACCGCATAAAGTGCGATTCGGCTGTTTGCCGGTCAAAAATGTCGAATTGAGGATGACACCGTTTGACAAAAAAAGTACAATAGTTTCGGTATAGTGATGTTCTAGTCTATAAACAGGACAGGCATACATGAAGAAAACCCTTCAGAAAAGGGAGGTAATCTTTTGTTAAAAGATATATTCAGCAAAAAGAAAAAAAAATACGCTTCCGTTCCCGCGGAATCAGCAAAGCAAGATGTACCGGAAGGGATCATGACAAAATGCCCGGACTGCAAAAAAATCATGCTCACAAAAGAGCTGGATAAAAACTTAAGGGTCTGCATGAACTGCGGTTACCATCTTCAAATGAACGCGAAGCAGCGTATAAAAAGCCTGCTGGACGATGGCTCCTTTGAAGAATTCAATCAGGATATGATGTCTGAAAACCCGCTGGAATTCCCAGGATACCTTGAGAAACTGCAAAAAGACCGGGAAAAAACGTCGCTGAATGAAGCGGTCGTCACCGGAAAAGGGACGATTGACGGATCTCCGGCAGTCGTTGCCGTGATGGATTCATCTTTCAGAATGGGAAGCATGGGGTCTGTCGTAGGCGAAAAAATTACGCTGGCGATCGAAAAGGCAAGAGAAAACAAAGTGCCGTTCATTATTTTTACCGCATCAGGCGGTGCGAGAATGCAGGAAGGCCTTCTCAGCTTGATGCAAATGGCTAAAACAAGCTCCGCATTAAAGCTGTTCAGTGAAGAGCAGGGCTTGATCATTTCGGTGATGACACATCCGACAACAGGCGGTGTATCCGCAAGCTTCGCATCCCTCGGCGATTACAACCTTGCCGAGCCGGGCGCGCTGATCGGCTTTGCCGGAAGAAGAATTATCGAACAAACCATCCGTGAAGAACTGCCTGAGGATTTTCAGACTGCAGAATTTCTGTTAAAGCACGGACAGCTTGATTCCGTCGTTCACAGAGCGGACATGAAAAAAACGCTCGGCAGCATTTTGAAAATGCACCAAACTGGAGGTGATCTCGAGTGGCTGGAGAATTAGAATTTGAAAAACCGGTGGTCGAACTGCGTGAAAAGATCGCCGAATTGAAAAGGTTCACACAGGATTCCGATATGGATTTAAGCTCGGAAATTACGAAGCTTGAAGCTCGTCTTGAAAGGCTTGAAGAAGACATTTATACAAATCTGAAAGCCTGGGACAGAGTCCAGATTGCAAGGCATCCGAACCGTCCGACTACGCTCGATTATATCGAACATCTCTTTACCGATTTTTTTGAATGCCACGGAGATCGTTATTTCGGTGATGATGAAGCGATTGTCGGCGGAATTGCCAAGTTCCGGGGCCTTCCTGTGACAGTGATCGGCCAACAGCGCGGCAAGGATACAAAAGAAAACATCCGCCGCAACTTCGGAATGCCGCACCCGGAAGGCTACCGCAAAGCGCTCAGGCTGATGAAGCAGGCCGATAAATTTAACAGGCCGATCATCTGCTTTATTGATACAAAAGGAGCATACCCTGGAAAAGCAGCTGAAGAGCGGGGGCAAAGCGAAGCCATTGCCAAGAACCTTTTTGAAATGGCGGGACTCTCTGTGCCGGTCATCTCGATCGTCATCGGGGAAGGCGGCAGCGGGGGAGCGCTTGCGCTCGGCGTCGCAAACCGCTTATTGATGCTGGAAAACTCAACTTATTCGGTGATCTCTCCCGAGGGAGCGGCTGCTATCCTCTGGAAGGATTCAGGACTCGCGAAAAAAGCGGCAGAAACAATGAAAATCACCGCTCCGGACCTTAAAGAATTGGATATTATAGATCATGTTATAAAAGAAGTAAGAGGCGGAGCACACCGCGATGTAGAGCAGCAGGCCGCCTACATCGATGAAGCGCTGAAAAGCGAGCTTAAATCCTTGCTGAAACTGGATAAGAACGAGCTGATTCAACAAAGATATAACAAGTATAAATCAATTGGAAAAATTTCGACTGAAAACCAATATGTTGGGATAAAATAAATAAACGTGAGGCCTTTGGCTCACGTTTATTTTTTATGGATAAAGGTGAAAAGTGAAAGGATTGTGTCTTTCACCCGCGATTTTTCAAAGAGTTTGCTTAAAATTTATTTAAAAACTTTTTGTTTAATTGTATAATGAGTAAGGTTTTATAGGGATTTTCGGAAAATTTTCATCCCTTTTTCATTGTTTTAGCGACAATGAACGTGTTAAGGTAAATTATATATGTTTTCGAGGTGAAAAAGATGAAACGTATCGGAGTATTGACGAGCGGCGGAGATTCCCCGGGAATGAACGCGGCGGTCCGCGCGGTTGTCAGGAAAGCGATCTACCATGACGTAGAAGTATACGGAATTTACAACGGGTATTCAGGTTTAATCAGCGGAAAAATAGAAAAGCTTGAAATCGGTTCTGTCGGAGATATCATTCACCGCGGAGGAACGAAGCTATATACAGCAAGGTGTCCTGAGTTTAAAACGGTAGAAGGACGGGAAAAAGGAATAGCGAATTTAAAAAAATATGGTATAGAAGGATTAGTCGTCATTGGCGGAGACGGTTCTTATATGGGAGCGAAAAAGCTGACAGAACACGGCTTTCCTTGTGTCGGAGTGCCGGGAACAATCGACAATGACATCCCTGGAACAGATTTGACGATCGGATTTGATACGGCGTTAAATACCGTTATCGATGCCATCGATAAAATCAGGGATACAGCTACTTCCCATGAACGTACATACGTGATTGAAGTAATGGGCCGCCATGCCGGGGATATTGCTTTATGGTCAGGTTTGGCAGGAGGCGCGGAATCCATTTTGATTCCTGAAGCTGACTACGATATGGAAGAAATTATTGCAAGGCTGAAAAGAGGGCATGAGCGCGGCAAAAAACACAGCATCATCATTGTGGCGGAAGGCGTCGGAAGCGGTGTTGAATTCGGCAAAAGAATTGAAGAAGCCACAAATCTCGAAACTAGAGTATCGGTGCTTGGACATATCCAGCGCGGCGGTTCTCCGACTGCAGCAGACCGTGTATTGGCAAGCCGTCTAGGGGCATTTGCGGTTGAACTGCTTCTTGAAGGAAAAGGCGGACGCTGTGTCGGAATTCAAAATAACCAGCTTGTGCATCATGATATCATTGAAATACTCGATCATAAACATACAATTGATCAAAGCATGTACCGCTTGTCTCAAGAACTGTCAATCTAGTGTAAAACCCGAGGAGGAAGCAATATGAGAAAGACTAAAATAGTTTGTACAATTGGACCGGCCAGCGAAACTGTTGAAAAGCTCACCCAGCTGATGGAAGCCGGAATGAACGTGGCGCGCTTGAACTTTTCCCATGGAGATTTCGAAGAGCACGGCGCAAGAATTAAAAACATTCGCGAAGCAGCCGGCAAGCTGGGAAAAGATATCGGTATCCTTCTTGATACGAAAGGTCCGGAAATCCGCACGAACACAATGGAAGGCGGTTCAATCGAACTGGAAGCGGGTTCTCAGCTGATCGTTTCAATGGAAGAAGTCATCGGTACACCTGAAAAAATCTCAGTTACATATGATGGGTTGATTCACGATGTATCAATTGGTTCAACGATTTTGCTTGACGATGGACTGATCGGACTTGAAGTTACAGATGTCAACAAGGACAAGCGTGAAATCGTCACGAAAGTAATGAACAGCGGAACGCTGAAAAACAAAAAAGGCGTGAATGTGCCGGGCGTCAGCGTCAATCTTCCGGGAATTACGGAAAAAGACGCTAACGACATTGTGTTCGGTATCGAGCAGGGTGTTGATTTTATCGCGGCATCTTTTGTGCGCCGTCCGTCGGATGTCCTTGAAATCCGCGAACTTCTTGAAGAGCACAATGCGGCAGATATTCAAATCATTCCAAAAATCGAAAACCAGGAAGGCGTTGACAACATCGATGCCATTCTTGAAGTATCAGACGGTCTGATGGTTGCACGCGGAGACCTCGGTGTTGAAATCCCTGCCGAAGAAGTGCCGCTCGTTCAAAAAGAACTGATCAAAAAATGCAATGCGCTTGGCAAGCCTGTTATCACGGCTACCCAAATGCTCGACAGCATGCAGCGCAATCCGCGTCCGACACGCGCGGAAGCGAGCGACGTTGCCAATGCGATCTTTGACGGAACTGACGCGATTATGCTTTCAGGTGAAACTGCTGCGGGAAATTACCCTGTTGAAGCCGTTCAGACGATGCACAATATCGCTTCCCGTTCAGAAGAAGCGCTCAACCATAAAAAGATCCTTTCTGCACGAAGCAAGCAAGTCAGCATGTCAATTACAGATGCGATCGGCCAGTCTGTGGCGCATACGGCAATCAACCTTGACGTGAATGCCATCGTCACACCGACAGAAAGCGGTCATACGGCGAGAATGATTTCCAAATATCGCCCGCAGGCGCCGATTGTCGCAGTTACGGTGAACGATGCGGTTTCAAGAAAGCTGTCTCTTGTCTTCGGTGTTTTCGCAACAAGCGGACAAAACCACAGCTCCACTGACGAGATGCTTGAAAAAGCAGTGCAAAAATCTCTCGACACAGGCATCGTACGCCACGGCGACTTGATCGTTATCACGGCCGGAGCTGTCGGTGAAGCCGGCACAACAAACTTGATGAAAGTGTATGTTGTCGGAGACGTGGTCGCAAAAGGCCAGGGAATCGGACGCAAATCCGCGTTTGGTGAAGTGGTCATCGCTCAAAATGCACAAGAAGCGGATAAAAAAATGAAAGATGGCGCCGTTTTGGTTACAAAAAGCACCGATCGTGACATGATGGCGTCCCTTGAAAAAGCGGCTGCGCTGATTACGGAAGAAGGCGGTTTAACCAGCCACGCTGCAGTCGTAGGCTTGAGCCTCGGCATCCCTGTCATCGTCGGAATGGAAAATGCGACATCCATTCTCCAAGAAGGAGAAGACATCACGGTCGACTCTGCCCGCGGAGCTGTTTACAAAGGACGTGCAAGCGTACTTTAATCGCTTATTGAAGAAGAAGGGAAGCTTTTCCCTTCTTTTAGATTGATGACAAAATCCTAAAACGTTTTTCAGTTTTAGGATTTTGTCATCCTTCAATTCAGCGTGATTGAAAACCCTTGCAGTCTAGGAAGGCCGAGCATCGGAGCGGAGCGAATGTTGGAATTCGTGAGCACCGACGCGCAGGCCTGACAACGAATGCGAGGGTTTGCCAACACGCTGGAAGAAGGGAAGCTTTTCCCTTCTTTTTTTGCAGGCGGCACAAGCAAAACAGGGCGGCCGTTCGCTTCCATATTAGAATTATGAGGTGAAGACAATGAAGTTTTTCTTATTATTTCTCGTCATTTTTCCAGCGAGTGAAATACGTCTGTTCCTCTTGTCCGCTAATTGGATCGGTGTCTTGCCGACCGTTTTGCTGATTATCTTGACGGGATTTCTCGGGGCCGCTCTCGCCAAAAAACAAGGAATCGAAGTTTACTACAAAGTTCAGCGCGATCTTCAGTACGGAAAAATGCCTGGGGATGCGATTTTGGACGGGCTTTGTATTTTCATAGGCGGCATGCTGCTTTTGCTGCCCGGCTTTTTATCGGACATCATCGGTTTACTGCTGCTGCTGCCGGCAACGCGAAGCCGTTTCAAACCGTTCATATCCCGCAAGCTGAAGAGGATGTCTGAAGGCAGGCGGATCAACATCATCAAATAACCCGATAAGCGGCGGCCCGCATGGACAAAGCAGGCTGCCGCTTATTTTTCATTTCCTGTAATAAACTGCCATATGTCTTTAAAAATACCTGTTGTAAAGAGAGCCTGAATGAGAACGAGAAGGGCGGGGCCCATGATCAATCCGAGAAAACCAAACAATTTGAAACCGGCAAACAGCGCGATCAATGTTCCCAAAGGATGAAGTCCGATTGACCGGCTCAAAATCTTCGGTTCGGCCAGCTGCCTGAAGACGAGCACGACGATGTACAGGATTCCGAGGCCGATCGCAAGCGGCAGCTGCTTGGACGCTGCTAAATAGACGATCCACGGCACAAATACAGACCCCGTTCCCAAATACGGCAGCAGGTCGACCAGCCCGATGAGAAAAGCGATGGCCACAGCATGATTAACCTTCAACACGGAAAGCCCGATCAACACGAGCACCATCGTCATCGCCACAAGGGTAAGCTGGGCCTTCACAAAGCCTGCCAGCGCTTTTTTCAATTCCGCATAAACAGCCGCTGCACCCGAGATCAGCCGATCAGGAAGAACAGACCTCGCCTTGTTTTGGATTTTATGCAAATCTTTGCTGATAAAAAAAGTGGCCAGGAGCGAAAAGATCAGCACGGCCGCCATATTCGGCAGAAAGGCGAAAAAGAGGGGCACCGTCTCAAGAATTTTTGAAAGAAACAAAGCGGTGCCTGAAGCGAGTTCATTGCCCAAATTTTGGACCTGTGTAATGATCGATTCCTGCTGGGCGGCTTCGAGCCCGTCAAAAAAAGCGGCCAGCTGATTATATAGCGGCATGATCTGATTCGTAAAAAACGATTCGATATAAAGAGCGGCTTTATTAAACTGGACGGGAAGAATTTTAGCCAAATGAGCCGTTCCAGAGACAATCTCGGCAACGACCAGTGTCAAAAAGCCGGCTCCGGCGGTCAAAAAGCCGCACAGCACGATGCCGACATTGATGCCTCTCGGGAGCCCGGTCCGCTTATCGAGCCATTCCACAAAAGGATTGATCATGATGGCGAGAATAAGCGCAATCACAAAAGGATAGGTTAACGGAAAAGAGTAGTAACCGACCGCTCCGCAAGCAGCGGTCAAAAACAGCACATACACTGCCCGAAGCGCAGCTGTGAGATAGGATTGATTCAATTCTGCATCCTCCTGATATTAGAAAGCATGTCCTTATTTCATTTTATTCTTGAGTCCTGTTATTATGAGAAAGGTCATAAAAAAATGGAGTTGAATACAGCATGTTTACTCAAGCTAATTTATTTTTGATCCTGCTTTTGGCCATCGCATTAATTGCGAAAAATCAGTCGTTGATCATCGCGGTATCCGTCCTGCTTTTGATCAAGCTGACCGGTCTCGATCAAAAGCTGTTTCCGGCCATCCAATCCAAAGGGATTAACTGGGGAGTTACCGTTATTACAATAGCGGTCCTTGTTCCGATTGCGACTGGAGAGATCGGCTTTAAACAGCTTGGCGAAGCGATGAAATCATATTACGCATGGATCGCACTCGGGGCGGGCATTCTCGTAGCATTGATCGCCAAAAACGGGATCACATTGCTCGCGGAAGACCCGCATATCACCACCGCTCTTGTATTTGGAACGATTTTAGCGGTCGCTTTATTCAAAGGCGTTGCCGTCGGCCCGCTCATCGGTGCCGGGATCGCCTATCTTGTCATGCAGGCCGTCCAGCATTTTACATCTTAGAGATGCGGGCAAGCTCCCCCTGTTTCAGGGGGTTTTTTAGTTTGAAAAAAACGTTCGCAACTAAAAATAAATAACGCAGTTAAAACTACTAAAAATCTGTAAATAGAAGTCAGCTGGTGCAAAAAAATAAAGCCCTCTATAAAAAGAGGGCACAATTTGTCAAAAATTTGTGTGGAGAAATATGACCGTTTATTTCGAATTTGTAGTTTTTTATTTGTGGAGTCTTCAGCAGGTAAGCTTGGATAAAAAGAAAAAATGACCTATCGTCTCTTTCGGGCTGAAACGCTTGCATCAGTGATCGCATCCTTTATGATGACGGCTGTCGAACTGCGAGTGCTGTTCAGTGCCGGAGAATCTTAAACAAGAGACGCCGGATATGATTGCGGCGTGAACGGCAGCAAGTGATTTTAGTGAGCGAAAGAGAAAAATTGATAGAAAACAGAAAGAAATTGATTTTAAAATTGAAGGATATGAAGATGTCATTTTCAAAAGAAAGAGAACTAAAGAATCGCATATAAGCAACCCCAGAAAGAGGGCTGACATCATCTCGATAAGATTCGTATAAAAGACTATTCATGCCAGCAACTTCACATTACAATCATAAGAGCCTGGTTATGTTGAGGCAGCAGGCTCTTATCTTTTTTGACATTATTTTTTTGTATAACGCACCCAGTCGTAATGAGCGTATAGAGGTGTTACACCATTGTAGGGATCGAGCCAGTCATCGACACCAATACCATTCCACAAGTTCATCATGATCTTTCCTGGCGTAGTCGGAATTTGGCTCGTCGCGGTATGTTTTAATTGCCCATCGACATACCATTTAATCGAGTTTGGCTGCCAATCGAACGCATACGTGTGATAGGCATTGGCTGCATCGAATCCGAGATTCACAAGCTTCTCATGGTTCCCTACACCATTTGTATAATAGTTAAATTGAACCTTTGTTGTGTCTTTTCCTAAAAATTCGATATCAATCTCATCCCAAGGCGTTCCATCCGTTGGACCTGTGTAGGTGAAGAACGATGAAACGATCCCTGCGTTTTTAGCTGGTTTCATTCTGACTTCATAAAGTCCATATCCATATGTTTGAACAGAGCGATTTTCCCCGCAGTCAAATTTGTTATAAGATGGACTTGTTAGCGCCAAACGCATTTCACCTAATGACGTCATTGATACGTTATTTGCACGCCAAGTGCAGTTGAACACATTTCCATTCGAATAACCATCTGCTTTTTGCCAAAAGCCGGAGTTATAGCCGTTAAAAGGGTCAAAAAACGATCCGCCTGTTTGAGCCGAGGCAGTAGAAGTGACTGCAAACAAACTCATAAACAATCCAGTGACAAGAAGCAACAGCACTCGTTTCATGCGATAAGGCATGCGGCATTCCCCTTTCTTTAAAAGCGTTTTCTTTACTGATCATACCTGATTCTTTAAAAAGGGAACATCAGTCAAAATATTGATAATAACTTTTCATTCATAAAAACTCCCCTCTGTCATTTTAAAACGGATGAAGGGGATTTTTTGTGAAGTAACGAGTAAAAGATTTTATCTCTTTTTCTTTTGTTTATAAATTTATTATAGGTGAAAATCATAAACCGATTAGTATGAAAGAACTGGAGGAATGCGTTTGTCCACTTTTAATAAAAATCCCTCCCCGAAACCTTCCCCAAATAGATACAGAAGAATACATGATTCTACAAAGCTGTCGATTGATAATAAATAACTACGAACCCTTGATTTATAAGGCTTTGAAAGCATTTTTGATCAAAAACCTACAAATTTATCAGATTATTGTTTATAATATAAATATGCTTAATCTTAATTAAGCATATCGGAGTATCGAACGGTATATAGAAACGCACGATTGTTTTATTTGAAAAACGATTTAATGTAAGCATTTTCTTTTTGGGCAGAAGAAGATGTATACATCATGCGTTGTTTTTGCTCCTAGGTTTTGGTTTAATTTTAAAAGGGGAAATTTTTTAAAAAAGGGAGAGATGAGTATGACAGCAACACGCGGCCTTGAAGGGGTAGTCGCCACTACATCATCAGTAAGTTCAATTATTGATGATACTCTTACATATGTAGGGTATAACATCGATGATTTGACAGAAAAAGCAAGCTTTGAAGAAGTTGTTTATCTGCTTTGGCATTTAAAGCTGCCGAACAAAGAGGAGCTCGCCGAGCTTAAAAAACAGCTTTCTGAAAATGCCGGTATCCCCAAAGAAGTGATTGACCATTTCAAATCCTACTCGAATGGAAAAGTCCACCCGATGGCAGCTCTTCGGACAGCCGTTTCTTTACTCGGACTGTTTGACGAAGAAGCAGATCAAATGGATGCGGAAGCAAACTACAGAAAAGCGGTGCGTCTCCAAGCGAAGATGCCTGCGCTTGTCGCTGCTTTTTCAAGAATCCGCAAAGGGCTCGAGCCGATTGAGCCGAATCCGGAACTCGGTTTTGCCGCCAACTTTCTCTACATGCTGAATGGAAAAGAACCTTCACCTGTTGAAGTGGAAGCGTTTGACAAAGCTTTGATTCTGCATGCGGATCATGAGCTGAACGCATCTACGTTCACAGCCAGAGTATGCGTCGCGACGCTTTCAGACGTCTACTCAGGAATCACGGCCGCAATCGGGGCCTTGAAAGGTCCGCTTCACGGCGGAGCAAACGAAGCAGTTATGAAAATGCTTTCAGAGATTGGCGAGGTTGAAAACGTAGATTCATATATTCACGCCAAGCTTGAAAAAAAAGAAAAGATCATGGGGTTCGGCCACCGCGTATACCGCCAGGGCGATCCCCGCGCAAAACATTTGAAGGAAATGAGCAGACGTTTGACGAATTTAACGGGTGAAAGCAAATGGTATGAGATTTCAGAGCGGACTGAGGAAATCGTCACGTCTCAGAAAAAGCTGCCGCCAAACGTAGACTTTTATTCTGCGTCGGTTTATCATAGCTTAGGAATCGACCATGATCTGTTCACGCCGATTTTTGCGATCAGCAGGGTATCAGGCTGGCTCGCTCACATTCTTGAACAGTATCAAAATAACCGACTGATTCGTCCGCGGGCTGATTACACCGGTCCTGACATGCAGACGTTCATTCCGATTGAAGACAGAAGCTGACCGTTTAAAAAGGGGGCTGTTCGAGCTTCGTTCGGCCGGCCTCTTAACGGCTTTTCTAAGGAAACAACGATTTAATGAATCTATGAAAAAACATGTTTGTCCCCCGCCAAACGGGGGAAACAAATGTTTTTCTATATTGAAGAATTACATATTATGGGAGGTTTTATTGTGGCACAAGGCGAAAAAATTACAGTCTCCGGCGGAGTATTAAACGTTCCAAACAACCCGGTCATCCCGTTTATTGAAGGGGACGGAACAGGTCCTGATATTTGGAGAGCGGCTTCCAGGGTTCTTGAAGCGGCTGTGGAGAAAGCGTATAACGGCGAAAAGGAAATCACTTGGAAAGAAGTCTACGCCGGGGAAAAAGCGTACAACAAAACTGGCGAATGGCTTCCTGAAGAAACGCTTGATACGATCCGCGAATACCTGATCGCGATTAAAGGTCCTTTAACAACTCCTGTAGGCGGCGGAATCCGCTCATTAAACGTAGCGCTCAGACAAGAGCTTGACTTGTTTACATGCCTGCGTCCTGTCCGCTATTTCACAGGCGTTCCTTCACCGGTTAAGCGCCCTGAAGATACGGATATGGTCATCTTCCGCGAAAATACTGAAGATATCTACGCCGGCATCGAGTACGCGAAAGGCTCTGAAGAAGTTGAGAAGCTGATTTCATTCCTGAAAAATGAGCTTGGCGTTAACAAAATCCGTTTCCCTGAAACATCAGGCATCGGTATCAAGCCGGTTTCTGAAGAGGGAACATCAAGGCTTGTCAGAGCTGCGATCGAGTATGCGATCGAGCACGGCCGCAAGTCTGTAACGCTCGTCCACAAAGGAAACATCATGAAGTTCACGGAAGGCGCCTTCAAAAACTGGGGCTACGAAGTGGCTGAAAAAGAATTCGGCGATAAAGTATTCACATGGGCCGAATACGACCGCATCGCTGAAAAAGACGGCAAAGACGCTGCAAACAAAGCGCAAAGCGAAGCTGAAGCGGCCGGCAAAATCATCATCAAAGACAGCATCGCTGACATCTTCCTTCAGCAGATTCTGACCCGCCCTGCCGAGTTTGACGTTGTGGCGACAATGAACCTGAACGGAGACTACATTTCAGATGCGCTTGCTGCCCAAGTCGGCGGAATCGGCATCGCACCTGGAGCAAACATCAACTATGAGACAGGACACGCCATCTTTGAAGCGACACATGGTACAGCTCCAAAATATGCCGGCCTTGACAAAGTAAACCCGTCTTCAGTCATCCTATCCGGTGTGCTGCTTCTTGAGCATTTGGGCTGGAATGAAGCTGCCGACCTTGTGATTAAATCAATGGAGAAAACAATCGCATCCAAAGTCGTCACATACGATTTCGCTCGTTTGATGGATGGCGCGACTGAAGTCAAATGCTCTGAATTCGGTGATGAGCTTATCAAAAATATGTCTTAAACGGCTGCTGTTTTGGGGTAAAACAAACAACAATTAAAAGGGGTAGAAAACATGGGAAAGAAGCGAAATAAAGTATCTGTCATCGGAGCGGGTTTTACAGGTGCAACAACTGCGTTTTTAACGGCTCAAAAAGAATTGGCTGACGTCGTGCTAGTCGACATTCCGCAGCTTGAAAACCCTACAAAAGGGAAAGCGCTCGATATGCTGGAAGCGAGCCCTGTCCAAGGATTTGACGCGAATATTACAGGAACGGCAAACTATGAAGATACGGCCGGCTCAGATATCGTCGTCATCACGGCGGGAATCGCAAGAAAGCCGGGAATGAGCCGGGACGACCTCGTGGCTACAAATGAAAAGATCATGAGGAGCGTAACGAAGGAAGTTGTTAAATACTCACCTGATTGCATCATCGTCGTTCTGACAAACCCTGTGGATGCGATGACATACGCCGTCTATAAAGAATCGGGCTTCCCGAAAGAGCGGGTCATCGGCCAGTCGGGAGTTTTAGATACGGCAAGATTCAGAACGTTTGTCGCTCAGGAGCTCAACCTTTCCGTCAAAGACATTACAGGTTTTGTACTGGGCGGACACGGGGACGATATGGTTCCTCTCGTTCGCTACTCTTATGCAGGCGGCATTCCGCTTGAAACGCTTCTTCCGAAAGACCGGATCGATGCGATTGTTGAAAGAACGAGAAAAGGCGGGGGAGAAATTGTCAATCTGTTAGGAAACGGAAGCGCGTACTATGCGCCGGCTGCTTCCCTGACAGAAATGGTTGAAGCGATCTTAAAAGACCAGCGCCGCGTGCTGCCGACTATTGCCTACCTTGAAGGCGAATACGGCTATGAAGGCATTTACCTTGGCGTTCCGACGATTATCGGCGGAAACGGTCTTGAACAGATCATTGAACTTGAACTGACTGAAACAGAAAGAAGTCAGCTTGATCGATCCGTTGAATCAGTCAAAAACGTCATGAAAGTATTATCATAATGAAAACAACAGGGAGGCTTTATACAAGCCTTCCTGTTTTTGAATGCGAACTTTTTTTACATAAAACCATATGAAAATCAAGACATAAACACGGGCTGTCAGCATATACCTAATCATAATCATCTGCCCGGACATTTTCATTCTTTTTTCTGGAAGCATTCCATCGCTTAAAACAGCGGTTTATGGCCGAAAAAGAGAGATTTTATGCAAAACACTGAAAAATCAAATTGTCGAACGGATAGGCTTTCGTTAAAATAGGAGTGAAAACGTTTATTTAACAAAAGATAGAGAAAGAGATGTCGGGGAAATCTGAAGCCTGGAGGCATGTCATGAGCAAAAAGATATTAGTTGTAGATGATGAGGAATCGATTGTTACACTTCTAAAATATAACCTTGAACGGTCGGGCTATCATGTGGTGACGGCCATGGACGGAGAGGCCGGCTTATTAAAGGCGATTGAAGAGAAGCCGGATCTGATCGTGCTCGATCTGATGCTTCCTAAAATGGACGGCATTGAAGTATGCAAGGAACTCAGACAGAAGAAGCTGATGTATCCGATTTTGATGCTGACCGCGAAGGATGATGAATTTGATAAAGTGCTCGGTCTCGAACTGGGTGCCGATGACTATATGACGAAGCCGTTCAGTCCGAGAGAGGTGACGGCAAGGGTCAAAGCGATTTTAAGAAGAACACAGACGCTGTCCGTTCATCCGGAGGAGACGGAAGAACCGGATGCAGGCGAGCTGATCATAGGCGAACTGAAAATACTGCCTGAACATTATGAGGTTTACTTTCAAAACGAACGCCTCGAACTAACGCCGAAGGAATTCGAACTCCTTTTATATTTGGGAAGGCATAAAGGGAGGGTGCTGACGAGAGATCTTCTCCTCAACGCTGTCTGGAACTACGACTTCGCGGGCGATACGCGCATCGTCGATGTCCATATCAGCCACCTTCGCGATAAGATCGAAAAAAATACGAAAAAACCGGAATACATTAAAACAATCAGAGGTCTTGGCTACAAAATGGAGGAGCCGAAGCTGAATGATTAAATTCCGGACCCGGCTTTTAGCTGCCCTGCTGACGCTTTTGATTCTCGTATTTGCTTCACTCGGTTTTCTGCTCGTTCACTTGTTTCACTCCTCATACGATGCCAAACTGAGCAGCCATATTGAAAAAGAAGCCGCTTTGGTCGCTTCATTGGCAAATCGTGAAAACATGAAGTCTTCGGAGCAAGGAGCCATTTTAGAGAAGGCAAGCCGTGAACTGGACAGTCATGTATCGCTGGTTGATACAAAAGGTCAGGTTCTTTTTCATTTTGGGGGCCGCGCAGAAGATCAATCCGTTATCAAAGAAGCGCTTGAGTCGGATTTAAACGGTGAAGGAGGAGGCTTCAGAATCAACCCGGATGACGAGTCCGTTTACCGTTACGTGCAGCCGCTGAAAGAAGACGGGAATGTGAATGGATATATTCTGATCAGCACTCCTGTCGATCCATTGCAAGATATCAATCAAAAGATCTGGATTCTCCTCGGCGTGAGCCTTGGAACGGCCTTTTTAATCATCGCCGGGCTTGGGGCGAGAATAACCTCTCAATATACGAATCCGATTGAGTCTGCGACACAAGTGGCGATTGAACTTGCCAAAGGAAACTATAAAGCAAGGACTTTCAACGAAGATGAAACGATGCTGAGCCAGTCCATCAATATGCTGGCGCAGAATCTGCAGGACATGACAAGAGCCCAGGAAATGCAGCGCGACCGTCTGCAAACCGTCATCGAAAATATCGACTCCGGGCTGATCTTAATCGATGGAAAGGGTTATATTCACCTTGTGAACCGGGCTTATCAAAAGCAATTTCACGTAGAAGCCGATCAGCTTCTTTACCATTTCTATCACGAAGTGCTCGAGCACGAAGAAATCATTAATCTCATTGAAGAAATTTTCATGACGGAAACAAAGGTCCGCAAAATGTTTAAACTGCCGATCAAAATTGAAAGAAGGTATTTTGAAGTCGACGGGGTTCCGATTATCGGCATCAATGATGAGTGGAAAGGCATCGTTCTCGTGTTCCATGATATGACGGAAAGAAAGCAGCTTGAAGAAATGAGGAAGGACTTTGTCGCCAATGTCTCCCACGAGCTGAAAACGCCGATTACGTCAATCAAAGGGTTCACCGAGACGCTTTTGGACGGAGCGATGAACGAAAGGGAGACGCTGCTGCAGTTTCTATCGATCATCTTAAAAGAGAGCAGCCGTCTGCAAACGTTGATCCAGGACCTGTTGGATCTGTCGAAAATCGAACAGCAAAACTTCACCTTGAATATTCAAAATTGCAATATTGGTGAAATCCTCGCTGAAATTGAGATGCTTTTGAAGAATAAAGCGGAGGAAAAAGGAATCACCTTGACCCTGGAAAAGCCGGAGAAGCCGGCCGTTGCTTCCGGGGATCCGCACAGACTAAAGCAGATCTTTTTAAATTTGGTGAACAATGCCCTCACATATACGCCTGAAGATGGAAACGTAACGATTTCGGCTGATGTACTGGAAAATGCAGTGCAAATCAAAGTGAGGGATACGGGCATCGGGATCAAGCGGTCCGAAATCCCGAGGATATTCGAACGCTTCTACCGGATCGATAAAGACAGGAGCAGAAATTCAGGAGGAACCGGTCTCGGCCTTGCGATCGTCAAGCATTTAGTCGAAGCCCACGACGGTGAAATCGACGTCGAAAGCGAGCGGGGAAAAGGCACCGAATTCACGGTCCGCTTAAAACGCGCATCCGAGTAGCTTCATTTAGCAAACTTTACAAAGGCTTAACAACTTTTATATATATGGTTAAAACTTGGCTGATAGGATCATTAGTGAACCCCTTCATCCAAGGAGCCATATGGACGGACGCGATCAACAGCGCGTCCCTTTTTTTATTTTTCTGCGAAATCACTCTCATTTTCCTTTCAAAATGAACTTTGCTAAAATAAAATAAGCAAATATGATCACGAAGTTGAATGGAAGCTGACGAATCGGCTCCTTAGGAGGATAAAGATGACTGAAAGAAAAAAATTAGTATTGGTCGACGGAAACAGCCTGGCTTACCGCGCGTTTTTCGCTCTGCCTCTTCTCAGCAATGAAAAAGGGATACATACAAACGCTGTGTACGGTTTTACCACGATCTTAATGAAGATGCTTGAAGAAGAAAAACCGACCCACATGCTCGTTGCTTTTGATGCGGGGAAAACGACATTCAGACATAAAACGTTTAAAGAATATAAAGGCGGCAGACAAAAAACGCCGCCCGAGCTGTCCGAGCAGCTGCCGTTTATCCGCGAGCTCCTCGACGCCTATCAAATCTCAAGGTATGAGCTTGAAAACTACGAGGCCGATGATATTATCGGCACCCTTGCCAAGTCAGCGGAAAAAGACGGGTTTGAAGTGAAGATTTTTTCCGGCGACAAAGACCTGACACAGCTGGCTACAGAAGGAACGACGGTCGCCATCACGAAAAAGGGCATTACAGATGTTGAATACTATACGCCGGAACATGTCCGGGAAAAGTACGGACTTACACCTGAACAGATCATTGACATGAAAGGGCTGATGGGAGACTCATCAGACAATATTCCAGGCGTGCCGGGCGTCGGCGAAAAGACGGCGATCAAGCTTTTGAAACAGTTCCATACAGTAGAGGAGCTGCTGTCGTCAATAGACGAAGTCAGCGGAAAAAAACTGAAAGAAAAGCTTGAAGAATTTAAAGAACAGGCATTGATGAGCAAAGAGCTTGCGACAATTACGACAGAAGCGCCGCTTGAAGTCACCCTCGATTCCCTCGGTTACGAAGGTTTTGACAGGGAAGCGGTCGTCAAGATTTTTAAAGATCTCGGCTTTAACTCTTTGCTCGAAAGGATTGGCGAAGAGCCGGGAGAAAAAGAAGAAGAACAGTTTGAAGAGATCAACGTCATGATCAAAACAGACATCACCGATGACTTGTTTGCGTCACCGGCTTCACTCGTTGTCGAACAGCTCGGTGACAATTATCATGAGGCGCCGATCCTCGGTTTTTCGATCGTCAACGAACATGGCGCTTTCTTCATTCCGGAAGAGACGGCCGTTCAGTCGGACCGTTTTAAAGAGTGGGCCGAAGACGAGTCGAAAAAGAAATGGGTGTTTGATGCAAAACGCGCGGCGGTCGCTTTGCGCTGGCGGGGCATCGAACTGAAAGGCGCAGAATTTGACGTTCTCCTTGCGGCCTATATCATCAATCCGGGACACTCCTACGACGATGTTGCAAGCGTTGCGAAAGAACACCAATTACACATCGTCGCGGCAGATGAAGCGGTCTACGGAAAAGGCGCGAAACAGGCGGTGCCGGATGAGAAGGAGCTTGCCGACCATTTAGCCAGAAAAGCGAAGGCGATATCGCTGCTGCGCGAAAAGCTCCTTGATGAATTGGAGAAAAACGAGCAGCTCGATCTGTTTGAAGCGCTCGAAATGCCCCTCGCCCACATTCTCGGTGAGATGGAATCGATCGGTGTCCAAGTCGATGTCGACAGACTGAAAAAAATGGGGGAAGAACTGTCCGCCAAATTAGCGGAATACGAGAAGAAAATCCACGAGTCAGCAGGTGAAACGTTCAACATCAATTCACCAAAACAGCTCGGTGTGATTTTGTTTGAAAAACTCGGGCTGCCTGCCGTCAAAAAAACAAAAACGGGCTATTCGACTTCAGCCGATGTGCTGGAAAAACTGCGCGACAAACACGTCATTATCGAGGATATTCTGCACTACAGACAGATTGGCAAGCTCCAGTCCACATACGTCGAAGGGCTTTTAAAAGTGATCAAAAAAGACAGCCATAAAGTGCATACCCGCTTTAATCAAGCTTTAACACAGACGGGAAGGCTCAGCTCAACAGATCCTAATCTGCAAAATATACCGATCCGTCTTGAGGAAGGCCGCAAAATCCGCCAGGCGTTTGTCCCTTCGCAAAAAGGCTGGCTCATGTTCGCTGCGGATTACTCCCAAATCGAATTGAGGGTTCTCGCCCACATATCAAAGGATAAAAATTTGATTGAAGCGTTCACGAACGATATGGACGTTCACACGAAAACGGCGATGGATGTTTTTCATGTATCAGAAGAAGAAGTCACTCCTGCGATGAGAAGGCAGGCGAAAGCCGTCAATTTCGGAATCGTCTACGGAATCAGCGACTACGGCTTGTCGCAAAACCTGGGCATTACAAGAAAGGAAGCGGCAGCGTTTATTGAGCGCTATTTCCACAGCTTCCAGGGAGTCAAAGAATATATGGAAGAGACCGTTCAAGAAGCGAAACAGAAGGGCTATGTGACGACTCTTTTAAGCCGGAGGCGGTATATCCCGGAATTGACGAGCCGGAATTTCAACCTGCGCAGCTTTGCCGAACGGACAGCGATGAACACGCCGATCCAGGGAAGCGCCGCAGATATCATTAAGAAAGCGATGATCGACATGGCGGACAAGCTGAAAGAAAAAAATCTTAAGGCAAAACTGCTGCTACAGGTTCATGACGAATTGATTTTTGAAGCGCCTGAAGATGAAATCAAAGTGCTTGAAAAACTTGTTCCGGAAGTAATGGAACATGCATTGGAGCTCGATGTTCCACTGAAAGTGGACTGCGCTTCAGGGCCTTCATGGTACGATGCAAAATAGAGAAAAGGAAGTGATGATGTGCCGGAATTACCAGAGGTCGAAACGGTCCGGCGCACTCTTGCCGGGCTTGTAAGAGGGAAAACGATCGATGCGGTTAATGTCAGATGGACAAAAATCATAAAACGGCCGGAGGAGCCTGAGGAATTCGCAAGGCTCCTGGCCGGTCAGACGATTCAGTCGATCGGAAGAAGGGGAAAATTCCTGTTGTTTCATCTTGATGACTGTGTCATGGTTTCCCATTTGAGAATGGAAGGAAAGTACGGGCTTCATCAAAACGATGAACCCCTTGATAAACATGTGCACGTCATTTTCAGGTTCACGGACGGAAGCGAACTGCGCTACCGGGATGTCAGAAAGTTCGGCACGATGCATTTGTTTAAGCCGGGGGAGGAACTGACGGAGCTGCCTCTCAGGCAGCTCGGTCCCGAGCCTTTCAGCGGAGAATTTACAGCCGGTTATTTAAGAGAGCGCCTGAAGAAAACAAACCGCTCGGTGAAAACCGCACTGCTCGATCAGCGGACAGTGGTCGGACTGGGCAATATTTATGTCGACGAGGCTTTGTTCAGAGCCGGTATCCATCCCGAGACAACAGCGAACAAGCTCACCAAAAAACAGACGGTTCTTCTTCATGAAGAGATCGTTCAAACATTAAAGGAAGCCGTTGAAGCAGGGGGAAGCACAGTCAGATCTTACATCAATTCACAAGGAGAAATCGGCATGTTCCAGCTCAAACTTTTCGTTTACGGCCGGAAAGATGAACCTTGTAAAAAGTGCGGATCTCCAATTGAAAAATCAGTCGTTGGCGGAAGGGGCACGCATTTTTGCATAAAGTGCCAGAAAAAATGACAATCGCATAAAAGGGACACAACAGCAAGCCGTATCATGGTTCAAGCTGTCGATGCATAGGCTCCATATAGCTGTTAAAAGCAAGCTTTAAGGTGTGATGTTTCTTTTTCGGGTGAACAACACACGGATGGTTTTCTTCTTTCATATATATAAGAAGCCTAGAAAGCTGCCTTTAGGCTGCATGACTTACACCGCTCGCATCAACAGAAAGGAAGAGCCTGATATGATGTTTGCATCTTTCTTGCTGCTGGCATTTGCCGTCAGCTTGGACAGTTTTTCAGTCGGATTTACTTACGGATTGCGAAAGTTGAAAATCCCATTTAAAGCGATTTTGATTATTGCTTTTTGCTCTGGTGCCGTGATGTATATGGCCATGATGATCGGAACCCTTTTGGCGAAATTCCTGCCCGTTGTCGTAACAGAAAGGCTCGGAGCCGTCATATTAATGGGGATCGGCGCATGGGTGCTGTATCAGTTTTTCAGGCCGGAGAAAGAACAGGATCTCGTCTTCTCTGAAAAAACGCTCATCAACCTTGAATTGAAATCGCTCGGAATCGTGATACACATATTAAGAAAACCGACAAGCGCCGACATTGATAAATCAGGAATCATTACCGGTATAGAAGCTTTCCTTCTCGGTTTCGCCCTCTCTATTGACGCGTTCGGAGCAGGGATCGGCGCGGCTGCGCTCGGCTTTTCCCCTGTACCGATGAGCATTACGGTAGGCATCATGAGCTCATTGTTCGTATTTTGCGGAATACAGGCGGGACGATTTTTATCGAAATGGAACTGGATGGATAAACTGACCTTTCTTCCCGGTATATTGCTGATTATGATCGGCATCTGGAAACTGTAAGAAGGAGGTGCAGGCCTTTGACATTGGTCATCGGGTTGACCGGAGGGATTGCCAGCGGCAAAAGCACTGTCGCGCAAATGTTCCAGCAGTGCGGCATCACGGTCGTCGATGCGGACGTGATCGCGAAAGAGGCTGTTGAACAAGGGATGCCCGCTTATCAGAAAATCGCTGAGACATTTGGTCAAGGCGTGCTGCTTGAAACAGGCGATATCGACCGGAGAAAACTTGGAGAAATTGTTTTTGCTAACGAAGAAAAGAGGATGCAGTTAAATGCGATCGTCCATCCGGAAGTGAGAAAAATGATGATCAAACAGCGCGACGAAGCCATCCGGGCCGGTGAACAGTTTGTTGTTCTCGATATTCCGCTTTTATATGAAAGCGGGCTTGAACATTTGACAGATAAAGTGATCGTCGTCTGGGTGCCGATGGAGCTTCAGCTTGAGCGGCTGATGAAAAGAAACCGGCTCACTGAAGACGAGGCGCTGAACAGAATTCACGCCCAGCATTCTCTTGAAGAAAAAAAGAAAAAGGCAGACGCGGTGATCGATAACAGCGGCAGCCTGAAAGATACAGAAGCGCAGCTTCATCAGCTGCTTGATACATGGTCAAATATTGAAAAGTGAGCGCGAAATTGCGCTCACTTTTTTATTAGTCGTTTTTAAACTGGCTGTAATTCGCATAATACAGCGTGGTGCGTTGTGCTCCTGCATACCGTTCGGCAAAAGCTTTGGCATTGCCTGCCTTCATCGTCCGATAGCTGTAGTTGGATGAAGGTTTCCAGCTTGTTTCAGGCGATTTCTGTCCCTTTATCGCCGGATATGACCCGACATCTTTAAACGACCCGTCTCCGTAATCATCAAGTATGCCTTTCTCGCTGCCCGTGCCGAAGTAATTGGCTTCAGAATAAATTTTGGCCAATGTCGTTATCGTGAAGCCAAGATGGTAATTGTTGATATAATTGTTTTTCACATGAAAATGGCCGTAACGCATCAAGCCGGGCGCCCTGACATAGAGATTCTCAAAGCGGTTGTGGCTGATCGTCATCCGCGGATATCCATTATATATACTGTGGTATTGCTTGTCATCTTGAGGCCAGCCGAGAATCAAGCCGTACCTGTGGTCTGTGAATGTGCTGTGAGACAGTGTGACGTAATCGGCTTTAGCGCCGATGTATAAGAGCTTGTCGAGATCGTGACCGTTTGCTGAATAGCTGTGGCCCTGGAATGTGACATGGTCAATCCAGTAATTTCTCGAATCGGTAATGTAAACAGGGATGTCGTTGTTTTCATTTATGGATGCATCATGTGCAATGATCAGGTTTTTGAAAATAACGTTGCCTGAGTCCGCTTTTGTTTTAAAGTAAATGTTGTTCAGCTTATGTTTTTCATACGAGCCGATAATTGTTTTATTGGCGCCCACCGTCAATACCGTTTTGGCTGAAGCGCCGATATTGCTGGAGACGACAATGGTGCGGGTCGTTGAACCTTCAATATTGGCTTTCAGTTCGCCCAGATTGTTGACATAGACGACTTTTCCAAGCAGGCCGCCGGTTGTGCCTGTTTTCTGCTTGCCGTTCGTTTCCTTTGCATAGCCCGCGAAACCTTCGAGCCCGTCGCTTGGAAGTTTCCACTTTTGGACGGAGCTGCCTGTATATTTGGCAAGCTTCACCCCGCTGCCGTCCAGTGTCAGTGCAAGGCTGTTGTTTTGTGCACTGACGATTTTATACGTGATAAAGTCTCCATTTCCGTCTTTGTCAGCCCCAATAATATTCCACAACTCTTCCTTCCGTGAATTGTCATAGTAGACTACAGCGGGATTATTGTCTGACAATGCGTAATGGGCAGGGATGATAATTTTGCCGTTATCCATATTTCTGATTTTGAACTGTTTGCCGTCAGACGTATCCAGCCTCCATCTTTCTGCTTTTTCCCCGCTTGTCTGTTTTGTTGTCAGCGGTGCATTATCCTGATTCCCGGCGGGCGTGATGTTTATGCCTGATAAGCTTTCCAGCCTGATCATCTGTTTCGGATAATCTTCGTTTGCCGCGGAAGCTGCCGCTGTTCCTATAAAAAAATAAATGCCGGCCGCAGCCAAAAAAGAAATGATAAAATATACGTTTTTGGTTAGTTTCATGGTTGTCCTTCCTTGAAGACACTGCCTTCTGTCGTGTGAAAATTTAGCGCCGTTGGAAATTGTAGCACTAAAGATGGATTTGAAATATATGCTTTAATGCCGTTTTTTTCTAGTCCTTTGTTCACTGTTTCGCAAAAAATGCGTAAATTTGCTGTAAAAGAAACAAATGGTATGGCTAATTAAAAATAATGTGTTATACTTATTTTGAATAAATCATGATGTGGAATGACATAAAATAAGGGGTGCATATTTGATGAAAGTGAAAGTTGCGATAAACGGATTCGGCCGGATCGGCAGAATGGTGTTTAGAAAAGCGATGCTTGATGAACAGATTGACATTGCGGTGATCAATGCGAGCTACCCTCCGGAAACGCTCGCTCATTTAATAAAGTATGACACAAATCACGGCCGATATGAGCTTGATGTAAACGCTGGAGACGATTGCCTGTTCGTTAACGGTAAAAAGGTCATGCTGACCAATCAGAGGGACCCTAAGCTTCTTCCGTGGGCGCAATACGGGATCGACATCGTCGTGGAAGCGACGGGGAAATTCAACTCAAAAGAAAAAGCGGATGCTCATATTGAAGCCGGCGCGAAAAAAGTTATTTTGACAGCGCCGGGGAAAAATGAAGACATCACAATCGTGATGGGCGTCAACGAACGCGAATTTGATGCGGAGCATCATACGATTATTTCAAACGCTTCCTGTACGACGAATTGTCTCGCTCCTGTCGCAAAAGTGCTTGATGATGCATTTGGCATTGAAAACGGTCTGGTGACCACCGTTCACGCATTTACAAATGATCAAAAAAATATTGATAATCCGCACAAAGACTTGAGAAGGGCGCGCGCCTGCGGGTCTTCGATCATTCCGACAACGACAGGCGCCGCGAAAGCGCTGTCACTTGTCATGCCTCATTTAAAAGGAAGAATGCACGGCCTGGCCCTGCGCGTTCCCGTCTCAAATGTGTCACTCGTTGACCTTGTGGCTGATTTAAAAAGCGATGTGACGGCAGAGGATATTAATGAGGCGTTCCGAATGGCGGCGGCAGGCTCCATGTCCGGCATCCTTGATGTATGCGATGAACCGCTTGTCTCATCCGATTTTAATACGAATCCATACTCGGCCGTGATTGACAGCCTTTCAACAATGGTGCTTGAAAACAGAAAGGTGAAAGTGCTCGCATGGTATGACAACGAATGGGGATATTCATGCAGGGTTGTCGATTTGATCAGATACGTGGCTTCAAGAATGAAACACCCTTCGGCTGTATAAAATAAGAGCATGGACGGATAAAAAATCAATACCCCTTAACCATCAAATGATAAAACCGCCTTGCAAAAAATATTCAAACAAAGTATACTATTTTTCGTGAACTTCTAGTTCGTGAGCGCTTCGGCATTACTTAAAGGGTTAGGACCTCTCCGGACTAACTTTCCCCCGTGGTAAATGACCGGTTCAGTTGCTTGGAAATTCACTTTTTTAATTCTTGTTAAGGGGGGTCCATGCTATGGAAACAATGGGGCGTCACGTTATCTCCGAACTTTGGGGATGCGATTTTGATAAGCTGAATGACATGGATTTTATTGAAAAAACGTTTGTAAATGCGGCACTGAAGTCAGGTGCTGAGGTACGTGAGGTAGCCTTTCATAAGTTTGCACCTCAAGGTGTAAGCGGGGTCGTGATTATTTCTGAATCTCACTTGACCATTCACAGTTTTCCTGAACACGGATATGCCAGCATTGATGTTTATACTTGCGGAGATTTAGATCCGAACGTAGCTGCCGATTATATCGCAGAAGAATTAAGAGCGGAAACAAGAGAGAACATTGAAATACCGAGAGGCATGGGACCTGTTCAGGTGAAACAGGCCAAAGCCAAAGCACAGGCACTTTAATGCCGATAGAGGAGCTGGATAAAAAAGCGGACACCGCTTTTAAAATCCGCTCCTTTTTCTTTCCTCTCGCGACAATCCCCGAAACATATTCTCCCCGGCATTCTCTGCCCTAATTTGTTTTCCCTTGGAAATCAACCATTTTTTTAATAAAATATAGAGAAGAAAGACAAAGGGGACAGGGGATATGAGTCTTTTTCAAAACATTCACCGGTTTTTTTCTACACACGCCGAAACGTCTGACCGTCATCCTTCGGACGAGCTGAAGAGCCGTTATTATAAAGCGGCGTCAAAAGAAGCGCTCAATGCTGTAAAGGAAGTGCTGGAAGGGCTTGACGGCTGCAAGGTGACATCGGTGTCGAAAGAAAGAGGAGAAATCAGCGCCGAGGTGAAAAAAACGAGAAAAGCTTTTGTGGTGGCGACAGTCGTTTCGATTCGCCCTTTTGATACAGCGGTGGATTTTAATGTGTCAACGGAAACGTTTTTGCCGACCGATTTTGGCTACAGCCGCGGGCTTGTCTCGACGCTATACAGCGAACTGGACGGAAAGCTGCAGAAATCTGTACATTCAAACAATTGAATAGGGAGCTGAAAAAATGAAATGTCCAGCATGTCAGCATAACGGGACGAGGGTTTTGGACTCCCGTCCCGTTGACGAAGGCAGATCGATTCGCAGAAGACGCGAATGCGAATCATGCAACTATCGATTTACTACATTTGAAAAAGTGGAAGAAATTCCGCTCATCGTCGTAAAAAAAGAAGGAATCCGGGAAGAATTCAGCCGCGAGAAGATGCTCCGCGGTTTGATCAAAGCGTGCGAAAAACGCCCTGTCGCCTTAAAGCAGCTAGAGGATATTTGCTTTGAAATTGAAAAAGAGCTTAGAAATCAAGGCGTTGCTGAAGTGAAAAGCGACATGATCGGAGAAATGGTGATGGACCGGCTTGCGAAAATCGACGAAGTCGCATATGTCCGGTTTGCTTCAGTATACCGCCAATTTAAAGATATTAACGTATTTATCGACGAGCTGAAAGATTTAATAAAGAAAGAACGGTAAAGAGCTGTAAATTAATCCAGCTCTTTTCTCATGATAAAACCACGGTCGTGTGACATGAAGGCCTGAAAAAGGTGTAAAATGAGGACAAGAAACAAAGTGGAAGGTTGACAAAAAATATGAGTAATTATTGGAAAAATTTGCTTCCTGTCGATCCGTACGTTGTCAAAAGCTGCGGATTGCTGCAGGACTTGGACCGGCAAATTGTCACGCTATTGTATCAGCCTCTGATCGGTTCTTTTTCCTTCAGCTTGTTTCTCACGCTGTGGGGAGAGCTGGAGCAAAACAGAGTCTGGGGGAAAAGCTCGACTCACAGACAGCTGATGGCGGCGATGCAGACCAACCTGAAGACGATTCACTCAGAAAAGGAAAAGCTTGAGGGAATCGGACTGTTGAAAACTTTTATAAAAGAAACGGAAGACGAACGTTTGTTTATATATGAATTGATTCCGCCGCTCAGACCGGATGAGTTCTTTCAGGACGGCATGCTGAATGTCTTCTTGTACAACCGCGTCGGAAAAGCGAGGTTTCAGCAGCTGAAAGAATACTTTTCCCACCCGTCTGTTCCCGAAGAAGCACGGGATATCACCCGTTCTTTCAACGACGTTTTTGCATCTGTCCAGCCGAGCGAATGGAAGATGTCTGACGATATGATCGAAGCGATGGAGCTTCGCGAAGATCGTGAATGGATGAAAGAAGGGAATGGCAAACCGGCGGCAGTCACAGACGACGCCTTTGACTTTCAACTGTTTCTCGCCGGTCTATCCGACACGCTGATCCCGAGAAAAGCGCTGACAGACCAAGTGAAGGAAACGATTAAAAAGCTCGCCTTTCTTTACGGGATCGAACCGCTTCAGATGCAAAACGTCGTCATGTCAGCCGTTGACGAGCACGATACGATCACGACAGAAGCGCTCAGAAAAGCGGCGAGCGACTGGTATCAAATCGAGCGCAGCGGCCCGCTTCCGGAACTCGTCGACAAAGTGCAGCCGATGAATCTCCGCGAACAGCCGAATCACCAGTCGTCAACGAACGCCAAGGAAGACAATTTGATCGCTTTGCTTGAGCAGGTATCGCCAAAAAAGCTGCTGCAGGATATCGGCGGCGGAGCGGAACCATCCAAAGCCGATCTGAAAATTATAGAAGAAATTATGCTTGACCAAAAATTAGAGCCCGGCGTCATCAATGTTCTGATTTATTATGTCATGCTGAAAACCGATATGAAGCTTTCGAAAAATTACACCCAAAAAATCGCTTCTCACTGGGCCAGAAAAAACGTTCGCACGGTTAGAGAGGCCATGAAGCTTGCGAAAGAAGAAAACCGCCAATACCTTGAATGGGCGGAAGGGAAGAAAAACCCTTCCCGGAACAAGAAAGTCATCAGGGAAGAAAAGCTGCCTGACTGGCTTCGGGAAAGTGACGAAGCCGACAGCAAACCGCCGGAAACAGAGCCGGCCGGTTCCGCAGCCAGAGAAGGCTTTGACCAGCAGAAACAGAAGCTGCTCGAAGAAATAAAAAAACTGAAAAACCATTCCGCTCTTTAATGTGAGGTGAAGATGATGGAGCCGATTAAACGCGCTTTGCAAGGCGTGACGACGAGACCCGATTTTCAAAAACGCCTTGAAGATATGAAAGAAAAAGTGCTCTCTGACAAGGATGTTCAGGAGTTTTTAAACAGCCGTCAGGCAGAAGTGGATCAAGGAATGATCGACAGAAGCCTAAACAAGCTTTATGAATTTACACAGCAAAGCAAAGCATGCCAAGACTGCCCGAGTCTGAAAGAATGCAAAAACCTGATTCAAGGTTATCATCCAAAGCTTGTGATGAACGGAAAGACGATCGATGTTCAATATGACAGGTGTCCGGAAAAAAAGGCAGCGGACGAGAGGGAAAGACAGCGGTCGCTGATTAAAAGCATCTATATTCAACAGGATCTCTTGAATGCTACGTTTGCCGATATTGACGGAGATGACCCGAGCAGATTAAAGGTCCTTCAGCTTGTGACGGGCTTCTTGCATGACTATAGCGAAACGGGAAAGGGAAAAGGCATCTACGTCTACGGGAAGTTCGGGGTCGGAAAAACCTTTATGCTGGCCGCCATCGCCAACGAGCTTGCGGCAAAGGACCATCCATCCATTCTCGTCTATGTCCCTGAATTTGTCAGGGAACTGAAAAATGCGATACACGATCAGTCGCTTGAGGAAAAGCTTGAGATGGTCAAGTCTACACCGATTCTGATGCTCGATGATATCGGTGCGGAGTCCATGTCAAGCTGGGTGAGGGATGAGGTACTCGGCGCCATCCTTCAGCACAGAATGTCTCATCAGCTGCCGACGTTTTTCTCTTCAAACTTTGACCCCAATGAACTGAAACACCATTTCACCTATTCGCAAAGGGGCGAAAAAGAAGAGGTGAAAGCGGCAAGGCTGATGGAGAGGGTGCTGTATTTAGCGACGCCTGTCCGGCTGGACGGGAAAAACCGGCGTCAGTAATCACATGACCCCGAGCTTCAATCACGGAGATGAAGAAGATGCGAAAAAGAACCTTGGCCAAATGGACGGTTATCGCTGTAATCGCGGCGGCCGGACTATGGGTGAATGCGAAATACCTGAATCTGAGCCCCGCTCATATAAGAGAAGGCGTCTTATCCTTCGGGATTTTCGCCCCGCTGATCTATATCGGATTATTGATGATCCGGCCGTTTTTGCTGCTTCCTGCTTCCGTTTTCGCCGTCAGCGGCGGCCTCGCATTCGGTCCGCTGTTTGGCTCTTTGTATTCTTTTATCGGGGCGGCAGGCGGTGCATTTTTGTCATTCGCTGTTGCATACAGGCTCGGCGGAAACTTTCAGCACATGCCGCTGAAGCTTGACAGCCTGCGGACGCTTTTGCGGAAAAACGGCTTTTTCTGCATTCTGCTCTTGAGGCTCGCGCCGATTCATTTTGACGCGGTCAGCTATGCGGCAGGCGTTTCCAAAGTGAAGCCCCTGTCGTTTGTCCTGGCGACGGCTGCGGGCATCATTCCGGGCACCGTTATTTTAAACGTGCTCGGGTCAAGCCTCTTGACCGGAGACATCATAGCGATTGCAGCTACAGCGGCAATTTACTTGATATTCATTACAGTGCCTCTTTTGTTCAGAAAAAAAGTGCAGGCGCTCCTCGATTAAGGGCTCATCCTTTTTTTACGTCTATTTTATTTGTCACCCCCATATACATGTATCAGATGTTGTTAGGGGGGACAAACATGCTTGAAATTACATTTGAAGATGATTATGATACAGCCGCGTTTTTGCATCTCCTTCGCAATGCGGATGCGAACCGGCATATCAAGATTTACGAAGCGCCAGGGAAGATTGGAATTGAAAAGACCCATTCCTCTGTCAGTATTCAGGCCTATATTGAGCCGGTTCTGACGAGATTTTTTACAGAATGCAAAGAAGACGAATACATGCTTTCGGTTATTGAAGGCGATTATTACTTTTTGGACCGGGATGAACAGCAGCAGATTCTTCAACTGGCCCACAGCATTATGGAGGGCGAACTTGAAGGGCTTCCTCTCAACAAGGACGACACCCCTCGCGAACATTACATTATTCAGGAGCTCCAAACGATCTGTCTTGAGGAAAACGTCTTTTCCATTCGGTCCTTTATGACATTTCGCCTCGGGAGGTATTATGAACGCCTCAGGTCTTATGTGGAGGCGGCGATCGACGAGTATAAAATGGAGCAGGAATATCAGACATTCATTCAATCACTGAGAGACTACGTCATGTCGAAAGAGCCGATGCTTGACCATGTCCACATTGTGCACGACGGTTATTTTGTATTGTGGGAATTAAAGTATATTTCTGAACGGGAACAAAAAAAATACATAGACAGGCGGTTCGTAAGAGAACACCCGATGTATATTGATTCCCATCTCCTGGCTCCACTCGTATCGATTGCGCCGGAAAAAATAGACCTCTATACAGAAGACCGGGAACACGCCATGGTTCAGACCATACAAAATATTTTTCAGGAGCGCGTACGGATTCTTTCGCTTGACGCCTTTCATCCGCGGGAAAACATTTTGGAAGAGCATTCTTGATTTTGTGTGAAAAACGATTTATAATACGATGTAAACTTAAAGATATCATGTATCGATAAGGACATGAAAAGATGAACACCGGTTTGACAGAGAAGGAGACCACGGCTGAAAGTCTCTTAAGCCAAGGAGCATTTTTTTACCGCCTTTGAACATCAGTTGTGAACGGCAATGTGTCTAGTAATGACTGACGGGACTTCCCGTTACAGAACCGAAAGCCGAGAGCGCGACGGATTTTTTGCGTTTTCGGGAAAAAGGGTGGAACCACGAATTCCGTTTATTAATCCTCGTCCCTTTCATAGGGGGACGGGGATTTTTTATTTTGTAAAAAAAAGGAGTGACTAGGATGTCAGATATGGTAAAAATCAAATTTCCTGACGGAGCGGTTAAGGAGTTTGCAAAAACGACGACAACAGAAGATATCGCGGCATCAATCAGTCCCGGCTTAAAGAAAAAATCAATAGCGGGGAAATTAAACGGCAAAGAAATCGATCTGCGCGCACCGATCCTTGAGGACGGCGCCATCGAAATCATTACAGAAGGCAGCGAAGAAGCGCTGGAAATCATGCGCCACAGTACTGCACACTTAATGGCCCAGGCGATCAAGCGGCTGTATAAAAACGTGAAGCTCGGCGTGGGTCCGGTCATCGAAAACGGCTTCTACTATGATGTGGATATGGAAGAAGCGCTGACTC
Organism: Bacillus sp. B19-2; assembly: GCF_022832475.1. Lineage (NCBI taxonomy): Bacteria > Bacillati > Bacillota > Bacilli > Caryophanales > Bacillaceae > Bacillus > Bacillus sp. B19-2. The sequence goes on from NZ_JALHKQ010000003.1 coordinate 112,678, forward strand.
CGGAAGACCTTCCGAAGATTGAAAAGGAAATGAAAAAAATCGTCGGCGAAAATCTGCCGATCGTAAGAAAAGAAGTCAGCCGTGAGGAAGCCAGAGCCCGGTTTGCCGAAATCGGCGATGATTTGAAATTGGAACTGCTTGATGCGATTCCGGAAGGCGAAACGGTATCGATCTATGAGCAGGGCGAATTCTTCGATCTGTGCCGCGGTGTTCACGTTCCTTCGACAGGGAAAATTAAGGAGTTCAAGCTGCTGAGCCTTGCGGGGGCATACTGGCGCGGAGACAGCAACAACAAGATGCTCCAGCGCATTTACGGTACGGCTTTCTTCAAAAAAGCGGAGCTTGATGAGCATCTTCGCCTTCTTGAGGAAGCAAAAGAACGCGACCACAGAAAGCTCGGCAAAGAACTGAAGCTGTTTGCGATTTCGCAAAAGGTAGGGCAAGGGCTGCCGCTTTGGCTGCCAAAGGGTGCGACCATCAGACGCGTCATCGAGCGCTATATCGTTGACAAAGAGCTTGCGCTCGGCTATGAACACGTGTATACACCTGTCCTCGGCAGCAAAGAACTTTACGAAACGTCAGGGCATTGGGATCATTATCAAGACACAATGTTCCCTCCGATTGAAATGGACAATGAAACATTGACGCTTCGTCCGATGAACTGTCCGCACCATATGATGATTTATAAAAACGACATTCACAGCTACCGTGAACTGCCGATCCGGATCGCAGAGCTCGGAACGATGCACCGCTACGAAATGTCAGGCGCTCTCTCAGGTTTGCAGCGTGTTCGCGGGATGACTTTGAATGACGCACACATTTTCGTCCGTCCGGATCAAATTAAAGAAGAATTTATCCGCACTGTCCGCCTGATTCAGGAAGTGTATGAAGACTTTGGCCTTGAACAGTACTCATTCCGCCTGTCTTACCGCGACCCTGAAGATACAGAGAAATATTACGACGACGATGAAATGTGGAACAGAGCGCAATCGATGCTGAAGGAAGCGATGGACGAGATCGGCCACGATTATTACGAAGCCGAAGGGGAAGCGGCGTTCTACGGACCGAAGCTTGACGTTCAGGTCAAAACAGCAATCGGCAAAGAGGAAACACTGTCAACTGTACAGCTGGACTTCCTTCTTCCTGAAAAATTTGATCTGACATATGTCGGAGAAGACGGAAAACCTCATCGTCCGGTCGTCATTCACAGAGGTGTCGTTTCCACAATGGAACGTTTTGTCGCTTTCTTAATTGAGGAGCATAAAGGCGCATTGCCGACATGGCTTGCCCCTGTTCAGTTCCAGGTCATCCCTGTATCGCCGTCCGTGCATCTTGACTACGCCAAAAAAGTCCAGGAGCGCCTGCAGCGTGAAGGGCTTCGCGTTGAAGTCGATATCCGCGACGAGAAAATCGGCTATAAAATCCGTGAAGCGCAGATGCAAAAAATCCCGTACATGCTTGTCGTCGGCGACCAGGAAGTTGAAAACGAAGCCGTCAACGTCCGCAAATACGGAGAGCAAAAATCAGAAACGGTTGCGTTTGCAGACTTCATTAAAAAAGCTGTTGCAGAAGCAAAGAAATAAACGAGAAAAAAGCATGATTCCCGCTCGGGAGTCATGCTTTTTTGCTTAGCTTGTCCGCTGTTTTTCCGCGGAGGATATCGAACAGTTCGCTCAAATGGCTGATTTCGTGATCAGGTGTAAGGTCAGTTTCATTCTTTTTGCCTTTGCGGTTGACCCAGACGGTTTGAATGCCTGCTCTGGAAGCCCCGAGAATGTCGGTGTTCAAGTTGTCTCCGACCATCACGGCATCATCCTTTGTCATACCGAGGAGACTGAGGCAGTGTTCAAATATGCTTGGATCAGGCTTTCCTTTTCCGAATTCACCGGAAATGACGATTTCATTAAAATAAGGAGCAAGTTCCGGTACACCTGCCAATTTTTCTTTCTGCAGGCTCGGATCGCCGTTTGTCAGCAAAAGAAGCTCTACTTTTCCTTTCAGTTCATCTAAAACGGCAAATGTTTCTTCATAGACGAAAGGGCTCTTTCGGCGCACTGCGGCGAAATATTCGCCGAGTTCTTCCCCGAAGGCGGGATCGTCGATGTCAAACGCCTTCAATCCGTTTGTCCATGCGCTTTTTCTGTATTCAGGAACAATTTTGTTCAGTTTTTGAAACCCTTCGCTGATCGGCTCGCTGAAGTTTGACCACAGGCCTTCAAATGGGTTGATGCCGATCATGACGGTGTATGGATATGTTTCATAAGACGTGTAAAGCTTTCGCGCTGCTTCGCGGACGGCTGCTTCAAATTCTTCCGCATGGATTCCGTATTTTTCTTCAGCTTTAAGACACGTTTTTGAAAATGCTGTGCTGACGCTTTTTTCATCCCAGAGCAATGTATCGTCTAAATCAAAAAATACGGCTTTCATGATCTTCTCCTCTGCCATTAATTTATAGAATTCTCTCATTTATTTTACAATAGATCAAAGGGATGTGAAAGAAATGAATTTAAGAATGTGATGTCATGCAGTGTCAAAGTGTGAAAGCTTCTCCAATATGATAGAATGAAACGGGTTTCTATTGTTTGGAAATGCAGGGGATTTTTAAGATGCATCTTATGGTCATGATAACGGGCTCATATGCAGACGGAAGAAGCGGATACAATGTAGAAATGGAAGGAATGGTTTTGTGAAAAAACGCTGGATATTTTGGTGGATTTGCAACATATTTTGGATGGCCGTTTTTGTAATGGGGACGGCTCTCGTGTGGCTGAGAGATGTTGATGGCGCCGGTGTTACTCAAACGCCTGAGCTTAAATTAATAGCTTTTATCGTTTTATTGATTGCATTTATATTTCCATTCATTATTCAAGTGGTGTGGCTGATTGTTAATTTGAAAACGGGTAGCAGCAAATAAGGAAACGGCAGCAAACAATTGCTGCCTTCAGTGTGTTGACAAACCCTCGCATTCGTTGTCAGGCCTGCGCGTCGGTGCTCGCGAATAGGAGAAGGACCGGCGGCTAACCGACCAGGCGTCCTGCCTGAACGCCGCCGTCATCACATCCTGTGAAAGTCCGCTCCGATGCTCGGCCATCCTAGACTGCAAGGGTTGCGGGTCACGCTGAAAGGATGACAAAATCCCAAAATCCAGAGCAGTTTTGGGATTTTGTCAACAATCTAAGGCAGCAAACAATTGCTGCCTTTTAAGCATGCCGTGTCAAAGTGTGAATAAAGAGAGGTATGATAGAATAAGAGCAAATTCCGATTCAGAAAGAAAGCAAGGGGAAGTACATGATTCAACTCATGATCATGATGCTGGAGAGAGTGGGGATCATCGTCATCCTGGGCTTTATGTTGGCCCATATGAAGGTGTTCCGTCAGCACCTTCAGCATCCGGAAGGGTATAAGGGAAAAGGGGTTCTCATCTTCATTTTTTCCCTGTTCAGCATCATCAGCAACTATACGGGCATTGAAATCCGAGAACACAAGATTTTGAACAATGATTGGATTTTTGCGATCGATCCGTCAAGCTCGATTGCCAATACGAGAATTCTCGGTGTCGAAATCGGCGGCCTGATCGGAGGGCCGTTTGTCGGAGCGGGTGTCGGGCTATTGTCAGGCATTCACCGTTTTTCACTGGGAGGGACGACGGCTTTAAGCTGTGCGGTTTTTTCACTGCTGGCTGGCGTCATCGCGGGTTATATCGGCAGCTTTTTCAGGAAACGGCATCAGATGGTGACACCAAGGGTAGCCGCTCTGGCGGGTATTTGTATGGAGGGTCTGCAGATGCTGATGATTCTCGTGCTTGCAAAACCGCAGGCTGAGGCTCTTGCGCTCGTTCAGATGATTGGCATTCCGATGATGATTGTCAACGGGACGGGCAGCTTTATCTTTCTATCGATCATTCAGTCTATTATCCGCAAAGAGGAACAGGCGCGGGCCGTTCAGACCCATAAGGTGTTTTCGATAGCGGATCAGACGCTTCCTTTTTTCCGCCGGGGACTGAATGAGGATTCCTGCAAAAGCGCAGCTCTCATTATTCATCGGATGACGGGGACGGATGCCGTATCGATTACGGACAGAGAGAACATTCTCGCTCATGTCGGAGATGGAGCCGATCATCATATTCCTTCAAAAAATCTGATCACCGGTTTATCGAAAAAAGTCATTCAAACCGGAAAGGTCATGAAAGTGAAGTCGCGCGATGAAATCGAGTGTGCGCACCGTTCCTGTCCGCTGCAGGCGGCGATCGTACTGCCGCTCTTCTCCAACCGCGAAACGATTGGCACGCTGAAGCTGTACTTTAAGCACCCGTCCGGTCTTAACCGCGTGACGGAAGAGCTCGCCGAAGGGCTTGCCATGCTTTTTTCCACTCAGCTAGAACTCGGTGAAGCAGAGCTGCAAAGCAAGCTTTTGAAAGATGCCGAAATCAAGGCGCTTCAAGCGCAAGTCAATCCGCACTTTTTATTTAATGCCATCCATACGATTTCTGCTCTGTGCAGGACAGATCCGGAAAAAACGCGGAAACTCCTCCTGCAGCTGAGCGTTTATTTTCGTTCAAATCTGCAGGGAGCCAGGCAGCTGATGATTCCGCTCTCAAAAGAGCTGAATCACTTGGAAGCCTATTTATCATTGGAGCAGGCCCGGTTCCCTGGCAAGTATCATATTGATTTTCATATCGAGGACGGTCTTGAAAGCATGGAAATTCCTCCATTTATATTGCAGCTGCTCGTTGAAAACGCGCTTCGCCATGCATTCCCGAGAAAACAAAAGGTGTGCACGGTAAAAGTATGCGCTGTGAGAGAGCAGGACGGCGTTTTGATGAAGGTGTCAGACAACGGCAGGGGAATTGATCCGGAGCTGCTTGGACAGCTGGGACAGGCGCCCGCACCTTCAAAGGAAGGGAATGGGACGGCGCTTTACAATGTGAATCAGCGGCTCACCGGTTTGTTCGGGCACCAGGCTGCCCTGCAGCTTGCCAGTGAACATGATCAAGGAACAGAGATATCCTTTAAGATTCCTTTTCAAACCGAAAGAGAGGGGAACAGAGATGCTCAAAGTATTAATCGTTGATGATGAAATGTTTGCGCGAGACGAGCTGAGATATTTATTAGAGCAGACCGAAGAAGTGGATGCGGTCGATGAGGCTGAACATATCGAAGAAGCGTTTGACAAAATGGCGGATCACAAACCCGATATTCTTTTCTTGGACATCGATTTGTCTGGGGAGAACGGTTTTGACATTGCGAAGCGGCTGAAAAAAATGTCGGCGCCTCCGGCTGTCGTTTTTGCGACCGCTTATGATGAATATGCGCTGAAAGCATTTGAAGTAGATGCGGTCGATTATTTGACAAAGCCGTTTGATGAGGAGCGAATCAGACAGACGATCCAAAAATATAAAAGGATGCGCCCCGGCCATCAGGAGGAGCAGCGGCTTGCGGGCCGCCACAGACTGGCTCTCAGCATTGACGAAGCGATCGTCATTCTCGATCCGGACGAAATCGTATACGCCGGGTTAGAAGACGGACACGTCACAGTGAAAACCTTTGATCAGGCATATACGGTTCACGATACATTAGTCGTTCTCGAACAAAAGCTTTCACAGACGGCGTTGATCAGGGTGCATAGAAGCTTTCTCGCAAATATGGATCATATTAAAGAAGTCAAACCTTGGTTCAATTCGACATACAACCTCCTGATGAAAGACGGCTCCACGATTCCTGTCAGCCGCACATACGCGAAAGAGCTGAAAAAACGGCTGCATATGGTGTGAAATGATAAGCGGCGGTGAAAGACTGAATTCGTCATTCACCGCCGTTTTTTAGCGCTGGAGCCCGGGCCGTCCCGCTTCAACGGCGAACATGGCATAAGTTGAGACTGGGGCGCCGGGCCGTGTGATATAAGGAAGAACCTGAAAGTCGGCTTCGAGCTGCCGGGGCGTCAAGCGGCAGCGAACATAGCCGCGCTGCGCATTGTACAGTTTGACATGCGGGTTTCCGAGCCAGATCGGCGCCAATGAATCGGTCTCGCTGCCGTCAGCGTCTGAAGAGATCGAAGTTGTGATCAGCTCGGTTCCAATTGTCGCTGAACCCGCATCGTCGAAGTTCTCCTTTAAGTCGGCGGTGGCATGTCTGTGAATATCTCCTGTCAGCACAACGGGGTTTTGGATACCGTATGCCTTGTATGCGGAAAAAAGCCTGTCGCGGCAAGCGGGAAAACCATCCCACTGGTCTGTGCTGTACTCAACTCCAGGACCTGTATCGCGGTCGATTTGAGCCAGCACGACTTGCTGGACTAAAAAGTTCCATACCGTGTCAGACCGGCTCAAGCCGTTAAAAAGCCAGCGCTCCTGGTCAAATCCGAGTATGGAACGTGACGGCTCAAGCCGTTCGGCCTCATTTGCCGGGAAATTATTGCGGTACTGCCGGGTGTCCAGAACATTGAATTCAGCCAGGTTTCCATAGCGGAACCGCCTGTACATCAGCATGTCAGGCCCATTTGGAATCGATGTGCTGCGAATCGGGATATTTTCGTAGAAAGCTTGGTACGCCGCTGCGCGCTGCCGGAGAAAATCGTCCGGAGACGTGTTGTATTGCGAATGGATGCCGGCATAATTGTTTTCGACCTCATGGTCATCCATCGTCACAACCCAGGGAGCCAGCGCATGAATGGCCTGGAGGTCCGGATCTGTCTTAAAAAGAGAATATCTGAGTCTGTATTGGCTGAGCGTGACGGTTTTTGCGTTATGGGCAGCGGATAAAGTCACATCGCGGAAAAGATTTTTAGCATTAATGGCATATTCGTAAATATAGTCTCCGAGGAAAAAAACAACGTCCGGATGGTCTTCGGCCATATGCCGGTAAGCTGTAAAATATCCGTGGTACCAAGCTTGGCACGAGGCGAGAGCGAACGACATTCCCTTGATGTCGGCGTGCGGGGCAGGCGCTGTTTTTGTACGGCCTGTCCGGCTGATTTCCCGCCCCGCTTTAAACCGGTACCAATAATAGCTTCCCGGCTTTAAGCCGTGCACTTCAACATGAACGGAGTGGGCGAGCTCAGTAAGCGCAGAGGCCGTCCCGCGCTTCACCACTTTGCGAAAATGTTCATCTTCAGCTACTTCCCACTGAACAGGGACGGCTCTGCCGGGCATTCCCCCTAAACCGTCTTCGGCAAGCGGATCTGGGGCAAGCCTCGTCCAAATGACAACCCCGTCGGGATGCGGGTCACCCGAAGCCACGCCAAGTTTGAATGGATAATCTGCAAATCGGGGCGCGCCGGCGGCGATCGAAGCGTCTTCAGGCATCAGGCCGCGTCTTGCTAAAGATGCGAATTCGCCAGCCGGAACAAAGCGGCCTCCTCTAGAATGGTCCATGGGTCAGGCCTCCTCATCAATCGTTTTCTCATTAACCACTATACGATCTGTTTTGCTTCATTAGCACATTCTGGAATTTAAATGTTTGTGAAGAATTTGCAAAGCCGGAAGAGCGACTTGCATTTCAGCGTCCTATTTCTGCAGTTGAAGGGCCGTATCCGGCAAGTTATTTTGAAAACGCTTTTTTGGCCGGTCTTTTTTTTATAATGAACCCAACACAGCCAAAGAGGTGAACGAAATGAAGGATAAAAAAGAATATGGCTTTTTAACTCAGGCATTTATTTTTGCTGTTATGATGTTTGTTTCAAACGGAATCGCCGCGGTTCTGCCCATCCCGATTCCTCCGTCTGTCATCGGTTTGGTGCTGTTGTTTACATTGCTGTGTGCGAAGGTGCTGAAGCTGGAACAAGTCGAATCGCTCGGCACGGCGCTCACTTCGCTGATCGGCTTTTTATTCGTTCCGTCGGGTATATCAGTGATGAATTCGCTCGGCGTCATGGAGAAATACGGATTGCCGATCGTCCTTGTGATATTCCTGGCCACCGTCATTCTGCTTGCAGCGACAGGCTTGTTTTCACAGTTCATTCTGTCTGTCGGCAAAAAGGACCGTCAGGACACCCGGGTTGAACCAGCTAAAAAAACAGCTTCTTGAATCAATAGGAGGTTATTAACGCTATGACACCTTATTTCGGTATCGTCGTTTCACTGGCCGCATTTGGCATCGGCACTTTTTTATTTAAAAAATCAAATGGTTTTTTCTTGTTCACGCCTCTGTTTGTCGCGATGATTCTTGGGATCGCGTTTTTAAAAATCGGCGGTTTTTCATATGAGGACTACAAGAGCGGCGGAGACATCATTAAGTTCTTTTTGGAGCCCGCCACGATTGCGTTTGCCATTCCTTTATACAAACAGGCGAAAAGCTTGAAAAAATATTGGCTGCAAATCCTTGGCGCCATTATTGCGGGCTCTGTCTGCTCGGTTGCTGTCGTCTACCTGATCGCAAACGCGCTCCATCTTGACGGAGCCGTCATGAAAAGCATGCTGCCCCAGGCCGCCACGACGGCGATTGCGCTGCCTTTATCAAAAGGGATCGGCGGCATTCAAGATATCACGGCCTTCGCCGTCATCTTTAACGCAGTGATTGTCTATGCGCTCGGCGCGCTTTTTTTGAAAATCTTCAAAGTGCGGCATCCGATCGCCAAAGGGTTGGCACTCGGAACATCGGGACATGCCCTCGGCGTCGCCGTCGGGATTGAAATGGGGGAAGTCGAAGCGGCAATGGCGAGTATTGCAGTTGTCGTCGTCGGCGTCGTGACCGTGTTTGTCGTACCGTTATGTGTCCAAATGATCGGCGGATAGAGCCGGTGAAAGAAAAATAAAAAAATAGCATTGCTATTTGAAATGTGTCCTGATATAATAGCAAATGTTGTGATAAATTTTATATCTTGACTTGCAGGATTTGTTTATGTAAGATGGATAATGAATTGAATATATATCAACAAGCAGAAGCACCCGCTTCTCACCTGATTGACACATTCTTGTAGTTGGCAGGTTAAACGTACATTTCTTATTTTCTATGCAATGTTCGCAGTGTGGGTGTTTCGATGCCCGCACTTTTTGTTTGCCTGTGGAATGCAAAGAAACAGTCAAAATGAGTTGTGAAATCAATTCAAAGATTCTATGGAGGTGGCTCATTATTAGCAAAGATCAATTGGTTAATGAGGGTATCCGTGCGCGTGAAGTTCGTTTGATCGGACAAAATGGCGATCAGCTTGGGATCAAATCCCGCCAGGAAGCACTGGAAATTGCGGGTCGCGCAAATCTTGACCTTGTGTTGGTTGCAGCGAATGCAAAACCGCCTGTATGCCGGATCATGGACTACGGAAAGTACAGATTCGAGCAGCAGAAGAAGGAAAAGGAAGCACGCAAAAATCAAAAAATCATTAACTTAAAAGAAGTTCGGCTGAGCCCTGGTATTGAAGAACACGACTTCAATACAAAGCTTCGCAACGCCATTAAGTTCCTGGAAAAAGGGGACAAAGTGAAAGCGTCCATCCGCTTTAAAGGCCGTGCGATCACGCATAAAGAAATCGGACAGCGCGTGCTGGACCGTTTCTCAGAAGCCTGCGCGGAAGTGGCGACTGTTGAAACGAAGCCGAAAATGGACGGCCGCAGCATGTTCTTGGTGCTCGCGCCTAAAATTGAAAAGTAATTAAGGAGGAAACATCCATGCCAAAAATGAAAACTCACCGCGGATCTGCGAAACGTTTTAAAAAGACAGGTTCCGGGAAACTGAAACGTTCTCATGCATATACAAGTCACTTGTTCGCAAATAAATCTCAAAAACAAAAGCGCAAGCTTCGCAAAAGCGCAGTCGTAAGCGCCGGCGATTTCAAACGCATCAAGCAGCAGCTTGCCAACATTAAGTAATTCGGAAAAGGTATAATTAGGAGGGAAATCTAATGCCAAGAGTAAAAGGCGGAACTGTTACACGCAAACGTCGTAAAAAGGTTCTCAAATTAGCAAAAGGTTATTTTGGTTCAAAACATACATTATATAAAGTAGCTAACCAGCAGGTTATGAAATCAGGAAACTACGCTTTCCGTGACCGTCGTCAGAAAAAGCGTGATTTCCGCAAACTGTGGATCACTCGTATCAATGCTGCAGCACGCATGAACGGTCTTTCTTACAGCCGTTTGATGCACGGTCTTAAGCTTTCAGGTATCGAAGTAAACCGCAAAATGCTTGCTGACCTTGCTGTAAACGATTTGAACGCATTCAATCAGCTTGCAGACGCTGCTAAAGCGCAATTGAATAAATAATTGAAAAAAGGCCGGAACCCGGCCTTTTTCTTTTGTTGTTAGAAGCTTCTCACGCGGGATGTGAACGGTTCGGGACGCCGGCCGCTGCAAGCCCCAAACCGCGAAACAAGGGGAAATGAACAATATGACTCTCATATGGATATACGCGATCCTGATAAACGGATACGGCTTTTTCTTAATGAAAGCAGACAAGCAAAAAGCGGTCACTGGGCAATGGAGGGTATCTGAGCGCCGCATCTGGCTCGTTGCAGCCGCTTTCGGATCGGCAGGCGTCTGGTTCGGGATGATGCGGTTCAGACATAAGACAAAACACCTTTCCTTCAGGCTTGGCATTCCTTTTTTGCTGGTCGTGCAAGCCGTTTTGACCTATTGTTATATGATGAATTAAAAAAGCAGACGAGGCCTATTGCTCTTCTGCTTTTTTGTTTCTCCACTTTTGAATGTTCGAATCCCAGTCGATTTTGCAATCGGGATAGTGCGCTTTAATGTTTTCTTCCAATTCCGCGAAGTCTTCTTCCGTGAAAGAGCCGAGTTTTTCTTCAGGCGCTTCCGTCCATACAAAAATCGTATGGATGAACAGCGGATGGTCTTTTGAAGGAATGTGTTTTTCTCCTTCGAAAAGCACGCCTTTAAATGTCAGCTTAAGATTTTTGCGTGCATTTTTCTGTTCGTCCAAAAAATAAAAGTGTTCTTTGGCCTGTGCTGATTTCAGCCTTCTGTCCGGGCTCCCCAAAAATTGAACGGCCCTGTACACGACGTAAACCAAAAGCGCCAGCAAAGCCAGTCTCAATATGATGACAATCATGTGAAAACAGAACCTCCCTTGAACGTAATTTTGAGTATATCCCAATATATACGAACCAGTTCCCGCAAGGTTTCACTTTTTAACCAAAAAAGCTGTACAGAATATTGGTCGTATTGAAAAGGGATGTTTCTGTATAATAGTAAATGAGGGTTAATTAAGGAGGCTGTATAGAGATGGCAAAGCTTGATGAAACATTGACGATGCTAAAGGAATTAACAGATGCAAAAGGAATTCCGGCAAATGAAAAAGAGCCCAGACAAGTCATGAAATCGTACATAGAACCGTTTGCCGACGAGGTTACGACAGACAGACTGGGAAGCTTAATCGCTAAAAAGACCGGACAGGCTGACGGACCGAAGATTATGATTGCCGGCCATCTTGATGAGGTCGGTTTTATGGTTACGCGGATCGATGACCGGGGTTATCTCCGCTTTCAGACGGTTGGAGGCTGGTGGAGCCAGGTCATGCTGGCGCAGCGTGTGACGGTCGTGACGAAGAAAGGCGACATCACCGGTATCATCGGTTCAAAACCTCCTCATGTCCTGTCTCAGGAGGCAAGAAAAAAATCGGTCGATATTAAAGATATGTTTATCGATATCGGTGCGTCGAACAGAGAGGAAGCGATGGAGTGGGGCGTTCTTCCGGGAGACCAGGTCGTTCCTTACTTTGAATTTACGGTGATGAATAATGAAAAAATGCTGCTTGCCAAAGCATGGGACAACCGTATTGGCTGCGCGATCGCGATCGATGTGCTGAAAAATCTGAAAGGAGCGGATCACCCGAATGTCGTCTATGGCGTCGGAACCGTACAGGAAGAAGTCGGACTGAGAGGCGCGAAAACCGCCGCGCATACGATCAAGCCTGATATCGCTTTCGGTGTTGACGTGGGAATCGCGGGTGATACGCCGGGTATTACCGAAAAAGAGTCGACAAGCAAAATGGGAAAAGGCCCGCAAATCATCCTTTATGACGCTTCAATGGTGTCCCATAAAGGGCTTCGCGACTTTGTCACGAATGTTGCAGATGAAGCCGGCATTCCGTATCAATTTGACGCCCTCTCAGGCGGAGGAACAGATTCGGGATCGATCCACCTTACCGCGAACGGAGTGCCTGCCCTGTCGATCACGATCGCGACGAGGTATATCCATACGCACGCGGCCATGCTTCACCGGGATGACTATGAACATGCGGTAAAATTAATTACCGAAGTGATTAAACGATTGGATAAAGAGACGGTTCAAAAAATTACATTTGACTGATGAAAGATGTGGCTGACAGCTTATTTTACAAGCTGTCAGCTTTTTTTGTAATGTAAAAGACAGCGCTTACATATATAAACATTGTTCGGAAAATTGACAAAGAAAGGGAGGCATTGTTTTTTCATTTACAAGAACAGGAGTGTGATCTGAATGAAAAATGTGTTGCGGAGAATGTCTTTGACAGGATTGATGTTCGGACTGCTGCTGGCTTTTTTGATGCCTGAATCAGGCAAGGCTGCGTTTTGGGACACAAAGGGGGACAATTTCATCCATGATCCTTCCATCATTAAAGAGGGAAATACGTGGTATACATTTGGAACCGGGCTCGGTACAGGGCTGCGTGTCATTAAGTCAACCGACGGCAGAAACTGGAGTGCTGCCCCGAGTATTTTTCCAGCTCCATTGTCCTGGTGGAAGATGTACGTACCAAATCATGAACCGCATCAGTGGGCGCCGGATATCAGCTACTATAACGGCCGGTATTGGCTCTATTACTCGGTATCGTCTTTCGGTTCAAACACATCAGCGATAGGACTCGCATCAACAGACCGGATTTCATCCGGCCAATGGCGGGATGACGGGCTGGTCATCAGATCGACATCCGGTAATCAGTTTAATGCCATTGACCCTGATCTGGTCATTGACAAAGAAGGAAATCCATGGCTCTCATTCGGTTCCTTTTGGACCGGCATCAAGCTGACAAGGCTTGATAAAAACACGATGAAGCCGACGGGAAGCCTGTATTCGATCGCCTCGAGGCCGAATAACGGCGGAGCGGTTGAAGCGCCGAACATTACCTACAAAGACGGCTACTATTACTTATTTGTCTCGTTTGACAGCTGCTGTAAAGGGGTGAACAGCACATATAAAATAGCGTATGGCCGTTCAACGAGCATTACGGGACCCTATTATGATAAAAGCGGCAAAAATATGATGAACGGAGGAGGAACGATCCTCGATTCCGGCAATGACCGCTGGAAAGGGCCGGGACATCAGGATGTTCTGAACAACTCGATCCTTGTCAGACACGCTTATGACGCACTGGACAATGGCGTATCGAAGCTGCTCATCAACGACTTGTACTGGGATTCCCAAGGGTGGCCGACTTATTAACAGATGACGGGCGATTTTTCCGCCCGGTTTTTTTGTTCTGAAATCTGTCAATAAAATAAAAAACATTCTGGAAATTAAATTGACAGTTTTTTTCAAAATGATATAATGAAGTTGTTCGTACAAATATGTTTTTGGGTTTAGTTGTACGTACATATAGTCGTGATAAGTTTGAGAATGAGGTATATCCATGTTTTTTTGTAAGCGTTTTAATAGTTTGCTAATCTTTACACAGACACCATAAAGAAGAGGAGGAAGCTATTTGATTCAGACAAAGACGCATGTATTTTGGTTTGTGACAGGCAGCCAGCATTTATATGGAGAAGAGGCTGTACAAGAGGTGGAAGAGCATTCCAAAATGATCTGCAACGGATTGAATGACGGGCATTTAAGGTTTCAAATCAAGTACAAAGCGGTGGCCACTTCGCTGGACGGCGTCAGAAAACTGTTTGAAGAGGCGAACCGGGACGAGGAGTGCGCGGGCATCATCACCTGGATGCATACGTTTTCACCAGCGAAAATGTGGATTCCGGGCCTGTCAGAGCTGAATAAGCCGCTGCTCCATTTTCATACCCAGTTTAACCGGGACATTCCGTGGGACAGAATCGACATGGACTTCATGAATATTAATCAGTCCGCACACGGCGACCGCGAATACGGCTTTATCGGAGCGAGATTGGGCATTCCGCGAAAAGTCATCGCCGGGTATTGGGAAGACAGAGACGTCAAACACTCGATCGACAAATGGATGAGCGCAGCGGTCGCATATATTGAAAGCCGTCATATCAAAGTCGCCCGATTTGGGGACAACATGCGCAATGTGGCGGTGACGGAAGGAGATAAGATTGAAGCGCAGATTCAGCTTGGCTGGTCTGTCGATGGATATGGAATCGGCGACCTCGTCACAGAGATCAATGCTGTATCAGAACAAAGTCTGAACGAGCTCATCTCCGAATATGAGGAGCTTTATGAGTGGCCGGAAGGCGAAGAGGCAAGGGAATCAGTCAAGGAGCAGGCGCGGATCGAGCTTGGATTAAAGCGCTTTCTTTCGAGCGGGGGCTATACGGCCTTTACGACAACCTTTGAAGACCTCCACGGTATGAAGCAGCTTCCAGGTTTGGCCGTTCAGCGGCTGATGGCCGAAGGCTACGGTTTCGGAGGAGAAGGAGATTGGAAAACGGCTGCACTCGTCAGGATGATGAAAGTGATGGCCGGCGGAAAAGAAACGTCATTTATGGAGGATTACACGTACCATTTTGAACCGGGCAATGAAATGATTCTCGGCTCCCACATGCTTGAAGTGTGCCCGTCGATTGCCGAACACAAACCGAGAATTGAAGTCCATCCGCTGTCAATGGGTGCAAAGGATGATCCGGCGCGGCTCGTGTTCGACGGAATTGCAGGCCCTGCGGTCAATGTCTCCCTCATCGATTTGGGCGGACGTTTCAGGCTTGTCATCAATGAAGTGGAAGCTGAGAAGGTTCCGCATGATATGCCGAATCTTCCGGTGGCGCGCGTACTTTGGAAGCCGCAGCCGTCTCTGAGAACATCGGCCGAAGCGTGGATTTTGGCTGGCGGTGCGCACCATACATGCCTTTCGTATCAGCTGACAGCTGAGCAGATGCTCGATTGGGCCGAAATGTCGGGAATTGAAGCAGTGTTGATCAATCGCGATACGACGATTTTAAATCTTCGCAATGAACTTAAATGGAGTGAAGCTGCATATCGGCTTCGCAAGTTTTAAAGGGGTGAAGGCTTATCCCTTACACAATCGGAGTTGACTTTGGAACATTGTCAGGACGCGCTGTTCTCGTCGATGTCCGGACAGGTGAGGAAATCGCGACAGCTGTCAAAGAGTACACACACGGGGTGATAGACCGGGAGCTTCCCGTCTCAAAGCAAAAACTTCCGAGGGACTGGGCGCTCCAGCATCCGGCTGATTACATTGAAGTGCTGGAGGAAACGATTCCAAGCCTTTTAAAGCAGTCGAAAGCGGATCCGAAAGAAATCATCGGCATCGGAATCGATTTCACGGCTTGCACGATTTTGCCCGTTGACGAGAACGGCACTCCTCTTTGCATGAGGGAAGAGTATGCGTCAGAACCGCACAGCTATGTGAAGCTTTGGAAGCACCATGCTGCACAGGAGCAGGCGAATCGCTTGAATCAAATCGCGGAAGAAAGAAATGAACCTTTTCTTCAAACATACGGCGGGAAAATTTCTTCCGAGTGGCTCGTTCCAAAAGTGATGCAAATCGCGGAAGAAGCGCCTGATATTTATGATGCCGCAGCCGAGATGATGGAAGCGGCCGACTGGATCGTCTATATGCTGTGCGGAACCAGAAAGCGCAACAATTGCACAGCGGGTTATAAAGCGATTTGGAACAATAGGAGCGGCTATCCTTCCGACGATTTCTTCGCAAGCCTGCATCCGAAGCTGAAAAATATCGTTCGCGAAAAATTAACGGAGGATATTTATTCTGTAGGCGAAAAAGCGGGCGGACTGACTGAAGAAATGGCCGGGAAAACAGGGCTTCTGGCGGGTACGGCAGTCGCTGTCGCAAATGTTGATGCGCATGTGTCAGTTCCTGCGGTCGGCATCACAGAGCCGGGCAAGATGCTGATGATCATGGGAACGTCTACCTGCCATATGCTGCTCGGTGAAGATGTCAGAATGGTGCCGGGAATGTGCGGCGTTGTTGAAAACGGGATTCTTCCGGGCTATGTCGGCTATGAAGCAGGCCAATCGTGCGTCGGCGACCATTTTCATTGGCTGATTCAACACTTTGTTCCAGAAGCGTATATGAAAGAAGCTGAAGCCGAAGGGATTTCCATTTTCGAACTGCTTTCTCAAAAGGCTGACCGTCTCCAAATCGGTGAAAGCGGTTTGCTTGCATTGGATTGGTGGAACGGAAACCGTTCAACACTCGTTGATGCCGATCTGACGGGCATGCTGCTCGGTATGACGCTTGCCACTAAGCCTGAAGAGATATACCGTGCATTGGTTGAAGCGACTGCCTACGGGACGAGGATCATTATTGAAACGTTCAGACAAAGCGGCGTGCCGATCGAGGAGCTGTATGCCGCAGGAGGAATCGCCGAAAAAAATCCGTTTATCATGCAGATTTACGCGGATGTCACCAACATGGAAATCAAAATTTCCGGATCTCCGCAGGCGCCGGCTTTAGGTTCCGCGATATTCGGAGCGCTCGCGGCCGGAAGCGTGAACGGCGGTTACGACCATATCGAAGAAGCCGTCGCACATATGGGCAAGATCAAGGATCAAACGTACAAACCAATTCCTGCAAACGTTTCCTTATACGATCAGCTTTATGCGGAATACAAGGAGCTTTACACATACTTCGGAAAGCAAAACAATGTGATGAAACGCCTTAAAAAATTGAAAAACATCCAGTCCCTTAGTTCCGACACCGGTAAAGCGATGGCTTAGAGGGAGGAGAAAACTGTGCTGGAATCTTTGAAAGAACGAGTATTAAAGGCGAATTTGCAGCTTGAAGAATACCGGCTTGTCACCTTTACATGGGGAAATGTCAGCGGTATTGACCGGGAGAATGAGCTGGTCGTCATCAAACCGAGCGGTGTCAAATACAGCGATTTGAAAGCTGAAGATTTAGTGGTTTTGAATATGGACGGCGAGATTGTAGAAGGGGATTTGAAGCCGTCTTCCGATACGCCGACACACCTCTATCTTTACCGGCAGTTTCAATCGATCGGCGGGATCGTCCATACGCATTCTCCGTGGGCGACAAGCTGGGCGCAGTCAGGGAAGGATATTCCGTCACTCGGAACGACTCATGCTGACTACTACCACGGTGACATTCCGTGTACAAGAGAAATGGAACCCGAGGAGATCAGAGGTCAATACGAGTTGAATACAGGAAAAGTGATTGCCGAGACGTTCCGGCATCTTGACCCCCTGGCGATGCCCGGCGTTCTCGTGAACAATCACGGGCCGTTTTGCTGGGGGAAAGACGCCTTGACTGCCGTACACAATGCTGTCGTCTTGGAAGAAGTCGCGAAGATGGCGTACCGCTCCCTGATGCTGAATCCGTCTCTTGAGCCGATTAAGAGCGCTTTGCAGGATAAGCACTATTTTCGCAAGCACGGGGCAGACGCGTATTACGGCCAATAGAGGAGGGAAGCTGTCAATGAAAGACCTGATCTCTTATGTGAAAGACACTTTGGGTGCATGCGAATGCGGAGCCGTTCATCATCCGCTTACAGTCGAAAAAATCGCGATCGGCGGCAATGCTGTTGAGCAAGAATTGCCCGCTTTTGTGAAAGCGGCTTCCTATAAAAAAGCCGCTGTCATTTATGATGAAACGACCGGACGGATAGCCGGCAAGCGGATTGCGGCTCTTCTTGAAGAAACGGCTGAAACGGTTCATGTTCTGCTGGAAGCTAATGAAGCGGGCGATGTGACGGCGGATGAGCAAACGTTGGTGAGTGCGTTGATCGGTGTACCGATTGATGCGGATGTACTGATTGCGGCCGGAGCGGGCACGATTCACGACATCGTCAGGTTTTGCGCCTATCAGCGCGGCATCCCGTTTATTTCAGTTCCTACGGCTCCGTCGGTTGACGGTTTTACTTCAGCCGGCGCACCGCTGATTTTAAAAGGAAAGAAACAGACGGTTCAAACGACAGCGCCGATCGCGCTCTTTGCCGATTTGGAGCTCTTGTGTCAAGCGCCGCAGAACATGATAGCCGCAGGTTTTGGCGATATGCTCGGCAAGGAGACGTCGCTTGCGGATTGGGAAATTTCCCGCTTGCTTGCCGGCGAGCCGTATTGTCCGGCCGCCAGCCGGCTCACGAGGGAAGCGCTTGATCAATGTCTTGACCGAAAAGATGACATCGCCGCCAAGACGCGTGATGGGATTAAGAAATTGATGGAATCGCTGATCCTTTCTGGCCTCGTCATGCTGGTTCTCGACCATTCAAGGCCGGCTTCCGGCGGCGAGCACCATCTTTCCCACTACCTTGAAATGAAAGCGTTGGAGAACAATAAACGGCAAGTGCTCCACGGTGCTAAAGTCGGCTGCAGCGCCATCATGCTGACTGACATTTACCGATCTCTTATCGGTGCAAGCCTGGGTGATCAACACGCAGAACACGCGATTCGCTCCGTTTATGAAAAGCTCCCTGACGGTAAAAAAATGGCAGAGTGGATGAGGCGTATCGGCGGGCCTGTATCATTCAAAGAACTCGATGTTGAAGAAGAGCTGGTGAGAGAAGCGCTCGCATACGCCCATCAGCTCAGAGACCGGTATACGGGACTGAAAATCATCAATCAATACGGCCTTTTGCCAGGGCTATTAGGCGAAGGACCGGGCGTGAAAGGGGTTAAAATGTGAAAAGGTTCCTTTCATCTATCTTTATGGTCACGGTCGCTGCATGTCTGCTTTTATCGGGGTGCAAGGCGAGTCCTGCCTCCGATCAAACGGACAGCACCGAACTGATATTTTGGACATTCAACGGCCTTCATGAACAGTTTTACGCTGAGATGGTGAAAGAATGGAACAAAAAGTATCCCGAGCGAAAAATCAAATTAAATACAGTGGTGTATCCGTATGGACAGATGCATGACAATTTATCAATCTCGCTTTTAGCCGGGAAAGGGGTTCCAGATATTGCAGATGTGGAGCTGGGGCGCTATTCGAACTTTTTGAAGGGCTCTGACATTCCTCTTACAGATTTAACGCCGCTTGTGGAGGATGAACGAGACAAGTTTGTTGAAGCGAGGCTGACGCTCTACAGCAAGAACGGCAAGCTTTACGGACTTGACACACATGTCGGAACAACCGTGATGTATTACAACATGGAAATGATGAATAAAGCGGGCGTTGATCCGGACGACATCAAAACGTGGGAAGATTACAGGGAAGCGGGAAAAAAGGTCGTCAAAGCTCTCGGAAAGCCGATGACAACGATTGAAACGACCGACCCGAATTCATTTCTGCCGCTGGTTTCCCAGCAGGGATCCGGTTACTTTGATGAACAGGGGCGCTTGACATTAAACAATGAGACAAACGTGAAAACGCTCGAATTTTTAAAGACTTTAATTGAGAAAGACAAAATAGCCGTCACAACGCCCGGAGGCAATCATCACAGTGAAGAATACTACGGATTTATGAACCAAGGCGGCGCGGCGTCTGTCTTAATGCCGATCTGGTATATGGGCCGTTTTTTGGATTATATGCCTGACTTGAAAGGGAAAATCGCGATTAGACCGCTGCCGGCATGGGAAGAAGGGGGAGACCGCTCAGCGGGAATGGGCGGAACGGCCACCGTGATTCCAAAGCAGGCAAAAGAGGTCGATCTGGCCAAGGATTTCTTGAAATTTGCCAAAGCGTCAAAAGAAGGCAACATCAAGCTGTGGACCGTGCTCGGGTTCGATCCGCTCAGATGGGATGTGTGGGATTCGGACGAATTGAAAAAACCAAATCAATATACAGAATACTTTCAAAACGGACAACACATCTTTTCCGTGCTTCTTGACATAAAGGATGAGATCAATCCGCTTTACCTTACTGAGGATTATGCGAAGACTTCCGATCTCGTCAACAGAAACGTACTGTACGAAGCGCTCAAAACGAAGAGCAAAACACCGAAAGAAGCATTGGACAAAGCAGCAGATGAAGTGAAAGGGCAATAGTCTTTCATTACTGTAAAGCGAGGCGATAACTTGAAGACTGTTAAAACAGATACAGTGCATTCGTTTCCGCCGGTGAGCAGAAAAAGAAAGATCAGACGTTTATTATATTCAGCAAAAGCCGCACCCTACATTTTTACAGCACCTTTTGTACTCTCCTTTTGCATATTTTTTCTTTATCCGCTTATCAGCGTCGTCATCATGAGCTTTCAAAGCATTCTCCCCGGGGAAGTCCGCTTCATCGGGACAGAGAACTATAAAGCATTAAACAATCCTACATTTTATACCGCACTATTCAACACCGTAAAATACACCTTTTGGACATTGCTGATTTTAATACCTGTTCCTCTTATTCTGGCAGTCTTTTTAGATTCTAAACTCGTCAAATTTAAAAACGTGTTCAAATCGGCTTTATTCATCCCGGCTCTGACTTCAACCATTGTGGCGGGGATTATTTTCAGGCTGATTTTTGGAGAAATGGATACGTCGCTGGCGAATTCGATATTGGCTAAGCTCGGTGGTTCGCCGTACAACTGGCTGAACAACGAACATACCGGCATGTTTTTAATGGTGATGCTCGCATCCTGGAGATGGATGGGGATCAATGTCCTGTACTTTTTGGCGGGCTTGCAGAACGTTCCGAAAGAATTGTACGAAGCTGCCGAAATCGACGGGGCGGGCACGTTCAAGAAGTTTTACCATATTACGCTGCCGTTTTTAAAGCCCGTCAGCGTCTACGTGCTGACGATCAGCATCATCGGCGGCTTCCGGATGTTTGAAGAAAGCTATGTGCTGTGGCAGAACAATTCTCCGGGCAACATCGGCCTGACGATGGTCGGATACATTTATCAGCAGGGGCTTGCCTACAACAACATGGGCTACGGGTCGGCGCTCGGTATCGTGCTCTTGATCATCATTTTCATTTGCAGCCTCATTTCATTAAAGCTGTCTGGATCATTTAAAAAGGAGGGCTATTAATGCGACCTGCCGGAGGCCTCAACATTGCGAAAGTGGCTCTGTTTCTGCTGTTTGCGATATTAAGCTTTTTGTTTGTGTTTCCGCTCTTCTGCCTTGTGCTCGGCTCGCTCAAACCATCTTCGGAATTGCTGCGCTTCGGCCTGAATTTAAAGCTGAACCCTGAAATCCTGAGCCTTGACAATTACACATACTTGTTTAACGGCGGAAGCATTTATTTTCAATGGTTTTCGAACAGCTTGATTCTCGTGGTGATATCCACCGTGCTGACGCTCTTGTTTTCTTCAATGGTCGGATACGGACTTGCCGTCTACGACTTTAAAGGGAAAAATCTCTTGTTTGTAGCCGTGCTTCTGATCATGATGGTGCCGATCGAAATTCTCATGCTGCCTTTATTTAAAATGACGGTTTCTCTTCATATTGTCGACACATACGCCGGTGTGATCCTGCCGTTTATCGTTTCGCCTGTCGCCGTGTTTTTCTTCAGACAGTATGCGCTTGGCCTGCCGAGAGATTTGCTTGATTCCGCGAGAATGGACGGCTGCACAGAGTTCGGCATTTACTTCAGGATCATGGCGCCCTTGATGAAGCCGGCATTTGGAGCGATGATCATTCTTCAATCCTTAAACAGCTGGAACAACTTCTTATGGCCGCTGATCGTTTTGCGATCGAAAGAAATGTTTACGCTCCCAATTGGACTGTCCGCTTTGCTCAGTCCGTACGGGAACAATTATGACATGTTGATTTCGGGTTCTGTGCTGGCGATTCTGCCGGTGATTCTCATCTTCCTGTTCTTCCAGAAGTACTTTATATCAGGTTTGACGGCGGGCGGAATTAAAGGCTGATCCACTATATATCATCTTGAAAGGAATGGTTTAACATGACTGCACACAAAGCGAAGATGACGATTGACAAAGAATATAAGGTGGCAGAGGTTGATAAGCGAATTTACGGCTCCTTTATCGAGCATCTCGGCAGAGCCGTTTACGAAGGCATTTATGAGCCTGATCATCCTGAAGCTGACGAATCGGGCTTTCGGAAAGACGTCATTAAATTGGTCAGTGAACTGAAGGTTCCGTTTATCAGGTATCCGGGCGGAAATTTTGTCTCAGGTTATAACTGGGAGGACGGGGTCGGTCCTGTCGAACAGCGGCCGACAAGACTTGATTTGGCGTGGGCGACAACCGAGCCGAACTTAATCGGTACGAACGAATTTATGGATTGGGCAAAGCTTGTCGGGGCAGAGGTGAATATGGCCGTCAACCTCGGAACGAGAGGAATTGATGCCGCACGCAACCTAGTAGAATATTGCAACCATCCGTCAGGATCGTACTACAGCGACTTGAGAAAATCCCACGGATATAAGGAACCGCATAAAATTAAAACATGGTGCCTCGGCAATGAAATGGACGGTCCATGGCAAATCGGCCATAAAACTGCAGCCGAGTACGGAAGACTTGCCGCTGAAGCTGCGAAGGTGATGAAATGGACGGATCCGTCGATCGAGCTCGTCGCCTGCGGAAGTTCTGGAAGCGGAATGCCGACATTCATCGACTGGGAAACGACTGTGCTTGACCATACGTACGAACACGTCGAGTACATCTCGCTTCACTCCTATTACGGCAACCGTGACAATGATCTTCCAAACTATTTGGCGAGATCGCTGGACATGGATCACTTTATCAAAACGGTCGTCTCAGTCTGCGACTATATGAAAGCGAAAAAGAAAAGCAAGAAAACGATTCACCTTTCATATGATGAGTGGAATGTCTGGTATCACTCAAATGAAAAAGACAAAGAAGCTGAACGCTGGGCGAAAGCGCCGCACCTTCTTGAAGACATCTACAACTTTGAAGATGCACTTCTCGTCGGCTGTATGCTGATTACGATGCTCAAGCATGCCGACCGCGTGAAAATCGCCTGTCTGGCTCAGCTTGTCAATGTCATCGCGCCGATTATGACAGACAAAGGGGGAGAAGCGTGGCGTCAGACTATTTTCTATCCGTTTATGCACGCTTCCGTCTACGGCAGAGGAACGGTATTGCAGACGGCGGTATCGTCTCCGAAGTATGATGCGAAAGACTTTACGGATGTGCCGTACTTGGAGTCCGTGTCTGTTTTCAATGAAGAAGCCGAGGAATTAACCGTTTTTGCCGTCAACCGCGCAACAGACGCCGGCCTTGAAATGGAAGCCGATATGAGAAGCTTTGAAGGGTACAGCGTCTCTGAGCACATCGTTCTGGAACACGAGGATCATAAAGCGACGAATGAAAAAGACCGCAACAACGTCGTTCCGCACAGCGGCGGAGACGCCAAAGTATGTGACGGCAGGCTGACGGCTCACCTTCCGAAGCTTTCCTGGAATGTGATCAGACTGAAAAAACGATGATGTAAAAAACCGGCCGCTGTGCCGGTTTTTTTTTAGGGGGGAAAAGGTGTGCGCATTTATGCCGGAGAATACTATAAAACAGGAGGGAGGGATATGATGAAGTCGTTTTTTTCGGCTGCATACTGCATTTTGATGTACGCATTTTTAGCATACCTTTGGCTTCTGTTTATCACGGCAGTCTTTGATCAGACCCGGTTGCTCAATCACTCATTTTTAGAGGCGGGCGTCATCTTGATCGGCACCATTTTGTTTTTTTCGCTGTCTCACCATTTCTCAGCTTCGCTTGTCAAAACAAATGTCAATCGAATCGCGGGGATCGCCGCATTTTGTCTAGTCATGGCCGTTCATTTTTTTATCGTTCCATTATGCTGACAGAAAAAAGGCGGATATCCGATGATACCCGCCAATTGTGCCTTAAAAAGGAAGCAGATGAAGCTTATGTCTATTTTATTCTTATTATTCCTATTAGTCAACTGGGTTTATAGTTGCCGGGAAATAGTTGATTGAAAATTTCTCATAATAAGATGATTACGCTTACAAAAAAGATGAGATATGTTAAAAAAGAAACAAAGGGGGGAGGAATTGGATGAATGCAATAACAATTGTGATCGCTTCCATCTGTATTTTGGCGATCGCCTATCGTTTGTACGGAACATTTATGATGGTGAAAGTGTTGAAGGTTGATGATGACAAGCCGACTCCTGCCCATCTCGAGAAAGACGGCAAAGATTATGTGCCGACGAACAAATGGGTGTCTTTCGGCCACCACTTTGCCGCCATCGCAGCCGCTGGGCCGCTTGTCGGGCCGATCTTGGCGGCGCAGTTCGGCTATTTGCCGGGGCTGTTGTGGCTTTTGATCGGAGCGGTGATCGGGGGAGCCGTGCATGATATTGTCGTTTTATTTGCGTCCATGCGGAGGAAGGGAAAGTCGCTTTCAGAAGTGGCAAAAGAAGAGCTCGGGCCTGTTGCGGGATTTTGCACGGGGCTTGCGATGCTGTTTATTATTACAATCACGATGGCGGGGCTGTCAATGGTTGTGCTTCATGCGCTTGAACGCAATCCGTGGGGGACGTTCGCCGTTGCGATTACAATTCCGATCGCGATGGGGGTCGGTTTATTTTATAAAAAGACAGGTAATTTAAAATTAGCGTCAACCGGCGGATTTATTTTGTTGATGGCGGGTGTCTTTATCGGACCGTCCATCGCGGAGACTCCGCTTGGAGACGCCTTGACGCTCGATACGAAAACGCTTGCTGTCGCACTTCCTGTCTATGCATTTTTTGCAGCTGCGCTCCCTGTATGGCTGCTGCTTGCGCCGCGCGATTATTTGAGCAGCTTTATGAAAATCGGGGTGTTTATCGCTTTGATTGCCGGGGTTTTCGTCGTCAATCCGGCGATTCCGTTTCCGGCGTTTACCGAGTTCACGGGCGGAGGGGGGCCTGTATCGCCTGGTCCGGTCTGGCCGTTTATTTCAATTACGATCGCTTGCGGTGCGATTTCCGGTTTCCATGCGTTTGTCGGTTCAGGCACGACGCCGAAGATGCTTGATAAGTGGAGCGACATGAAATTCGTCGGCTTCGGGGCGATGCTCGTTGAGTGTCTTGTCGGCATCATGGCGCTGATCGCGGCAACGGCATTGCAGCCGGGCGATTATTTTGCCATCAACAGTTCACCTGAAGTCTTTCGGACGCTTGGCATGAATGTCGTCCACCTGCCTGAACTCAGCCGCGAAATCGGTCTCGATCTTGAAGGAAGAACAGGCGGAGCTGTTACCCTTGCCGTCGGCATGGCTTATATTTTTACGGATATTCCGTTTTTCAGCCATTTGGCCTCTTACTTTTTTCAATTTGTCATCATGTTTGAAGCCGTCTTTATTTTAACGGCGATTGATGCCGGAACAAGGGTGGCGCGTTATTTGATTCAAGACTTTTTCGGGGAAGTGTACAAACCGCTGAAAAAAACGGACTGGCTTCCGGGTTCGGTCGCAGCGAGCGCCCTTGCCTGTTTCATGTGGGGGTATTTGCTGTATTCAGGCGACATCAGCTCGATTTGGGCGCTGTTTGGCGTATCCAACCAGCTGATGGCATCCGTCGGTTTAATTATCGGAGCGACGGTCATTTTAAAAATTGCGGACAAACGGCGTTATATGCTGACATGTCTCATTCCGCTTGCTTATTTGTATGTGACGGTCAACTATGCGGGATACTGGATGATCAAAAACGTTTATTTTAATGCGGAAGCTGCCGGTTTCAACGTTTTAAACGGCATTTTATCGATTATTATGCTGCTGCTCGGGCTGGTGATCATGGCGGCTGCCATTAAAAAATGGATGGAGATTTGGCGCGATCCGGCATTGCGGATGGAGCCTTCTATTCCAGGATGATAAATTAAAACCGGGGCCGTTGCAGGCCGCCGGTTTATTTCGTTTTTAATCCTTGTTCCAATGTCTCGAGCATTTCGGTTTTGTCCGATTCATTTGCATGTTGCCAGATGACCTCGAACAACACACCCAATCCCGGAAGCATTTTTTCTTCACCGCTTTGGATCGCATCGACGATCGTGTGTTCAAGCTCTTCTTGCGAGTTTCCTGATACATTGGCAATAACGGCATGGCGCAAATTCAAATCCATCTTTTTTCACTCCATTTCATCATCTGATTTTCTATATTCTGCCTCGCTTTCGGGTTTATTATGTATCATTGATGAGATATAATGTGACTATTGCGAGACAAAGGAGTCAAAACGATTTGAAACGAATTGAATCAGCCAAAAATCAAAAAGTGAAGGATTGGAAAAAACTTCATACGAAAAAAGAGCGGACAAAAACCAATACTTTCTTAATAGAAGGCGAGCATCTCGTTGAGGAAGCGCTGAAGACACCGGGTGTTGTGAAAGAAATCATGGTTGCAGACGAAGCGGATTTCCCGGCCGCGCTTGATGAGTCTGTTGCCCGCTATATTTTGAGCGCCGATGCTTTCTCGGCGATTGCCGAAACAGAGACACCCCAGGCTGTCGCCGCTGTATGCCGAATGCCTGAAAGCGGACCTTTTCAATACGAAAAGCTGCTGCTTGCGGATGCTGTGCAAGATCCGGGCAATTTAGGGACGATCATCCGGACGGCAGACGCGGCGGGGATCGATGCCGTTGTTATCGGACAAGGCACTGTCGACCCTTACAATGCCAAAACGCTCAGATCGGCTCAAGGCTCGCATTTTCACATTCCGATTTTAAAACGCGACCTGCCGGAGCTGATTGAAGAGCTAAAGGGAAAAAGCGTCCCGGTTTACGGCACAGCGCTGCAAAATGCCGTGCCATTTAGGGAAGCGGAGTCGTCGCAGTCATTTGCGCTTTTGATCGGAAACGAAGGATCGGGGGTCGATCCGGCCCTCCTCGCACAGACTGACCAAAATCTGTACGTTCCGATCTACGGAAAAGCGGAGTCGCTGAATGTAGCGGCCGCAGCCGCAGTCCTTCTTTATCATCTCCGCGGATAACCGGTTGCACAGGACCATGTAATTCACTATAATGAATGTAATATGTTTAAAAACAGTGATAGAGGCTCCGTTTTTTCACATGCCGCCATTTAGGGAGAAAATGCCTTAGACTGCAAGCATTTTTATGGCAGGCCGGAAAAACGCTTCACCTCTTGAGTTGTCACCGGGACCGCGTCTCTCGAGGGATGTGTAAAGGTGAACCGGATTCATTCCGTTATGCCAATGAAGTAAGCAGCAAAGCTTTTTTTTGCTTTGTTTTAAAAAAGGGTGGTACCACGGCCACGATTCGTCCCTTTCATTATGAAAGGGGCTTTTTTTATTGCCTAAAATAACAGGTTGCTACATAAAAGGAGGAGTTTTTAAGATGCAGGAAGAGCTGAAACGGCTTGAGAAAGAAGCGGTTGGAAAAGTGGAAGCCGCTGGTTCATTAAAAGAAGTCAACGATGTCCGCGTTGCGTACCTGGGAAAAAAGGGACCGATCACGGAAGTGCTTCGGGGAATGGGAAAGCTGTCCGCTGAAGAAAGGCCGAAAATGGGCGCTTTGGCGAACGAAGTAAGAGAAAAAATCGCCGCGGCGATCGCCGAAAAAAATGCCCGCCTTGAGGAAGAAGAGGTGAAAAGGAAGCTGAAAGAACAGACGATTGACGTGACGCTTCCGGGAAGCCCTGTAAAAACAGGAGCGCGGCATCCGCTGACGATCGTTGTTGAAGAAATCGAAGACTTGTTTATCAGCATGGGATATTCGGTGGAAGAAGGTCCTGAAGTGGAAACCGACTATTATAACTTCGAAGCGCTCAACCTTCCGAAAGAGCACCCGGCCCGGGATATGCAAGACAGCTTTTATATTACGGAAGATACGCTGATGAGAACACAGACATCTCCCGTTCAGACGCGCACGATGGAAAAGCATGAAGGCAAAGGCCCAGTCAAAATCATCTGCCCCGGCAAAGTGTACCGCCGCGACAACGATGATGCGACACATTCCCATCAGTTTATGCAGATTGAAGGGCTCTGCGTTGACCGCAATATCAGTATGAGCGACTTAAAAGGAACGCTTGAAACGGTCGCGAAAAAGATGTTCGGCGAAGAGCGCGAAATCAGACTGCGTCCAAGCTTCTTCCCGTTTACAGAGCCGTCTGTCGAAGTCGATGTTTCCTGCTTTAAATGCGGAGGCAAAGGCTGCTCCGTTTGCAAACAAACGGGCTGGATCGAAATTCTCGGCGCCGGAATGGTACACCCGAACGTGCTCGAAATGGCCGGATTCGATTCCAAACAATATCAGGGATTTGCATTTGGAATGGGTGTTGAACGGATCGCGATGCTGAAATACGGCATTGACGACATTCGTCATTTCTATACAAACGATGTCAGATTTTTATCTCAATTTAAACAGGCTTAAAGAGGAGGACGCGTGATGTTTGTTTCATATAAATGGCTGCAGGAATACGTGAATTTAGACGGGATGACTCCCGAGATTCTCGCTGAAAAGATTACAAGAAGCGGAATTGAAGTGGAAGGCATCGAATATAAGGGAGAAGGAATTAAAGGTGTTGTCATTGGACATGTGCTGGAGCGCGAACAGCATCCGAACGCCGACAAATTAAACAAATGCCTCGTCGATATCGGGGAAGAAGAGCCTGTCCAGATCATCTGCGGGGCTCCGAATGTGGACAAAGGGCAAAAAGTAGCCGTCGCCACGGTTGGCGCGGTATTGCCCGGCAATTTTAAAATCAAAAAGGCGAAGCTCCGCGGGGAAGCGTCTAACGGCATGATCTGCTCTTTGCAGGAGCTTGGCATTCAAGGCAAGCTTGTGCCGAAAGAATATGCAGAAGGCATCTTCGTTTTCCCGGGCGATGCTGAAACCGGGGCGGACGCCCTTCAAAGCCTGGCGCTCGACGATGCGGTTCTCGAACTGGGACTGACGCCAAACCGCGCCGACGCCATGAACATGCTCGGCGTTGCCTATGAAGTGGCTGCGATTCTCGGCCGCGAAGTCAAACTTCCTGAGACGGCTTATCAGGCAGGCGCCGAAAAAGCGGCGGACTATATTTCCGTCAAAATTGAAGATCCAGAAGCCAATCCTTTGTATGCGGCGAAAATCATTAAAGACGTCAAAATCGGCCCGTCGCCGCTTTGGATGCAGACGAAGCTGATCAACGCCGGCATCAGACCGCACAACAATGTCGTCGACATTACGAACTTTGTGCTGCTTGAATACGGCCAGCCGCTCCACGCGTTTGACTATGACCGTTTCGGCTCAAAAGAGGTCGTCATCCGCAAAGCGTACGAAAATGAAACGATAACGACGCTTGACGAACAAGAAAGAATATTGACGCTTGAGCATCTTGTCATCACAAACGGTTCTCTTCCGCAGGCAGTCGCAGGCGTAATGGGCGGAGCGGACTCCGAAGTCCGTGAAGATACGGCGACAGTGCTGCTTGAGGCCGCGTATTTTAACGGCCAGACCGTTCGCAAAGCATCAAAGGATCTCGGTCTTCGCAGCGAATCAAGCGTCCGCTTTGAAAAAGGCATCGATCCTGCACGGGTGCGCCTCGCTGCAGAACGCGCGGCAGATTTGATCAGCCGGTACGCCGGAGGAACCGTCTTGGAAGGTACGGTTGAAGAAAACCATCTTGACATCAAAGAGAATGTCATCCGCCTTTCCGTTGATAAAGTGACGAAGGTTCTCGGCATGTCCATCAGCAAAGAAGAAATGGTCAACATTTTTGAAAGGCTCGGCTTTGTAGTTGAAGACGCTGAACGTGAACTGGTCGTGACGGTTCCATCAAGAAGAGGCGATATTGCGATTGAAGAAGATTTGATCGAAGAGGTCGCAAGACTGTACGGATATGACAACATTCCGTCGACACTGCCGGAAGTAACAGGCTTTGCGGGCGGACTGACGCCTTATCAGGACAAGCGCAGAAAAGTAAGACGCTTCCTGGAAGGAGCAGGGCTTTCCCAGGCGATCACATACTCATTAACAAACGATAAAAAAGCAACGGCTTACGCATTGGAAAAATCGTTTAAAACAATCCTTTCGCTGCCGATGAGTGAGGAAAGAAGCGTGCTGAGGCACAGTCTGCTTCCTAATCTGCTTGATTCGGTCGCATATAACCTGGCCCGGCAGTCTGATTCTGCGGCATTTTATGAGGTCGGTTCAGTTTTCTTAAAAGCCGAAGAACATACGAAACCGGTCGAAAAAGAACACGTCGCCGGAGCCGTGACAGGCCTGTGGCACAAAAACCTCTGGCAGGGCGAGAAAAAGCCGGTTGATTTCTTCGTCGTCAAAGGCATCGTCGAAGGTCTGTTGGAAAAGCTCGGTATCACCAAAGGCATCGAATTCGCTCAATCTGAAAGAAAAGAGCTTCATCCTGGGCGGACGGCCAATATTTTGCATAACGGCTCATTAGTCGGCTTCATCGGCCAGCTGCATCCGTCAGTTGAAAAAGAACTGGATCTGAGCGACACGTATGTGTTTGAGCTGGACCTGCACGAGCTCCTTCGCTTGGATGTACCGGAGATCACGTATACACCAATTCCGAAGTATCCTTCTGTTACCCGGGATATCGCGCTTGTTGTAGACAAAGAAACAGCGGCCGGCCAGCTTGAGGACGTCATCAAAACAGCAGGCGGCAAATGGCTCAAAGAAGTCCAAGTCTTTGACGTCTACGAAGGCGAGCACATGGAAGAAGGCAAGAAATCCGTCGCCTTCAGCCTGCAATATTTGAATCCTGAACAAACATTGACTGAAGAAGAAGTGACAAAAGTCCACGACCAAGTGCTGAAGGCACTGGAGGATGCGTATCAGGCAGTATTGAGAGGATAAAGAAAAGCCGGTCCCCGATCATTCGGGAACCGGCTTTTTTGTCTTCAACATAATCAAAAGCTATTGATGCTTCAGCATCCGTTCGATTTTCTCTACATCGGAGTCTAAAGCTCCGTACAGTACACCGGGCAAGCTGTATTGATGAGGCTTCCCTGCTGCAGTGTAACGTAAAACAGGGGTGA
This sequence comes from Bacillus sp. B19-2, assembly GCF_022832475.1. NCBI lineage: Bacteria > Bacillati > Bacillota > Bacilli > Caryophanales > Bacillaceae > Bacillus > Bacillus sp. B19-2. The sequence goes on from NZ_JALHKQ010000003.1 coordinate 143,583, forward strand.
CTGTATAAAAATCATATTCCCCTGTCAAATCAAAAGACGGGACGACGATGTGTTTGCTTTGTTTAGCTTGGATGGCGGTCCTCTTGTCAAATGAATACGTCATGACGCCGTTTAGATCGGTGATCTTTTCAAGGGAGATATCTTTTGCAAGGTTGTTTTTCAGCCGTACGTCCAAGGACGGTTTTGGATATCCTGCAGTATACTGGCCGGCAGGCGACAGATCGCCGCTTTGAACATTATGATCGTTTTGAAGGGTGATCTTTCCGATTTGAAATGCTTCTGCATCACGCCCGTTAAAAGATATCAGCAGCTGATCCGCTTTTTCCGGTTTATCGCTTGAGATTCGGACGTCAACGATGATGTTGACGAGCGTATAGCCTTTATGGCGAATCCCTGTTTCAACCTTGTAATCGCTGATTTGTATATGATCGTTATCAAAAGCGAGCGACGTAACCGTATCACCGCTTATCGAAATGCCGGCGTTTGCTTTTTGCAGGCCGAAAATGTTAAACGACATCGTCTCGTCTTCCATCACATAGCTGATATAGTTTTGAGCAAAGAAAAGCCCGTTTTTTTTATTTTCGCTGGCCTCTGTAAAATTCGCCTTGTTGAAGAAAATAAAGAGAGAAAATGCCAGAGCTGCGCATATGGAGAGCGTGATGATCCATTTTATTTTTGACATGGTGACTCCTTTCTGAGTCTGTCTGTTTGTATTGAGAAGAAATGCGGAGATATTCGCGATAGTCGTCCATAGAGGTCAATGGGTTTTGTTATGAATAGCCGAGAAGTTTAAATTCACTTAAAAAAAGTGGTATTGAATATTAGAAGGATTAGTTCAATTTAGCTAATCTTTTTTATTTAGAAGAAAATATCCTTTTAGAAAGTAAGTACAAGGTGTGAAAACTATCATTAAAGTTCTTGAAATCACAATTCCATGAATGGCTAAGTCATAGCCTGAAGGTATCAATGCCTTTGTGTTTATCATAAAATACATTGATATTATGAAAGTCGAAAAAATTAGAAAAAATTAAAAGAGTGCCAAATAAACCTGATTTCTTCATCCTAATCCCACCTTATATCGTACAAGTATCAAAAGCCATCTAATGTACGGAAGGCTGAAAATTATGATAATTGTAAATGAGTCATATGAAAACACATGAAATGAAGCAATTCAGCTTAGCGCTTGAAATGCTTTGCCTCTGTTGGTAAAGCCCCTGAAAAAGGGGCTTTAATTCTAAGTTTATTAAATATACTGCGGTTAATTTGAATTTTCAATCCTTATTTTTCATTTATTGTTAATGTTTTAGTGAGATATGCGGATCCAGTTGCAACGGCCCCGCTCATCCAACTATTCCGCACCGCTTACCGCTTTGACGCAATCCGCTTTGCCTTCATCGTATTTGCAAAGTGCAGCTTTGTAAACTGCTGCAGGACGGCATCGCCTTTTTTTCTGATCAGCTTTGCCGCCGCTTCATCGACGAGCGGGCCCGCTCCTTTCGGGAGCGTCATCCCGGCTTCTTTCGAAAGCTTATCCATCTCCATTAAAAATGAATAGCGTGCGATGATCGAAGCCGCTGCAACTGAAAGATGGATGCCTTCCGCTTTTGTGCTGAAATATGTACGTTCTTTGATGGCGTTTTTGCCGGCCAGGTGTTTAAAATAGACGGCAGGTTCGGCGAACTGATCGATTAAAATCGCTTCGGGCCGGGTTCCGTCCAATTTTTTGAGAAGGTTGCCGATCGCCTGGTTGTGGAGAAGGGCCTTCATTTTTCCCTGGCTCATCCCTTTTTCCTGCATTTCATTATACTTTTCGTTCCTCAAAACGAGCAGGCTGTAAGGAACTGTCTTGATTAAGTCGCGCGCGATCTGAACGATTTGCGGATCTTTTAAGTTTTTCGAATCTTTAACACCGAGTTCCTTTAACAGCGGCAGCTTCGTCTTGTCAGCGTATACGCACGCGACGGTGATCGGACCAAAATAATCGCCTGTCCCGACTTCATCAGAACCGATCACAGACATGGAACCGATGCCTTCAGGCGGCTGATAGACGGACGGGATGCTTTTTTTGGATGCGGGCTTTTTGGCAGCCGGTGTTTCAGCATCCGCCGTCCAGCGCTCCGCTTCCTTTTCCGCGTTTTTTCCTTGGAACAGCACCTTCCCTGACCGGTATGCTGTAATGGTGCACCCTTGTGATTTGGCCTGGAAAACCGCGCCCTGTACGGAAAGGGAAGTCATGTGAGGCCCGTAGTGGCTTTGCATCCGTTCAATAACAGACGGGGGAACTTTTAAAACAGAATGTGACACGTTCTAATCTCCTTTATTAGCTGCTTAAACAGACTAAATCATTGTTTTTATAAGTGTATCATAACAGCGGAGGGCTCGTCTTTCCATTCAATCTCTAAACATGTTATGATATAGACTAGGATTCTCGCATAATTGGAATGGAGGAGAAACGTTGTCTGATGGTCAAAAAACGAAAACAATAGTTGACATCTACGGTCAGCAATTCACAATTATCGGCGATGAAAGCAAGAGCCATATGAGGCACGTTGCCTCGATTGTGGATGATAAAATGAGGGAAATCAACGAAAAAAATCCGTATCTTGATATAAATAAACTGGCCGTTTTGACGGCTGTAAATGTGGTTCACGATTATTTGAAGCTGAAGGAAGAGCTTGAGAGATTAAAAGGACAAATTAAAGAAAAGGATTGAACATCACGATGTTAGATATCATCATTATCATTTTGCTTTTGTCCGGTTTGTTTATTGGACTCAAAAGAGGGTTTATCCGCCAGTTTATCCGTTTGGTTACGTTTATCGCAGCGATCGCTGTGGCCGCAACCTATTACGGCGACCTTGCGCCTAAGCTCGGCTGGATTCCGTCTCCCGACTTTACGGGCGGCCAGTCTGCGCTGGCGTTTGTAAACGGAAGCCTTGAAGGCGCTTATTACAATATGATTGCGTTTTTGATTCTCTTTTTCCTGACGATTATCCTTTTGAGAATTGCCGCATCGTTTCTGGATGCCGTTGCAAGCATACCGGTTCTCAAACAGATCAACCAAGTACTTGGAGCCGTGCTCGGTTTTGCGGAAATCTATCTGTTCGTGTTTGTCGTTCTGTTCATCGGAACGCTTCTGCCGATCGATGTTCTGCAAAACATGATGGCCGGTTCGGTGATGGCTGATTTGATCATTCATAAAACACCGTTTTTATCAAACATGTTAAACAATCTGCTGCATCAGTACGGATCTTTGTAAAAACTTCTCTGTTTGTAGGGAAGTTTTTTTTCGGGGCTCTTGAGAACCCCGGAAACTGTCGAATAGGCCTGTTTGTTGTAGGATCAGCCAAAAATTTGTATGATTGAAGCAGGATGAACGAGGGGAAACAAGAGGTGAACAGTATGCATAAAAAAGATATCATTAAATTGCTTGAAACGATTGCGATATATATGGAACTAAAAGGGGATAACCCGTTTAAAATCTCCGCTTTCCGAAAGGCTGCGGCAGCTCTAGAACAAGACGACAGGAGCCTCTCGGAAATCGATAATATGATGTCCCTGTCCGGGATCGGCAAAGGCACGTACGCCGTCATCAAGGAATATATGGACACGGGAGCATCCGGAACGCTGGAACGATTAAAGGAAGAGGTTCCGGAAGGACTTGTGCCGCTTTTGAAGCTGCCGGGTCTTGGCGGCAAAAAAATCGCCAAGCTGTATCAGGAGCTCGGCGTCTGTGATGCGGCGTCTTTAAAAGAGGCATGCGAACAGCAAAAGGTTCAGGGGCTTGCCGGATTCGGCAAAAAAACGGAAGAAAAAATCCTGCAGGCTTTGGGTGAAGCGGGGAAACGTCCTGAAAGGTACCCGATCGCGGTCGCTTTGGCCGTCGCTGACATCATCGAAGAGCAGCTTGAAGGGCTCCCGGGTCTCATCAAGTTTTCGCGGGCCGGAAGCCTGCGCCGCGCCAAAGAAACGGTGAAAGACCTCGATTACATTATGGCTGTCACTGATCCGGAACTTGTCCGGGAAGGGCTCCTAAAGCTTTCGAACATCAAGGAGGTCATTGCCGCAGGAGATACGAAAGTGTCTCTCACATTTGCGTTTGAATACGAAATCAGTGCGGATTTCCGGCTGGTGACAGAGGAACAGTTTCCAACGACGCTCCATCATTTTACCGGATCAAAAGACCACAATATTAAAATGCGCCAGCTAGCCAAAGAAAAAGGCGAAAGAATCAGTGAATACGGCGTCGAAACCGTTGAAACTGGAGAAATTAAAACTTTCTCAAGCGAACAAGAGTTTTTCGCCCATTTCGGGCTTCCGTTTATTCCGCCCGAACTGCGGGAGACGGGAAGAGAAGTCGAGGACTATAGCGATGACATCGGACTCGTTTCCGCCGAGGATATCCAAGGAGACCTTCATATGCACTCGGCTTGGAGCGACGGTGCTTTTTCGATCAGGGAAATGGCGGAAGCCTGCATGGCAAAAGGGTACCGCTATATGGCGATCACAGACCATTCCCAGTATTTAAAAGTCGCAGGCGGTTTGACGCCTGAGCGCTTGCGCATGCAGGCGAAGGAAATTGATGAACTGAATAAGGAATTGACCGATTTTCATATTTTTAAAGGCGTGGAAATGGACATCCTGCCTGACGGAACGCTTGATTATGACGATGAGCTGCTGGCGGAAATGGACCTTGTCATTGCTTCGATCCATTCAAGCTTTTCACAGCCGCAGCATGTCATCATGAAACGGCTTGAAACCGCGCTGATGAATCAGCACGTTGACATTATCGCCCATCCGACCGGCCGTCTGATCGGAAGAAGGGCAGGTTATGAAGTCGATATTGACCAGCTGATCGAGCTTGCGAAAAAAACGAATACAGCCTTGGAGCTGAACGCAAATCCAGCACGGCTCGATCTCAGGATGGAACACTTGATGAAAGCGAATGCTGCCGGAGTGACACTCGTTATTAATACGGATGCCCACAACACAGCGATGCTTAATGATATGAAAACGGGCGTTACGGCAGCGAGAAAAGGATGGACGCCAAAGGCCAATGTATTAAATACCCGCTCCTTTGAAGAAGTCCAGGCATTTTTGTCGCGCCATCGATCTTAAGGAGGTTTAATGGACGTTGCAGCAAAAAGCGCTATCAGCACTTGAATTTCATAAAGTAAAAGAACAGCTCACAGAGCATGCGGCATCTTCTTTAGGGAAGGAAATGCTTTTGGAACTCAAACCTTCCCGTTCGCTCGAAGAAGTCAAAAAGCTGCAGGAAGAAGTCGATGAAGCAGGAACCGTCCTGCGCTTAAAAGGAAACGCCCCTTTCGGCGGCCTTACGGACATTAGAAAAGCGTTAAGAAGGGCGGAAATTGGCAGCATTTTGAGCCCGGCGGAATTGACCGAAATATCGGGTCTGCTATACGCAGCAAAACAGATGAAGCATTTTCTCGAAGGCCTGTTCGAAGACGGGGTTGAGATCCCTTGTCTTCACCAATACGCAGAAAAGCTCATTCCGCTTTCCGAATTGGAAAGAGACATCAATTCGTGCATCGATGATCATGGAGAAGTGCTAGACCATGCATCTGAGACGTTAAGGGGGATCAGGACGCAGCTGCGGACGCTTGAATCAAGAATCAGGGACCGGCTGGAATCAATGCTGCGTTCTTCATCTGCGCAAAAAATGCTGTCGGATACGATCATCACAATTCGCAACGACCGCTTTGTCATTCCTGTCAAACAGGAGTACAGATCAAGCTACGGAGGAATCGTGCACGATCAGTCGTCTTCCGGCGCGACATTGTTTATCGAGCCTCAGGCGATTGTCGATATGAACAATGCGCTTCGCCAGGCAAAAGTAAACGAAAAACAGGAGATTGAACGGATTTTGCGCGTCCTGACAGAAAAGACGGCAGAGCACACAAATGAACTCTTTCACGATGTCAAAGTGCTTCAGACGCTGGACTTTATTTTTGCAAAAGCAAAATACGCAAAAGCGACAAAAGCGGTTAAACCGGCTGTCAACGCTGACGGCTATGTCCGCCTGATTCAAGCCCGCCACCCGCTTTTACCCCTGGATGAAGTCGTTCCGAATGATATTGAGCTCGGTGGAGAGTATACGACAATTGTCATCACGGGCCCGAACACGGGCGGTAAAACGGTGACGCTTAAAACGCTCGGGCTTTTGACCATTATGGCGCAGTCGGGATTGCACGTACCGGCGGAAGAGGGCTCGGAGACCGCCATATTTGATCAAGTATTTGCCGATATCGGCGATGAACAGTCAATCGAACAAAGCTTAAGTACGTTCTCGTCACATATGGTCAACATCGTCGATATTTTGAAAGACATGACGGAAAACAGCCTTGTGCTTTTTGACGAGCTCGGCGCCGGGACAGACCCGCAGGAAGGCGCGGCCCTTGCGATCAGCATTCTCGACGAGGTGTGCCAGACAGGCGCGCGCGTCATTGCCACGACCCATTACCCGGAACTGAAGGCATACGGCTACAATCGCGAAAATGTCATTAATGCAAGCGTCGAATTTGATATCGACACACTGTCGCCGACCTACAAGCTGTTAATCGGCGTGCCCGGCCGAAGCAATGCGTTCGAAATTTCGAAGCGTCTCGGGCTGCCTGATTACCTGATCGGCCGCGCAAAAGCGGAGATGACGGCCGAACATAATGAAGTGGATACGATGATCGCATCGCTGGAAGACAGCAAAAAGCGCGCCGAAGCGGAGTTGAACGAGACAGAAGCCATCCGCGCGGAGGCTGAAGCCCTTCACCGCGACCTCCAGCAGCAGATCAGCGAATGGCAGGAGAAAAAAGACAAGCTCTATGAAGAAGCGGAGCAAAAAGCGGCTGAAAAAGTCAAAGAAGCGATGAAAGAAGCAGACGAGATCATCCAGTCGCTCCGCATGATCAAGGAAGACCATAAAGCATTTAAAGACCATGAGCTGATCGAGGCGAAAAAACGCCTTGAAGAAGCCGTGCCTTCGTTTGAAAAAGCGAAAAAGCCGGCTCAGAAAAAAACGGACAAGCGCGAATTAAAACCGGGCGATGAAGTCAAGGTTTTAACCTTTGGCCAAAAAGGGACGCTGCTCGAAAAAACGGGTGCGGCCGAATGGAATGTTCAAATCGGCATTCTGAAAATGAAGGTCAAGGAAAAGGATCTGGAATTCCTGAAATCGGCGCCCGAACCCGAAAAACAAAAAACGATCGCCGCCGTCAAAGGAAAAGATTATCACGTCTCGCTCGAACTCGACCTTAGGGGGGAGCGGTATGAAAATGCGCTTCACCGGGTTGAAAAATACTTGGATGATGCGGTGCTTGCGGGCTATCCAAGAGTCTCGATCATCCACGGAAAAGGAACCGGCGCCCTCCGAAAAGGCGTTCAGGACCTCTTGAAATCCCACCGCAATGTGAAAAACTCCCGGTTCGGCGAAGCGGGAGAGGGAGGATCAGGCGTCACCATTGTCGAATTAAAATAAAAAAGGGAGTCTAAAAGGATGAAAGAGTTTTGGGAGAACGACCTTGTGGAAATTGCCGCGTACTACAGCGTTTCCGTTTTGTGTCTTGTGATATTTTTATCTGTGTTTGAACTCGTCACCACCTATAAAAATTGGGAGGAGATTCAAAAAGGAAACATGGCGGTCGCGATGGCAACAGGCGGAAAAATTTTAGGCATCGCCAACGTGCTGCAAAAATCGATCAGCCAGCATAATTCCCTGCTGCAAATGATGGGATGGGGGCTGTTCGGTTTTATCCTGCTTTTGATCGGCTATTTCATTTTTGAATTTCTGACGCCGCGCTTTAAAATTGACAAGGAGATTGAAAACGACAACCGCGCAGTCGGCTTCATTTCATTCGTCATTTCAGTCGGCCTGTCATTTGTCGTGGCTTCGGGTATCTAAAGGGGATCAACATGGAGAAATTAGCGAAAATCCTGTTTTTCACAGCTGGGGTATTTGTGGTTATCGGCCTGATTTATATGATCTTTTATGCTTGAAAAAGGTGTCCTGAACAAGGGCGCCTTTTTTAAAATGAAAAAATATCATTACTTTCTGAATATTGTTTTGATATACTGAAATCAAGAATATATTGTTTAAAAGGGGGGAGCTTATGCCGACTGAAAAACCGTGGCTGCGTCATTATCCCGAACAAATTCCTCACGAGCTGCAATTTGAAGATCAAACACTCCATTCCATCCTGCAACAATCCGCCCAACAGTTTTCTGAAAAAACAGCGATTCATTTTCTCGGAAAAAAACGTTCGTATCGGCAAGTTTACGAGGACGCTTTAAAAATGGCAGATTACCTGCTGTCACTCGGCATTCAAAAAGGAGACAGAGTCTCGATCATGCTGCCGAACTGCCCGCAGGCGGTTATCGCGTATTACGGCGTACTTTTCTCCGGCGGCATCGTCGTCCAGACAAATCCGCTGTATACGGAAAGGGAGCTTGAACATCTGCTTCAAGACAGCGGGGCAGCCATCATCATTACGCTCGACATGCTGTACCCGGCGGCATACAAAATGAAAGCGCTAACAAACGTGAGGCACATCATTGCGACAAGCATAAAAGATTACCTGCCTTTCCCTAAAAATCTGCTGTACCCAATCGTGCAAAAAAAAGAGAATCAAATGTCGGTTGAGATCAATGAAAATGAGACGACACACCTTTTCCGCACCATCATGAAACACCCCGTTCCAAGCGGTCCTCCGGGGATTGAAATCGATCCGGCCCACGACATTGCCGTCCTGCAGTATACCGGAGGCACGACAGGCACGCCAAAAGGCGTCATGCTCAGCCACCGCAACATACTAGCCAACATGGAGATGTGCGATGCCTGGTTTTATCAATTGAATAAAGGGGAGGAGAAGGTGCTGGGGATCGTGCCGTTTTTTCACGTCTACGGAATGACGGCCGTCTTGAATTTCACGATCAGGCAGGGGTATGAAATGATTCTGCTGCCGAGATTTGACGCGCGCGCAGCGCTGAAAACGATCGATAAAGAAAAGCCGACGATATTTCCGGGAGCACCGACGATTTATATCGCCCTGTTGAACCATCCTGATCTTCACCAATTTGATCTGTCATCAATTAAGAGCTGTTTGAGCGGATCTGCGGCGCTTCCTGTTGAAGTCAAACAGCAGTTTGAAAAGGTCACGGGCGGAAGGCTTGTCGAAGGCTACGGAATGTCTGAAACTTCGCCCGTCACTCACGCCAATTTTATTTGGGATTTGAATAAAGCGGGCAGTATCGGCTGTCCTTGGCCTGGTACAGACGCGGCGATCTATTCGGAAGAAACCGGCGGTTTTCTCGGACCATATGAGCATGGAGAAATCGCCGTCAAAGGACCGCAGGTGATGAAGGGCTACTGGAACAATGATGAAGAAACCGCTCAAAGTCTAAGGGACGGCTGGTTTTTTACAGGAGACATCGGCTACATGGATAAAGACGGCTTCTTTTATATCGTCGACCGCAAAAAAGACGTGATCATTGCCGGGGGATACAACATTTACCCGCGCGAAATCGAAGAGGTGCTCTACGAGCACGAAGCAGTTCAGGAGGCGGTCGTTGCCGGCATCCCTGATGAATACAGAGGAGAAACGGTTAAGGCTTTTGTAGTGCTGAAAGATCATGTTACAATAACGGAGAAGGAATTGGACGAATATGCCAGATCGCGTCTGGCTCCTTATAAAGTGCCGAAAGTATACGAGTTCAGGGACGAACTTCCGAAAACGGCAGTCGGGAAGATTTTAAGAAGAGCGCTCGTTCAAGAAGAAAAAACCGGCGTCTGAAAAAGCGAAGTCTGCCGTCGATTTTGACGGCATGCTTTTGTGGTGCGATTTGAGTTTAGCTTCTTGACAAAGCGTCCATTTTTATTTACGATAAAATCATGAATGAGTATTCATTCATTAATTTGAAAGGAACGAAGCCAATTGAAACAAAAGAGACCAAAGTATATGCAGATTATCGACGCAGCTGTCATTGTGATTGCAGAAAACGGATACCATCAGGCGCAGGTTTCGAAAATCGCCAAGCAGGCCGGAGTGGCGGACGGCACCATTTATCTTTATTTTAAAAACAAAGAAGATATTCTCATCTCGCTATTCAAAGAGAAAATGGGACAGTTTATCGAGCAGATGAATGAAGAAATGGAAGCGACAAATTCGGCGACAGAAAAGCTTTCGCTGTTCATCAAAAAGCACTTTGAACTGCTCAGCAGCGATCGCCACCTCGCGATTGTCACCCAGCTTGAGCTGAGGCAGTCGAATCTTGAGCTGAGGCTGAAAATCAATGAGATTCTCAAAGGGTACTTGACGATCCTGGAAGACATCATCACCGAAGGAAAAGAAGCGGGAGAATTTAAGAGCACGCTTGATGTCCGCCTGGCGAAACAGATGATTTTCGGTACGGTGGATGAGACGGTTACAACCTGGGTGATGAATGATCAAAAATACGATCTGCCAAAGCTGGCAGACAGCATTCATGAATTGCTGATCCATGGGTTCGGCAGCCAAAAGACGAAGGAGGAGAAATAAAAATGGCAGCATTATCATACGCCGTTGACGGCTATATCGCAACCATCATGATTCAGCATCCGCCGGCAAATGCGCTATCGACGCAAGTGCTTGAAGATCTTTCCGCATGTCTTGATGAACTTTCGGAACGTCAGGATGTCAGAAGCGTCGTGATTCACGGGGAAGGAAGATTTTTCTCGGCAGGCGCTGACATTAAAGAGTTTACATCATTGATGGACGGGTCTGATTATGCAAATTTGGCTGATAAAGGCCAGCAGATTTTCGAAAAGGTAGAATCTTTTCCAAAACCGGTGATCGCCGCGATTCACGGAGCCGCTCTTGGAGGCGGTCTGGAGCTTGCGATGGCATGCCACATCCGGATTGCCGAGGAGAGCGCTAAGCTCGGCCTTCCCGAGCTGAATCTCGGAATCATTCCCGGCTTTGCGGGAACGCAGCGCCTTCCGAAGTATGTGGGCACCGCCAAAGCGCTTGAAATGATCGGGACATCTGAGCCGATATCCGGCAAGGAAGCTTTTGAATACGGCCTTGTCACGATTTTGGCGGCGAATGAAGAAGAAGTGCTGCAAAAGGCACAAGAACTCGCGCGAAAATTCGCTGAAAAAAGTCCGCAGACGATGGCTTATGTCATTGAACTCCTGAATTCGAGCAAAGTGTATTCGTATGAAGGCGGCCTCAAGCTGGAAGGAAAATACTTCGGCGAAGTGTTCCAATCCGAGGATGCGAAGGAAGGGATTCAGGCATTTCTTGAAAAGCGGAAGCCGCATTTTAAAGGGAAATAACAAACGTGAAAACAAAGGGGATGAATAGAACATGAACATTTATGTCTTAATGAAGCGCACGTTTGATACAGAGGAGAAAATTCAGATTGAACAAGGGGAAATCAGCACGGACGGAGCGGAATTCATCATCAATCCGTACGATGAGTACGCCATTGAAGAAGCGCTTCAGCTGAAGGAGAAGCACGGCGGTGAAATTACGGTCGTCACAGTCGGCGAGGAAGAAGCTGAAAAAGAACTCAGAACGGCTCTGGCGATGGGGTGCGACAAAGCCGTTTTGATCAACATTGAAGACGACCTGGAAGAAGCGGACCAATATACGGCTTCAGCCATCCTTTACAACTATTTGAAAGACCGCGAGTACGACATGATACTCGGCGGGAATGTGGCGATCGACGGGGGATCGGGACAGGTGGCGCCTCGTTTGGCCGAGCTGCTCGGCATCCCTTGTATTACGACGATTACAAAGCTGACGGTAAACGGCGGAGATGTTGAAGCGGAACGCGACGCCGAGGGCGACCTTGAAGTGATCCAGACGTCGCTTCCAATCGTAGCGACTGCACAACAGGGGTTGAATGAACCGCGTTATCCGTCTCTTCCGGGAATCATGAAGGCGAAGAAAAAGCCACTCGAGGAGCTTGAGCTTGATGATCTGGACATCGACGAGGAAGACGTTGCCGCCAAAACAAAAACGATCGAACGGTTCCTGCCTCCGAAAAAAGAAGCCGGGAAAATCCTTGAAGGGGAGCCGGAACAGCAGGCGGCAGACCTTGTATCACTGCTGAGAAGCGAAGCAAAGGTCGTTTGAAGCCGAAGGGAGCAAAAACACGGTCATTAAAATACAGGGGGAAATGGACATGAGCAAAAAAGTTATCGTATTGGGAGAGTTCAGGGACGGTTCGTTGAGAAATGTGACATTCGAAGCGATAGCCGCAGGAAAAACGGTAGCCGAAGGGGGAGAGGTGATCGGCGTTCTCTTCGGCGAAAGCGTTTCAAGCGATGCGGCACAACTGATCCATTACGGCGCTGACAGAGTACTTACAGCCGAAAACCCGCTCTTGAAAAACTATACGTCTGACGGCTATGTTCAAGCCTTTATGCCGATCATTGAGCGCGAAAGTCCGGACGTGATGATTTTCGGCCATACGTCTATGGGCAAAGACTTGTCGCCGAAGCTTGCAGCCCGTATGGGAACAGGGCTGATATCAGATGCCGTTGACGTCGAAGTAGCCGGCGGCAACATCGTGTTTACAAGGCCGATTTACTCAGGCAAAGCGTTTGAGCGGATCATTTCCGAAGATGAAACGATTTTTGCAACGATCAGACCGAATAATATCGCCCCGCTCGACAAAGATGAGACGCGGACGGGAGCGGTCGAAAGCATCGAAGCGGATATTCGGGACATCAGAACGGTTATCAAAGACATTGTCAAAAAAACGTCTGAAGGCGTCGATTTGTCTGAAGCGAAAATCATCGTAGCCGGCGGCCGCGGCGTCAAAAGCGAGGAAGGCTTTAAACCGCTGCAGGAGCTTGCCGACGTACTGGGCGGCGCGGTCGGCGCTTCAAGGGGAGCCTGTGACGCAGACTACTGCGACTATTCGCTTCAAATCGGCCAGACCGGCAAAGTCGTAACACCAGACTTATATATCGCCTGCGGCATCTCAGGAGCGATTCAGCACCTCGCAGGGATGTCAAACAGCAAAATCATCGTTGCCATCAACAAAGATCCGGAAGCCGATATCTTTAAAATTGCCGACTACGGGATCGTCGGCGACTTATTTGAAATCGTTCCGCTGCTCACGGAGGAATTTAAAAAGCTGAGTGTCAGCACTTGATCAAAAGCCGGCCTGAAATGGCCGGCTTTTTACATAGGCACATTTCCGCCTTTTGCAAAATAACATGGGATAAGGACATTTTCAGAAAGGCTCAAATCCCGATGTGTAAAACTGTGCAGATAGGGAAACGTATAATCAAGCATTATGTTAGCGTGAACCAAAGGGAGATGCTATACTAAAAAGCATAATTTCACAATTGGAGGAATGAAAGAATGGCTATCGTAAAAGCAACTGATCAAACATTCTCATCTGAAACAAGTGAAGGCGTAGTTCTTGCCGACTTCTGGGCTCCTTGGTGCGGACCTTGCAAAATGATCGCGCCGGTACTTGAAGAGCTTGATCAAGAAATGGGAGACAAATTGAAAATCGTAAAAATCGATGTTGACGAAAACCAAGAAACTGCCGGCAAATACGGCGTGATGAGCATCCCGACTCTCCTCATCCTAAAAGACGGCGAAGTGGTTGAAACATCTGTCGGCTTTAAACCGAAAGAAGCCCTTGAAGAACTGGTCAACAAACATTTGTAAAATAGAAACCTGTGAAAAAGGCGATTCCAAAGGGATCGCTTTTTTCTTACAACCCGCCATCTTCCTTCTCCAATTGTGGCGAACGTACGGTCGGTCATGGTAAACTGAAATGAAGAAAAAACGCCGAAACAAGGAAGGATTTTTGATGAACAAAAAAATCAAAGAAAAGCTGGCCCTTCTTCCGGATCAGCCTGGCTGCTACTTGATGAAAGACAGGCAGGATACCGTCATCTACGTCGGGAAAGCGAAAATCTTAAAAAACAGGGTCCGCTCCTATTTCAGCGGGTCCCATGATGCCAAAACACAGCGTCTTGTCAGTGAAATTGAAGACTTTGAATACATTGTCACCTCCTCGAACATCGAAGCGCTCATTCTTGAAATGAATTTAATCAAAAAGTACGACCCGAAATATAACGTGATGCTGAAAGATGATAAAAGCTACCCGTTCATTAAAATCACGAACGAGCGGCATCCGAAGCTAATTGTCACGAGGAAGGTCAAAAAAGACAAAGGCCGCTATTTCGGGCCGTATCCCAATGTCCAGGCTGCGAGGGAAACAAAAAAGCTGCTGGACCGCCTCTATCCGCTCAGAAAGTGCGCCAAACTGCCGGATCGCGTCTGTTTGTACTATCATCTCGGACAATGTCTGGCGCCATGCGTATATGATGTGTCTGAGGAGACAAACCGACAGCTCACAGAAGAAATCACCCGCTTTTTAAAGGGCGGCTACAATGAAGTCAAGAAAGAACTTGAAGCAAAAATGCTTGAAGCCTCGGAAAACCTGCAGTTCGAACGGGCGAAAGAATTCCGCGATCAAATGGCCCATATCGAGTCGACGATGGAAAAACAGAAAATGATGCTGAATGACATGGTTGACCGCGATGTATTTGCCTATTCGTATGACAAGGGCTGGATGTGCGTCCAGGTCTTCTTCATCAGGCAAGGTAAATTGATTGAAAGGGATGTCAGCATGTTTCCTCTATACAGGGAAGCAGACGAGGAGTTTTTGACGTTCATCGGGCAATTTTACTCAAAAAACAACCATTTTCTTCCGAAGGAAATTTTGGTGCCTGACAGCGTCGATAAGGACATGATTGAGGAGCTTTTGGACGTGAACGTGCGCCAGCCGAAAAGGGGAGCGAAGAAAGACCTGCTGCTCCTTGCCCATAAAAATGCAAAGCTCGCCTTGAAAGAGAAGTTTTCGCTCATTGAACGGGATGAAGAGCGGACGATCGGCGCGATTGAAAAGCTCGGCAAAGCGCTGGGCATCTACACGCCGTACAGAATTGAAGCGTTTGATAATTCAAATATTCAAGGAACAGACCCCGTTTCGGCCATGGTCGTCTTTCTCGACGGAAAACCGCATAAAAAAGAGTACCGCAAATATAAGATCAAGACGGTTGAAGGCCCCGACGACTACGGATCAATGCGCGAAGTCATCAGAAGAAGATATACAAGGGTGCTGAAAGAGAATCTGCCGCTGCCTGATTTAGTATTGATCGACGGCGGAAAAGGCCAGGTGTCTGCCGCACTTGACGTTTTGGAAAATGAATTGGGTCTCGATGTCCCTGTTGCCGGTCTGGTGAAAGACGATAAACACAGAACCTCTAACCTTTTGATCGGCGATCCCCTTGAGATCGTCCAGCTTGAGCGGAACAGCCAGGAATTTTACCTGCTTCAGCGCATTCAGGATGAAGTGCACAGGTTTGCGATCAGCTTCCACAGGCAGCTCAGGGGAAAAAGCGCATTTCAATCGGTGCTTGACGGCATACCGGGCGTCGGCGAACAGCGGAAAAAACTGCTGTTAAAACATTTCGGTTCCGTTAAGAAAATGAAGGAAGCGAGCGCAGACGATATCCGCAAGCTCGGTATTCCTCTGAAGACGGCGCAGCTGATTGAAGAGGCTTTGAAAAAATAATGTTGAACTTTTAAAAAGAATCTGATAGAATTTGTACTAATTTCATAATAAGATCGTGTGATATGGTGAAGATAGAGGTGCGAACTTCAAGAGTAGGCTTGATGAGGAAGATGGATTCCGATGAAAAAAGCCGAAAGGGGAGCGTCGCCGAAGCGGGGAAAAATCCATTCGTTTTTCCTGCTGGCTTTACATTGAATAAATGTAAGGCTGTCAAGAAATCATTTCTTGGAGGGCTATCTCGTTGTTAAAATCATCGGCATTTTTGTTGGTTAAAGCAATGAGGGAATTCTCTCATTGCTTTTTTTGTACGAAAAAACGTACAGCCCGCCGGTCAAGTTTTCCTCTTCATACATAAACAAGCACGAACGAAAACAAAAAGGGTGGTATTTGATGGGGCTCATCGTCCAAAAATTTGGCGGAACTTCAGTAGGGTCAGTGGAAAAAATATTGAATGTCGCAAACCGCGTCATCGAAGAAAAACAGCGCGGTCATGATGTTGTCGTCGTCGTTTCAGCGATGGGCAAATCGACGGACTCCCTCGTCGCGCTTGCTAAGGAAATTACCGAACAGCCGGGCAGCAGGGAAATGGACATGCTGCTGACAACAGGAGAGCAGGTGACGATTTCACTGTTGACAATGGCTTTGCAGAACAAGGGGTATGATGCGGTTTCCTATACGGGCTGGCAGGCCGGCATCGAAACCGAAAATATTCACGGCAACGCAAGAATTACAAACATTGATACGGCCAAGCTGAAAGAGCGTCTGACTGAAGGGAAAATCGCCGTTGTCGCCGGATTCCAGGGGACGACAGCGGAAGGTGAAATTACAACGCTCGGCAGAGGCGGGTCAGATACGACAGCCGTTGCCCTCGCAGCTGCCCTGAAAGCCGATAAATGCGACATTTACACCGATGTACCGGGGGTTTTCACAACCGATCCCCGCTATGTGAAAACAGCGCGGAAGCTGGCCGGAATCTCCTACGATGAAATGCTTGAGCTTGCCAATCTTGGAGCAGGCGTCCTGCACCCGAGAGCTGTTGAATTCGCGAAAAACTATCAGGTGCCTTTGGAAGTCCGTTCAAGCACCGAAAAAGAAGCCGGTACATTAATCGAGGAGGAATCATCAATGGAACAGAATTTAATCGTAAGAGGCATTGCGTTTGAAGATCAGATCACACGCGTGACTATATGCGGCCTGGCGAGCGGCTTGACGACGCTGTCAACGATTTTTACAACACTTGCCAAACAGAACATCAACGTTGACATCATCATTCAATCGGTGACAAGCACAAGCAAAACGTCGATTTCTTTCTCCGTGAAAACGGAGGACTTAAAACGGACGGTCGAAGTTCTCGAAGAATACAAAGACGCGCTCGACTATGAACAGATTGAAACGGAAAACAGGCTTGCCAAAGTGTCGATCGTCGGTTCAGGCATGATCTCCAACCCCGGAGTAGCAGCGGAAATGTTCGCTGTGCTGGCGGAAAAAAACATCCAGGTCAAAATGGTCAGCACATCCGAAATCAAAGTTTCGACTGTCGTCAGCGAAGGCGATATGGTGAAAGCCGTTGAAGCGCTGCATGATGCCTTTGAATTGTCAAAGCAGACAGCAGTCATTTAAAAAGAAAAAAGGCGGGACTTTTGCAGTCTCCGCCTTTTTTGCATGGTTATGCCGGGTCTTTCAAATCCCATTTTACCGTTAAAACAACTTTTCCGGCTCTTTTTTTCACTTGTTCATACGATTCGGCAATTTGTTCGTTCATCAGCTGGATTTGCTCGGCGATAAATCCGGCTTCAAGCTGAAAGCACGGTTCCTTTTGATATTTGAGGCGGTTTGAGACCAGCGGGCCTTCGAGCTCAAACTCAAGCTCCTGCTTCTTTGAATGGACGATCGTAAGCGTTCCCCAGCCTGCATCCAGAAAGAAAGCGGGAAGGTCCTCCCTGGATTCAAGCGGGAACTTGCGGGCGAGCTTTTTTCCCGCCCAGTACATCATATCTGCGTAGTCTTGTCCCAGCATATCGGGAAGCAGCACTTCCCTGATCAACTCATAGCCATATGCGGAGACTTCCAGCTCTTTTAATTGCGCTAAGTTTGCTTCAAATTTGTTCATATCCAATGTCTCCCCTCTTTTCTCCGTTTATTATAGCTTAAATGGGGTGAAAGATTACAGCGGGGACATGCAATTAGGAAGAAAAAAATCTGATATATTTATATTTTGATAAAATAAAATTTTCAAAAATATGATTAAATTTTAGAAAATTTCAATTTATGTACGCGTTTTCTTGACGCCTATTTCTCATAGGAGTAAAATGAAATTGTCATAAAAACTTAACAAAGTGCGATATTTGAAACAGGACGGGGGATAGGAGACCTTTCATTTTTACTGCACTTTTCAACTAGGGGGTAAAGCAATGGCCGGGAACAGAGAGTTTGTTTATCGAAGACTGCATTCTTTGCTTGGCGTCATACCGGTAGGCATATTTTTAATCCAGCATTTGGTTGTCAACCATTTTGCGGCAAGCGGAGAAGAGGCGTTTAATAACGCCGCTCACTTTATGGAAAACCTGCCGTTCAGGTACGTCTTGGAAATCTTCGTGATTTTCCTTCCGCTGATTTATCATGCTGTTTATGGAGTATACATAGCTTTTACAGCGAAAAACAATGCGAACAGATACGGATTTTTTAGAAACTGGATGTTCGTTCTGCAGCGGATTACAGGAATCATTACCTTGATTTTTGTCAGCTGGCACGTGTGGCAAACACGGATTGCCGCCCAAATGGGGGCAGAGGTGAACTTTGACATGATGGCTGATATTTTGAGCTCCCCGATCATGCTCGGCTTTTACATTGTAGGTGTCCTCTCAACAATCTTCCACTTTTCAAACGGTTTATGGTCGTTTGCTGTTACTTGGGGAATCACCGTTTCTCCCCGGTCACAGCGAATCGCCACGTTTGTGACAATGGGAGTCTTTGTTGTGCTGTCCTATGTAGGGCTGAGAGCGATTTTGGCATTTGTGTAAAAGAACTAGATTACTAGAGGGAGTGGGGCAGGCATGAGTAATTCAAGCATCATCGTTGTCGGCGGAGGACTTGCGGGTCTGATGGCGACCATTAAAGCTGCGGAAGCAGGAACAAATGTAAAACTATTTTCGATCGTCCCCGTTAAGCGCTCACATTCCGTATGTGCGCAGGGCGGAATCAACGGAGCGGTCAATACAAAAGGTGAAGGCGACTCCCCTTGGGAGCATTTTGACGATACCGTTTACGGAGGCGACTTTCTGGCCAACCAGCCGCCGGTCAAAGCGATGTGTGATGCGGCGCCGTCGATTATTCATTTGCTTGACCGCATGGGCGTCATGTTTAACAGAACACCTGAAGGGCTGCTTGACTTCCGGCGCTTCGGGGGAACTCAGCATCACAGAACGGCATATGCGGGGGCGACGACCGGACAGCAGCTCTTGTACGCGCTGGATGAGCAGGTTCGCCGCTTTGAAGTCGAAGGGCTTGTTTCGAAATATGAAGGCTGGGAGTTTCTCGGAGCCGTTCTTGATGATGACAATGCGTGCCGGGGCATCGTCGCCCAAAATCTGACGACGATGGAAATCGAGTCGTTCCGTTCAGACGCGGTCATCATGGCGACCGGGGGACCGGGCATCATCTTCGGAAAATCGACGAACTCGATGATCAATACCGGATCAGCCGCTTCGATCGTTTACCAGCAGGGCGCTTACTATGCGAACGGAGAATTCATCCAGATCCACCCGACCGCCATTCCGGGAGACGACAAGTTGCGGCTGATGAGCGAATCGGCGCGCGGTGAAGGCGGACGAGTCTGGACGTATAAAGACGGCAAGCCTTGGTATTTCCTTGAAGAGAAATATCCGGCATACGGAAACCTTGTGCCGCGTGATATTGCGACGCGTGAAATATTTGATGTATGCGTCAGACAAAAGCTCGGCATCAATGGCGAAAACATGGTTTATCTCGATCTTTCCCATAAAGATCCGAAGGAATTGGACATCAAGCTGGGCGGAATCATTGAAATCTATGAAAAATTCATGGGTGACGATCCGCGCAAGCTGCCGATGAAGATTTTCCCTGCGGTCCACTACTCAATGGGCGGACTCTGGGTCGACTACAATCAGATGACCAACATTCCAGGACTGTTTGCCGCAGGAGAATGCGATTATTCAATGCACGGCGGAAACCGCCTGGGCGCGAACTCGCTCTTGTCAGCCATTTACGGCGGCATGGTGGCAGGTCCGAAAGCCGTTGAATACATTCAAGGTCTTGAAGCATCCGCAGAAGATCTGTCTTCTTCCGTTTTCGACAGCTGCGTCAAAAAGGAAGAAGAAAAGTGGGCTGACATTATGAAAATGGACGGCAATGAAAATGCATATGTCCTTCATAAAGAGCTCGGCGAATGGATGACAGACAACGTGACGGTTGTGCGCCACAATGACAAGCTGCTGAAAACGGATGAAAAAATCCAAGAGCTTGCCGAGCGCTACCAAAACATCAATATCAACGATACGGCAAAATGGAGCAATCAGGGCGCCGTATTCACGCGCCAGCTGCACAACATGCTGCAATTGGCACGGGTGATCACGCTCGGTGCATACAACCGGAATGAGAGCCGCGGCGCCCATTATAAACCGGATTTCCCTGAACGTAATGACGAGGAATGGCTGAAAACAACAATGGCGAAACATGCAGGCGATTTTGAAGCCCCGAAATTCCATTATGAGGATGTCGATGTTTCATTAATCGCACCGCGTAAACGGGATTACTCGAAGAAAAAGGTGGCGAAATCATGAGTGAAAATAAGACAATCAAGTTTATCATCACTCGTCAGGATACATCGGATTCTAGTCCTTACCAGGAAGAGTTTGAAATTCCATACCGTCCGAATATGAACGTCATTTCCGCTTTGATGGAAATCAGAAGGAACCCGGTTAATGCGAAAGGAGAAAAAACGTCGCCGATTGCTTGGGATATGAACTGTCTAGAGGAAGTGTGCGGCGCTTGCTCGATGGTGATCAACGGCAAGCCGAGACAGTCCTGTACAGCGCTGATCGACCAGCTTGAGCAGCCGATCCGCCTTGAACCGATGAAAACATTCCCGGTTGTCCGCGATCTTCAAGTGGACCGGAGCCGCATGTTTGATTCATTAAAGAAAGTCAAAGCATGGGTGCCGATCGACGGCACATATGACCTCGGACCGGGACCGAGAATGCCGGAACGAAGAAGGCAGTGGGCGTACGAGCTGTCAAAATGTATGACTTGCGGCGTATGTCTTGAAGCTTGTCCAAACGTGAACGATAAAACAAACTTTATGGGACCTGCACCGCTCTCGCAAGTCCGCTTATTCAACACCCATCCGACAGGCGCGATGAACAAATCGGAACGGCTTGAAGCGATTATGGGGGACGGCGGACTGGCCGAATGCGGAAATTCGCAAAACTGCGTGCAGTCATGTCCGAAAGGCATCCCGCTCACAACCTCAATCGCTGCGTTAAACAGGGATACGACCGTTCAGGCGTTTAAAAACTTCTTCGGAAGCGACAACACGGAATAATACGAAAAAACGCACCTCTTCAAGCCGAAGAGGTGTTTTTATGACCAAAGGGGATGAAAAACAATGAAACTGCCGGGATATATTGAAGAACCATTTGACACATGGTGTCAGTCATTTTCTTTTTTTGATGAAGTATCCGTCCGTTTTTCAGAAACGGACATGTTCGGTCATATGAACAATGTCACACCGTTTGTCTATTTCGAGGAAGCGAGGATTTCCTATTTCAAGCACCTGGGCGTGATGGACCGCCTTTCAGACGGGAAAAGCGCGGCAATTCCCGTCGTGGCGAGCCAGCAATGCGATTACTTTCAGCAGGTCATGCTTCATGAACATTTGAAAATCGGCGTCAAAACAGCATCTGTCGGCAACGCCTCCCTCACCCTTCACTATGCGGCGAAAAATGGAGAAGGCGGCCTTTGCTTCACAGGGAAGGCGGTTATGGTGCAAATTGCGAAAGATACGGGCAAACCGGTGAAATGGACAGATAAACAAAAAGCAAAACTGCTTGGCAATCACTCATTTCCTGAGAAATAATTGACAGGGAGAGGAAAATGAAAAAAGCGATAATCATCGGCGCGAGTTCCGGAATTGGTAAAGCGCTTGCCAAGCAGCTGTCAGCCGGAGGAGTGGAGGTCGGTCTTGCTGCAAGACGGTATGAGCTGCTAGCCAAATTGCGCGACGATCTCCCTGGACCTTCATACATTAAAAAGATCGATACAGCCGACAGCGAACGCGCGCCTATACTGTTGAGAGAACTGCTTGATGAGATGAATTGGGCAGACGCAGTCTTCATCTGTTCAGGTGTTGGATATTTGGAAAGCGAAATGGATTGGAGCAAAGAAAAGGAAACGATCGATGTAAATGTGACGGGATTTGTGTCCTGCTCGAACGTGTTGATGGAGCATTTTATCAAAAATGGGAAAGGGTATTTAGTCGGCATATCATCCATTGCCGCGCTGAGAGGAAACGGAAGAGCCGTCACCTACGCCGCTTCAAAAGCATTCGTTTCTAATTACTTAAAAGGGCTCCGTCAAAAAGTGAAAAAACTTGGGTATGATGAAATCGTGGTCACCGAAATTCAGCCGGGCTTTGTGGACACGGCTCTTGCAAAAGGTGATCACCTGTTTTGGACGGCTTCGCCCGAAAAAGCGGCTGCACAAATCATCAGTGCTGTGCAGAAAAAGAAAACGCACGCATATATTACGAAAAGATGGCGGCTGATCGCCTGGATTTTAAAATGTCTTCCTTAGAAGTTCAGCCCTGAAACGATGCCTGTGTCATGATTTGAAAAATAGGTGTTTGAGGGAACCCTTTTCTCCGTCAGAAACGTCACCGACCTTGCGTATGTTTCATATGATATCACGACTATATCGAAACCCATTCGTTTCAGATCAGCTCTCACCTTAGCAAGGAGGGTTACAATACTTGAAGGAGAAAGAGTTTCAATCAAAGCCGCTGCTAACAAAAAGAGAAAGAGAAGTGTTCGAATTGCTCGTTCAAGACAAGACAACAAAGGAAATCGCAAGCGAGCTCTTTATAAGTGAAAAGACTGTACGTAATCACATTTCCAATGCGATGCAAAAATTGGGAGTGAAAGGCCGTTCGCAAGCTGTTGTTGAACTTCTTCGAATGGGTGAGCTAGAGCTCTAAATTGAGCCGGTGTTCCTTCTTGTAACAAGAAGGGAACCGGTTATTTGTTTTGAGGTGCAATTTGTATATTCATGTTGAAGTCTTGCAATTTGTGTAGAAAAGAAGGAAAATAGACTCAAGTGTTTTGAAAACAAAACAACGAGTCGAGCGAGGTAGAGAAAATGAATTCGAATGCTTCTTTGAATCACATAGCGGATATTGAAAAATCACTCCGCCATATTGCGGGCATCATCAAACAAAAAGGAAGAG
Organism: Bacillus sp. B19-2; assembly: GCF_022832475.1. Taxonomy (NCBI): domain Bacteria; kingdom Bacillati; phylum Bacillota; class Bacilli; order Caryophanales; family Bacillaceae; genus Bacillus; species Bacillus sp. B19-2. The sequence continues at coordinate 166,662 of NZ_JALHKQ010000003.1, forward strand.
AAATTCTCACCCAATATACGATTACCCCTCCCCAGTTTGTCGGTCTTCAATGGCTGTATGAATACGGGGACATGACGATCGGCGAGTTATCACAAAAGATGTACCTGGCGTGCAGCACCACGACGGATTTAATTGACCGAATGGAGAAAAACAACCTCGTTGAACGGGTGAAAGATCCGTCCGACAGGCGCGTAGTCCGCATTCATCTTCTCTCGGAAGGAGAGCGGATCATCCAGGAGGTCATTCAAAAAAGGCAGGACTATTTGGAAGACATGTTAGAGGCGTTTTCCGAGGAAGAAACAGCCGCATTTGAAAAATTATTAATTAAACTTCAGCAGGAAATGAACAGAAAATGAGGCGATTTTGTTGGATCAACCGATAGGAGTCATCGATTCGGGAGTCGGCGGTTTAACCGTTGCAAAAGAAATCATGAGGCAGCTGCCGAAAGAAAAAATTATATATCTCGGAGATACGAAAAGGTGTCCGTACGGACCTCGCGACAGACAAGAAGTCCTGTCATATACATGGGAAATGACAAATTATTTGTTATCCCGCCACCATATTAAAATGCTCGTGATCGCCTGCAATACAGCGACGGCCATCGCGCTTGAAGAAATCAGCAGAGAAGTCGCGATCCCGGTCATCGGCGTTGTGCAGCCCGGAGCCAGAACCGCAATTAAAGTGACGGAAAACCAGCGGATCGGCGTGATCGGAACAGAAAACACGATCAAAAGCGGCGCCTACGAAGAAGCGCTTCTTTCGCTGAACGGAGATTTAACGGTAGAAAATCTCGCTTGCCCGATGTTTGTCCCGTTTGTGGAAAGCGGCAAATTTTTGGATGAGACGGCTGATGAAATCGTCAGGTCGTCACTGCACCCGCTCAGGGATTCATCAATCGATACGCTGATTCTCGGATGCACGCATTATCCGATTTTAAAAGAACCGATTCAGCGCTATATGGGAGAGCGCGTCAACATTATTTCCTCCGGAGATGAAACGGCCAGGGAAGTCAGCACGATCTTGTCATACAACGGTTTATTAAGCAAAACGGGGAAACCGCCGGAACACTTGTTTTTAACAACAGGGGAGCGCGCCCGCTTCACAAAAATTGCAAATGATTGGTTTGGATACGAAGTGAAAAATGTGGAAAGCATTTCTCTTCAGGAAACCGCTATAAAATAAAGCTGCCGCACAATTAAACGGCAGCTTTTTTCATGAGCCTTTTCTTTAAAAGAAAAGGTTTTTTGTATTCAGAGGGATTTTTTTAAAAAGCGGTCTAATTCAAAAACGGGCTCGTATACATAATAGTACAAACTGCCTTAGGAGGGAAAAGTATGCTGAAAAAAGGAATGAAAGGAATCGCGGTGTCGGTTACGGCCTCCGCGCTGCTTCTTTCCGGGTGCGGAATATTTCAGTCAGATCAAGCCTCAGAGGAGATAGATCCGCCGCAGGACATCACATATGTAAAAGAGGAGAAGGAGCAAGACAAAACAGACAAAACCAAAGATAAAACAGAAGACAAAGGCAGCAAAACGACAAGCGACGATAAAGCGGACCAAACGAGCGATACGGTTATGAGAGAGCTTTATCTCATTGATAAGAACGGCTATGTGACAGCACAGACGCTGCCGCTGCCAAAGCAGGAAGGCACGGCTAAACAAGCGCTTGAATACCTCGTTGAAGGCGGCCCTGTTTCAAACATCCTGCCAAACGGATTCAGAGCCGTGCTGCCGGCGGATACAACGGTCAATGTTGATATTAAAGAAGATGGAACAGCGATTGCTGACTTCTCAAATGAATTTAAAAACTATAAAGCTAAAGACGAGCAAAAAATCGTCCAGGCGATTACATGGACGCTAACACAGTTTAACTCGATTGATAAAGTGAAGATCCGCATGAACGGCCATGATTTGAAAGAAATGCCTGTTAACGGCACGCCGATTTCAGAAGAACTCAGCCGAGAGGACGGCATCAACCTCGATACGGCGGGTGTGACCGATATAACGGCAACACAGCCGGTCACCGTCTATTATTTGACTGAATCGGACAAAGGCACATACTACGTTCCTGTAACGAAACGGACGTCTGCAAAAGAAAAAGACGAGGTGACGGCGGCGATTAAAGAGCTGACGGAAGGACCGGGCAATAAAAGCGGCCTGCTTTCCGATTTTCAGGGCGGCGTCAAGCTTGAAAACGAGCCGAAAATTGAAGACGGCCATGTGACGCTCGACTTTAACGAAGCGATCTACGGGAGTGCCGACGGCGAGAAGAAAGTGATATCGGATGAAGTGTTAAACAGTATTGTGCTGACATTAACCGAGCTGCCTGATGTGAAAAGTGTGTCGGTTACTGTGAACGGAAAATCCGAGCTCGTCAATGAAAAAGGAGAAAAGCTTTCCAAGCCGGTTTCAAGACCGAGCAAGGTGAACACAGGTAGTTTTTAAGCAGAGATTTTTGATATACTATAGAAAAAGAGGTAAGCGATTAAAGCTGCCTCTTTCTTTATTCAGCTTTTTGAAAGAGCAGAATGATTGTGAAAGGTTTATGTACATACAATCGGAGGTAAAAAATGAGATACGATGGAAGAGAAAACAATGAACTGCGCCCTGTCACAATGGACCTCGACTTCATTACGCATCCCGAGGGATCGGTCCTGATCACAGTCGGCGGGACAAAGGTGATATGCAACGCGTCTGTGGAAGACCGTGTACCGCCCTTTTTGAGAGGAGAAGGGAAGGGCTGGATCACCGCGGAATACAGCATGCTCCCGCGGGCCACGAACCAAAGGACGATCAGGGAATCGTCAAAAGGGAAAATCTCCGGGCGGACGATGGAAATTCAACGGCTGATCGGACGAGCTCTGCGGGCGGTCGTTGATTTGGAAAAGCTCGGTGAGCGGACGATCTGGATCGACTGCGACGTCATTCAGGCTGACGGAGGCACGAGAACCGCGTCGATCACCGGAGCATTTACGGCCATGGCGCTTGCCGTCGGAAGACTTGTCGAAAAAGGTACGCTGAAGGCGATGCCGATCACTGACTTTTTGGCTGCCACTTCGGTGGGAATCGATAAGGAAAAAGGATTGATCCTTGATTTGAACTACCAGGAAGATTCTGCAGCAGAGGTGGATATGAACGTCGTCATGACAGGCGAAGGCCGCTTTGTCGAACTTCAGGGAACAGGAGAGGAAGCAACATTCTCAAGAAGTGAATTGGACGGGCTTTTAGAACTGGCTGAAAAAGGGATCGCCGAACTGATCGAAAAGCAGAAAGAAGTGCTCGGCGACGTTGCATCAGCCATTCAACAATAACATGAGAAAGGCTTGATACACGATGAAAGAAGTCATCATTGCCACGAAAAACGAAGGGAAAGTCAGGGAATTTAAAGCGATGCTCGAACCGAGAGGCTACGATGTCAAATCTCTACTGGACATCGGCTATACGCCCGAAATCGAAGAAACCGGGCAGACGTTTGAAGAAAACGCGGTGATTAAAGCGGAAACGATTTCGAAAGAAACCGGAAAAATCGTAATTGCCGATGACTCAGGCCTGTCTGTCGACTACCTCGGCGGCAGCCCCGGCGTATACTCGGCCCGCTATGCAGGAGAAGAGAAAAACGATCTCGCCAACCTGAAAAAGCTATTGAAAGAGCTTGAAGGGGTGGAAAAAGAAGACCGCTCCGCGAGGTTCAGATGCGCGCTCGCATTATGCACTCCAGGACAGGAAACGAAAACGGTCGAAGGTTCTGTGGAAGGGTATATTACCGAAGAACCGCGCGGCACAAACGGCTTCGGCTATGACCCGGTTTTTCTCGTCAAAGACAAAGATCAAACGATGGCCGAGCTCTCAAGCGGCGAAAAGAACAAAATCAGCCACAGAGCGGAAGCGCTGAAAAAACTGTCCGCTCTATTGGACCAAGCGTAAAGGAGGAGGGCCGATCATGAAGGTTCTGATTGTCAGCGACAGCCACGGCCTTGAAGACGAACTGGAAATGATCGCTGAGCGGCACGGGAAGGAAACAGATCTCATCATCCATTGCGGGGATTCCGAATTGGATCCTTCCCATCCCGCGCTTTCCTCTTACTTAACCGTAAAAGGAAACTGCGATTTTTACGGGGAGTTTAAAGACGAAATTGTCGTTCCCGTCGGATCGAGAAAGCTTTTTTTCACACACGGGCATTTATACGGCATTAAACAGTCGCTTTTAAATGTATACTACCGCGCTGAAGAACTCGGCGCCGATATCATCTGTTTCGGCCATTCCCACATCGCCGGAAGCGAGCTGATGGACGGAAAACTGCTGATCAACCCCGGCAGCATCCGCCTTCCGCGGGTGCGGAAAGAAAAAACTTATGCTATACTAAACATTGACAAAGAGAATGCAACGGTCCGCTTTTACGACTTGGACGGCCGGGAAGTCGAAAGCCTGACGAACCACGTCCAACTGCCAGCACATTCATGAGGAAGAATTTTTTTCTTCCTCGTGAAGAAAAAAATTCTAAAAAGTTGTTGACTTTATGTCCCGATCCGCATATAATAAATCTTGTCGCTGATAGTTAAAGCGAAACAAAACAACATCATGTCCCAGTAGCTCAGCAGGATAGAGCAACGGCCTTCTAAGCCGTCGGTCGGGAGTTCGAATCTCTCCTGGGACGTCTCTGAAAAAAGCCTCAAACTTCTTGGTATACAAGGGTTTGAGGCTTTTTTGTTTTAGCAGCGGATTTATAGGAAATAACAGGAGATGATATTAATAAAAGATAAATATTGACGATAATATTTAGTGACATTAAATCGTTAGGAGAGAGAGAGTTGAAAAAGAAAATATTTTTGCTTTTGATCATTTTAGCTGCCTCCATTTTCCCTGGTAATGTACGGGTAGAGGCAGAACAAGCATCTACAACGAAAGAGTGGATACCACAAGCTTATCTTCCAGATAAAATAACCTCTGCTGCTGTAGCAGCAGTAGACAGAAAAATTTATGTAATCGGTGGTACAAGTAGTGGAAGATCTAAAAATACCACTTATGTTTATGATCAAGATAGTAAGAAATGGACCGAAAAAGCAAGCATTCCTTTAACGGTATCTGCAGCCTCAGTAGCTGTAGTTGGGAAGAAAATTTATGTAATTGGAGGAACCTCAGGTAGTACTTATCGAAAGTCAGTTCAGATATATGATACACAAAATGATACATGGGAAAAAGGAATAGATATACCTACTGAAAGGTTAATTTTTTCTACTGCCTCTGTTGTAGACAATAGAATCTATGTAATGGGTGGAAACAATGATGAAAGTTTATCTGCGAATTATTGTTATGATACAGAGACTAAAACTTGGACAAAGAAAAAAGGCTTGCCCATTCCTTCGTCAGGGGCAACATCACAGACAATTGATGGGAAAATTTATTTAATGGGTGGCGCCGATACAAGTATTGCTTCACAACCAAAAATAAATGATTCTATTTATGAATACGATCCTAAGAAAGATATATGGTTAAAAAAACAAAATCTAATTACAGGAACACAATATCTTACTTCAACAGTTTTAAATGGAGAAATCTACATTATGGGAGGAAAAACAAACAAAAACGATCCAACTACAAAAGTTCAGGTGTACAACCCTAAAGACGATTCAATATCAGATTTTCAACCTTTTAAAATTCCTAGATTAGCAGCGGGGGCAGCTACAATAGGAGAAAATCTTTATATAATTGGTGGACAATCAACAACGAATACTATAGTAAACCAAGAAAATGGAATATACAACTCTGTACAAATGTATTCTGTTGAAACTCTTGATGATTCTACAGGAAATGGAGAAGATCCACAAACATCAGATGAACCAACTCAAGACATAAGAGGCAAACGAGCAATTCTAGTTGTAACTATGGTATCTGGTCTCGAAAAAGAGTTTGATCTATCGATGGAAGAAGTTAATGATTTTATTACGTGGTACGATCAGAAAGCTGCTGGTACAGGCCCTGTGAGGTATGTAATCGATAAGCATGAAAATAACATAGGACCGTTCGATAACAGGAAAGACCATGTTATCTTTGGTAATATTCTTACGTTTGAAGTAAATGAGTATTCATCTAAAAAAGCTGAATAAAAACTGATTAAAATCTTTTTTTAATGAAGCTGTCCAAAAAAAGTATCAGTCGTATAAAGAGTGAAGCCCTTTACCTGTCCGTAGAGGCTAATTACTAAGACCAACTGCATCATGAAAATTTATAAAAGGTGCCTTTTTTTGAATTATTATAGGGGAAATCGATGTTCCTTCTGTCCATGAGGTCATCGGCCTTCTAAGCCGTCGGCCAGGAGTTCGAATCTCTCCTGGGACGTCTCGAAAAAAGCCTCAAACTTCTTGGTATACAAGGGTTTGAGGCTTTTGATATTGCAAAACAACAACATCCTAAAAATTCCCTTTCATTATTTCAAACAAAATGAAATGGATAAAGGGTGTGATCAATTTTAAGGAGGATGTTGTAATGACAAAACAACAGCACAATCAGCAGCAAAAGCAGAAACAACAAAAACAAAAGCATGAGCAGCTGCTCGGGGCCAACATTACGGATACCGAACTTGCTCAGGAATTCGGAAATATCCAGCAGCAGCTTGCCCAGCTGGAGCAAACTGTTAATCAAATGGGGTAACAGCAGCAGGGCCAAAGCGGCCAGCAGAGCTCTCAATTGAGCCAGGGAATCAATCAGCTGAAGCAGCAAATTCAGCAGCAGTCCAGCTCACAATCTCAGCAGCAGACGGATCAGCAAATTCAGCAAAGCATTCAGCAGGCTGTTCAGCAGCTGAATCAGGCCCTTCAAGGGATCCAGACAAACCAGGCTATGAACCAAATGAGCCAGGCACTTCAGCAGGCGCAGCAGTCATTTAACCAGCAAGGACAGCAAGGTCAACAGGGTCAGCAAAACCAGCAAAACCAACAAAACCAGCAGCGCAATCAAAATTTCCAGCAGCCCCTCCAATAAAAAGCTTGAAAGAGCCGTTTAGCACGGCTCTTTTTTATATCGGTCATTCCTCGTTTTGATCCTTTTCGTCATGGGTTGGATGCGCCCCGGGGTACTGTCGCGGCATTCCTTGGTGGAGATTGCGGAATTCATATGTGAAATTGCTGTAGTACTGCTGGCCTTCCTTCCATGGCGTGTTTTTGTTTTCAACAGGCTTGTCTTTGCCCTGGGCAGCTCCATACGCTCCTTCAGGAAATTCTTCAGCCGTTAAAAAGTTTCTTTGTGTTTCAACGTTCGACAGTTCTTTTTTGTCGTCCATCAGATCACCCCTGTTTTAGTTTTATTGTTGCCATGAAAAAGAAGAGCTATGTGTTTTCGTTTTGTGCAGTAGGATTCATTTTAAGAACGGGATAAGATGCTCATTTTCTGCCGAGAGTACAACGGGCAAATGCGCCGATCACAACGAAAAGCACAGAAAGAACCTTTCGGATGTTATGGTATTTTGTGGTTTATTGGTTCTTTTCTCCTCAGCTTTTAAGAACTGTTCTTCTATCTTAATACCCGTCTATTCTCGCTTTTTGTTATACATCTCAATTCAGCAATGGTTTAATCTGTTTTCCAGATTGATGTAAATGGGGAATTGGTTGTAAAATTTACCATGATAGAAAATCTTACAAGTTCGTTCTGCTTTTACTTTAGAAAGGGAGCTGAAGAAAGGTGCATACGCTAGAAAAAATGGAGCAAACAAATTTCCAGACGGCGAGAGATTATGTGACAAAAGCATACGAGACAGTGCGGAAGCGAAATCTTCACGAAAGCGAATTTCTTCAAGCTGTAAAAGAAATTTTCGATTCCCTCGTCCCTGTATTGGCCAAGCATCCAAAGTATATTGAAAACCGCATTCTTGAAAGGATTGCAGAGCCGGAACGGATGATCACCTTCAGGGTGCCGTGGGTCGATGATGAAGGCAATATCCAGGTTAACAGGGGATACCGGGTTCAATTTAACAGTGCGATCGGTCCGTATAAAGGCGGCATCCGCTTTCATCCTTCTGTAAACGCGAGCATTATTAAATTTTTGGGCTTTGAGCAGATTTTTAAAAATTCTTTAACCGGCCAGCCGATCGGCGGCGGAAAAGGCGGGGCTGATTTTGATCCGAAGGGCAAGTCTGACAGGGAGATCATGAGTTTTACGCAAAGCTTTATGAATGAACTGTACAGACATATCGGACCGGACACGGATATCCCTGCCGGTGATATTGGTGTCGGAGCAAGGGAAGTCGGGTTTATGTTCGGACAGTATAAAAAGATTCGGGGCCGCTATGATGCAGGTGTGTTAACAGGCAAAGGCCTTGAATACGGGGGCAGTTTGACGAGGAAAGAAGCGACAGGGTACGGTCTGGTTTATTTCGTAGAAGAAATGCTGAAGGATCAGGGGCTGCGTTTTGAAAACAGTACCGTTGTCGTCTCCGGTTCAGGCAATGTGGCGCTGTATGCGATGGAAAAAGCCGCTCAATTCGGCGCAAAAGTAGTGGCCTGCAGCGATTCTGACGGCTATGTCTATGACGAAAAAGGCATCAGCCTCGAGACGGTGAAGCGGCTCAAAGAAAGCGGGAACGGAAGGATTCGCGAGTATGTCAGCGAGCATCCGGAAGCACACTATTTCGAAGGATGCTCCGGCATTTGGTCTATTCCGTGCGATATCGCGCTTCCGTGCGCGACCCAGAACGAAATTGACGAAGAGGCGGCCGGAGTGCTCATTTCAAATGGGGTCAAAGCAGTCGGGGAAGGAGCGAATATGCCGTCTGAAGAGGGCGCCGTCAAACGCTTTTTGGATGCGGGGGTTCTTTTCGGACCGGCTAAGGCTGCAAATGCAGGCGGTGTAGCCGTTTCAGCGCTCGAAATGGCGCAGAACAGCGCGCGGCTCCACTGGACGGCGGAAGAAACGGATGAGAAGCTCAGAACGATCATGACCGATATTTACAAGAGAAGCGTTGAAGCGTCTTCAGAATACGGACGTCCCGGTAATCTGCTTGATGGCTGCAATATAGCCGGATTTATTAAAGTGGCGGATGCGATGATCGCTCAGGGAGTCGTTTAACCGTTAAAAGAGAGAGCAAAATGCTCTCTCTTTTTTGTGCTTTGTTAATCTTCTCTGAATCCACCGGTAAAGCCGTGCACAGCCGGAACAGAAATTCCCGGGTAACCGATGCCGAATCCGAGAGTCGGAGTGGTGAAGACCCCGCCGTACGGATAATAGGGATAGGGCCCGTGCGCTGAAGGATTATAGACATAAGTAGTCGGATAGCCGAAGTATCCCGGGTATTGGCGCACGCGGGGGTCAGAGTATGGAGGAAAGGTGCGGTACATCATATTCACCCGTTTCTTTTTGAATTAACAGCAGTTTATGTAAAAAATCGTAAAATGGAGTCTGTACACAAATGTGGTAAAAAATCTAACCTTCCGGGATGAAATTTTAAAAAAGTTGTCGGTAATAAAATCTAACAAAACTGTATAAAACACCAGTTTTTTTATGTAATCTTTATAGATTGCATAAAAAATTTCAGATTGTTTTTCAATTTTGCATTTCCTTTTATATCAATCATGTAAGCGTATACAAGTAGATTGATTAATCGAAATTGTCTAATAATTTTAAAAAATACGGTTGACACTGCATGTAAAGGGGCGTAATATGAGTTCAAACAAAAGAACAAATCGCTTGAAAACTTTTCATCTTTCCCGGGAATGACAGCGGGAAAACGGGTTCCCGCATCATCAATTTTTAACCGTTTAAAGCGTTCATTTACAACAGAAAGGTGTGCTAGAGGGATGGGGGACCAGAAAGACCAGTGGATCTTCCTAAACGACAAACTCGTTAAAAAAGAAGACGCTAAAATATCAGTCTATGATCACGGATTTTTATACGGGGACGGCGTGTTTGAAGGGATCAGGGTATACGACGGCAACATCTTCAGAATGAAAGAGCACATGGATCGCCTCTACGATTCTGCGAGATCGATCATGCTGGAGATTCCATATCAGCAGGAAGAACTGACACAGCACGTTCTCAAAACAGTGGAAAAAAACGGGCTTAAAGACGCTTACATCCGCTTGGTCGTTTCAAGAGGAGCAGGTGACCTCGGACTCGATCCAAACAATTGTTCACACCCGAGTGTCATTATAATTGTCGAACCATTGGCAATATTCCCGAAACACTTATATGAAACGGGAATTGACATCGTGACGGTTCCGACAAGAAGAAACAGACCTGATGTGCTGAGCCCTAAGGTGAAATCGCTGAACTATTTAAACAATATTCTTGTCCGGATCGAGGCGCACATGGCGGGCGTGACAGAAGCGCTCATGCTCAATGATCAAGGCTATGTCGCCGAAGGTTCTGCGGATAACGTATTCATTTATAAAAACGGAAAGCTTTTGACGCCTCCGGGCTATATCGGAGCGCTTGAAGGAATCACCCGGAATGCCATCATCGAAATAGCGCAGGAGCTCGGCTATGAAGTGAAGGAAGAGCCGTTTACCCGCCATGACGTATACACAGCTGACGAAGTGTTTTTAACCGGAACGGCTGCAGAAGTCATCGCGGTCGTAAAAGTTGACGGCCGCAAGATCGGGGACGGCAAACCGGGAGTCCACACAAACCGGATGCTTGAAAAGTTCCGCGAGCGCGTCGTCCGTGAAGGGGTAAAAGTCAGCCTCGAAGATCAAAGCTTAAGTGTCAGTTGAATAAAGACAAACGTTGAAGAGGATAAGTAACAGCGGAAACGCCGCCTGCAGAGAGCCGGGATTGCTGGAAACCGGTGACGGCCTCCGCTTGTGAACTCCCCTCTGAGTGTCAGCCTGAACGACTTCCAAGTTTAGTAAGGCTGGCCGGGTGAACGTCATGAACGTTCACTCGTTATTAAACCGGATAAGCGATTATCCATAAGGCGGCTTTCGAAAGCCGCGAACAAGGGTGGTACCGCGGAAAGAAAAGCCTTTTCGCCCCTTTGGCCTGCAAGGTGTGCAGCGTCAACAGTGGGCGGGAAGGCTTTTTTTAGCTGCAAAAGCAGATTGGAAACATGCTTTGCGGCATATATAAATTGATTATTTTAAAAAAACCAATCGTAATGAACAGTGATGATGATCACTTGATAAGGAGGAAGAAAAATGGGGACGAATGTACAGTTGGATGCTGAAAATGCCCAATGTACACAAACAATGGCAGGGGCGTCAATGCTGATTGAGGCTTTAAAACAGGAAAATGTCGAAGTGATCTACGGGTATCCCGGCGGTGCGGTCCTGTCGATTTATGACAAACTCTACGGGTCGGGCATGTTTCATGTGCTGACGCGCCATGAACAAGGCGCCATCCACGCAGCCGAAGGATATGCGAGGATTTCAGGGAAACCGGGTGTCGTCATCGCCACATCCGGTCCGGGAGCGACCAACCTTGTAACAGGTCTGGCCGACGCGATGATCGATTCATTGCCTCTCGTCGTGTTCACCGGTCAGGTTGCGACCTCGGTTATCGGATCTGACGCATTTCAAGAAGCTGACGTCATCGGAATTACGATGCCGATTACAAAGCACAGCTACCAGGTTCGCCATGCAGAAGATCTGCCGAGAATTATTAAAGAAGCATTCCATATCGCAACAACAGGAAGACCGGGCCCCGTTTTAATCGATATTCCTAAAGACATCGCCGTTGTAGAAGGAGAATTCCGCTACGACCATGAGATTCACCTTCCTGGCTATCAGCCGACGAAGGAACCGAATTATCTGCAGATCAGAAAGCTTGTAGAAGCGGTCAGTGCAGCGAAAAAGCCGGTGATTTTAGCGGGTGCGGGCGTCTTGCACGGGAAAGCGTCAGAAGAATTAAAAAATTATGTCGAACAGCAGCAAATTCCGGTGGCGCATACGCTGTTAGGCTTGGGAGGATTTCCGGCTGACCATCCGCTTTTCCTCGGGATGGCCGGAATGCACGGAACGTATGCGGCCAACATGGCGCTGTATGAAAGCGATCTGTTAATCAGCATCGGTGCGAGATTCGATGACCGGGTCACAGGGAACTTGAAGCATTTTGCAAAATATGCGAAAGTCGCTCACATTGACATCGATCCGGCTGAAATCGGCAAAATCGTTCATACGCATATTCCGGTTGTCGGCGACAGCAAGCTTGTACTGACAGAGCTGATCAAGCAAAACGGCAAACCGAGCGCTTCCGATGAGTGGAAAAAGCAGCTTGCGGACTGGAAAAACGAATATCCGCTCTGGTATGAAGAGAATGAAACAGAAGGATTCAAACCGCAGAAGCTGATCGAATATATCCACCGCTATACGAAAGGCGAAGCTATTTTAACGACGGACGTCGGACAGCATCAAATGTGGGCTGCGCAATTTTATCAGTTCCAAAAAGCCGACAGATGGGTCACTTCCGGCGGGCTCGGCACGATGGGCTTCGGACTTCCGGCGGCAATCGGAGCACAGCTTGCGGATAAGGATGCGACGGTTGTATCGATACTCGGCGATGGAGGATTCCAGATGACGCTGCAGGAGCTGTCCGTCATTCACGATCTGAACCTTCCGATCAAAGTCGTGGTCTTAAACAACCGCTGCCTCGGAATGGTCCGGCAATGGCAGGAGATCTTTTACGATGAGCGCTATTCACACTCCAAGTTCGCATCACAGCCTGATTTCATCAAGCTGTCTGAAGCATACGGCATCAAAGGTGTCCGAATCACATCTGAAAAAGAAGCGGAAGAAAAGTTGGAAGCGGCGCTAACGTCGAATGAACCGATGGTCATCGATGTTCAGGTTGCACAAGCTGAAAAAGTATTTCCAATGGTTGCGCCTGGAAAAGGGCTGCACGAAATGGTGGGGGTGAAACCTTGAAAAGAATCATCACGCTGACGGTTTTGAATCAAAGCGGCGTCTTAAACAGAATTACAGGGTTGTTTACAAAACGGCATTACAACATTGAAAGCATTACCGTCGGCCACACCGAAACAGCGGGGATTTCCAGGATCACGTTTGTCGTTCATGTGGCAGATGAAAAAGAAACGGAACAGCTGACAAAACAATTAAACAAACAGATTGATGTACTGAAAGTCACGGACATTACAAATCAATCGATCGTCCAAAGAGAGCTGGCATTAATCAGGGTGGTTTCCCCTCCGTCGAGCAGGGCGGAAATAAACGGCGTCATTGAACCGTTTCGGGCGACTGTCGTCGATGTCGCAAAAGACAGCGTCGTGATTCAAGTGACGGGGGAATCAAGCAAGATCGAAGCCCTAATCGAACTGTTGAAACCATACGGGATTAAAGAGGTTGCCAGAACAGGCACCACGGCCTTTGCGAGGGGAACCCAGCAAAAGCCGTCCTCTATTAAAACAATATCTATTGTATAAAACATAAAAAGGGAGAGATTGAAATGGTAAAAGTATATTATAACGGTGATATCAAAGAAAACGTATTGGCAGGCAAAAAAGTAGCGGTAATCGGATACGGCTCTCAGGGCCATGCGCACGCACTGAACCTGAAAGAAAGCGGAGTGGACGTCATTGTCGGCGTCAGAAAAGGGAAATCCTTTGCAAAAGCAGAGGAAGACGGCCATCAAGTTTTCACGGTAAGAGAAGCGGCAGAACAGGCCGACATCGTTATGGTGCTTCTTCCGGATGAACAGCAGCAAAAAGTGTATGAAGCGGAAATTAAAGACGGACTTCAAGCGGGCAATTCACTCGTATTCGCCCACGGATTCAACGTTCATTTCCATCAGATCGTGCCTCCGGCAGATGTTGACGTATTCCTTGTCGCTCCTAAAGGACCGGGACATCTTGTCAGAAGAACGTTTGAACAAGGTGCAGGGGTTCCGGCGCTGTTTGCGATCTATCAGGACGTAACAGGGGAAGCGAAAGACAAAGCCCTTGCTTATGCTAAAGCGATCGGCGGCGCAAGAGCCGGTGTTCTTGAAACAACATTTAAAGAAGAAACTGAAACCGATCTTTTCGGCGAACAGGCGGTGCTGTGCGGCGGATTGACTTCCCTTGTCAAAGCAGGATTCGAAACGCTGACAGAAGCGGGCTATCAGCCTGAACTCGCATACTTCGAGTGTCTGCACGAGCTGAAGCTCATCGTCGACTTGATGTATGAAGAAGGTTTGGCAGGCATGAGATATTCGATTTCAGACACAGCGCAGTGGGGAGACTTCGTATCAGGCCCGCGCGTCGTCGATGAGAAGGTAAAAGCATCAATGAAAGAAGTATTAAAAGACATCCAAAACGGTACATTCGCGAAAGAATGGATCGTCGAAAACCAAGTCAACCGTCCGCGTTTCAACGCTATCAATACAAGCGAAAACGAACACGAAATCGAAGTGGTCGGCAGAAAGCTTCGCGAAATGATGCCGTTTGTCAAGCAGGGCAAGAAGAAGGAAGCGGTGGTAGCCGGTGCGAAAAATTAACTTTTTTGATACGACACTCCGTGACGGTGAACAGTCGCCGGGCGTTAATTTAAACACGCAGGAGAAGCTGGCGATCGCCCAGCAGCTTGAAAAACTCGGGGTCAACATTATGGAAGCGGGCTTCCCCGCTTCATCCCCCGGGGATTTCAACGCAGTAAAAGAAATCGCAAGGACGATTAAAAACTGTTCGGTAACGGGGCTTGCCCGCTCTGTCAAAGGGGATATCGATTCGGCGTGGGAAGCGCTCAAAGACGGGGCTGAACCAAGGCTTCACATTTTTATCGCCACTTCTGACATCCATTTAAAATATAAGCTGAAAAAAACGCGCGAACAGGTTCTGGAACAGGCGGTCGCTATGGTGAAATACGCCAAAGAACGCTTCCCGATCGTCCAGTGGTCTGCCGAAGATGCGTGCCGGACCGACCTTCCGTTTTTAGCCGAGATCGTCAGCGAAGTGATCGCCGCAGGAGCGGACGTCGTCAATCTTCCGGATACGGTCGGTTATTTAGCGCCCGCCGAGTACGGAAATATCTTCCGCTATATTAAAGAAAATGCCCGCAATGCTGACAAAGTCACGCTTTCAGCCCATTGCCACGATGATTTAGGCATGGCTGTCGCCAACTCTTTGGCTGCGATTGAAAACGGAGCGGATCAAGTCGAATCGGTCATCAACGGCATAGGCGAAAGAGCGGGGAACGCCTCTCTTGAAGAAATCGCCGTCGCCCTCTATCTCCGAAAAGATTTCTACCAGGCGGAATCAACGATTCAGCTGAATGAGATTAAGCGGACAAGTGATTTAGTGAGCAAACTCACCGGCATGGCCGTGCCGCGGAACAAAGCGGTCGTCGGCGATAATGCCTTTGCCCACGAATCAGGCATTCACCAGGACGGCTTCTTAAAAGAAAAAACAACATATGAAATTATTTCTCCGGAGCTTGTCGGCGTGAAAACGGATGCGCTTGTGCTCGGAAAGCATTCTGGGCGCCACGCATTTAAAGATAAGCTGCAGAACCTCGGATTCCAGTTTGGAGAAGAAGAAATCAATAAATTTTTTAACATCTTTAAAGAGCTTACCGGCAAGAAAAAGGAATTTACGGATGAAGATCTCATCTCTCTGATTCTCGAGGAGAAAACGGCAGACCGCAAAATCGGCTATGAATTTATTTCGCTGCAGGTTCATTACGGCACCTCGCAGGTTCCGACAGCAACGGTTTCCCTTAAAGATCAGGAAACGGATCAGATCATCCAGGAAGCGGCGACCGGAGCGGGAAGCGTTGAAGCGGTGTACAACACGCTGAAGCGCTGTATGGATAAAGAAGTCCAGCTCCTTGATTACCGGATTCAATCCAATCGCAAGGGACAGGATGCATTCGCGCAAGTATACGTCAGGGTGATGATCGACGGAAAAGAATCCGGGGGACGCGGAGTCGCCCAGGATGTTCTCGAAGCATCTGCCAAAGCTTACTTGAACGCAGTGAACCGCTATCTCGTATTAAAGACGAATACGGAAGGATTGTCAAAACAGGCGGCTGTAGGATCATAACAGTAATAAGGAAGGAGTTTGTTGAATTTGAAAAAACGAATCGCACTTTTGCCCGGTGACGGAATTGGTCCCGAAGTATTGGACGCGGCTGTTGATGTGCTGAAAAGCGTTGCTGAACATTATCAGCATGAATTCGAATTTGAATACGGCCTGATCGGCGGAGCGGCAATTGATGAGGCGGGAGCGCCGCTTCCCGAGGAAACTGTCGCCGCCTGCAAAGCTGCGGACGCCATTTTGCTCGGAGCAGTAGGCGGGCCGAAATGGGATCAAAATCCTTCTGAACTGAGGCCTGAAAAAGGGCTGCTCGCCATCCGCAAGCAGCTCGATCTTTTTGCCAATCTGCGGCCTGTTAAAGTATTTGAAAGCCTTGCGGAGGCTTCTCCGTTAAAAACCGAATATATCGAAGGTGTTGACTTTGTCATCGTACGCGAGCTGACGGGCGGCTTGTATTTCGGAAAGCCGAGCGAGCAGTACGTCAATCAGAACGGCGAGGAAGAAGCCGTTGACACACTGTTTTATAAAAAGTCGGAAATGGAAAGGGTCATCAGGGAGGCCTTCCAAATGGCGCAGAGACGAAAAGGCAAAGTGACCTCCGTTGATAAAGCGAACGTCCTTGAGTCAAGCAAACTATGGCGCAAGACGGCGGAAGAAGTAGCGAAAGAGTTTCCTGACGTCAAGCTTGAGCACATGCTCGTCGACAATGCAGCGATGCAGCTCATTTACGCGCCTGGACAGTTTGACATTATCGTGACTGAAAACATGTTCGGCGATATTTTAAGCGATGAAGCATCGATGTTGACCGGATCGCTCGGCATGCTGCCGTCGGCAAGCTTATCAAGCTCTGGACTTCATCTATATGAACCTGTGCACGGCTCGGCTCCTGATATCGCGGGTCAGAACATTGCCAATCCGCTTGCGGCAATCTTGTCCGCGGCGATGATGCTCAGGACGTCATTCGGTCTTGAAGCTGAAGCAAAAGCTGTTGAACACGCAGTTGATCAAGTTCTCCGGGCAGGTAAGCGGACGAAGGACCTGGCAAAAGGATCGGAGCATTGCACGACTCAATCGATTACAGGGGAAGTAAAAGCTGCGCTGGCAGACGGCAATGCCATTTCAAACATCATGACCGCTTACGTTTAAGGAAAATGGATATTGGTAGAGGGAGGAAGAAAGATGATGCCTCGAACGATCATCGAAAAAATTTGGGATCAACACGTGATTAAAAAAGGTGAAGGGAAGCCTGACCTTCTCTATATCGATCTGCATCTGATACACGAGGTAACGTCACCCCAGGCCTTTGAAGGCCTTAGGCAAAAGAACAGAAAAGTCAGACGGCCTCAAAATACGTTTGCCACAATGGATCACAACATTCCGACTGTCAATCGGTTTGAGATTAAAGATGATGTTGCCAAACGGCAGGTCAGTGCGCTCGAACGGAATTGCGAAGAATTCGGCATCCGCCTCGCAGACTTGTCTAGCGTCGATCAGGGGATCGTCCATGTCATCGGGCCTGAACTGGGGCTGACGCTGCCGGGCAAAACGATCGTTTGCGGAGACAGCCATACATCCACACACGGAGCGTTTGGCGCGCTCGCTTTCGGAATCGGAACGAGCGAGGTCGAGCACGTCTTGTCAACGCAGACGCTTTGGCAGCAAAAACCGAAGACGCTGGAAATCCGCGTTGACGGCAAACTGCAAAAAGGAGTGACGGCTAAAGACGTCATTCTGGCGGTCATCGGAAAATACGGGGTTAAATTCGGTGCGGGTTATGTCATTGAATATACCGGCGAAGTATTCCGAAACATGTCGATGGACGAACGGATGACGGTGTGCAACATGTCAATCGAAGCTGGGGCAAGAGCCGGATTGATTGCACCGGATGAAACAACATTTGAATATGTCAAAACGAAAAAATATGCGCCAAAAGGCGAAGAGTTTGAGAAAGCTGTAGAAGAGTGGAAGAATCTGAGAACCGATCCGGGGGCGGTCTACGACCGGACGATCGTGATGGACGGAAGCGCCATTTCGCCGATGGTGACGTGGGGCATCAACCCCGGCATGGTGCTGCCGGTTGATGAAACGATTCCTGGGCCTGAGGCTTTCTCTCAGGAAGACGATAAAAAAGAAGCGCAGCGCGCATATGAATATATGGGTCTTGAACCATATAAAAAAATCGAGGATATCACAATTGAGCACGTCTTTATCGGTTCATGCACCAACTCGCGCATGACAGATCTTCGCCAGGCGGCTGAAATGATAAAAGGCCAAAAAGTCGCTGACGGTGTCAGGGCGATCGTCGTTCCCGGCTCGCAAAGCGTCAAAATTCAAGCTGAAAAAGAAGGGCTCCACGAGATTTTCCTTGCAGCGGGCTTTGAATGGAGAGAATCGGGATGCAGCATGTGTTTGAGCATGAACAACGATGTTGTCCCTGAAGGAGAGCGCTGTGCTTCCACTTCCAATCGCAATTTTGAAGGCAGGCAGGGCAAAGGGGCCAGGACGCATCTCGTCAGCCCGGCGATGGCTGCGTTGGCCGCGATTCACGGACGCTTTGTCGATGTCAGAAAATATTACCAAGAGACAACAGCTGTATAGAGGAGTGACAAGATGGAGCCATTAAAGACCCATACCGGAATAGCGGCGGTGCTAAACAGAATCAACGTAGACACGGACCAGATCATTCCGAAGCAATTTTTAAAGAGGATCGAAAGAACGGGGTACGGACGTTTTGCTTTCTTTGACTGGAGGTATTTGGATAACGGCGATCCCAACCCTGATTTTGAGCTGAACCGGCCGGAATACAAAGGCGCTTCGATTTTAATCGCCGGCGAAAACTTCGGCTGCGGCTCTTCAAGGGAACACGCGCCATGGGCGCTTGACGACTACGGATTTAAAATCATTATCGCGCCGTCTTTTGCCGATATCTTTCACCAAAACTGTTTTAAAAACGGGATGCTGCCGATCCGCCTTCCTTATGAGACGTGGAAAGAGCTTGCTGAACAGTATGAGTATCAATCTTTGACGATGACTGTCGATCTAGAAAAACAGACGATAACAGACCACGCAGGGCAGCAGATTGCCTTTGAGGTCGATCCGCATTGGCAAGAGATGCTGCTGAACGGTTACGATGAAATTTCTTTAACATTGCTCCTTGAAGAAGAAATCGAACAATTTGAGAAACAGAGAAGTTCTTGGTTGCAAGCATAAAAAAGCTGTCCGATGTAGATCGGAGGCTTTTTTTGCTGGCGGAAGCATACTGCCGCCGGTTCTTTCTTGTGTTTAGCGGGCCAGGTTGATACACTTGTTAAAAAATAAGTGCCTGAAAGGAACTTAGAAATGAAGCATGACAAGAAAAACTCGAAGATCATCCCGTTCCCGAACGTTAAGGAGCGTTTAGTGCACAAAGGGATGGCCGCGCTCAAAGAAAAGAATTACCACGAAGCGCTCAGGCTGTTTTCTGAAGCGAAGCGCTACGATGACGAGGAATCGGATATTTATCTGGGAATGGCCATCTGCCTGCTGGAAATCGGCGAGCTTGAAGAAGCGAAAGGCATCTGCGAAAAAATGCTGAAAGAAGGCCACGGCCATTATTTTACCGTTTTACAAGTCTATATGACGATTTTAATCCAGCTCAGACAATACGAAAAAGTAAAAGAAACGATTGAAGCTGTACTCGAAGAAAACAAGCTGCCTCCTGAAAGCGCGGAACAGTTTTATAAACTGCTTGATTTCAGCCGCAAGATGACGGAAGACCCCGGACCTGAGGACATCACCGAAGACCTTCCCGAGACGGAGGAAGTTGATCAGGAAAGGCTTTTGAATGACACGGAAGAGCAGGTAAAGCTTCTTCACGGACTGAAGGACCGCAATCTGACAAGCTATATCGGCTTGTTGAAAACGATTCTGCAAAATCCGAGCGCACATCCTGTCGTAAAAACGATGATTCTTCAGCTTTTAGCCGAGTCAGACCATGAAAAGCCGACGCTTGTCGCAAAATTTGGCGATTCGATGACAATTAATCCGACAGAGACGGTCAAGCCTGATGACATGCCGATATTGAAGCATGTTCTGAGCGTGCTCGATGACACGCTTGGGAATGAAAATCCCACTCTGTACCAAGCGGTCGAAGATCTGTGGAGAAGGCATATTTACGTCCTCTATCCGTTTCAGCCGAAATACTCAAACCGCGAGCTCTGGGCTGCCGCGCTGCATAAAGTCGGATACGAGTTGCACGGGATTGACATCGATAAAGAGGAGCTTCATATTCTCTATGAATTCAATGACAGACAGCTTGACGAGGCCTGCGCGCTGATCAAAGACATAGAAGAAATTTCTTATTTGTAAATGTTGAAAGCAGCGGGCATTGTGTTATAATATAGTGGTTGCATTTGTGAAAAACGGTAGTTGATCCGTTTGCCGCTTAAGGTTCATTATTTATCTTTGTATACATAATGATGGCTGTCAGAAACACATGAGCTGCACACAGTCGGCAGCTTGCGATGGACGTGGCCGTTTGCTTGTTTTAAAATGGAAAATCGACACAACCTGAATAGATTTTGGAGGGAAACACATGTCAGTAAAATGGGAAAAGCAAGAAGGAAACGAAGGCGTTTTAACGGTTGAGGTAGATGCCGATACCTTTAATAAAGCCCTTGATGATGCATTTAAAAAAGTCGTAAAGCAAGTATCCATTCCTGGATTCCGCAAAGGGAAAGTGCCGCGCGGTTTGTTTGAACAGCGTTTTGGCGTTGAGGCGCTTTATCAGGATGCGCTGGACATCCTGCTTCCTGTCGAGTATCCGAAAGCGGTAGAGGAAGCGGGCATTGAGCCTGTTGACCGTCCGGAAATCGATGTGGAAAAAATCGAAAAAGGCGAAAACCTGATCTTCACTGCGAAGGTAACGGTTAAGCCTGAAGTGAAACTTGGCGAATACAAAGGCCTTGGCATTGAAAAAGACGACACTGCCGTAACGGATGAAGACGTTCAAAACGAACTGAAGTCTCTTCAAGAGCGCCAGGCTGAGCTCGTTGTAAAAGAAGACGGCAAAGTGGAAGAAGGGGACACTGTTGTTCTTGACTTCGAAGGATTCGTAGACGGCGAAGCGTTCGAAGGCGGAAAAGCGGAAAACTATTCCCTTGAAATCGGTTCAGGCTCTTTCATTCCAGGCTTTGAAGATCAGCTTGTCGGACTTGAAGCCGGTGCTGAAAAAGACGTAGAAGTGACATTCCCAGAGGAATACCACGCGGAAGAGCTTGCAGGCAAACCTGCCGTATTCAAAGTGAAAATCCACGAAATCAAAGCGAAGGAGCTTCCTGAGCTTAATGACGAGTTTGCGAAAGATGTCGATGAGGAAGTTGAAACGCTTGCCGAGCTGACTGAAAAAACGAAAAAACGTCTCGAGGAAGCAAAAGAAAACGAAGCGGACGCTAAACTTCGCGAAGAGCTTGTCGTAAAAGCAGCTGAAAACGCTGAAGCTGACATTCCTCAAGCGATGGTCGACACAGAGCTTGACCGCATGATGAAAGAATTCGAACAGCGTCTGCAAATGCAAGGCATGAACCTTGAGCTTTACTTCCAATTCTCAGGACAGGATGAAAACGCGCTGAAAGAGCAGATGAAAGAGGATGCTGAAAAACGCGTAAAATCCAACCTGACACTGGAAGCGATCGCCAAAGCTGAAAACCTTCAAGTCACTGACGAAGAAGTCGAAGAAGAGCTTTCTAAAATGGCTGAAGCGTACAACATGCCTGTTGAAAACATCAAACAAGCAATCGGTTCTACAGAAGGAATGAAAGAGGACTTAAAAGTTCGCAAAGCAATTGATTTTCTTGTAGAAAACCGTTAATATGTTTCATAATCATACTTTATATAAAACAGGGCGCGAATGTTTCGTGCCTTGTTTTATACAATTTTGACTTATCATCTTTTCTTTGGGAAAGGATAGATAATGTCGTTTTGATCAACATACATATTGAATATGCCGAACGGCAAACACAACGTTATCGCCTTTTTGGAAAGTGTGGTAAAATGCAATACATAATGGAACGAATGTTTTCAAGCGATGTTTCTTTTAACGAAGAAACAGGAATGACAAGGATATAAGGGGTGAAAGAATGTTTAAATTCAACGAGGAAAAAGGACAATTAAAATGCTCGTTTTGCGGCAAAACACAAGATCAGGTACGCAAGCTTGTCGCCGGACCAGGCGTATATATATGTGACGAGTGCATCGAACTTTGCACTGAAATTGTAGAAGAGGAACTCGGCTCTGAAGAAGAAGTGGAGTTCAAAGATGTTCCGAAACCAAAGGAAATCCGCGAGATTCTTGATGAATACGTCATCGGCCAGGACCAGGCAAAAAAATCCCTTGCCGTGGCCGTCTACAATCATTACAAGCGGATCAATTCGAACAGCAAAGTCGATGATGTCGAGCTGTCAAAAAGTAATATTTCCATGATCGGACCGACTGGAAGCGGAAAAACGCTTCTTGCTCAAACGCTAGCCCGCATCCTGAATGTGCCGTTTGCCATTGCGGATGCCACTTCGCTTACTGAAGCAGGCTATGTCGGTGAAGATGTGGAGAACATTTTGCTTAAGCTGATCCAGGCTGCTGACTACGATGTTGAAAAAGCGGAAAAAGGCATTATCTACATCGATGAAATCGATAAAGTGGCCAGAAAGTCCGAGAACCCTTCGATTACACGCGATGTATCAGGTGAAGGCGTTCAGCAGGCTCTGCTTAAAATTCTTGAAGGTACGGTTGCAAGCGTTCCTCCACAAGGCGGAAGAAAGCATCCTCATCAAGAGTTCATCCAGATTGACACAACCAACATCCTGTTCATTTGCGGCGGAGCTTTTGACGGAATTGAGCAAATCATCAAACGCCGTCTCGGTCAGAAGGTCATCGGCTTCGGCTCTGACAACAAGCATGAAGATCTTGAAAAAGAAGTGCTTCTTTCCAAAGTGCTTCCGGAAGACTTGCTTCGCTTCGGTCTGATCCCTGAATTCATCGGCCGTCTCCCGATCATCGCAAGCCTTGAACCACTCGATGAAAAAGCGCTGGTTGAAATTTTAACAAAACCGAAAAACGCACTTGTTAAACAATATAGAAAAATGCTTGAGCTGGATGATGTGGAGCTTGTATTTGAAGACGAAGCGCTCACAGAAATCGCTAAAAAAGCAATTGAACGTAAAACAGGAGCACGCGGACTTCGTTCCATTATCGAAGGAATCATGCTCGACGTGATGTTCGATCTGCCGTCCCGCGAGGATATTGAAAAATGCGTGATTACAGGCAAAACCGTCACTGACGGCGAACCGCCGCGTCTCATTATGAAAGACGGCACGGTCGTCAATAAAGACAAAAAAACTTCAGCATAATGCAGAGAACCTCCTGGCCAAAAGGAGGTTCTTTTTTTGCATTCGGAAACCGTCGGCATACAGAAAAAAGTGACGGTTTCCGAATGCAAAATTATCCCTTTCTGTACGTTTATTCCCTCCCTGATCAGGAAATACTATCTGACATACTTAAAGATACGAAACCATTTCAGGAGGGACCATCAGTTGAGCTGGACGAGCATTGCACTTTTTGTACAACTATTTTTCGGGATCATCATCGGATTATATTTTTGGAATTTGCTCAAGAATCAAAGAACCCAAAAGGTTACGATAGACAGAGAGTCCAAAAAAGAGATGGAACAGCTCCGGAAAATGAGATCAATCCATTTATCAGAACCGTTATCAGAAAAGGTGAGGCCGACAGCTTTTAAAGACATCGTCGGCCAGGAGGACGGCATTAAAGCGCTGAAAGCCGCCCTTTGCGGACCGAATCCGCAGCATGTCATTATTTACGGCCCTCCAGGTGTGGGGAAAACCGCAGCTGCAAGGCTTGTTCTCGAAGAAGCGAAAAAGAACAAGCGCTCACCGTTCCAGGAACATTCCGTCTTTGTCGAGCTTGACGCGACAACGGCCCGCTTTGATGAGCGGGGAATCGCCGACCCGTTGATCGGTTCGGTCCACGATCCGATTTATCAGGGTGCCGGAGCGATGGGGCAGGCCGGAATTCCTCAGCCAAAGCAGGGAGCCGTTACGCATGCACACGGCGGGGTATTATTCATCGACGAAATCGGAGAGCTTCATCCGATTCAAATGAATAAAATGCTGAAGGTGCTTGAAGATCGGAAAGTATTTTTGGAAAGCGCCTATTACAGTGAAGAAAACATGCAAATCCCCAAACATATCCACGACATTTTTCAAAACGGGCTGCCGGCGGATTTCAGACTGATCGGCGCGACGACGAGGATGCCTGACGAAATCCCGCCAGCGATCCGGTCGAGATGTCTGGAAGTGTTCTTCCGCGATCTTGAAAAGCAAGAATTAAAAACGGTCGCCAAAAAAGCGGCTGATAAGATTCAGAAGAAAGTCGCAGAGGAAGGACTTGATCTGTTGACGCGGTATGCGAGAAACGGCCGCGAAGTCGTCAATATGATGCAAATCGCCGCCGGAATGGCTTTGACTGAAGAGCGCGACGAGGTGACGGTTGAAGATATCGAATGGGTGATCCATTCGAGCCAGCTGACACCGAAATACGAACAAAAAATTGCCTCCAAACCGCAGATCGGCATCGTCAACGGACTTGCCGTCCACGGCCCTAACAGCGGTTCGCTGCTCGAAATTGAAGTCACAGTCAACAAGGCTGCTGATAAGGGATCGTTTAATATCACAGGCATCGCAGAAGAAGAGAATATCGGCAACCAGTCAAAATCGATCCGCCGGAAAAGCATGGCGAAAGGATCGGTCGAAAATGTCATGACTGTATTGCGGACAATGGGAGTAAAAGCTTCGGATTATGATATTCACGTGAATTTCCCCGGCGGTATCCCGGTTGACGGACCATCTGCAGGAATTGCAATGGCTACGGGCATTTTCTCCGCCATTCATAAGGTTCCGATAGACCATACTGTCGCCATGACAGGGGAAATCAGCCTGAACGGCCGGGTAAAGCCGATCGGCGGCGTGATTCCGAAAATCAAAGCGGCCAAGCATGCGGGGGCAAAAACGGTCATTATTCCGCACGAAAATGTCCAGTCGATTTTAAAGCGGATAGAAGGCGTACATATCATTCCCGTCAAAACCTTGCAGGAAGTGCTGGACCTCGCATTGGTCAACCCTCCTTCAGAAGTGCCTGACGGCGCTGAAATGAAAAGAGAATCCGTATAAATCCCCATCGTTTCAGATGGGGATTTTTTTCGGGCAGGTTTTCTTAGCGGAGGACATCTTTTCCTTTTTCAGAACTGAAAGAAAGGGTATACTACAGGAGACCCTTTTTATTTCGCCGGGCTTACAATTGTACAGGGATAAAAAAAGTATATTATAATGGTTCATACTAAAGTTACGGAGGTGTCAGTCAAAATGGCAGATGAAACGAAACGAAACATCCCGCTCCTCCCTTTAAGAGGTTTACTCGTCTATCCGACGATGGTTTTGCACCTTGACGTCGGACGTGAAAAATCGGTTCAGGCGCTTGAACAGGCGATGATGAATGACCATATGATCTTTTTGGCAACACAAAAGGACATATCCATAGACGAACCGGATGAAGACGAGATTTTTACATTCGGAACCTATACGAAAATCAAGCAGATGCTCAAGCTGCCGAACGGAACGATCCGCGTTTTGGTGGAGGGGCTGCAGCGCGCCCGCATTCTTGAGTACCATGATTTAGATGAATATACGTCTGTAAAAATCGAACGAATCGATGAAGAGACTGAAAAAGATGTTGAAGATGAAGCACTCATGCGCACATTGCTTGACCACTTCGATCAATACATAAAGATTTCGAAAAAAATATCGGCTGAAACATTTGCCGCTGTGACAGATATTGAAGAGCCGGGAAGAATGGCCGATATCGTCGCCTCCCACCTGCCGCTTAAGCTGAAAGACAAGCAGGAAGTGCTGGAAACGATCGATGTCAAAGCCAGATTAAACAAAGTGATCGACCTGATTCACAACGAAAAAGAAGTCCTTGAGATTGAAAAGAAGATCGGGCAGCGCGTCAAGCGTTCAATGGAAAGAACGCAAAAGGAGTATTACCTGCGCGAGCAGATGAAAGCCATCCAAAAAGAGCTTGGCGATAAAGAAGGAAAAACGGGCGAGGTCCAAAAGCTGACTGAGAAAATCGAACAGGCCGGCATGCCTGACAATGTGAAAGAAACCGCGTTTAAAGAGCTGAACCGGTACGAAAAAATTCCGTCAAGCTCAGCTGAAAGCTCTGTCATCCGCAATTATATTGAATGGCTTATTTCCCTCCCGTGGAACGATGCGACAGAAGACAGGCTTGATTTGAATCTCGCCAGTCAAATCCTTGATGAAGAACACCACGGCCTTGAAAAAGTGAAAGAACGGGTTCTCGAATATTTGGCAGTCCAAAAGCTGACCCGCTCGTTAAAAGGGCCGATCTTATGCTTGGCCGGACCTCCGGGTGTCGGAAAAACCTCGCTGGCAAAATCGATCGCCAAATCGCTCGGACGCAAATTTGTCCGCATTTCCCTTGGCGGCGTTAGGGATGAATCTGAAATCCGCGGCCACCGCCGCACATATGTAGGCGCCATGCCGGGCCGCATTATTCAGGGGATGAAAAAAGCAGGCAAGAACAATCCCGTGTTCCTTTTGGACGAGATTGACAAAATGGCTTCGGATTTCAGGGGAGATCCTGCTTCAGCGATGCTGGAAGTGCTCGATCCTGAACAAAACCATACGTTCAGCGACCATTATATTGAAGAGACGTTTGATTTATCAAAGGTTTTGTTTATTGCAACCGCGAACAACCTGGCCACAATCCCCGGTCCGCTCAGAGACCGTATGGAGATCATCACGATCGCAGGCTATACGGAAGTGGAAAAGGTCGAAATCGTCAAAGATCATTTGCTTCCAAAACAGCTGAAAGAACACGGTCTGAAAAAATCCAATCTGCAAATGCGGGAGCAGGCTGTCCTGGACGTCATTCGCTATTATACGAGGGAAGCCGGCGTCAGAAGCCTTGAACGCCAAATCGCAGCGGTATGCAGAAAAGCGGCGAAGCTGATCGTATCAGGGGAAAGAAAAAGAATTACGGTCACGGACAAAAACCTTGAAGACTATTTAGGAAAAAGAATGTTCAGATACGGACAGGCTGAGCTCGACGATCAGATCGGCGTTGTCACAGGTCTCGCCTACACGACGGTCGGCGGAGATACGCTGTCCATTGAAGTGTCTCTTTCCCCCGGGAAAGGCAAGCTCATTTTAACCGGAAAGCTCGGCGATGTCATGAGAGAATCGGCGCAGGCCGCATTCAGCTATGTCCGTTCAAAGGCGGAAGAGTTGAACATCAGCCCTGATTTTCATGAAAAACACGATATTCACATTCACGTGCCGGAAGGAGCTGTTCCGAAGGACGGCCCATCCGCGGGGATCACAATGGCGACAGCTCTTGTTTCGGCGCTGACGGGCCGACCTGTTTCACGAAATGTCGGCATGACCGGCGAAATCACATTAAGAGGCCGCGTCCTTCCGATCGGCGGCCTGAAGGAAAAGGCGCTCGGCGCACATCGTGCCGGCTTAAAGACTGTCATTATGCCGAAAGATAATGAAAAAGACATTGAGGACATTCCAAACAGCGTGCGGGAAGGCTTAACCTTCATTCCCGTCGCTCACCTGGACGAAGTTCTAAAGCATGCGCTAGTAGGAGAAGAGAAATGAAAGTAACGAAATCAGAGATTGTCATCAGTGCGGTGAAACCCGAGCAGTATCCTGAAGGGGGACTGCCGGAAATCGCCCTTGCCGGGAGATCCAATGTTGGAAAATCTTCATTTATCAATACAATGATCAACCGTAAAAACTTAGCGAGGACATCTTCAAAACCGGGCAAAACACAGACACTAAACTTTTATATCATTAACGATGTCCTTCACTTTGTCGATGTGCCCGGTTACGGATTTGCAAAAGTCTCCAAAACGGAGCGCGAGGCTTGGGGCCGTATGATAGAGACGTATTTGACATCCCGCGAAGAACTGAAAGCGGTCGTTCAAATCGTCGACCTCAGGCATGCTCCTTCACAGGACGATGTCATCATGTACGACTTTTTAAAGCATTATGAAATTCCTGTGATCGTGATTGCGACAAAAGCGGATAAAATCCCTAAAGGTAAATGGGAAAAGCATGCCAAAGTCGTTAAAGAGACGCTCAATATAGAAAAAGAAGACCAGCTCATCTTGTTTTCCTCCGAGACGAAAAAGGGTAAACAAGAAGCATGGTCGGCGATCGAGCAAATGATCGCGAAATAAAAGAAAAAGCACTTGCGGGTTTGATGCAAGTGCTTTTTCTTGAATAAACTATTTTCTTTTTAAGAATAATAAAAGCAGACTAACCGCGATAAAAGCGGCAGGCCAATAGGCTTCTACATATGCCGTCTCGATATTGACCGACTTCAGCCAGGCGGCAATCTGCCGGAAAAAGTAAAGATAGAGGGCGACCGCGATCATCAGCAGACTCTCATATTGATATTCTTTCGTCTTAAACGATTTGACAAGAAGCGCCGCACCGAGAATCAGCACGATGACCGCAAAATCATCCGCGCGGCTGAAATAGTCCTCTTTAAATGTGAAATAAACGCCGATCGCTGTCATGAAGAGCCCTGCAAAGGAATGGGCGGAATCGGCTTCTTTCTGCCCCTGATAAAAAAGAGCCAGCCCGATGAGCCCCGCAAGTACAGACCATTCTTCCTGTCCGTCAAACAGGCTGATCCGGTCCGACCGCAGAAAGGCGTAGACAGCCACGGCTATCAACAGCAATGGGAGCAAAACAGATTTCTTTTTCAAAGTATCACCTTCTTGATGTAGTGAAAGAAATAGAAACACATTTTCTACTATATCACATCAATTTTTTAAAATCTGTTCACATTTTGAGAAGAGAAAATAGTGAATATATGTTATAATCGTTTTGAATAATAAATTCTATATTATAATCATTCTAATTTAGATAGATGTTGGGGGTGCAAGCAAGAGTTATGCATATACTTGTCGTGGGATTGGATTACAAATCAGCCCCTGTTGATATACGTGAAAAGTTAACCTTTCAGCCGGATGAGCTGGGGCAGGCGATGTCGCAGTTGAAAGAAGAAAAAAGCATACTTGAGAACATCATCGTGTCGACATGCAACCGGACAGAGCTGTATGCAGTCGTTGATCAGCTGCACACCGGACGTTATTATATGAAAATGTTTTTGGCGAACTGGTTCGGATTAAGCAAAGAGGACATTTCGCCTTACTTGAAGTTTTATGAAAACGACGGAGCCGTTGAACATTTGTTCCGCGTATCGTGCGGATTGGATTCGATGGTTATTGGAGAAACGCAGATTTTAGGCCAAGTGCGTACAAGTTTTAAGCTGGCTCAGGAAGAGAAGACAATTGGTACCGTTTTCAACTATTTGTTTAAGCAGGCGGTCACTGTCGCGAAGCGCTGCCATGCCGAAACGGATATTGCTTCAAATGCTGTATCCGTCAGCTATGCAGCCGTCGAGCTTGCGAGGAAAATCTTCGGCGACCTTTCCGATAAACACGTGCTGATTCTCGGTGCGGGCAAAATGGGAGAGCTTGCGGTTCAAAACCTGCACGGCCACGGAATCGGACAGGTTACCGTGATCAACAGAACATTTTCAAAAGCGAAGGAGCTTGCCGGCCGTTTTTCAGGCGCGGCGAAAAGCTTAAATGAGCTGCAATGCGCTTTGATGGAAGCCGACATTCTCATCAGTTCAACGGGCGCCAGCGGCTATGTCGTCACAAAAGAGATGATCGAACATGTCAATAAGCTTCGCAAAGGATGTCCGCTTTTTATGGTGGATATTGCCGTACCGCGGGATCTTGACCCGGCTCTCAGCGAAGTGGAAGGCGTCTTTCTGTACGATATTGACGATCTTGAAGGGATCGTCGAAGAAAATCTGAAGGAGCGTCAGGCCGTTGCTGAAGAAGTGGAGCTGATTATTGAAGCTGAGATCGTCGCTTTTAAACAATGGCTGAATACGCTCGGCGTCGTGCCGGTCATCTCTGCCCTCAGGGAAAAAGCTTTGACAATCCAGGCGGAAACGATGCAGAGCATCGAACGGAAGCTCCCTCACTTGAGCACAAGAGAGAAAAAACTTTTAAACAAGCATACGAAAAGCATTATCAACCAGCTTTTGCGCGACCCGATTTTAAAAGTGAAGGAGTTTGCGTCAGAAGCTGATGCCGAAGAAAAGCTTGCGCTGTTTACGCAGATTTTTGATATTGAAGAAGCGGCTTTTCCTGACGGAGAGAAACAAGACGAACGCCAGCCGGTTCATGCGTTTAAGCGGCAAAACCAGCAGGGTTTGACTTCTATCGCGAGCGAGTGACAGACATGACAGACACATTGTTAGCAAGGCTTAACGAAGTTACAATCGTGTTGTACGCGCTCACCGTTCTCTTTTATTTTATAGACTTTTTACAGCACAACCGGAAGGCGGGAAAAGCGGCCTTCTGGTTGCTTTCTATTGTCTGGATTCTCCAGACGGTATACCTTTTTTATTTCATGCAGTACACAGACCAGTTTCCTGTTTTGAATAATGCGCAGGGGCTTTATTTTTACGCGTGGGTGCTCGTCACGCTGTCTCTCGTTTTGACGAAGCTTTTGAAAGTGGAATTTCTCGTTTTTTTCACCAATCTCATCGGCTTTTCAATGGCGGCGATCCACACGTTTACGCCGACGGCGCAGCAGTCGGCGGAGCTCTCGGGAAGGCTTGTGTCCGAGCTCTTGATCATCCACATTACAATGGCGATTCTTTCGTATGGAGCGTTTTCATTGTCGTTTGTCTTTTCCGTGCTGTATCTTTTTCAGTACCGCTTATTGAAAAAGAAAAAGTGGGGGAAATGGCTCTTGAGAATCGAAGATTTGCCAAAACTTGATCATATGGCTTATGTCCTCAATCTCATCGGCGTTCCCATGCTTTTGCTGAGCCTGATTCTGGGGATTATCTGGTCGTATGTATCGCTTGAAACCCTGTACTGGGCCGATCCGAAAGTGCTCGGATCGATCGTCCTGCTTTTTTTATACGGATACTATTTATTTATCAGGATTGTCAAAGAGCTGCAGGGCAGGATCGCGGCCATGTGGAATGCCGCGTCTTTTCTTGTTCTTTTAATCAATTTCTTTTTGCTCGGCAGCTTTTCGCAATTTCATTGGTTTAGTTAGTAAAACGGTTGCCCGTGACGGATTGGGAGGAAGAAAACATGAGAAACATCATTGTAGGCTCAAGAAGAAGCAAATTGGCGATGACCCAGACAAAATGGGTGATCAAAAAGCTGGAGGAATTAAATCCGGATTTCACGTTTGAAATAAAGGAAATCGTTACAAAAGGCGACCGGATCTTGGATGTTACGCTGTCAAAGGTCGGCGGGAAGGGCCTGTTCGTCAAAGAAATCGAACAGGCGATGCTTTCCGGGGAAATTGATATGGCCGTTCACAGCATGAAGGACATGCCGTCGGCGCTTCCCGAAGGGCTGATGGTCGGCTGCATTCCAAAACGGGAAGACGCCAGGGACGTTCTCATTTCAAAAGGCCGTCAAAAGCTGGCCGACCTGAAACAAGGCGCGGTTATCGGCACGAGCAGCCTCAGAAGAAGCGCGCAGCTTTTGCAAATGCGCCCAGACCTTGAGATCAAGTGGATCAGGGGAAATATCGATACAAGGCTGAAAAAACTTGAAACCGAAGATTACGACGCGATTATTTTAGCAGCTGCAGGCCTGTCGAGAATGGGCTGGAAGGACGATGTCGTCACCGAATTTCTCGATCCGGAGAGCTGCCTTCCCGCCGTTGGGCAAGGCGCGTTGGCGATCGAGTGCAGGGGCTCGGATGAGGAACTGCTGTCCCTCTTTTCGCGCCTGAACGACCGCTACACACAGCTGACCGTCACGGCCGAGCGCGCTTTTCTCCATGCAATGGAAGGCGGCTGCCAAGTGCCAATCGCAGGATTTGCGACGATGGACGAAGACGGCGTCATCGAACTGACCGGTCTTGTGGCATCGCCTGACGGAAAAATCGCATACAAAGAAACAGTAAAAGGAAAAGATCCGGAGGCTGTCGGCAGAGAATGCGCGGCAGTCATGTCGGAAAAAGGAGCAAAGGCACTGATTGACCGGGTGAAACAGGAGCTGGAAGACAATGAAGCATGATCTTCCTTTACAGGGAAAGAAAGTGCTCGTCACCCGCAATAAAGCGCAAGCCCAATCTTTCAGGGAAAAGGTGGAGGCTTTGGGCGGAGAAGCTGTTTTAACGTCATTGATTTCGTTTCGGCCCGCCCTCCCGCCGGAGGCGGCCCGGCGCTTTCGAGCAGATCTTGAAAGCGCGGACTGGCTTGTTTTTACAAGCGTGAACGGGGCAAAATTCTTTTTCTCTTATTTAAAGAACGCCGGGTTCAGCGTTCCTTTCGCATCAAAGGCGAAGGTTGCCGCTGTCGGTGAAAAAACAGCCAGGTATTTGCGTGACAGGGGTCTTTCTGTCGATTTGATGCCTGAGTTATACGTGGCTGAACATTTGGCTGAGGCACTCAAGCGAAATGCCGGCCGTCATGATAAAGTGGCCGTTTTAAAAGGAAATTTATCCCGAGACGTCATCAAGAAAACCCTCACTCCGCTCGGAATTCAAGTTTCGGAATGGATTTTGTATGAAACCGTTCGTGATGAAAAGGGAATCCTGGAGCTGAAGGAAGCAGCAAAACACGCGTCTTTTGATTTTGTGACATTTACGAGTTCCTCGACGGTACATACATTCATGTCCATTCTGAAAGAGGAGAGCAGAACGTGGGCCGAAAAGAACGGTACGGATTTTATTACGATCGGGCCCATGACAAAGAAGGCGCTGTCGGACTACGGAATTCCTTCATATATGCCGGCCGTCTATACAATCGACGGAATGCTGCGTGAAATGTGCCGCATTTCAAGAAAGGGAGAATGACAAATGGAAGCATCATTTCAAAGACACCGCCGCCTGCGGACGACAGCAGGTATGCGGAAATTGGTAAGAGAAACCGAGTTAAGAGCATCTGACTTCATTTATCCGATATTTGTTACCGAGGAAGAGAACGTCAAAAGCGAAGTTCCGTCCATGCCGGGCGTATACCAGCTGTCTTTGGACCGGCTGAAAGAGGAAATGGAGGAAGTCGCAAGCCTCGGCATTCAATCTGTGATCGTTTTCGGCGTGCCTGAACATAAAGATGATGTGGGAAGCGGAGCCTATCACAACCACGGCATCGTTCAAAAAGCGATTGTACAAATTAAACAAGACTTTCCTGAGCTTGTCGTTATCGCAGATACGTGCCTATGCGAGTATACGGACCACGGTCACTGCGGCCTTGTGGAAAACGGTGAAATATTAAATGACGAATCGCTCGTTCTTTTGGCAAAAACCGCTGTCAGCCAAGCCCGTGCAGGCGCTGACATTATTGCGCCGTCAAACATGATGGACGGTTTCGTTGCCGCCATCAGGGAGGCGCTTGATCAGGAAGGATTTACAAATGTGCCGATCATGTCGTACGCTGTAAAATATGCGAGCGCGTTTTACGGCCCGTTCCGCGATGCCGCGGGAAGCAGTCCGCAGTTCGGCGACCGCAAGACGTACCAAATGGATTATGCTAACCGCAGGGAGGCTCTCCGGGAGGCAAAATCCGATGTGGAAGAAGGCGCCGATTTCCTGATCGTCAAGCCGACGCTTTCATATCTTGATATCGTCAGAGAAGTGAAAAACGAATTTAACCTGCCTGTTGTCGGATACAATGTAAGCGGGGAGTATGCAATGGTCAAAGCCGCGGCCCAAAACGGCTGGATTGAAGAAAAAGCTCTTGTTCTCGAAATGCTGACAAGCATGAAGCGGGCGGGCGCCGATTTGATCATTACGTACTTTGCAAAAGATGCGGCAAAATGGATTTCGGAATAAGAATTTGAACTGGGGGGTTTTAGAGGATGCGGAGCTATGAGAAGTCTAAAGCGGCATTCGAAGAGGCGCAACGCGTCATGCCTGGCGGGGTGAACAGTCCGGTCAGAGCCTTTAAATCAGTGAACATGGACCCGATTTTTATGGAGCGGGGAAAAGGATCAAAAATCTATGATATTGACGGAAACGAATACATCGATTATGTCTTGTCATGGGGACCGCTTATTTTAGGACACAGCAATGAAAAAGTGGTGAAAGAAATTCAAAAAACGGCAGAACACGGAACAAGCTTCGGTGCACCGACACAACTGGAAACCGAGCTTGCCGAGCTTGTCATCGACCGGGTTCCTTCCATAGAAATCGTTCGGATGGTGAGCTCCGGTACGGAGGCGACGATGAGCGCCTTGCGGCTGGCACGCGGATACACAGGCCGTAACAAAATCGTGAAATTTGAAGGCTGCTACCATGGACACGGTGATTCCCTGCTGATTAAAGCGGGCTCTGGAGTAGCGACGCTTGGCCTCCCTGACAGTCCCGGAGTTCCGGAAAGCATTGCAAAAAACACGATTACCGTTCCTTACAATGATCTGGAAAGCATGAAGCTTGTCTTTCAGGAATTCGGAGAGGACATTGCCGGCGTTATCGTTGAACCTGTCGCGGGCAATATGGGTGTCGTACCTCCGGTTAAAGGGTTCCTCGAAGGGCTTCGCGAGCTGACTGAGACGCATGGCGCTCTGCTGATTTTTGATGAAGTAATGACAGGCTTCAGGGTGGGTTACAACTGTGCGCAAGGCTATTTCGGAGTGACGCCTGATTTGACTTGCCTCGGAAAAGTGATCGGCGGCGGTCTTCCTGTCGGCGCTTATGGAGGTAAGGCGGAAATCATGGAGAAAATTGCGCCGAGCGGTCCGATCTATCAGGCCGGCACACTGTCCGGCAACCCGCTTGCCATGACAGCCGGACTTGAAACATTGAAACAGCTGACTCCTGAATCCTACCAGGAGTTCTCCCGCAAAGCAGACCGTTTGGAAAAAGGAATTTCTGAAGCTGCAGAGAAAAATGGCATTCCGTGTACATTTAACCGGGCGGGGTCTATGATCGGCTTTTTCTTCACAAATGAACCGGTCATCAATTATGATACAGCGAAACAGTCTGACCTCGGATTGTTTGCCGAATATTATAAAGGGATGGCCGATGAAGGCGTGTTTCTCCCGCCTTCACAGTTTGAAGGGCTATTCTTGTCAACCGCTCATACGGATGACGACATTGAGCATACGATTCAAGCTGCTGAACGCGTATTCGAAAGAATCAGCCGCTCCAGATAAAGAAAAGGGCTGCCGGACATTGCCGGCGGCTCTTTTTTTGCATGGTGCCGGTAACGGCTTATGATTTTTCTGTTCATATTCTGCCTGCTTTTCACATACATCTTTACTGACATCTAATTTTAAAAATTAGGTGAAGGGAGGATATCAGTTTGCCGCAAAACAATCGTTTGCAATTTTCTGTAGAAGAGTCAATCTGTTTTCAAAAAGGACAGGAAGTATCCGAATTATTATCGATTTCATTGGATCCTGACATTACTGTTCAGGAAGTAAATGATTATGTATCCATACGAGGGTCATTAGAGCTGACAGGCGAATACAACATAGATCAAACCCGGGAGTATGCAGAGCTGCCTGCGACAAGCCGATTTGTGGAAGATGTAAAGCTGAAAGGGGACGGCAGCGCAGAGCTGACGCATTGTTTCCCAGTGGATATCACCATCCCGAAAGACAAGGTCAATCATTTAAACGACGTATTTGTTTTTATTGACGCTTTCGATTATCAGCTGACAGATGCGAGGATGCTGACGATTCAAGCTGATTTGGCGATTGAAGGCCTCTTGAATGTAAGCGGTGAAGCGGGTGAAAAAGAACCGCGTACTATGCCTGCGGCCGTCCAGCCGGAAGAGGAGCTCGAGCCTGCCTTCAGATCACCTTCAGACGACGAAGAGCAGGGTAAAGAGGAAGAATTTTTGATTCAGCTTGACAGATCTTATGAAGAGCAGGACGAAGAACAGCCGTATGAAGAAGCAGAAGAAACTGATACCGATGAGGAAGCGGTTCCGATTTACCAGTCGTTTCTCGGAGACGATACAGAGGAAACAAAGCCGTTTTTTACAGCGTCTTTGTCTGCGGCAGAGCGTGCGAAGCGCGAAATGGAAAATCAAAAAGATGCCGCTCTTGAACATCCGGAAGAAGAATATGAGCTAAATAGGGAGAAAGCAGAAGCAAAGCCGGAAGAATACGAGCTGAAAAAGGGGAAAGCGGAAGCAAACCCGGATGAATATGAGCTAAATAGGGAGAAAGTAGAAGCAAAGCCGGGAGAATATGAGCTGAAAGAGGGGAAAGCGGAAGCAAAGCCGGAAGAATACGAGCTGAAAAGGGAGAAAGTAGAAACAAAGCCGGAAGAATACGAGTTGAAAAGGGAAGAAGCGGAAGAAGAGCCGGAGCCTCTCCAAAGGGCTTATCAACCTCATGATGAACCAAAAGAAACCCCGTTCTACGGTGTTCCGCCTCTTTTGGAAGAAGACCAGAATGACAGGGAGCCCGAGACGTTTGAAGTTGAAGTGACACAGGAAGCAGAAGCGATTGATGAAGAAGAGGGAGCCGGACATACCATTGAAATCCCGGAATATTCGTTTCATGAGCAGACGGAGCCCGAAGAAGAAAGAGATGAGATGCCGGCATCAGACGAACAGGAAGTGTCAGCGAAGGAGAACGACAATGCTCTCTATTTGACAAAGCTGTTTACAAAACAGGGAGAGGAGGAGTTTACTCGAATGAGGATGTGCATCGTTCAGCAAAACGATACCATTGATCTTCTGTGCGAGCGCTATGATATTAACGTCCAGCAGCTCATCCGGATGAATTCCCTTTCCCTTGACGAGGAATTAAAAGAGGGACAGATCCTTTATATACCGGATTATCAAAACAGCCATGCCTAATGCATTGATAAAAATGTGGTGAAGCCGATGGAAGGCATCCAGTCTATTTTAAATGAGTATGGTCTTACGCCTGAATATATGGAATCGGTCAGTCCAAAGGTATGGAAAGTGTATACGGATCACGGTGTATTCGCCCTGAAAAAATTGGCGGCTTCAAGAAACGCCCGCTTCACAGAACAGATGATCATGCTGGAGGAAAAAGGCTACAGGCAGTTCGTTCCCGTCTATCGAAACCGCACGGGCGAATTTTTAACGCAAGCCGGAGAAGATGTCTGTTATCTCATGCCTTGGCTTACCCTTGAAAGAGAGGAAGAGCGTGATCAAAAACACGAATATATGTTTAAAGAAATCGCTCTTCTTCACCAGCGGACGGAAAAAGAGCTCGGTGTGAGGCGGGAAGAAATACTCGGGCACTATGAACGGACAAAACGGAAGTGGGAACAGCAAAAACAGAAATATGAAGAATTCATCTCAAGAGCGGAAAACGAATGGTATATGTCCCCGTTCCAGCTTCAGGCAGCCATGTATTTCAAAGAGACGATATCAGCTGCAGACTTTGCACTTGCCCGCCTTGAAGAGTGGTATGAGACCATGAAAGACAAAGAGTCTTCCAGAATGGTTTTAAACCACGGGCAGCTGTCCGTCCGGCATTTTCTCTATAACGATACCGGAACGGGTTACTTTACGAACTTTGAGAAAGCGGGACACGGGCCCCCTGCGAACGATCTCATCGTATTTTTTACAAGAATGTTTAAGACGAACCCCGTTATGTGCACGGAATGTGTAAACTGGTTTTATACGTATCACAATGTCTATCCTTTGCGGGAGGAAGAAATCAGCTTATTCCTCAGCTATATGGCTTACCCCGGGCCTGTATTCGGCGTGCTGAACCGCTACGACCTTGAGAAGGGGCCTGGAGAAAAAGAAGCCTGTACAACGCTTTTGAAGGCGTACTGGCAAATGAAAAACGCCGAACCGCTTGTGATGAGCATTCACGAGACGGAAGAAAACAGAAAACTGCAGGAAGAAACAGAGTCCCCATCATCATGATGCGGACTTTTTTCGTGCCTATATCCAGTCAAGGTGAAAGGCGCATGCAAGGAATATGAGAATGCCCAAAAGGAGGACATCAAATGTGGTAGGAAAGATGATCGTGCGTATGCCCTGGAAGATCGTGATCGGGAGGACGACTTGAACAGCAACAAGCCTGACTTGCTTCAGCCACGGCTGGAATGAATGTGTGTTGAATTTTTTTCGCATCTTATGCCTCCTCTCCTTATCGTTACAGCATCATATGAGGAAAAGGAGCTTGTGTGCATGGCCCAGTATCGTATAAAACAAGAGAAAAACGGAAAAGATGATTGACGAAAATGAAAAAGATTTAGTAATATAAGAAAAAGAAAAAGTACGTGCTGAAAAGACAATGATCACCCGCTTTGAATGGGAAGAGTACAAAAACAGACGCTTGCAGAGAGGGAAGCCGGTTCGCTGAAAGGCTCCCAGTCAGTCTTTTTTGGAAGGTCGCCCAGGAGCGCAATTTCTCGAACGAAAAAGTAGAGAAATTCGGGAAAGTCCCGTTATCCCATTTAAGTGCGTGAATGCGTTTTTCGCATTCATGAAAAAAGGTGGTACCGCGAGAGAGTTCTCTTCGTCCTTTTAACAGGATCGAGAGGGCTCTTTTTTATTGTTCAGCCGTTTAATACTGTTGGAGGTTTGAAAATGGATAATCAAGAACTGACGATGCCGACAAAATACGATCCGTCTGCAATTGAAAAAGACAGATACGACTATTGGGTGAACGGCAAATTTTTCGAAGCGAAAAACGACCCTGAAAAAGAACCGTACACCGTTGTTATTCCCCCGCCGAATGTGACGGGTAAGCTGCACTTGGGTCATGCTTGGGATTCCACCTTGCAGGATATCGTGACAAGAATGAAACGGATGCAGGGCTATGACGTGCTCTGGCTGCCGGGTATGGATCACGCCGGTATTGCAACTCAGGCAAAAGTAGAAGCGAAGCTTCGCGAAGAAGGAAAAACGCGCTATGATCTCGGTCGCGAAAAATTCCTTGAAGAAACATGGAAATGGAAAGAGGAATATGCCGATTTTATTCGCAGCCAATGGGCGAAAATCGGCCTCGGCCTCGACTATTCAAGGGAGCGGTTCACCCTTGATGAAGGGCTTTCTAAAGCGGTGCGCGAAGTATTTGTAAAGCTATATGAAAAAGGGCTGATT
Source organism: Bacillus sp. B19-2 (assembly GCF_022832475.1). Taxonomy (NCBI): domain Bacteria; kingdom Bacillati; phylum Bacillota; class Bacilli; order Caryophanales; family Bacillaceae; genus Bacillus; species Bacillus sp. B19-2. The sequence goes on from NZ_JALHKQ010000003.1 coordinate 205,813, forward strand.
TACCGCGGGGAATATATCATTAACTGGGACCCGGCCACTAAAACGGCTCTGTCTGACATCGAAGTCATCTATAAAGACGTACAAGGTGCGTTCTATCATATGCGCTATCCGCTGAAAGACGGTTCAGGCTCAATTGAAATTGCGACGACACGTCCGGAAACGATGCTCGGCGATACAGCGGTTGCGGTACATCCGGAAGACGAGCGGTACAAACACCTAATCGGAAAAACGGTCATTCTGCCGATCACGGGAAGAGAAATTCCGATTGTCGGAGACGACTACGTCGATATGGAATTCGGCTCAGGTGCCGTCAAAATTACGCCTGCTCATGATCCGAACGACTTTGAAATCGGAAACCGCCACAACCTTGAACGAATTCTCGTTATGAATGAAGACGGCACGATGAATGACAAGGCGCTTCAATATAAAGGCATGGACCGTTTTGAATGCCGCAAGCAGATCGTGAAAGATCTTCAGGAAGAGGGTGTGCTGTTCAAGATTGAAGAACATACGCATTCGGTCGGTCACAGCGAACGCAGCGGAGCAGTCGTTGAGCCGTATTTGTCAACGCAGTGGTTCGTGCAAATGCAGCCGCTTGCCGATGCCGCCATCGAATTGCAAAAAAGCGAAGGAAAAGTCAACTTCGTCCCTGACCGTTTTGAAAAAACGTATCTGCACTGGATGGAAAATATCCGCGACTGGTGCATTTCCCGCCAGCTTTGGTGGGGCCACCGGATTCCAGCGTGGTACCATAAAGAAACGGGGGAAATCTATGTGGGCGCTGAAGCGCCGGGAGATGCCGAAAACTGGGAGCAGGACAAAGACGTTCTTGACACATGGTTCAGTTCCGCTCTTTGGCCGTTTTCAACGATGGGCTGGCCGGATATCGATGAGGAAGATTTCAAGCGTTACTATCCGACGAACGTCCTTGTCACAGGATATGATATCATTTTCTTCTGGGTATCCAGAATGATCTTCCAAGGTATCGAATTCACCGGAGAACGTCCGTTTAAAGATGTTTTGATCCACGGGCTCATCCGCGACGACCAGGGCCGCAAAATGAGCAAATCGCTCGGAAACGGCGTCGATCCGATGGATGTGATCGATAAGTACGGAGCGGATTCGCTGCGCTACTTCCTTGCGACGGGAAGCTCTCCGGGGCAGGATTTACGCTTCAGCTTTGAAAAAGTGGAGTCAACATGGAATTTTGCGAACAAGATTTGGAACGCATCAAGATTCGCCTTGATGAACATGGACGGCATGACATACGAAGAGCTCGATCTGTCAGGAGAAAAATCAGTTGCCGATAAGTGGATTTTAACAAGGTTAAATGAAACGATTGAAACTGTGACACAGCTGGCTGATAAGTACGAATTCGGCGAGGTTGGCCGCCATCTCTACAATTTTATCTGGGATGATTTCTGCGACTGGTACATCGAAATGGCTAAACTTCCGCTTTACGGTGAAGATGAAGCGGCGAAAAAGACGACCCGATCCATTTTAGCGTATGTGCTGGATCAAACAATGCGCCTGTTGCATCCGTTTATGCCTTTCCTGACGGAGGAGATCTGGCAGCATCTTCCTCACGAAGGGGAATCCATTACAGTCGCCAAGTGGCCTGAAGCTGTTAAAGAATATACGGACACCGAAGCAGCGGCAGATATGAAGCTTCTCGTTGAAGTCATCCGCGCTGTACGGAACATCCGCAGTGAAGTCAACACGCCGCTCAGCAAGCAGATTGAGCTTTATATTAAAACAAGCACACCGGAAATCGCCGAACGACTTGAAGAAAACCGTTCGTACGTGGAACGCTTTACGAATCCGAGCCTTCTTCAAATTGGAACTGATATTCAAGCGGTCGATAAAGCGATGACCGCTGTCGTATCCGGCGCCGAGCTGATTTTGCCGCTCGAAGGTCTGATTAACATTGAGGAAGAAATCAGCCGCCTGCAAAAAGAACTCGATAAGCTGACGAAGGAAGTTGAACGGGTTCAGAAGAAATTAGGCAACGAAGGATTTATGAAAAAAGCGCCTGCACATGTCATTGAAGAAGAGCGGGCGAAAGAAGCCGATTATGCGGCGAAACGTGAAGCTGTAGAAAAAAGAATCGCCGAATTGAAAAATTAATCACACGAAAAAAGGAGGTGTTTTCCAGGTCTTTCTAAAGGCGCTGGAAAACACCTTCATCAATTGAAGGGAAGGAATGCGCTTGTTCAAAACGTTTGATGAAGCACTCAGCTGGATTAACGGAAGGCTTAAATTCGGCGTGAAGCCGGGTTTGGAACGAATGGAATGGCTGCTGAGAAAGCTCGGACACCCCGAGAAAAAGCTCAATGCGATTCATGTCGCCGGAACAAACGGAAAAGGTTCCACGATCGCTTTTCTCCGTACGGTGTTAAATGAAGCCGGTTATACAGCAGGCACCTTCACATCACCGTATATCATTACCTTTAACGAACGGATCAGCGTTGACGGCGCACCGATCTCAGACGACGAATGGACGGCGCTCTTTAATGAGGTCGGGCCTCTTGTCCTTGAGCTTGAAGAAACCGAATTCGGAGCCGCCACCGAATTTGAAATTATTACGGCATGCGCATTTTTATATTTTGCTAAATACCGGAGCACCGATTTTGTTATTTTTGAAACGGGATTAGGCGGCCGTTTGGATTCGACAAACGTCGTGAAGCCGATATTAACGGTCATCACTTCGATCGGTCATGATCATACGGCGATATTAGGCGGTACGCTGAAAGAGATTGCCGCAGAAAAGGCGGGGATCATCAAACACGGCGTTCCTGTTATCACAGCCGTTCATCAGCGTGAAGCAGCTGAAGTGATAAAGCGAAAGGCGATGGAGACAGAATCTGCTGTTATATCCCTTCATGAGGATTGCGAGCTGTACGGAGAGCGTTCACTGCCCGATGGAGAGCAATTTTCACTGAAAACACCGTTACATCGTTATGAAAGAATTGAAACAAGCCTGATCGGCACCCATCAGCGGCAAAACGCGTCTTTGGCCATACTTGCGGCCGAATGGCTGACAGCCGAAAAACATGCGGCCATCGGCGAAGAAGAGCTGAAACGCGGCATTCATAAGGCGGGATGGCCCGGCCGGTTTGAGAAGGTATTGAACAGGCCTCTCGTTTATATCGACGGCGCTCATAACAAAGAAGGGGTAGAGCGGCTGGCCGAGACGATCACGTCTCACTTCGGCGGGCGGAATATTCACGTATGCTTCAGCGCTCTCAAAGATAAGCCGTACAGAGACATGATCCGCAAAATCGAGTCGTTTGCGTCATCGATTCACTTCACATCTTTTGATTTTCCGAGAGCGGAATCCGCTCATAAGCTGTTTGAGCAAAGTACCGCTGATCATAAAACATGTGATGAAGACATCGGCTCTGTTTTCCGCTATATCGAAGAACAAGCTGAAGATGAAAAAGCGGTGGTCGTTGTTACCGGGTCGCTTTACTTTATTTCCGCCGTCAGGGCAGCTTTAACTGAATAAAAAACATAAAAATGCGCTTTTGGCCATCGGCTGACGGCGCATTTTTATGTTTTATGAAAAGCGGAGGCGCTTCGTATTTGCTAAAATAACAGCCTCAGGAAGCCGCTCTTTCTCATGAAGCGGTTAAATTTGATTGTGCGAGGCTGATCGTGATGTTCATCTTTTACCTTTTTACGGCGGGGTTAGTGCTCGGTTCCTTTTTTAGTTCGGCCGGGCGCCGCATTCCTGAAAAGATATCTTTGATTGCTCCGCGTTCCCTCTGCCGGGCTTGCAAAAGAAAGCTGGGCCTCTCGGAGCTGATACCTGTTTTGTCCTATTTGATGCAGCGGGGGAGGTGTAAGGGGTGTCAAACCCCGATATCGATCGTGTATCCGGCAGTTGAGCTCTCCGACGCCATCCTGTTTGCGTTTGCCGGCATGCACGTTGGGCACCAGGGGGAGCTGGTGCTTGTGCTTGCTCTTATTTCCCTGCTTTTGATCGTCTTTGTATCTGATGTGACACATATGGTCATTCCGGATGCTGTTCTTTGTTTTTTCCTGATTGTCTTTGCTGTCGGACGGTTTCTTGTTCCCCTCGAGCCGTGGCACTCCGGTTTGAGCGGTGCGTTTGCCGGCGGCATGCTTCCGCTCTTGACGCTGCTTTTGACGAAGGGAGGGATCGGCTGGGGGGACGTAAAGCTGTTTGCGGTGCTCGGCATGGCGCTCGGCAGCCGCCTCCTCATTCTCGCTTTTTTCCTTTCGGCAGCCGCGGGAACAGTGCTTGGTCTTTTTGCGCTGCTGGCAGGCAAGCTAAAGAAAAATGAACCTATGCCGTTTGCTCCCGCGATTCTGATCGGGACGCTGATAAGCTGTTTTTATGGCAATCCAATGATCGAGTGGTACCTTCAAATGGCACGGTGGTGAAAAATTTGACGAAACCTTTTTGGGCAAGACGACAAAAGTCTTGTTCTTTTTTTTTGAGGCTGTGATAAAGTGTGGACAATAAGAGGGACAGCCTTTGGGAGAACTCCTCCTTCCTTCTGGCTTCCCTCTGCCGATCGTATAGAGAGCGGCCAATCTGCCGCCTAATCTCAATATAAAACAATAAACGGAAAGCGAGGGAAGCACATGAAAAAACGGAAAAGCAAGAAAAACTCAGCTAAAAAAGCGCCCCAGGAAGACCCGCTTAAAGTGATGATCAATGGCAGAGAAGAGACCATCTACGGAAATGAAAAAGAGTTTTCCAACAGAAATGAAGAAAAGAAGTTCACCTTTTCAAACTGGGAAGAAAAGAGAAAGGCAGAACGGGAAATATCGGCTTCAAAAGAGGACGGCAAACCTGAAACAGATGAATTTACATGGACGCCTCCAGACGAAGAAGAAACCGTGTACAAAGACGATCCCAAAGTGGTGGCGCCTTATCAAAAGAAAAATGAGGCCAAAAACAACCGAAAAGCGAAAACGTCCCTTACGTATCCTTTGAAGCGCTTTGCTGCAACCATTATCTTTGCTGTGTTGCTCGGCACGGGACTCGGGTTGTTCGCGCTGAATCTCGCAACCCATAAAGAAGGAGTGCCCGCATCCGGCAGCCTGGGTGCGGATGCGGAAAACGGACAGACGGTTAAAGCCGGTGACTCAGGTGCAGAAGAGAAAAAGAGCGGAGAAAAAAATAGCGGACAAGCGGGAGAATCTTTTAAAAGCTTTGCCGTTCAGGCCGGCAAGTTTTCATCTAAAGAAGGAGCGGAGACGCTGGCCTCTCAAATCGCAGACAAGGGGTATGCCGCCGTTTCCATTGCCAAGGACGACGGATTTTATGTGATCGCCGGAATAACGGGGGCAAAACAGATGACATCTGAAATTGGCAAAATATTAATCGAAAACGATTTTGAAGCGTGGGGCGGAAAAGAGCTTCCGGTTGCACTCGAGCCCGGTTTGCTGGAGCCTTTTAAAGAGGCGGCTGAGCTGTCGGCAAAAGCGATTCTCGGCGCGGAGGTTACATCTCAAAACATAGCTGATGTCAAAGCTGAACTTGACGGCGCCAAATTAAAAGGAGAATCTGACGAGGTAAAAAAGAGCATACTGGAAGCCGTCAACATGCTGGAGAAACCGACCGCAGCCAACGGCTGGAAAAGCCAGCAGCTATTGCTGAGCCAAATAAAATAAAAAAACGGCAGAGTGAACGGCCCCCTGTCAAGTAGACAGTGGAAATAACGAAAACACACTAGACGGCTTTAGCCCTGTATTCCGCCGGGCTGAGGCCGTTTAGTTTTTCTTGCAGACGATCGTGATTTAAAACGTGAACACCATACTTGCCCGCAATCTCTTTCACCGAAGCACTTCCCTGATCACATTCTGACAGAATGTTCAGTTTTTCTTCTATCGTGTACCATTTCCCAGCCATAAAAAACTTCCCCAAAGTAAACAGATTTTTTTATTTTATCTGTCTACTTTTAGGGGAGCATATCAGATGCGATGGTTTTTTTATTTTCGCGATTTTTGTCATTAAAAAGTTACTTTTCTGAAATTGTGGCGGCGGCGTTCTTTTGGTAGGATAAAACAGGTATCTTTTTTTCCTATGCAAAAACCTTTGAAAGGATGTCTTCTTATGACCCGACAGCTCATATTGGCTTCACAATCACCCCGCAGAAAGGAACTCCTCGATCTTCTGCAGATTCCGTACAGCATCGTTACGAGCAACGCGGAAGAAAAATTAATTCGAAACTTTTCACCAGCAGAAAACGTCAAATGGTTGGCGGAACAAAAAGTGCGTGCAGTAGCCGAACAATATCCTGATGCCGTCGTCCTTGGCGCCGATACTATTGTTCTTTATGACGGGGCTTATTTGGTCAAGCCCAAAGATGCCGAAGATGCAAAAAGGATGCTGAGCATGCTTTCGGGACAGACCCATTCAGTGCTCACCGGCGTCTGCATTAAGGACGGCGAGAGATGCGAAACATTTTTTGAAGAAACCGAAGTCTCTTTTTGGCCTCTTGAAGAAAAGGAAATCAGCGCTTACATCGCTACGGGAGAGCCGTTTGATAAAGCCGGTTCATACGGAATACAAGGAAAAGGCGCGCTTTTTGTCAAACAGATAAAGGGTGACTATTATACAGTTGTGGGTCTTCCGATTTCCAAAACGATGAGAATGCTGAAAACGTTTGATCTACACTCCTTTTGATGAACCGAACGAGAAGGGAATCAAAAGGGAGGGTTTATCATAAGCGATCTGCCATTGAAATTAAAGGATTTTCCTGATGAAGAAAGGCCGCGGGAGCGCCTTCTCAACACAGGCGCCGAAAGTTTGTCAAACCATGAACTGCTCGCGATACTGCTCAGGACCGGGACGAAAAAAGAATCGGTTCTTCAGCTTTCAAGCCGGCTGCTTCAAACGTTTGACGGCCTCCGTTTGTTAAAAGAAGCATCCGCTGAGGAGCTTTCAAGCATTTCCGGGATCGGCCGCGCCAAAGCCGTGCAGATTTTGGCGGCGCTCGAACTTGGCCGGCGCATTCACAGCCTTGCCTGCAAAGACCGTTATGTGATCCGTTTTCCCGAAGATGCGGCCAATTTTTTAATGGGGGATATGCGCTTTCTGTCTCAGGAGCACTTCGTATGCCTGTATCTGAACACGAAAAACCAGGTGATCCACAAGCGCACAATTTTTATAGGAAGCTTGAACTCTTCAATTGTCCATCCGAGGGAAGTGTTTAAGGAAGCGTTAAAGCGCTCCGCAGCCTCATTCATCTGCGTCCACAATCATCCGTCCGGAGATCCGGCTCCAAGCCGCGAAGATATAGAAGTTACACAGCGCCTTCACGAGTCCGGACAGCTGCTTGGAATTGAATTGCTCGATCATATCATCATCGGTGATCAAAAATTTGTGAGCTTGAAAGAAAAAGGATATTTGTAACACTTTTTTTTTCATTAAATTAAGCTATAATAGAATTTATGGGTTTTTGCTTAGGAATATTGTTTTAAGAAAGGAAGATACATACAAATGTTTGGAATTGGTGCGAGAGACCTTGGAATAGATTTAGGAACGGCGAATACGCTTGTTTTTGTGAAAGGTAAAGGAATTGTCGTCAGGGAGCCTTCCGTCGTTGCGCTGCAAACAGATACAAAGCAGATCGTTGCAGTCGGAAACGATGCGAAAAACATGATCGGACGTACGCCCGGCAATGTCGTCGCCCTCCGCCCGATGAAAGATGGCGTAATCGCTGATTATGAAACAACAGCGACAATGATGAAACATTATATTAGCAAAGCTGTTAAAAACAAAGGCTTATTTGCGAGAAAGCCGTATGTCATGGTTTGTGTCCCGTCGGGAATTACGGCGGTTGAGCAGCGTGCGGTTATCGACGCCACGCGCCAGGCCGGGGCGAGAGATGCATATCCGATTGAAGAACCGTTTGCAGCGGCGATCGGAGCCAATCTTCCTGTTTGGGAACCGACTGGAAGCATGGTGGTCGACATCGGCGGCGGAACGACCGAAGTCGCGATTATTTCCCTCGGCGGCATCGTCACATCCCAGTCTATCCGCGTTGCCGGTGATGAAATGGATGAAGCAATCATTACTTATATTAGAAAAACATATAACTTGATGATCGGTGACCGTACTGCGGAAGCGATCAAACTTGAAATCGGTTCTGCCGAAGCTTCTGAAAACGGAGAAAGCATGGAAATCCGCGGCCGCGATCTTTTAACAGGTCTGCCGAAAACGATTGAAATCACTGAAAAAGAAATTACAGCGGCGCTTCGCGACACTGTGACTGCAATTGTCGATGCCGTAAAAAATACGCTTGAAAAAACTCCGCCTGAACTCGCGGCTGATATTATGGACCGCGGAATCGTCCTCACGGGAGGCGGTGCGCTGCTGCGCCACTTGGACAAAGTCATCAGCGAAGAAACGAAAATGCCGGTTTTAATTGCGGAAGACCCTCTTGACTGTGTAGCGATCGGAACAGGTAAAGCTCTCGAGCAAATTCATCTATTTAAAGGCAAAAATTAAGGACACAGGGAATAGAAGAGGTGTATAATCATGCCGCAGTTTTTTACGAATAAACGGTTGATGCTTTTACTCCTTTGTATCATCATTTTAGTGGCAATGATTGGATTTTCGTTAAAGAATGACCGGAATGCAACTTGGCCCGAAAAATTTATTGGCGATACAACTGGTGTATTCCAGACGATTTTTCATACGCCCGCTCAATTTTTTGCGGGCTTCTTTGAAAATATCGAAGACTTAAAAAATACGTACAGCGAAAATGAGCGCCTGCGGAAAAAGCTCGACGGCCAGACGCAATACGAGGCAAAGCTGCAAGAGCTTGAAAATGAAAATAAGTCTTTAAGAAAAGAGCTCGGCCATTTGAAATCAATTAAAGACTACACGCCGATTCTGGCGACCGTTATCGCCAGAAATCCCGATAAGTATGAGTGGTGGAACCTGATCACGATTAACAAAGGTTCTAAGCACGGCGTCGAAAAGGATATGGCGGTCACAGATGAAAACGGCAACTTGATCGGAAAAATCAAAAGCACAAAAGTGAACAATTTCACTTCCACCGTCCAGCTTTTAAGCGCAACAGACAGAAACAACAGAATTTCTACGGTTATCGCTGCAAATAAAGGCAAGAAAACGGTCAACGGAATCATCAACGGCTACGACTCCGAGAAAAAGGCGCTGTCAATGGAAATCATTGAGCCTGATGAAGACAGGGAAGTGAAAAAAGGAGACCTCGTCGAAACTTCCGGCGCGGGCGGCGTTTTTCCGAAAGGCCTGACGATCGGAAAAGTGACAGAAGTTGAACCCGATTCCTACGGCTTGACGAAAATCGCTTATGTAGAGCCGGCGGCCGATATGTATAACCTTGATAACGTCATCGTCGTCGACAGAACGCTTGATACGGTGGATGTCGACAAGATGGACGATGAGGAGGAAGGTTCGTGAAACGCTTCCTTCTTCCCGTCGTTATGATGTTTGTTTTAGTATCTGACAGCGTCTATGCGGATTTTGTCAACCTGCCTTTTGTGACGGAAGAACAGCAGCTCATCCCGCGTTTTCTGCTGCTTGTCTTAGTTTTTATGACGGCTTATGTCAATCAGCCTTTTGCCATTACATATGGATTTATTTTCGGATTGTTATATGATATTAATTACACCGACCTTTTAGGTGTATATATGTTTGGTTTTGCCGGTATTTGCTATTTATCGTCAAAAGCATTCAAAGTATTGCAGACAAACGCGCTGGTCGTCATTTTTATTTCGCTGCTCGCCGTCTGTGTTCTTGAATTCTACCAATATGGCGTGCAGATGCTGATACGTCCGGAAATCATGCCGTTCCATCAATTTGTGCTCGGCAGGCTCCTGCCTACGCTTGGGCTGAACGCCGTTGGCGGCCTTTTGCTCATTTACCCGTTCAAGTGGTTTTTTACCAGTCTTAAGAAAGAGTTGAGGAATGAGTAAAAGAGGATTTTATGAGCCGATGTCGAAAAGAGTATGATGTTGAGGTGAACACCGTGAAGACCCAAAAGCAGCAATACGTAACAATTAAAGGAACGAAAAATGGATTGACGCTTCATCTTGATGACACATGCTCTTTTGAAGAATTATTGTACGGTCTTCAGGATATGCTGTCACTCGAACATTATATGGATGGAAAAGGCCAGAAAATCAGTGTGCTCGTTAAGCTCGGCCACCGTTATGTGACCGAGGAGCAAGAACAGATCCTGACCGATGTGATCACTGAGAAACAAAATCTGTTCATCCACTCCATTGAAAGTGAAGTCATGACCAAAGATGAAGCAAACCGTTTAAAAGCGGAAAGCGAAATTATTTCTGTCGCTAAAATTGTCCGTTCAGGGCAAGTCCTCGAAACGGAGGGTGATTTGCTTCTGATTGGGGATGTGAATCCGGGAGGAATGGTGAAGGCCGGAGGGAATATTTTCATCCTCGGCTCATTAAGAGGGATTGCCCACGCCGGTTTTAATGGAAATAAACGAGCTGTTATTGCGGCTTCGGATATGAGACCGACTCAATTGCGTATCAATCATGTGCTCAATCGCTCCCCAGACCACATCCAAGAAGGGAACGACATGGAATGTGCTTATTTAGATGAAAATGAGAATATGGTCATTGACCGCCTTCAGCAATTAGCTCATTTAAGACCTAGTTTAACAAGGCTTGAGGGAGGAATGTAAAATTGGGTGAAGCTATCGTAATAACCTCGGGGAAAGGCGGAGTAGGCAAAACGACGACATCCGCAAATCTTGGCACCGCCTTGGCCATTTTGGGAAAACGGGTATGTCTCGTTGACACGGATATCGGCCTGCGCAATCTTGATGTTGTCATGGGCCTTGAAAATAGAATCATATATGACTTGGTAGATGTCGTTGAGGAGCGATGCAAAATCCATCAGGCGCTTGTGAAAGACAAACGCTTCGATGATTTGCTTTATTTGCTCCCGGCCGCTCAGACAAGCGATAAGTCGGCTGTTCTTCCCGAGCAGATGGTCAAGCTTGTACAGCAGCTCAAACATGACTTTGACTACATTGTCATCGACTGCCCTGCAGGGATTGAGCAAGGTTATAAAAATGCGGTCTCGGGCGCTGACAAAGCGATTGTCGTAACGACACCGGAAATCTCCGCTGTTCGTGACGCCGACCGGATTATCGGCCTGCTTGAAAAAGAAGAAAATATTGAGCCGCCGAGACTTGTCGTCAACCGGATCCGCAACCACTTAATGAAAAACGGCGATACGCTGGATGTTGATGAAGTCATTCAGCACTTGTCGATCGAACTGATCGGTATTGTTGCGGATGATGACGAAGTGATTAAAGCTTCCAATAACGGGGAGCCTGTCGTCATGGATCCGAACAATAAAGCTTCAATCGCATACCGGAACATCGCCCGCCGCGTGCTGGGCGAATCTGTGCCTTTACAGTCGTTTGAAGAAGAAAATAAAGGCGTTTTCGCAAAGATTAAATCATTTTTCGGCGTACGCGCTTAACTGCAAAAAAAGCAATCTCCAAAGCGAGATTGCTTTTTTCGCAGTTTCATTGATCGTTTTCGACTTTGTGCTTTAACAAGGAAAGCTTATTGTCCCAATATATGTCGAAGTAGGCGAGCCATTGCTGCAGCTCGGCGAGAGGTTCGGGATGAAGCCTGTACAGTTTTTCTCTGCCCGCTTTTCTCCCGCTGACAAGCCCGGCTTCTGACAAAATTCTCAGATGCTTTGAAACAGCCGTCCGGCTCATCGGGAAATGAGTGCTGATATCTGTTACAGGCAATTCCCTGCCGGAGAGGAGCTTCAGCATCTTTCGCCGTGAGGGATCGGAAACGGCTTGGAACACATCATGTTTTACGGCCGATGATGTCACGAGCCTTCAACTGCCTGACGCAGTTTTTGATTGACGATCGCTTCCCAGCCGCCATTCATCCGATTGCGGACATCCGCTTGTTTTTCTCCCGCTTTTGAAACCGTTTCTTCCGGCGCGCCCCATCCTGAATGAATCAGGGTAAATTCGGTTTTTTCTGCAGACAGCTTTTTCAATTCAAATGTGACGATCCATCCCGACGTATCCCAGCTGAAAGCGAGGCGATGCGGCGCTTCAAGCTCGATCACTTTGCACGGGGAGGGGCCGAACGGAGACTGCAAGGTGAATTCACAGCCGATCTCCGGACGGAAATCATTTGGCATAAACCAGGCGGCGATGCCTTCACTGGTGGCGACAGCCTCCCACACTTTTTCTATCGATGCGTGAAAAACTGCCTGTTTATGTATATCAGGCACTTGTTGATTGCTCATAATAGACCTCCTAGAAAAAAAGTAAAACCAAAAGGTTTCCTATCTATTATATGAAACCTTTTGGTTTTATGTCAATATGCCGTCATAATCCCCTGGGACAAGACATATCATTGAACAAACGAACCTGAATGTAAAGGATGAGGGTTATGAGTCATAGAGCAGATGAGATTCGAAAAAGAATGGCCAGGAAAAGAAAACGGAAGGCGCCGGATAAACAGCCCTTTTCGTCAGGCGGCAAAAAGCTGCCGGTCAAGCCGCCTGCATGGACAGCCTTTTCGGAAGATGAAAAGGCCGGAGACTTCTCACCGCCTGAAGGAAGCACCCTGCTGATAAATGGGAAGCACCCTCTTGTCAAAGCGGATGCGCTCATCATGAAATGTCTTCTGTCGGCATGTCTTGTCCTTGTGTCCGCCATTGCCTACAAAGGCCAGTTTGAACCCGCAAACCAAATCAAACCGGTCATCAGCCAGGTGTTTACAGAAGAGTTCCAATTCGCGGCCCTCCAGAATTGGTATGAATCCAAGTTTGGCGATCCCCTCGCATTCTTTCAACCGAAAGGCGACAAACCATCCGGCCAGGTCGAGGTGAATCAGGATCTCGCTGTGCCTGCCATGGGAAAGGTTCAGGAGAAATTCTCCGGCCAGGGCATTAAGGTTGAAACAGAAGACGAAACGATCCGCAGCATGAAGGAAGGCTATGTCATTGAAGTGGACAAAAATCCGGAAACGGGCCTGACGGTGGTTTTGCAGCATGCGGACAACAGCTATACCTACTACGGCCAGCTGAAAAAAGCGGATGTCGCTTTATACGATTTTATAGATAAAGGAACGAAGCTCGGAACGATTAAGCAGGATAAAAATCAAAAAGGCGTCTATTACTTTGCGATCAAACAAGGAGAGGAATTTGTTGATCCGATACAGGTGATCACATTTGAATAAATGGACGGAGCTCTTCACCAAGCTTCACATCCACCCGCTGCTGTGGCTTGTCATGGCGATCGGTATCATGACAGGACATATTAAAGCGCTGTTTTGTTTAATGATCGTTATTTTGATCCACGAGCTTGGCCACGCTGCTGCTGCCGTTTATTTTTCATGGAGAATTAAAGGCATTTTCCTGCTGCCTTTTGGCGGAACACTTGAAGTCGATGAACATGGGAACAGACCGTTAAAGGAAGAGCTGGCCGTCATCGCCGCGGGGCCTGTTCAGCATATTTGGCTTCAATTTGCAGCTTGGCTTTTGGCGGTCAATTCGCTCGTCAGCCCTCATATATTTGAAACGTTTACCTTTTACAATCTGACCATCCTCTTGATTAATCTGTTTCCGGTTTGGCCGCTTGACGGCGGGAAGCTGCTGTTTTTGCTGCTTTCAAAACACCTTCCGTATCAGAAAGCACAGCGGATGATGCTGGCTGTGTCGTGCTTTTGCTGTACTGTTTTAATCGCGGTGATTCTGTTGGTTTCCCCGTCACAGCTGAGCGCTTGGGTGCTCCTCGTATTTTTGGCTGCATCCCTTTACCAGGAATATCGCAATCGCCATTACGCCCATATCCGTTTTTTGCTTGAACGGTATTACGGAAAGGAGAGGGAAGTGCGACGCCTTGCCCCGATCACGGTGTGCGCCGAACAGCGGATTTATGAGGTCATGCTCCTGTTTAAAAGAGGCTGCAAACACCCGATCATTATTGAGAAGGACGGACAAAAACTGAGCCAGCTTGATGAAAACGAAATTCTCCACGCTTATTTTACAGACAAGCGCACGACTTCCTCAATGGAAGATCTGCTTTTGGTTTATTGACGATATCCATCTTCTAAAAGACATTGACACTCGAGCTCTTTTCTGGTATATTTTTTAATGTTATGGATGTAGCACCCGTGCTACAACCGCTCAGCACAGGTGTTAAGTGCTTTCTTAGCCCCCTGTGACTGGCGAGTCTTAGTTTATTAGGAGGTGCAGAGATGTACGCAATTATTCAAACAGGCGGAAAACAAATCAAAGTTGAAGAAGGCCAGACTGTATACGTCGAAAAGCTTACTGCTGAAGCCGGCGAAACGGTTACTTTTGACAACGTATTGTTTGTCGGCGGTGAAAATGTTAAAGTTGGCAGCCCTACGGTTGAAGGCGCTACGGTAACAGGCAAAGTTGAAAAACAAGGCCGCGCGAAAAAAATTACCGTATTTAAGTACAAGCCGAAGAAAAACCAACATAAAAAACAAGGTCATCGTCAACCTTACACTAAAGTTGTAATCGAAAAAATCAACGCTTAAGGCGTGTATGATATGATTCATGCAAAGGTTACCAGAGCCCGATCGAACAAAGACATCTTAGGCTTTGAAATGTCGGGACATGCGAATTTTGCTGAACATGGTCAGGATCTCGTTTGTGCAGGGGCATCGGCGGTCGCCTTTGGAGCTGTCAATGCCGTCATGAAGCTGACGGGCATTGAGCCGGTCATTGACCTCGGGGAAGACGGCGGATTTTTATCTTTCGGATTCCCGGACGGTACGGATCGGGAGGCTTTTGAAAAGGCGCAGCTCCTTCTCGAAGGCATGATCGTCTCCCTTGAAACGATCGAACGAGACTACAAAGGTTACTTAAAAGTAACGACGAACAGAATATAGGAGGTGAGCTACATGCTAAGATTAGATCTTCAGTTTTTTGCATCTAAAAAAGGAGTAGGTTCAACGAAGAACGGACGTGACTCTGAGGCGAAGCGCCTAGGTGCTAAACGTGCAGACGGTCAATTCGTATCTGGCGGTTCCATCCTTTATCGTCAGCGCGGAACAAAAATCTATCCAGGTGAAAACGTTGGGCGCGGCGGAGATGACACTCTATATGCAAAAGTCGACGGAACTGTTAAATTCGAACGTTTCGGCCGTAACCGCAAAAAAGTGAGCGTATATCCTGTAGCCTAACCTTTAAACGAAACTCCGGTCGTTCTGACCGGAGTTTTTTACATACAGCATCGTGACTTGCTTAAAAACACCTTCCCGCCCCCTGGACAAGGCCGGGTTTCCGCTCTGATTCTGCTTCTTTAAAGTATATAAACGTGTTTCATTTATCCTGCCTTCTCTGTTATAATTCAAAGTACAAACTGAATCAGACTCCTAAAATAGAGAACAAACGATTGGGAGTGCAAAAATGGAAGAAACTTCGAAAAAACAAGAAAAGACGATGGACGATAAGGCTTTGACCCATGAGCTTATTCATCTGCTCAGCCACTCAAGGCACGACTGGATGAATAAACTGCAATTGATTAAAGGAAACTTAACATTAAAAAAGTATGACCGCGTATTTGAAATTATTGATGAAGTGGTCATCGAAGCTCAGCATGAATCAAAGCTTTCAAACCTTAAAATCCCGCGTGCGGCGTATGAGCTGCTTACATTTAACTGGATGGCCCATTCGCTGACGCTTGAATATGAGGTGATCGGTCAGGTCAGAGACTTGTCAGCTTATGAAGAGAAGCTCGTCGTTTTCGTCAGAAAGCTGTTTGGGACTTTTGAGGATGCCGTTTTGAAAGGCGGCGACAATCATCTGACGATCACGCTGCAGACGGACGGTCCGGACGACCGGCTCGTCATCTTTCTGGATTTCCACGGCGTATTCACAAAGCTGACCGGTATCAAAGACTTTCATCATTCACTGGCTGATTTTTATGAAATCAAGCGGCTTGATGTAACAGACTGTGAGTGCATCGCCGAAATTCATATCAAGTAAAGCGGTTTTTTTAGGAATAGAACGGAGGACATTATGTTTGTTGATCAGGTAAAAATATACGTAAAAGGCGGAGACGGAGGCAACGGGATGGTTGCTTTCCGCCGCGAAAAATATGTGCCAAAAGGAGGCCCTGCCGGAGGTGACGGCGGAAAAGGCGCAGACGTCGTTTTCAAAGTTGACGAAGGCCTCAGCACACTGATGGATTTTAGATATCAAAGACATTTTAAGGCGACGCGCGGAGAACACGGCATGTCTAAAAACCAGCACGGCCGAAATGCAGAAGACATGGTTGTGAAAGTTCCGCCCGGCACGGTTGTCATTGACGATGATACAAAGCAGGTCATCGCTGATCTAACCGAACACGGACAGGAAGCCGTCATCGCAAAAGGGGGACGCGGCGGACGGGGAAATACCCGGTTCGCGACGCCTGCCAACCCGGCGCCGCAGCTTTCAGAAAACGGCGAACCCGGCAAAGAGCGCTATATCGTTCTCGAGCTGAAAGTTTTGGCCGATGTCGGTCTTGTCGGTTTCCCAAGCGTCGGAAAGTCAACGCTCCTGTCTGTCGTGTCTTCGGCCAAGCCGAAAATTGCCGATTACCACTTTACAACGCTGAACCCGAATCTCGGAATGGTCGAAACGGAAGACGGCCGCAGCTTTGTAATGGCAGATCTTCCGGGACTGATTGAGGGGGCGCACGAAGGGGTTGGCCTCGGACACCAATTCCTCAGACATATCGAAAGAACGCGCGTCATCGTGCACGTGATCGACATGTCGGGTCTTGAAGGGCGCGACCCGTATGAAGATTATGTGACCATCAATAAAGAGCTTGAACAGTATAATCTGAGGCTGACAGAACGTCCTCAAATTATTGTCGCCAATAAAATGGATATGCCGGATGCGGAAGAAAATCTGAAGGCATTCAAAGAAAAGCTTACAGATGATTATCCTGTTTTTCCAATCAGCGCGTTGACCAGACAAGGATTGAGGGATCTGCTGTTTGAGATTGCCGACCGTTTGGAAACGACACCGGAATTCCCGCTCTACGACGAAGAAGACATGACTGAAAACAGAGTCATGTATAAGCTTGAGGATGAGGAAGCGCCATTTGAGATCAGCCGTGATCCTGACGGCACCTTTGTGCTCAGCGGAGCCAAGCTTGAACGCTTATTTAAAATGACGGATTTTTCAAGAGACGAGTCTGTTAAGCGTTTTGCCAGACAGCTTCGCGGAATGGGCGTTGATGACGCGCTTCGGGCCCGCGGTGCAAAAGATGGAGATACAATCCGTCTTCTCGAATTTGAATTTGAATTTATCGACTGATCATAGCGGAGAGTTTGCCAGGCAAGCTCTCCGACTTTTAGCTGAAAGGAACGCCTTTCCTTTCGCCGGATCAATGTAAAGGAATCAGGGTTTTTAAAAGGAGAGAAAAGTCTGTGAAAGAGGAGACCTTTTATCTTGTCAGGGAAGACGTGCTGCCGGAGGCAATGCGGAAAACACTTGAGGTCAAAAAGCTGATTGAGCGGAAAAAAGCGGAATCTGTAGCTGAAGCCGTCCAAAAGGTAGATTTGAGCCGAAGCGCTTTTTACAAGTACAGAGATGCGGTTTTTCCTTTTTATACGATGGTCAAGGAACAGATTATCACACTTTTTTTTCATTTGGAGGACCGCTCGGGAACGCTGTCCCATCTGCTCCAAGTGGTGGCTGAATCGGGCTGCAACGTGCTGTCGATTCACCAGACCATCCCTCTTCAAGGAAGAGCGAATGTCACGCTGTCCGTCAGTACGAGAGGAATGGATGGAAATATCGATTTGCTGATGAACAAATTAAGAAAGCTGGAATTCGTAGAAAAGGTCGAAATACTAGGTTCGGGCGCTTAAAGGGAGAGAATAGTATATATCATGAGTATGAGAGTAGGTTATTTAGGTCCAGAAGCAACATTTACGCACCTTGCCGTCTGCTCCTGCTTTTCAGATGCAGACCAGCAAGCATTTAACACGATACCCGCATGTATGGATGCGGCGATGAACGGCGAGATTGATCTGGCTGTCGTCCCGCTTGAAAATGCGATTGAAGGATCGGTCAATCTGACAATAGACTACTTAATCCACGAACAGCCTCTTTATATTGTCGGAGAAATCACCGCTCCCATCCGTCAGCATTTACTTGTGCATCCTGCAAGAAAAGAGGCTTGGGAAGACATTCAGAAAGTTTATTCCCATTCCCATGCCATCGCGCAATGCCATAAATTTTTGCACAGCCGGTTCCGCTCCATTCCGTTTGAATATGCGACATCCACCGGAGCAGCTGCAAAATACGTGAGTGAACATCCGGACGAGAACATTGGCGTAATCGCCAATGAAATGGCAGCCGCTACGTATGGATTAGACATCGTCAAAAGAGATGTGCATGACTATGAATACAATCACACGAGATTTGTGATGCTTCATCCGGATCACGAGGCATCTCCGCCGGTTAATCCGCACTTGACGGGAAGGCCGAAAACGACTTTGCTGGTAACCCTTCCTTCGGACAAATCAGGGGCTCTCCATCAAGTGCTGTCGGCTTTCGCCTGGAGAAATTTGAATCTTTCTAAAATTGAATCGCGGCCGACAAAAACCGGTCTCGGCAATTATTTTTTCATTATTGATATTGAAATGGCACTGGACGACGTGCTGATTCCGGGTGCGATAGCTGAGCTTGAAGCTTTGGGCTGCAAGGTGAAAATGCTCGGAGCCTACAATGCGTATACATTATAAAGAAAGGTCCTTTGCGTAGATGACGGCAAAGGACCTTTTCTTTATTCGGGAATGAGGATGCCCGCTTTTTGCAGGGCGTCGCAAGCTTGTTCGATCTTCTCTTCGTCATCTGCCTCCAATGTGTGCAGATGGGTGCCGTTTGTCAGTTGAGACAGATAAGCGGCGTTTGTCGACGAGATTTTTTTGACGAAATCCGAGACTTCTTTTCTTGTGCTGACCCTGATCGAAGCTGTTAAGTCGCCGTAGACCGGATGTTCAATCGTTACATCTTTCACCGTTACGCCAAAGTCGACGATCAGATTCAGTTCTTCCTCCGTTTTTTCCGGCTCGTGGTCACAGGCGATGATCCGCTGAACCGGCTGTTTTTTGCCGAGGGCTGACCGCAAATACACGTATCCTTGGCTTGTTGCGATGATCGGTTCGTTTTTTGCTTTTAATAAAGAAATGTCCTGTACGATGACCTGCCGTGAAACAGATGCTCTTTTCGCCAGTTCGCTTCCTGTCAGCGGAGCCTCAGACTCCTTCAGCCAGGCCAGAAGCTGCTGGCGCCGCTCAGCTCCCGTAAGTTTTAATCCGTCTGTCAATCCGATGGTCTCCTTTCTCATGCATCATATCTTCAAAAACGTCCAACAGCTTATCAACATGTTCGCTTGTCGTATCGCATCCGAACGAAATTCGGACGAATTGAAGCGCGAGCTCCCTTGGGACTAAAAGGGCTTTCATCGTATTTGACGGCTCATGATAGCCCGCTGAACACGCGCTTCCGGTAGAAATGCAAATTCCTCTCCGATTACATTCCAGCATAGTATATTGTCCTTCAAAGGAATGAAAAAAACAACCTATAATATGCGGCAGAACATGCGAATTTGCCGAATCGGGCACAGCGAGGGAGACGGGAAGCTTCCGGGCTTTTGCCTTTTCCAGAAAACGGGTGCGCAGCTCCTGATGTTTGAGATACGCGGCATCCATACGCTTAATTGTCAACTCGGCAGCGGTAATGAAAGCGCCGATTCCAGGGACATTGACGGTGCCGCTCTTCAATCCGTTTTCATGCAAAGTGCCCGGGTAGACGGGTTTCCAGTTCACACCAGGCCGAATATAGACCGCTCCAACTCCTTTTGGTCCGTATACTTTATGGCTTGAAACAGATAAGGCATCAGCGCCGAGCTCATCAATGCCGACCGGAATTTTGGCAAAGGTCTGTACGCAGTCGCTGTGCAGGAGCACGTCCCGCTTATGCAAGTAAGCCGAAAGCTTTGCCAGGGGCTGGATGACGCCTGTTTCTGAGTTGGCATGCTGAATTGAGACGAGACCTGTATCAGGACGGAGGTGCCGTTCCAGTATCTCTGCTGTGATGATGCCTGAAGCGTTCGGTTTCATCAAGTCGACTTCAAACCCCAGTATCTCAAGATGCCGCTTCAAAATGTGGATTGACTGATGTTCCATTTCTGTCATTAAAAAACGCTGCTTTCCGGCGGGGAGTCCATTTAAGATGGAGTGAATCGCCAAAAAATTGGCTTCGGTGCCGCCGCTCGTAAAATAAACGCCTTCTTCTTCCCCGGATAAAAGTTCCGCCATTCTTTGGCGGCAGTAGCGCAGAATACTTTCGGCCTTCCCTCCCGCATCGTGCAGACTGCTCGAATTTCCATACACATCTTTGCTCAGTTTTTGAAACGCGTCCAAGGCTTCTTTTGCCGCCGGTGTTGTCGCAGCATAATCAAGATAAATCACGGCTCTCGTCTCCCATTCTTTATAAAAAATACTTGAGTTTATTTTATCGATATGTAAATATAGGTGTCAAGACACATGTAAATTTACAGGAGGAGTCGACATGTCTCATCAGACGATAATTGTTGTCGGAGCAGGTGCCGCTGCGCTGTCTTTTGCTGCATCCATTCCGCCGTCTTATGAAGTGATTGTGATGACGAAAGCATCTGTAAAAGACAGCAATTCAACCCTCGCTCAGGGAGGAATTGCCTCGGCTGTATTGCCTCGCGATTCCTGGTCAGCTCATGCGGACGATACATTGTATGCCGGATGCGGCCACAATCAAATCGAAGCGGTTCAAGATGCCATTAAAGACGGCCAGCGCCTTGTTGATGAGCTGATTCTTCAGCATTTCCCTTTTGATACTGACGAATCCGGAAAGCTCAGCCTCGGCAAAGAAGGCGCACATTCGATGAACAGAATTTTGCATGCCGGGGGAGACGCTACGGGGCAGGCGCTGATCCGGCACTTAATCGGAAGGCTCGGTCCTCACGTCAAACTGAAAGAATACGAAACGGCGGCGGATTTATGGATTGAAGACGGACGCTGTGCGGGCGTCTGGACGAAAGACCGCCAGGGAAAGGCTTTTCTCAGGAAAGCAGATTTTGTTGTGTTGGCGGCAGGAGGCTGCGGAAATCTATTTCAAATCAACACGAATAACCGTTCTGTGACAAGCGATGCGATTTCTTTGGCGTATCGGGCAGGAGCCGAGCTCGCAGATTTGGAATTCGTTCAATTCCATCCTACATTGCTCGTCAAAGACGGGCGCGCACAAGGGCTTGTTTCAGAAGCTGTGCGCGGAGAAGGCGCTGTCTTGGTTGATGAAAACGGACAGCGGGTGATGGAAGGCATTCACCCCATGCAGGATTTAGCACCGCGGGACATCGTATCTCGTGCGATTCACGAAAAGCTAGCCTTCGGAAGCAGCGTATTTTTGGATATTAGCCGTATATCAAACTTTAAAAGCCGCTTCCCTACGATTTCCTCTCTTTGCGAAAAAGCCGCAATTTCCATTGAAGAAGGCCGGCTTCCGGTTTCACCGGGCATGCATTTTTTAATGGGGGGCGTTTCTGTAAACAGATGGGGGGAAACGGCCGTTCCACACCTCTATGTGATTGGGGAAGCCGCATGCACCGGCTTTCACGGCGCCAACCGTCTGGCAAGCAATTCTCTCTTGGAATGCATCGTCTTCGGAAGGAGAGCGGCGGATCGGATACAAGCTTATCAAAAATCTGAGCCTGTCAGAGGCCAACCTCCTCAGCCTGAGGATGTGACATATTCTGTTCCCCTGACAGATGTGGATGATATTCAAAAACACATGACGGATCATGTGGCGATCGTGCGAACGGAGGATGAATTGACGAAGGTGAAAGAATGGCTTGAGCGAGTGCCTTTTCAAATCGTGAATGTGAAAGAAATCACAAAAGAACAGCTTGAATTAGCTCATTTATGGCAGACCGCCAAGCAGATGACGGCCTCGGCATTGCTTCGTACAGAAAGCAGAGGCGGCCATTACCGTTCGGATTGCCCGGCGCCTGATGATAAAAACTGGCATGGTAAGCAAATCGTTCACACAAAAGGCGGGATCAAGATCAGACAAAACGAAGGGATTGTGAAATATGCAGCGGCTCATACTTAGGAACATGCTTAAAGAATTTTTCAAGGAAGATATCGGCTGGGGGGATTTCACTTCTGAAGCCGTTTTTGACGACAATTTTCAATGTGAAGCTGTCATTACAGCGAAGGATGACGGATTGTTTGCAGGAGAATTAGTAATTTTCGAAGGCTTTCGGCTGCTCGATGAAACGATCGCCGTGCAAATGCTGAAAACAGATGGCGAAGCGGTTCATAAAGGAGAAACGATCGCGCGGCTCAAAGGCCGTGCAGCTTCTCTCATGACCGGCGAACGGGTCGTGCTGAATCTCATTCAAAGAATGTCGGGGATTGCCACTTTAACAAAGCAGTCCGTGATCAGGCTGAATGATCCGGATATCGCGATTTGCGATACGAGAAAGACGACGCCGGGCCTGCGCATTCTTGAAAAATCCGCGGTCAAAATCGGCGGGGGCTGCAATCACCGCTTTGGCTTGGACGGCGGCATCATGATTAAAGACAACCACATTGCCGCCTGCGGCTCGATTTTCAAAGCAGTTGAAAAAGCACGGGCAGCGTGCGGCCATATGGTCAAAATCGAAGTGGAGATCGAGTCAGAGCAAGAGCTTCATGAAGCGATTGCGGCTGGAGCCGATATCATTATGTTTGACAATTGTCCTCCTGACAAGGTGAAAGCATTTGCGGAAATGACACCCGCCGGCATTATTACGGAAGCTTCAGGCGGAATTTCCTTTGAAAATCTCCCCGCATACAGGGGAACAGGGGTGCACTGTATTTCATTGGGCTACTTGACTCATTCGGCGAAAAGCCTTGATATCAGCATGAATGTCGATCTGAAAAAATAAGCGGGATTGGAGAGGTGACAGATGTCTATTTTAAACTTAATTCATGACAGGAACGCCGGCATGATGCCGGAGCTGTATAAAGAACTGAGCGAAGAAGAAATGGCCGGAAGGATTTTGAATATCAAAAAGAAATTCGGAGAAAGGCTGTTTATCCCGGGGCATCACTACCAAAAAGACGAAGTGATCCAATTTGCGGACGCGACGGGAGATTCGCTTCAGCTGGCGCAAGTCGCCCAAAAAAATAAAAAAGCGGAATATATCGTGTTCTGCGGCGTACATTTTATGGCAGAAACAGCCGATATGCTCACTTCGGACGAACAGATTGTCGTTTTGCCGGACATGCGCGCAGGCTGTTCGATGGCCGATATGGCCAACATGCAGCAGACGAATCGCGCCTGGGAAGAGTTGACAGAGCTGTTTGGCGATACGGTCATTCCGCTCACATATGTCAATTCGACAGCGGAAATTAAAGCTTTTGTAGGAAGAAACGGAGGAGCGTCCGTGACATCCTCAAATGCGGCCCGCATGTTGACATGGGCGCTATCGCAAAAAGAGAGGATTTTATTTCTTCCGGATCAGCACTTGGGACGCAATACGGCATTTGACCTCGGCATTCCTCTCAGCAGAATGGCGGTATGGGATCCCATTGCAGAAAAACTTGAGTATAACGGCGAGTTGGAAGACATAAAAATCATTTTGTGGAAGGGGCATTGCTCTGTTCACGAAAAATTTACCGCGGCGAATATCAAAAGCGTTAAAGAACGGGATTCGGACATTCATGTTATCGTTCATCCGGAATGCACCCATGAAGTCGTCGCACTCAGCGATTTCAGCGGGTCTACAAAAAAAATCATCGATACGATTAATGAAGCAAATCCGGGGAGCAAATGGGCGATTGGAACAGAGATGAACCTTGTTTCACGCATCATACAAGAACATCCTGATAAACAAATCGAATCCCTTAATCCAGATATGTGCCCTTGTTTGACAATGAACAGAATCGACATGCCGCATTTGCTGTGGTCGCTGGAGCAGATTGACAAAGGTGAACCGACAGGCGTGATCAAAGTTGATCAAGATATCGCAAAAGATGCCATTCTTGCGTTGAATCGGATGTTAACAATCCGTTAATTTTTTGGAGAACAAGTTTTTATCA
This sequence comes from Bacillus sp. B19-2, assembly GCF_022832475.1. Lineage (NCBI taxonomy): Bacteria > Bacillati > Bacillota > Bacilli > Caryophanales > Bacillaceae > Bacillus > Bacillus sp. B19-2. The sequence continues at coordinate 229,957 of NZ_JALHKQ010000003.1, forward strand.
TAACCCCTCCGCTATGCGCATAAATTTGTGGAGAAGCATATTTGTTATTCTCATCTGTTCGTTCACGTTTTTGCATAGGAGGGGAAAACGTTGAAAATTCATATTGTCCAAAAGGGCGATTCTCTGGAAAAAATCGCGGAAAGATATGAAGTGGACTTTGAAGAACTGAAAAAGCTGAATTCGCAGCTGAGCAATCCAGATTTGATCATGCCGGGCATGAAAATCAAAGTACCGTCAGGGGGAGTGCCGGTCAAAAAAGAAGAACAGCTCAATATGCGAAAAGAGTTACCGAAAAAACAGCAGGAACATCCATTTGCAAAAGAAAAGCCGAAAAGCAAGCTTGATGTTGAAGATATAAAACCGAAAGAAAAGCCCTCGGTTCCTTATGTTCCGCCTGTCCCGAACAGCGGACAGCCAAGTTTGCCTGAAGGCGACATTTCAAATTTGTATCAAAGCGTCAATCAGCTTCATCAGCCGTACGCACCTCCAAAACCTTATGAACATCAAGAGAAAGGCCCCAACATGTATAATCCATGGACAAATGAGGAGGAGAATCATATGGAAAATGTCAATTATCCGAATGTTCCGCAGCCGCCGAATGTCGGTGCAGCAGGCGAGGAAAATAAGCAGTTTCACGGCATGCCAAATGTAGCTGCGGCCGGATATCATCACCATCACCATCCGCATCCTTATCCGTTCTATCCTGGAGGCTGCTGGATTCCTGTTTCACCGGTGCTGCCTGGATCGGGATTATGCCACCCTTGGTATCCATATCCTGCTCAAATGCCTTACATGCATCAGCCTAGCTATGTATCTCCAGCTGAATATGACGGTGATGATAATATGGGGCATGACAATGCCGGTCATCACGGATATCATCATCAGCCAATGACTGCTCCGGCATACGCGCCTTATCAGCCGTTTCCGGGATATGCACCGCCAAACGTCGGTCACGATCCCAATATGGCACACGGCAAAGAAGATGACTGCGGGTGCGGGCCAGGCCAATTCCCGGGAGGTTTTCCTGGTGCAGCGCCATATGGACAGATGCCGCAAATGGGAGCTCCGTACGGTATGGGCGGGTACGGACAGCAGCCCGCAGGCGGACAGATGTTTAACAGACCGGAAGATGAAGAAGACTGATTCGGAATGGGACGATGATCTATCGTTCCTTTTTTATTGTGGACCGCTATAAACACTTTCATGCTTTTTCACGGGACTGTCTATAACTGTCAAGGGTAACTCTTCACATCCCGCACATCCTAAAAAAGAGCGCAATGCTCAAATTCAGCGGTTTTCTACGGGGGGTATTACCATTGGACAGCAAGCTGAAAGTGTTTTCGGGTATTTTGCTTTTGACAGCTGGTCTATCTGCCTGCGGAACGAACGACGCTATAGATAATGGAAACAATACGCGTCCGATCGGATATTATTCAAATGATGCAGATCGTAATAACGGTCTTGATAATGACGGTCCTGTTACAGAAATGCTTGAAAATATGAACGGGAGAAACGGTGCAACGAACGTGAACAATCGAGCGGGCAACGGTAATCCCGTTCCAACAGGCGATGGAACTTTCAGCCGGGGAGACATGAATTATCACAATCATTTGGTGAACACGGCGGACACAGGCTATAACAGACCGGAAAACCGTAAAATCTCCAGGAATATCACTGGACGCGTCAACAAATTGAATTATGTTGACGAGAGTCAGGCCGTCGTAACGAACGAAACGGTCATCATCGCGGTACGGTCAGATAAACGGCTGACAAATAATGAGAGAACTCAAATTAGAAAAGCAGCCAAAACATTTACCGGAGACCGGACCGTTCAAGTTGTCGAGGACGACGGCGCATTTACAAGGCTCCGTGAAATGAACGACGACCCTCAGAACATTAGGGATCGCGGAGACACGACGAATAACAATTTGAACCGCTTGCGCAACCAATGACAAGCAGGGAATTGCCGGGGATTCCCCGGCAATTTTTTTGTGAGCGTTCGGCCGATTTCTTTACAAAAACGGGGAAAACCGTATAAAGTGTACATAGAGACGAGATTTTTTTTGGAGGTAGAAAGATATGGCTGGCCATTCTAAATGGAAAAATATTCAGAGAAGAAAAAATGCCCAAGATGCTAAACGCGGCAAAATTTTCATGAAGCTTGCCAAAGAAATATATGTAGCCGCAAAAGAAGGGGGACCCGATCCCGAATCTAACGCAAGTCTGCGTCTCGTCATCGATAAAGCCAAAAATGCAAACATGCCAAACGACAACATCGACCGCGCCGTCAAAAAAGCTTCCGGCAGCCAGGATGGAAAAAGCTACGAGGAAATTACGTATGAGGGCTACGGCCCAAGCGGTGTGGCTGTCATGGTCCAATGTTTGACAGATAATAAAAACCGGACGGCGACAAACGTCAGAACCGCCTTCAGCAAAAACGGCGGCAGCTTGGGGGAAACAGGATGCGTTTCTTATATGTTCGACCGGAAAGGATATATTGCAATCGAGCGTGAAGATCTTGAGATAGATGAAGAGGAGTTTATGCTTGAGGTCATTGATGCCGGCGCCGAGGAGCTCGAAACGAGCGAAGAGCTGTTCGAGATTTATACAGAGCCGGAACAGTTTGAAGAAGTAAAGAAAAACTTGGAGGAGCGCGGCTATCAAATGGCGACAGCCGAAATGACAATGGTTCCGCAAACCTATGCAGAGGTCGATGAAGCGCTTCAGGAAAAAGTCGAAAAGCTCATTGACGTACTTGAAGATGATGACGATGTGCAGGAAGTGTATACGAACGTTCATTAAAAAAAGGACGCCGCTCCAGATTCGCGGCGTCCTTTTATGCATCATCAACCAATTAGCAGCCGTATCAAGCTGCTGCGGAAACAGGATTTGATTTTTTATCATATATTGTGAAGGAGTCTGTCATTATGAGAGGAGGATCTGCAAATGGCTGAACAACACGGAAATGAGAAGTCTTTCCCGGCTGCGGGCGGCAGCCCGCAAGACAAGGAAACGGCTCAAATCATCGAGAGAGTCAACGGCCTTATCACGGGTTTTGGCGAATCGATCTATGAGCTGGTTCAGAAAAACAGCGGCATCGATCTGAGAGAGGCCGATTTCACAAAAAGCGAAAATGCGGAACTTAATCAAGCGATCCAAAATGTCATCAGCGAATATATTCAAAATCTCAACAATCTGAATGCCGACCTTAGCGGAAAGATCGGTGAATCGATCAACGGCTTTGTCACAAACAAAGATCAAAAAGATGTTTAAGCATTTGACAGCATGACGTGTATTGCCGGCAAAGCTACATGCAGCCTTGTCGGCAAGTTTTTTATACATATAAGAATGTGCTGTAACGCTAAATGCTTTTTTTCATGCCGCAGCGCCGGCATTCACGCAAAAACTGGCCGTTTTTTACAGAGCTTTTAAAAAGGGTGTAATCGCAATTGTCGCACCGTCCGTGGCGGACATCCGGATATTGATTGTAATCATAAACTTTTGTCAGGTCGTAGCCTTTTGTTTCATATTCTGTTTCCATGTTTTATCACCTGCATTTTTATTGTCGGTAATAGGATAACAGAACGGGGAGGAAAAGAAAATATAACATCTCCAGCCGGCGGACACGGCCGATTTTACTTTTATCAAACCGTATACCCCGTTTCTGATAGAACGCCTTTTTCTCACGCTGGATGGGCTGTAGGGAAAGTCGTGCAACAAAAGACGCTTATTGTTATGAGATTTTTTTCTTAAAATTTATCGATCTTTTAAACTAATGAAAAAGCATCTTTTTAATAAAAATATTTAAATTTTTATTTTTTATCAAACTTATTCATAATTGAACGCGTCATGTCTAAAGCGTAAAATAACTGTGTCACAAAAAAGCCAAATATACAATGAGGCATGGAGGACAAGCTTAGAAATCGAAAGGTAGTGTAAAAGGGGAATAATCAATGAAGAAAAAAGTACTCATCTACTTGGTGATCGCAGCAGTAATGATAAATGGCGTATACAGGTGGTTCGAAAAAACAACCCGGGAGAACTTTCAGATCCAGGCCGGGGACAGATACATGAATTTCAAGGAATTGCAGGAACACGAAAAAAGCGGCTATGACATTGAGTATCACGAAAAAGCGGGAAGCGACTGTTTAATCTTTTCGCCTCACGGAGGAAGAATAGAAGGCGGAGTAAGCGAGCTTGTCAGAGCTTTCAAAGATGATTATTCAACTTATTTATTCGAGGGAAAAAAGGATGAGAACAACTCGGATCTTCATATTACAAGCACAAACTTTGACGAGCCTCTGGCATTGCAGAAAATAAAAGAACACCGCTATACCATCGCATTCCACGGCTATTCCGGCGACCGCCCGCACACGCTTGTGGGAGGAACGGACAGAAAACTGGCAAAAGCCATCGTCAAATCTCTGAAAAAGTCTGACTTTTCCGCGGAATTGGTCAAAGTGGACGGGAAATTTGCCGGAACTGCCGAGGAAAACATCAATAATGAAAGCCAGTCAGGAATGAGCGTGCAGCTTGAAATCAGCACGGCTCAAAGGAAAGAGTTTTTCGAAGACTTTTCCTATAAAGAGAGGGAGGAAACAAAAACGAGAACATTCCGCAAATATGTCAAGGCGGTCCGAAGGGTGCTGCAGGACAGATGCTGAAAATGGAAACTCGTGTTATTCTGTGTATGAACTGCTAATACACGAAGGAGGAATAAAAAATGGAACGAAAAGACCGCATCGTTCAGGAATTTATGTCCCACCGCCTGGTGACAGAAGAACTGATTCAAAAGATTGATGAAAAACATCTCGATTACAAACCGACTGAAACGTCGATGCCGGCGAAGGAACTTGTCACGCATATGCTGCAATCTTTCTATGCCTTTGCTTCGGCGGCAAAAGAAGGAAACGGAGAGTCTTTTAAAAAGAAGCCGGAAGAAACAGGGACAAGCCTGAGCGAGCTCGCCAAAACGTATACAGAAAAAACAAAAAAGCTGCTTGAATCTTTTACGGATGAAGAATTGGATCGTGAAGTCGATTTGACCGGCGTCATTGGACGAAAAGTAGCCGGCGAACAGCTGCTGCAGCTCGCAATCGGACACGAAATTCATCACAAAGGCAATCTGTTTGTTTATGTGCGTGAAATGGGACACACGGATCTGCCTTTGTACGTAAAGTTTCATTGATTACGGGAGCCTGAAGATCACCCCTCCTTGAAAGAAAACCGGCTAAAAAGGAATACGAAAGCAGCCGGGAGTACACATTATGAGTAAAAGCTAAAGGAGGGTGTCAGGATGAATACGCAGCGTGCCCAGGAAATCGTCGAATCACCCGACATGGTTGATGTTACTTATAACGGCAAGCCGATTTATATTCAGCGTGTCAACAAACAAAATGAAACTGCAAGAATCTTTCCGCTCGGCCAGCCGGAGAACGAGCAGGAAGTACCGCTCACAAATTTGAAAGAACATTAAAAAGCAACCCCTTCTGATGAAGGGGTTTTGTATTTGACTGATCACTCGGCCATCAAAAAAACACCCGAAAGCCCGAGTGTTTAATTTATGATTTTCGCAAGTCCTCTTACTGCCAGCCTCAGCACATAAAACAACGGCTCAAGCAAATCAACGAGATAAAGATAATCCCATTTATCATCATTTCGTTTCTTCTTTTTCTTCAACAGCTGTTTCTCCCTTCCTGCCTGTAATGGGGTTATTTCATATACGGACGTGCTTTCTTTAAGTTTCAAATTACGGGTGAAATTTGTTTTTTTTGGCGGCCCATTGTTTCTGAAGCCAGTTTTTTTTATAAAGATAAGCGATCAATTCCATCCACAGCTTAGGAAGCTTTTGCGGAAAACGGCTTTTTTTGTAAATGGTTTGATAGGCTGTTTTTAAATCATCCCACTGTCTGCATTCTTTCGTCTGCAAAAACCTGGCGACATCGATGACTTTGATTGTCCCAGCCGGCGTCAGTATCAGGTTTCGGAGGTGGATATCGGATGGATTCAACCCTTTCCGCTTCGCATCGTTCAATGCGCGGTCGACCTCGAAGATCATGTCATCATCAATCGGAATGCCTTTGTTTAAACACTCATAAAAAGTGTATCCTTTTATATACTCCATTAAAATATATGATGGCCCTGTTTCATATATATCAGGATAATAATTCGAATCAGAAAGCTTTTTGTAAATCTCCGCTTCCCTTGCGGCGATGTTCTTAAATTCGGGAAAAAAGACTTTAAGAGCCATTTCCCTGCCCTCTTCAGTCAGCTTAAAAACGTATGCGCTCCTGCCTTTCCCGATCAACTCTAAGTCATCGGGTTTTTGGATAAGTTTATTGAACTTTTTTTTCGTATTATACTTTACGGCCTCTGCATAGGTTTGCGCCTTTTTCACGCTGAACTCACCTTCTTTTTAAGGGCTTGTCAAACGAAAAACTCTCTATAATGTTGTTTATACATGAGAACGGGCGGTTTTGCACCTTAAATGCTTTTGAGTTCTTCGTATTGGTTTGAAAATGTAACATTCGTAAACCGGTTGTCATCTCATTGCTTTTTTAGATTAATTTTTAAAAGCGTTGGTCAAACTATGGATATGATCGTTAAGGCAAAAAAGAAGGTGATATTGATGAACAGCCAAAGCAAGTTCAAAATCGGTTTAGTGCTTATTGGAAGTCTGCTGGCCGCGCTCAGCTTTCACCTGGAAGCCCTGGCCGAAAAGCCGGCTAAAGTTCAAATCCAGCTTGAAAAGGTTTATCTGGACGGGGACGTTGGAATCGAAAATAAAGTAGAGGCCGCTCGAACACTGGAAGACTTTAAAGCTGCTTATAAAGGGTGGCAGCTCATCGATCAGAAAAAGGGGTTTATTCTGTTTCGCAAACAGGTGGACGACATTTCTCCCCTTAGCAAAACAAACGGTTATATCGGAGTGACGGAAGACGGCGTGATTTCGACTTTTCACGGCCGCCCGGGCATATTATCAGAGCCGATTCAATCGTTTTTTCAGATTGATATAAAGCGCCTGGAAAGCCGGATGGCGGATGATTTGCGCAAAGGGATCCCATACCGCACGAAAAAGGAATTTGAACATGTCATTGAAGCCGTAAAATCATCCGGAAGCCAACATCATGTAAAAGATATGAAGACATGACGCTGTTATGTCTTTTTTCAGCTGCGGACAGAAGCCATTTTTAGCGAACATATGTTAACTTTTTCATTCTAGCTTTGCCTGTTTTGTGTTACAATGAAGAGCAGTCAAAGAGGTGAATGAACGTTGATCGAATTCGTAAAAGGGACGATTGATTATGTATCGCCCCAATATATTGTCATTGAAAACGGCGGGATCGGCTATCAGATCTTTGCGCCAAATCCGTTTATTTATAAGAAAAACAGCAACGAAACAATCTATACATACCATTATGTAAGAGAAGATACGAATGCGCTGTACGGCTTTTCGACAAGGGAAGAAAAAATGCTGTTTACGAAAATGCTGAATGTTACGGGAATCGGCCCGAAAGGTGCGCTTGCGATCCTTGCTTCCGGCGATCCGGGAGCGGTGATTGAAGCGATCGAGAATGAGGATGAAGCGTTTCTCGTCAAGTTCCCCGGCGTAGGCAAAAAAACGGCAAGGCAGATCATCCTTGATCTGAAAGGGAAGCTTGCGGACGCCGTTCCTGACATCGCGGCCGATCTGTTTAACCATGAAGAGCGGGAGCAAATTCATGAAGCGGAAACGGCTCTTGAGGAGGCGCTTGAAGCATTAAGAGCGCTCGGCTATTCCGACCGGGAAATTAAAAAAGTCCAGCCTCATTTGAAAAAGGAAGAGGCGCTTTCGACGGATCAATACGTTAAAAAAGCATTGCAAAAATTGTTAAAGTAAGGTGATATCATGGATGAGCGGCTTGTATCAAGTGAACTAGACAACCATGAATCAGCGATTGAGCAAAGTCTGCGTCCGCAAAGACTGGCTCAGTATATCGGCCAGGAAAAAGTGAAAGACAACCTCAAGGTTTTCATCGAAGCTGCGAAAATGCGGGAGGAAACGCTTGACCATGTCTTGTTGTACGGGCCGCCGGGATTGGGAAAAACGACGCTCGCCGCGATCATCGCCAACGAAATGGGAGTCAATCTCAGAACGACGTCAGGTCCGGCGATCGAGCGCCCCGGCGATTTGGCGGCAATATTAACGGCTCTGGAGCCAGGCGACGTTTTATTTATTGACGAGATCCACCGTCTGCACCGTTCGATCGAAGAGGTGCTGTATCCTGCGATGGAAGATTTCTGCCTTGATATCGTGATCGGCAAAGGGCCGTCGGCGCGTTCTGTGAGGCTCGATCTTCCTCCTTTTACCCTTGTCGGCGCGACCACAAGGGTCGGGCTTTTAACCGCGCCTCTCAGGGACAGGTTCGGCGTTCTGTCAAGGCTTGAGTATTACACGCGTGACGAGCTTTCGGAAATCGTGATCAGAACGGCGGAGCTGTTTGAGGTCGACATCGATTCGCTCTCGGCTCTCGAAATCGCAAGACGGTCAAGAGGGACGCCGCGGATTGCCAACAGGCTTTTGAGGAGGGTCAGGGATTTTGCCCAGGTGCTTGGAAACAGCTCCATCACGGAGGAAGTGGCAGTTGATGCGCTTGAACGCCTCCAGGTTGATAAACTCGGGCTTGATCATATCGACCGCAAGCTTTTGATGGGCATGATCGAAAAATTTGGCGGCGGTCCCGTCGGAATCGATACGATTTCGGCTACCATCGGTGAGGAGTCTCACACGATTGAGGATGTGTATGAGCCGTATCTTCTTCAAATCGGTTTTATTCAAAGAACGCCGCGGGGGCGCATCGTAACCCCTGATGTATACAGCCACTTTAAAATGGAGGTTCCGAACCGTGACTGAATTTCCAAAGATTTTAATGGTGCTGGGCGCCGTCATTTTTGGCATCGGTTTATTCATGCAAGTCATCGGCAGGCTTCCCGGCGATATTTTTGTGAAAAAGGGAAACGTGACATTTTTCTTTCCGGTTGTTACATGCATTGTCATCAGCATCATTCTGTCCGTGGTGTTTTCGATCTTCGGACGAATGAAATGACTCTGACATTCAAGTCTATAGATAGAGTAAGGTGAAAAAAGATGAAAGTAGAATTATTCGATTTTGACTTGCCTGAACGCCTTATCGCACAGGTTCCTTTAAAAGAGCGGGATGCGTCCAGGCTGATGGTGCTGGATAAAAAAACAGGAGAAATCACTCACAGCACGTTTAAGCATGTGATTGATTTTTTGAACGCGGGCGATTGCATCGTGCTGAACGATACGAGGGTGCTGCCGGCCCGCTTGTACGGAGTCAAGGAAGAGACGGGCGCAAAGGTTGAAGTTCTTCTGTTAAAACAGGAGGAAGGGGACGTATGGGAAACGCTTGTCAAGCCCGCAAAGCGGGTCAAGCGCGGAACCGTTCTTTCGTTTGGAGACGGCCGTCTAACGGCGGTCTGCACAGAAGAGCTCGAGCACGGCGGAAGAAAAATTGAATTCCGCTATGAAGGAATTTTTTACGAGGTGCTCGAATCGCTCGGCGAAATGCCTCTGCCTCCTTATATTAAAGAGCAGCTCGATGACAGGGAGCGCTATCAGACGGTTTACTCAAAGAAACAAGGATCGGCGGCTGCGCCGACGGCCGGGCTGCATTTTACTGAAGAGATTCTCGATGCGCTCAGGAAAAAAGGCGTGCATATTGCGTTTATTACCCTTCATGTCGGACTTGGGACATTCCGGCCTGTCAGTGCGGAAAATGTAGAGGAACACGACATGCATGCCGAGTTTTATGAAATGTCGGAAGAAACGGCAGCATTGTTAAACCGCGTCAGACAGGAAGGCGGAAAGATTATTTCCGTCGGCACGACATCGACGAGGACGCTTGAGACCATCGCTTCCGAACATGACGGCCGCTTCCGGGAAGCGAGAGGCTGGACATCGATTTTTATTTATCCAGGCTACACATTCCGGGCGATAGACGGGATGATTACCAATTTTCATCTTCCGAAATCGTCCCTCATTATGCTTGTCAGCGCGCTCGCAGGCAGAGAGCATGTGCTGTCCGCCTACCGGACCGCAGTGGAACACGAATACCGCTTCTTCAGCTTCGGAGATGCCATGTTGATCAAATAAAATACAAAAAGATTGGAGGGCTCATAATTTGTCGCAGCAACCGATACGCTATGAGTTCATAAAAGCATGTAAACAAACAGGAGCAAGGCTGGGAAGGGTGCACACCCCGCACGGCTCATTTGAAACGCCGGTGTTTATGCCTGTAGGAACGCTCGCCACCGTTAAAACGATGGCGCCGGAAGAGCTGAAAGAAATGGGTGCAGGCATTATTTTAAGCAATACGTACCACCTTTGGCTGAGACCGGGCCATGACATCGTCAAAGAGGCGGGGGGCCTTCATCAGTTTATGAATTGGGACCGCGCCATCTTGACGGATTCAGGCGGCTTTCAGGTGTTTTCCCTGAGCGAGTTCCGCAAAATCGAAGAGGAAGGCGTACATTTCCGCAATCATTTAAACGGAGACAAGCTGTTTTTATCTCCTGAAAAAGCGATGGAAATCCAAAACGCCCTCGGATCAGATATTATGATGGCGTTTGACGAATGCCCGCCGTACCCGGCAGAGTACGATTATATGAAGAGGTCTGTTGAACGGACGAGCCGCTGGGCGGAAAGGTGCCTGAAAGCTCACAAGCGCCCTGACGAGCAAGGGCTTTTCGGAATCGTTCAAGGCGGCGAGTACGAAAACTTGAGAAAACAAAGTGCGAAAGACTTGATTTCATTGGATTTCCCGGGATATGCTATAGGTGGACTATCCGTCGGAGAGCCGAAAGACGTGATGAACCGTGTGCTGGAGTTTACAACTCCGCTGCTTCCTGCGGATAAACCGCGCTATTTAATGGGGGTCGGCTCGCCGGACTCACTGATTGACGGAGCCATCCGCGGAGTGGATATGTTTGATTGCGTGCTGCCGACAAGGATAGCGAGAAACGGTACGCTCATGACGAGCGAAGGGCGCCTCGTCGTCAAAAATGCCAAATATGAAAGAGATTTCAGACCGATCGACGAGCAGTGCGACTGCTATACGTGCCGCAATTACTCGCGCGCTTATATCAGACATTTAATCCGCTGTAACGAAACGTTTGGAATTCGTTTAACTTCTTATCATAATCTTCATTTTCTGTTAAAATTAATGGGGCAAGTGAGAGATGCCATTCGTGAAGATCGTTTAGGTGATTTCCGGGAAGAGTTTTTTGAGCGCTACGGTTTTAATAAACCAAATGCTAAAAGTTTCTGACACATAAACGAAGAAAGCGATAAAGCCATTTGAAAGGGGTGAAAAAATAATGGAGATGCTTGGAACATTACTTCCGATTATTTTAATGTTTGCGGTTCTTTATTTCCTTTTGATCCGTCCGCAGCAAAAGCAGCAGAAGGCTGTCCGCCAAATGCAGGAGGAGCTGAAAAAAGGGGACAAGGTCGTAACGATCGGCGGCCTGCACGGTATCGTTGATTCAATTGACGAAAGCAAGGTTGTCATCAAAACAGGCGACAATACCCGTCTGACATTCGACCGCCGCGCGATCAGAGAGGCGTCAGCAGAATAGCCGAAAGGCTGATACATAAGCATCGGAAATCGGGCTGTCGCAGGACGTGAAGACGGCGCTTTAGCGCCGTTCCTTATATCCTGATGAAGCCGCAGTTGCTCCTGATGTGACATGGCATAAAAGAAGCCTTATGGGCACGAGGAAAGGGAGCGGTCATCCGCTCCCTTTTTGCTGTCATTATGCACGGCTCCCCTGCAGATTGACTCCGAAAATCCCGCCGAGCATGCTGACCCCCAAAAAACCGGAATGATAGAGGAGCTGCTTCAAATTGAAGGCTTCGCCAAAGCCGAGATATTGAAACAAAAGCACCGTAAGAGAGAAGCAAAGCGCTGTCAACCCTCCGCTCAGCCACCCTTTTTCCTTCGATTTGCCTCCCGCAATAAAACCGCCGATGAACAAGGTAATAAAAGAAATGGCGGTAATAAACCAGCTGAATGAACTTTCGGTTAATGATGTGAAGGTGAGGAGCAGCGAAATGAGCAGGCTTCCCGCGAACATCAAAGCGAAAATAACCGCCAAGCTGTATAAAATCCCTTTGCCGACTTGTTTTGGTTCGTTCATCACGATCCTCCTTTCAATATAGACGGGCTCGTCTTTTTAAATGTATTCTCTACGTTTGGCAAATAGACTAGCTCCCCCGACCTTTTATACATAAAAGCCTCAATTTAACAAAGGCTATGTTTATGATCATGATAGGCGGAAGGAGGCGGGCGGTAATGGATGAAATCTTAGCGCTTACGTTTCGGACGATCGTTTTGTACTTCATCATCTTTATTTTGTTTCGCTTGATGGGGAAGAGGGAAATCGGCGAGCTGAGCATATTGGATCTTGTCGTTTTTATCATGATGGCCGAAATCGCGGTTTTGGCCATTGAAAATCTCGATGACCACCTTCTCCATACGATCATTCCAATTCTCGTTTTGACGCTGATTCAGGTTATATTTGCATATTTGTCATTGAAAAATCAAAAAATCCGCCGGCTTCTCGATGGAAAACCGACGATTATTATAGACCGCGGAAAAATTGATGAACACGCCATGAGGACACAGCGCTATAATTACGATGATTTGATGACGCAGCTGAGAGATAAGAATGTGGAACGAATCGCGGATGTTTCATATGCGATTTTGGAGCCGACCGGGAAGCTTTCGGTATTTACAAAAGACGGGCCGAACAAAATGATCGAGCTCCCGTTGATTGTTGACGGAGTTGTTCAGAAAGAGGAATTGGAAAAAAATGGGAAAGATCGAGAGTGGCTTGAACAAAAGCTTGAAAAAAAAGGACACCGCGACCTTTCCAAAATTTCTTATTGCACATACAATAATGGTTCTTTTTTTATTGATATAAAGGATGAATTTAAACCTTAAAACGTAATCCTACGAAATCCAGCGGCCGAACAGCGGAAACCGCTGGATTTCTTCTTTTTTGACCAGCTTGAAGGCGACCAGAAGGAAGACGTAAAGACAGCTTGTAACCGCGACACACAAAAGCAGGCGCATCGGCTCGGACTGGTCTGAAAAAAGATGTTCTTTCATCAGCAGGCTGCTCCATCCCGATATTAAAATGACGCCGAAGGATACGATATATTCTTTCAGATTGATGCTGATGGGAAGCACTTTGCTGACGGTTGCGGCGTGCAGAAGGGTGACGAGGATGATCCCTGTCAAAATCGCCAGCGCAGCTCCCATAATGCCAAGCGAAGGCCGTGAAGCGAGAACAAAAATGAGACCTGTTTTCACAACGGCACCGACAAGGCTGTTCATCATTGCCGCGCCGGCCAGATTTAAAGCCTGCAGAACGGCCTGCAGCGGACCTTGAAAATAGTAAAACAAAAAGAATGGAGCCATGATTTTCACATAAATCGCGGCATTTGACGACCCGTACATCACGCTGACCAGCTCATCCGCGTACGAAAACAAAATGACCGCCGATATGCCGCCGCTTAAAAGACAAAGCCTCATCGCCTGCTCAAGCCTGTATTCCACAACCTGCATTTTTTTCTGTTCGATTCCTTCGCTGATGGCGGGAACGAGCGCCGTAGACAGCGAATATGTGATAAAACTCGGGAGGGTGAGAAGCGTCAGGGCAAAGCCGGTCAACTCTCCGTACTGGCTCGTTGCGGCGGAAGCGGCGACTCCTGCTATCGCAAGGCTTTGCGCTACGACAATCGGCTCAAAAAACCATGACAGGTTGCCGATAAAACGGCTGCCCGTCGTTGGGAGCGAAACGCTCATCAGCTCGAAAAACGTGGTCCGCCCAGATTTCAGCGATTGGAAAAAACGTTTTCTGATGCGGATTTTCTTTTTGTATTTAAAGGCGACGAACAAATAAAGAAGTGAAGCCAACTCGCCAAACACGGATGACAGCATCGCGCCCGCTGCGGCATATTCGATGCCGAGCGGAAGGAATGCCGTCGTGCATACGGCGACCAGCGATATCCGGACAATTTGTTCGAGAACCTGGGACACGGCAAGCGGCCTCATATTCTGCTTCCCTTGAAAATAGCCTCTCAGCACGCTGGAAACGGCAATGATCGGAACGACCGGCGTAACTGCCAAAAGCGGATAAAGCGTTCTTTTGTCTGTGAGCAGCGTGTCGGCCATCAGCGGGGCGTAAATGAGAAACACCGGAGTAATGACGGCGCTAAGCGTCCCGGTAATCGCAAGAGACATCACTAAAATCTGCTTTGTCTTTCTGTGGTCTCCGCGCGCTTCCGCTTCAGCGACCAGCTTGCTGATGGCGACCGGAAGGCCGAACTGGGTGAGGGTGACCGCCAGAAAAAAAGTCGGAGCCGCCATCATGTAAAGCCCGACGCCTTCACCTCCGATGAACCTTGCGATGACAATCCGGTTGATAAAGCCGAGCATTCTCGTAATCAAACCTGCCGCTATTAAAATGAGCGTTCCTTTTAAAAACGTCTGCTTCGTCATTTCTAGAGTCCCCTGCCTTCTCAAACAACCTTTAATCATATACAATAAGATATGCGCATACATCGTCCAAGCATGACAAGTCTCTCTGAAAAAATGTGAAAGGAGCGTGGCTTTGGCATGGGCAAACATCCGGCTGATCTGTACAAGGACCATTTAAAACCTTTTCTTCACAGCAAGACGGAAGAGTTCAGGATACTCGGGTATGACGATATTGAAATAGAGGAATTGTGGTCATACTTATTGAATAAGAAATGGAAGAAGCGGAAGGATGTTCAAATTCACCAGCTCGCCGGTGATATTTTATCTGTGAAAATTGGCGAATTTATGAACTATGCAACCGTAGAATCGTTTAAAACGTCTAATATACTCGACAGCAAAGAAGGGCAGGATATGCTCGATGAGCTGCTGAGGTAGACGTTGATTTTGGTTGATTTAAGGAGGAAATACATAATGAAAAAAGGACGCTTGATTGCGTTTTTCCTTACCGTTCTCTTGATCGGTACGGGACTGGGAATGTTCACGAAGCCGGCTGCAGACAACATCAGCCTCGGCCTTGACCTTCAGGGCGGCTTTGAGGTTCTGTATGAAGTCCAGCCTGCCAAACAGGGCGACAAAATTGACAGGGACGCCCTCATCAGCACGGTTGAAGCGCTGAACCGCCGGGCGAATGTATTGGGCGTCAGCGAGCCGAACATTCAAATCGAAGGAAACAACCGGATCAGGGTTCAGCTTGCCGGCGTCGACAACCAGAACAGGGCGCGGGAAATCTTATCCACGCAGGCTCAGCTTACGTTCAGGGATACGAATGACAAAGAGCTTTTGAACGGTTCGGATCTTGTCGAAAACGGCGCCAAACAGTCGTTCAAGCAGGACACGAATGAGCCGATCGTGACGATCAAGCTGAAGGATGCCGATAAATTCGGCGAAGTGACGAAAAAAGTGCTTGATATGAAGCCGAACAACCAGCTTGTCATCTGGCTTGATTACAAAAAAGGCGACTCCTTTAAAAAGGAATCGCAAAAAGCGGATCATAAATACATCTCCGCTCCGAATGTCAGCCAGGTGCTGAACACGTCAGACGTGATGATTGAAGGAAACTTTACGATTCAGGAAGCAAAAGATATGGCGAGCATTTTAAATGCGGGCGCTCTTCCTGTCAAACTCGTTGAAAAGTATTCGACATCCGTCGGCGCGCAGTTTGG
The DNA here is from genome assembly GCF_022832475.1 of Bacillus sp. B19-2. NCBI lineage: Bacteria > Bacillati > Bacillota > Bacilli > Caryophanales > Bacillaceae > Bacillus > Bacillus sp. B19-2. Next base: position 245,729 of record NZ_JALHKQ010000003.1, read on the forward strand.
GGAGCAGGCTTTGAATGATACCGTATTTGCGGGTATCGTCGGTATTGCTATTATTTTCTTATTTATGCTTCTTTACTATCGTTTGCCTGGTTTTATCGCGGTCATTACGCTTTCGGTCTACATCTACATTACACTGCAGATCTTTGACTGGATGAATGCGGTTCTGACCCTTCCGGGGATCGCGGCTCTTATATTGGGTGTCGGGATGGCGGTTGACGCCAACATCATTACGTACGAACGTATAAAAGAAGAGCTGAAGCTCGGCAAATCGGTCCGCTCGGCTTTCAGATCGGGAAACAGAAGATCATTTGCAACGATCTTTGATGCCAACATTACGACGATGCTTGCCGGAATCGTGCTTTTCATATTTGGTACGAGCTCTGTCAAAGGCTTCGCGACCATGCTGATCCTGTCCATTTTGACAAGCTTTATTACAGCTGTCTTCCTGTCGCGCTTCCTGCTCGGCCTGCTGGTCGAAAGCCGCTGGCTTGACCGGAAAAAAGGCTGGTTTGGAGTGCGCAGAAAAGACATCCTGGACATCAGCAAGACAGACGAAAATACTGAGCCTCCGACTCCGTTTGCCAAATGGGATTTCGTCGGCAAGCGTAAATGGTTCTTCGCATTTTCCGGGATCATTTTGGCTGCTGGAATTGTCATTCTGCTTGTGTTCAGGCTGAACCTCGGCATCGATTTCTCCAGCGGATCAAGAATCGAAGTGCAAAGCGACCACAAGCTGACGAGCGAAGAGCTGAAAAAAGATTTTGAAGAGGTCGGGCTGACAGCCGATTCGATCGTTCTTTCGGGAGATGATCAGAAACACGGCGTCGCCAGATTTGTCGGTGTTCCGGATCAGAAAAAAATTGCCGAAGTGAAGGATTATTTTAAAGGCAAATACGGCACGGAACCGAACGTCAGCACAGTATCACCGACCGTCGGAAAAGAGCTGGCGAGAAACGCTCTCTATGCGGTGGCCATCGCGGCTCTCGGGATCATCTTGTATGTTTCGATCCGCTTTGAATATAAGATGGCGATTGCGGCGATCGCTTCGTTGCTGTACGATGCATTCTTCATCATTGCGGTCTTCAGCATTACAAGGCTCGAGGTGGATATTACGTTTATCGCAGCCGTGCTGACGATTATCGGTTATTCGATCAACGATACGATCGTAACGTTTGACAGAATCAGGGAACAGGTGAAAAAGCGCAAGCCGAAGAGCTTCAGCGATCTATCGCATATTGTGAATCTGAGCTTGCAGCAAACGTTCACGCGTTCGATTAATACGGTGCTGACCGTCGTCATTGTGGTCATTGCCCTCCTCATTTTTGGCGCAGCATCGATTACGAACTTCTCTGTCGCGCTGTTAATCGGGCTGTTGAGCGGCGTGTATTCATCGCTCTACATCGCAGCTCAAGTATGGCTTGTCTGGAAAGGGCGCGACCTGAAAAAGCCGAAGCGCAAGCCTGCAGGAGAATAAATCGTGGACTGCCCGCACTGCCGGGCGGTCTTTTTTGGTTTGAAGAGAAAAAAGTTGGTTTTGGCGGCTTTCTATCGATCTTCTTTTTGTTTAAAATGGGAGCAGAGCGGGAAAATAACGCTAGAAAACGACGCGAATGGAGAGAGTAACTTATGAACAAACAATGGACGTTAATCGCTGCACTTATTTTTACATTAATTGTTGCTGTTTTCGCGGTCATTAATGTTGAACCGGTGAAGGTTGATTTTCTTTTTGGAACGGCAGAATGGCCCCTGATCCTGGTCATTTTGGTCTCGGTATTGATGGGGGCGCTTATTATCGGCTCGGCCGGCGCTTTCCAGATTATGCGGCTGAAAAAAGAGCTGAAGGAGCTCAAGAGAGAAGAACGGGTAAAGCATCCTGAACTTGAAGCCGAATCGGCGGCGCCCGAAAATCAGAAAGACTAGAAAGATTGCGCGAAATAAATTGAATCCCCTCATGCTGCTCTAGTATAATAGTGTGGTTGAGGGGTGAATTTATGTTAGCGTCAAAAATGCGTTGGGACGTGCAAACGCCCGACAAAGAAAAGGTGGAGCAGCTAGCCGGAAGTTTAGGCATTACTCCCCTTGCCGCCTCATTGCTTGTCATGAGAGGTTACGATACAGCCGACAAAGCAGCTTCATTTTTAAATGGCAAGGATGCTGTTTTTCACGATCCTTATCTGCTGAAAGATATGGAAAAAGCTGTACAGCGAATCAAACAGGCAATTTCAGATCAAGAAAAGATTATGATTTACGGCGATTATGATGCGGACGGTGTGACAAGCACGACTGTCCTTTTGCAAATGTTGAAAAAATGTTCAGCACAAGCCGATTTTTATATACCTGACCGCTTTAAAGAAGGGTACGGCCCGAATGAAGCGGCCTTTCGCGGGATCAAAGAATCAGGCTATTCATTGATCATCACAGTTGACACAGGCATTGCCGCCGTTCATGAAGCTGAAGTCGCTAAAGAGCTTGGCGTCGATCTGATCATTACGGATCACCATGAGCCGGGCCCCGTTTTGCCGGATGCCTATGCGATCATTCATCCGAAGCAGCCGGACTGCGGCTATCCATTTAAAGAGCTTGCAGGCGTCGGTGTCGCATTTAAGCTTGCCCACGCCTTGAACGGAGAGCTCCCGGAAGATTTGCTCGACCTTTGTGCGATCGGCACGATTGCCGATCTTGTGCCGCTCCATGATGAAAACAGGCAGATTGCCAAGCGCGGCATGGAACAGTTCAGGAAAACGAAGCGCCCCGGATTAAAAGCGCTGACCAAAATTGCCGGAGCGGAGATACATAGTGCGGATGAAGAGACCATCGGTTTTCAAATCGCGCCCCGCTTAAACGCGGTCGGCAGAATTGAACAGGCTGACCCGGCCGTTTACCTCCTGAACACAGAAGACGAAACAGAAGCGGAAGAGCTTGCCGAAGACATCAACGCCTTGAACAAGGAGCGCCAAAAAATCGTCAATCAGATGACAGAGGAAGCCGTTCAGATGATCGAGGAGGAAGGCCTTGACCAGCCGGTGATCGTCGCGGCGCGGCCGGGCTGGAATCCCGGTGTCGTCGGAATCGTCGCTTCAAAGCTTGTCGAGCGCTATTACAGGCCAGCCATCGTTCTCGGCATCGATGAAGAAAAAGGCATTGCCAAAGGATCTGCGCGCAGCATCAAAGGATTTGATTTATTTCAAAACCTCTCGGAGTGCCGGGATATTCTCCCGCACTTCGGCGGCCACCCGATGGCAGCTGGAATGACGCTCAACCTGGAAGATGTTTCGGCACTGAGGGAGAGAATCAACCGTCAGGCTGAAGCGGTTCTGACCGAGGAAGATTTTATTCCCGTCCAAGACGTCGATTTGTGCTGCCGGCTCGAAGATATCACGGTTGACAGCATTGCCGAAATGAACATGCTGGCGCCGTTCGGCACGGGAAATCCGAAGCCGTTCGTTCTTGTCAGCGACGTTAAAATTGATGATTCCAGGAAAATCGGCGCCAACAAGAATCACTTGAAGCTTGTGCTGGCAGACGGCGAGAACAAGCTCGATTGCATCGGATTTTATAAAGGCGCCATTGAAGACGGGATCGTTCCCGGGGCAAAGATCTCGATTGTCGGGGAACTGTCGATTAACGAGTGGAACAACAGAAAAAAACCGCAGCTGATGATCAAAGATGCGGCCGTCAATGAATGGCAGCTGTTTGATCTGCGGGGAAAACGGTCATGGGAAGAAAAAATATTGCAGCTGGACCCTGCAAAACGGGCGTGCATCTGCTTCCGCGAGGAAACAAAAGCGAAGCTTGCGGGGACAGGCCTTGAAGAAGAGCTGACCGTCATCAGCGGCCCTGAAGAGGCAGAGCGTCTCGACCTTGAGAGCCGCTATGCGGTATTTATAGATATTCCGCCGTCGCTCGACATTTTTGACCAGGTGATAAAAGGTGAAAAACTGGAGCGCATTTATCTGATTTTTTATCAATCAGATGAACATTTTTTCTCAACATTTCCAACAAGGGAATACTTTAAATGGTACTATGCTTTCCTCCTGAAAAGAGGTTCTTTTGACTTGCCGAAATACGGCGGGGAGCTTGCCAGACATAAAGGCTGGACAAAAGACACAATTGATTTTATGACAAAGGTGTTTTTTGAGCTCGGTTTTGTTACAATAGAGAATGGTGTTTTATCTGTTGTTTATCATGCCGAAAAGCGCGATCTGACAGATTCTGAAACCTACCGGGAAAAACAGCGCCTGATTGAATTGGAGCAAAAGCTCATTTATTCTTCGGCGGATGAGCTTAAACAGTGGCTGGATAAGCGGATGGCGGAAAACGCCGTCGCTTATAAAGTATGAGGAGGACATGAAGACAGATGGATTTGAAGAAGTATGTGACAATTGTGCCGGATTACCCGAAGGAAGGCGTACAATTTAAAGATATTACAACATTGATGGACAAAGGCGACGTCTATCGCTACGCGACAGATCAAATTGTAACGTATGCGAAAGAAAAACAGATCGATCTTGTCGTGGGACCTGAAGCGAGAGGATTTATCATCGGCTGCCCTGTCGCATATTCGCTTGGGGTAGGATTTGCGCCTGTCCGCAAAGAAGGCAAACTGCCGCGCGAAGTCATCAAAGTCGACTACGGATTGGAATATGGAAAAGATGTCCTGACCATCCATAAAGACGCCATTAAACCGGGGCAGCGCGTCTTGATCACTGACGACCTGCTTGCAACCGGCGGAACGATCGAAGCAACGATCAAGCTGGTTGAAGAGCTCGGCGGCGTCGTAGCCGGAATCGCTTTCCTGATCGAGCTGACATATCTTGAAGGAAGAAATAAACTGGACGGATATGATATTTTAACCTTGATGCAATACTAAACAAAATTTATACTATAAAAAGCACTCATCAAAAGCGGGTGCTTTTTTTCCTATTCATATAGTATTCCGGGACCGGCAAAAGTCCTTTTAAATTTCTTCTCTTTACATCTGTGACATTTTTCTTGATAATAATTACAATACAGTTTTCAATTATAAAAAAGGTGATTCCATGGCGAACGAACAAGTATTAACCGCTGAGCAAGTCATTGAGAAGGCGAAAAGTTACCTTTCCGATGAACATGTTGCTTTTATAAAAAAGGCTTATCAGTACGCGGAAGACGCACATCGCGAACAATACCGCAAATCGGGCGAGCCGTATATTATCCATCCGATCCAGGTCGCGGGTATCCTCGTCGATTTGGAAATGGACCCTGCCACTATAGCGGGAGGATTTCTCCATGATGTGGTGGAAGATACGAGCGTAACGCTTGAAGATTTAAAGGAAGCATTCAACGAAGAAGTTGCAATGCTTGTCGACGGCGTCACGAAGCTCGGGAAAATTAAATATAAATCACAGGAAGAACAGCAGGCAGAAAATCATCGGAAAATGTTTGTGGCTATGGCTCAGGACATCCGCGTCATTTTGATCAAGCTGGCGGACCGCCTTCACAACATGAGAACCTTGAAGCATCTGCCGCAGGAAAAGCAGCGCAGAATTTCAAATGAGACGCTTGAAATATTTGCTCCGCTGGCTCATCGCCTTGGGATTTCAAAAATAAAGTGGGAGCTTGAGGATACCGCTTTACGGTATTTAAATCCCCAGCAATATTACCGGATCGTCAATTTGATGAAGAAAAAGCGGGCCGAAAGGGAATTGTACGTCGACGAGGTCGTAAACGAAGTGAAAAGCCGCGTCGAAGAGGTCAATATTAAAGCGGACTTTTCCGGCCGGCCGAAGCACATTTACAGCATCTACAGAAAAATGGCGATGCAAAATAAGCAATTCAACGAAATTTACGACTTGCTCGCAGTCCGCATCCTCGTCAACAGCATCAAGGACTGCTACGCGGTTCTAGGCATCATTCATACGTGCTGGAAGCCGATGCCGGGCAGATTTAAAGACTATATCGCAATGCCGAAGCCGAACATGTACCAGTCGCTCCACACCACCGTCATCGGTCCGAAAGGGGATCCGCTGGAAGTCCAGATCAGGACGTTTGAAATGCACGAAATTGCCGAATACGGAATCGCGGCCCACTGGGCTTACAAAGAAGGCAAAAATGTCAATGAAGATTCAAGCTTTGATAAAAAGCTTTCCTGGTTCCGCGAAATTTTGGAATTCCAAAATGAGTCGAGCGATGCCGAAGAATTTATGGAATCTCTAAAAATCGATTTGTTTTCCGACATGGTGTTTGTTTTTACGCCGAAAGGAGACGTCATTGAATTGCCGTCAGGCTCCGTGCCGATCGACTTTTCGTACCGGATCCATTCAGAAATAGGCAATAAAACGATCGGGGCGAAAGTAAACGGCAAAATGGTCACGCTTGATTACAAGCTGAGGACAGGGGATATCGTAGAAATTCTGACGTCCAAGCATTCGTACGGTCCGAGCCAGGACTGGATCAACCTTGCGCAGACATCACAGGCTAAGCATAAAATCCGCCAGTTCTTTAAAAAGCAGCGCAGAGAAGAAAACGTCGAAAAAGGCAGAGAACTGGTTGAAAAAGAAATTAAAAACCTGGACTTTGAAGTGAAGGACGTCTTAACAGTCGAGAATCTGCAGAAAGTCGCCGACAAATTCAATTTTGCCAATGAAGAAGACATGTATGCCGCAGTCGGCTATAACGGCATTACAGCCCTTCAAGTTGCAAACCGTCTGACGGAAAAAGAACGGAAAATCAGAGATCAGGAAGAACAGGTGAAAAGCGTTCAAGACGTAACGCCTGAACCGAAACCTTACCAGGGGAAAAAACGCGAAGCGGGCGTTCGCGTCAAAGGTGTTGACAACCTTCTGATCAGACTGTCAAAATGCTGCAACCCCGTTCCGGGAGATCCGATCGTCGGATTCATTACAAAAGGCCGCGGTGTATCCGTCCATCGCGAGGACTGCCCGAATGTTTTAACTAATGAAGCGCTCGACCGGCTGATTCAAGTAGAATGGGAGCATGAGCCGCAGACGCAGCGGAGAAAAGAATATAACGTCGAAATCGAAATTCTCGGCTATGACCGCCGCGGCCTTCTTAATGAAGTTCTTCAGGCCGTTAATGAGACAAAAACGAATATTTCATCTGTCTCAGGTAAATCTGACCGCAATAAAGTGGCGACGATCCATATGGCCATCTTCATTCAAAATATTAATCATTTGCATAAAGTGGTTGAACGGATCAAACAGATCAAAGATATTTACTCCGTCCGCAGGGTGATGAATTAGGAGGAAAAGCGTCATGAGATTAGTTGTTCAGCGCGTCACAGATGCAAGCGTTTCGGTAGGAGGCGAGACTGTCGGTCAAATCGGTCTCGGCTTGATGGTGCTTGTCGGCGTGACGCATGAAGATACGAGCGAAGATGCCGCATATTTGGCGGAAAAGCTAGTCAATCTGCGAATTTTTGAAGATGAAGGCGAAAAGATGAACCTGTCGCTTTTAGATGTCGGAGGCTCCGTTTTATCGGTTTCTCAGTTTACCTTGTACGGCGATACGAAAAAAGGGAGACGGCCGAATTTTACAAAAGCGGCAAAGCCCGATCAGGCGCTTCAGTTGTACGAGGAGTGGAACAGCATGCTTCGCGCAAAAGGCGTCGCTGTCGAAACGGGAAGATTTGGCGAAATGATGGATGTCAAGCTGACAAATTCGGGCCCCGTCACCTTTATTATGGATTCTAAAGCTTAAAAAAGCTCCCATTTGGGAGCTTTTTTATATTAGTCAAAATAGTTTTCCAGGCCGCTTCTGATGCCGTCTGTCACTCTTTCTCTGTAAGCGTTCGTGCTGACAACCGCTTCTTCTTGAGGGTGGCTCAAGTAGCCGAGTTCAAACAATGCGGCCGGCTGTTTATTTTCTCTTAATACGAAGTAGTCCCCGAATAATACGCCGCGGCTTGGCAGAGGCGAGTGTTTTTCGATCTCGGACTGCACGTCTGCTGCGAGCTTCCGGTCTTTGGACGGGCTGTAGTAATAAGCGGTATTTCCCCTTACGGACGCGTTTGCAAAACTATCATAATGAATGCTGATAAAAGCGTCGGCGTTTCGGTAATGAGAGGTCGCGACCCGCGACTGAAGGCTGACGAAAGAATCGTCATTCCGCGTCATATAGACGTTGACGCCATCGGCTCTCAGTTTCGCGGCAAGAAGCGTTGCCGTTTTGATGGTCAGCCGTTTTTCCAGCGTCCCTTGCGTTCCGATTGTCCCGCTGTCATGTCCGCCGTGTCCGGCATCGATGACAACCGTTTTGTTTTTGATTGTGCCGCTCGCACTCGACCGCTTTGCCAAAGGCGGTGCTTCGTTTTTTGAATCTCCGGCTGAGCCTGACTGGTCAGCGGTCTGGACGACCCAGTTTGCCACATAGGCGGAATCGCCGTTTGACAGTTTGATTTCATACCAGTCGCCTTTTGCAGAGACGATCGGGTAAGATTCGCCTTTCCCCGCGCGCTTGACGATCGCTGAGGATGTCGAAGGCCCGCTTCTAACATTTGTGCCTTCATACACGATGATGGCCTGCTGTTTTGACCCGGAGCCGCTGTTTGTTTCCGAAGTTCCGCTTTTCTGTTTGGTTCCTTCGAGAATATAGTGGCTTGCGACCCAGCCCTTTTGACCATTAAACTCGATTTCATACCAGCCGTGCTGTTCGTTTAAAATCGCCACACTTGCATTCCGTTGGAGCGTGGCAATAATCCGTCCTTGATGGGAAGCTGTGCTTCTGACATTTAAGGTGGATACGCCGACCGTTCCTGATTTTGTTGATGAAGCATGTGATGAAGACGATTGAGACTGTTTCGCGCCGGAACCTTGATTGACATAGTCTGAATGGACCCAGCCAGTGATGTTCTGATAGGAAATCTTCATCCATTTTCCGTCGGTCTTTAGCAGGTCAGCCTGTTCTCCTTCAGGGAATACGCCTTGAACTTCATATGAAGTGCCGGGGCCTTTTCTGATTCTCAGGTTTGCTTCGGAAGATGTGACTTTTCCCGCCGCTGAATCAGAGCCGTTGGAGACTTGGCTTTTTTTCTTGATCAGCCAGGATACGACCCATCCTTTTCGTCCGCCGTTCAGCTGGATCTGAACCCAATCCCCGCGCTCTTCGAGAATCGGATAGCTTTCATTCCGGCTGACGACGCTGACGATTTCATGGCTCAGTCCGGGCCCGCTCCTGACATTGATTTCATCGGTGGCAATCACGGCTTCCCCGATGGCTGCAGAAGCTGTGTTTGACGATGTATAAAAGGCTGCTTGTGCTGCCAGCATCATCGAGAGGATCAATACGGTTCTTTTTTTCATATTGTTACCCATCTCCTCCTTTCGGTAAAAAACTTGAAACACTACTTCTTCTTCTATATCGTATATTCCTTGCCGTTTTTTTAATAAAATGAAAATGATTTGTTTATACTATAGAAAAAAGATATCAAAAGGATGTTGCTGCATGAGGTATAATCAAAGAATGGGCAGAGCGATCCATGAGCAAGATGCGAATCTGCATCTAAAGGATCATGCGGACCCGGAGCAGGCCGGCTTTATGGAAGAAACGGCGACTGAGCTGGGGCTTGCGTCCAAAGAATCAATTCAGAATAAAAAGAACCGCAAATAGGGTTGACATGCACACTTAACACTCGTATTATAATATAAATTAGTGTACATATGAGTTGAACTGAAGATGGAGAATAGTAGGCAAGAGTACGTGAAAAGAGAGGAACCGCCCTGGGCTGAAAGCGGTCTGCATGGTATCTTGACTGAATGAACACTCCGAAGGTTTCCCGCTGAAAGCCCGGCAGAGCATGCGAGCAATTAGGCGGCGGACGTGAACCTGCGTTAAAGGCATGAGCGGGAACGGGTTGATCGTTCCAACTAGGGTGGCACCACGGGTATAACTCTCGTCCCTACTATTGGTTTTATAGTAGGTTCGGGGGTTTTTTTATTTCCATAAATGAAAAAAAGCATTTAAGTCATGAGGAGGATTTAAAAATGGGATTTAATATTCCAAGGGGAACACAAGATATTCTCCCAGGAGAATCGGAACGCTGGCAATACGTCGAAAAGATTGCGAGAGAAACGTGTCATGCGTATCAATATAAAGAAATCCGGACGCCTATTTTTGAACATACAGAACTATTTTCCCGCGGGGTGGGAGAATCGACTGATATCGTACAAAAGGAAATGTATACATTCGCAGACAAAAAAGGAAGAAGCCTGACGCTTCGCCCTGAAGGCACTGCATCTGCAGTACGCTCTTTTGTGGAAAACAAACTTTTTGCTAATCCGGTTCAGCCGACGAAACTTTACTACATCGGACCGATGTTCCGCTATGAAAGGCCGCAGACGGGCCGCTACCGCCAATTTTATCAATTCGGCATCGAAGCGATCGGTTCGAACGACCCGGCGATTGACGCAGAAGTCATTGCCTTGGCGATGAGCGTGTACCGGAAAGCGGGTCTCAGCAATTTGAAGCTGGTCATTAACAGCCTCGGCGACAAAGAGAGCCGAACCGCTCACAGAGAAGCGCTGATCCGTCACTTTGAGCCGAGGATCGACGAGTTTTGTTCAGACTGTCAAACACGGCTCCGGCAAAATCCGCTGCGGATTCTGGACTGCAAAAAAGACAGGGATCATGAACTGCTGAAAACGGCTCCTTCGATTCTTGACTACTTAAATGAAGAATCCAAAGCCTATTTTGCGAAAGTGCAGCAATATTTGGCCGGCATCGGCATTGCGTTTGAGGTCGATCCGAATCTGGTGAGAGGGCTTGACTATTACAATCACACGGCATTTGAAATCATGAGCAATGCCGAAGGCTTCGGAGCGATTACGACGCTTGCTGGCGGAGGGCGCTATGACGGCCTTACCGAGGAGTTCGGCGGACCGAAAGCGCCTGGCATCGGCTTTGCGATGAGCATCGAACGCCTTCTCGCCGCACTGGACGCGGAAAATGTGAAAGTCGGAGCGGATGAAGGCATTGACTGCTATATCGTGACACTTGGCGACAAAGCCAAAGACTATTCTGTATCCCTCCTTTATAAATTGAGAGAAGCAGGGATTTCCGCCGAAATCGACTATGAACAGAAAAAAATGAAAGGCCAGTTTAAATCGGCCGACCGTCTCAATGCGAAATATATCGCTGTTTTGGGCGAGGATGAACTGAACCAAAATCAGATAAATGTCAAAGATGCGAAAACAGGAGATCAACAGGCCATCGGCCTTGATGAATTCATCCGTTTCTTGAAAACAAACACTGAAAGTTAAAGGAGAGGACCGCTTTGTTTGGACGAACATATTATTGTGGCGAAATAACGGAGAAGGCGATCGGAGAATCCATCGTTTTAAAAGGATGGGTTCAAAAAAGACGCGATCTCGGAGGCTTGATTTTTATTGACTTGAGAGACCGCACCGGCATTGTGCAGGTTGTATTTAACCCCGACGTTTCCAAAGCTGCCCTTGAAACAGCTGAAAGCATCCGCAGTGAATATGTGCTTGACATTACAGGAAAAGTCGTTGCCCGTGAAGAAGCAACAGTCAATCCGAACTTGAAAACCGGAAGAATCGAAATCCAGGCGGAATCGGTCAATGTGCTGAGTGCGGCCAAAACGCCGCCTTTTGCGATCAGCGACCAGGCTTCAGAAGTGTCTGAAGACATCAGGTTGAAGCACCGCTATCTCGACTTGCGCCGTCCGGAGATGTTCAACACCTTAAAAATGCGGCATAATGTTACAAAAGCCGTCCGCAGCTTCCTTGACGACAACGGCTTTATCGATATTGAAACACCAGTGTTGACAAAAAAAACGCCTGAAGGAGCGCGCGACTATCTCGTACCGAGCCGTGTCCATGAAGGCGAATTTTACGCGCTGCCGCAGTCTCCGCAGCTTTTCAAGCAGCTGTTGATGGTATCCGGCTTTGACCGCTATTATCAAATCGCCCGCTGCTTCAGGGACGAAGATTTGCGCGCCGACCGCCAGCCGGAATTTACGCAGATCGATATCGAAATGTCATTTATGAGCCAGGAAGACATCATGAAGCTCGCTGAAGAAATGATGGCGAAAGTCATGCTCGAAACGCACGGTGTGGACATTTCCCTGCCGCTGCCGCGAATGTCTTATCAGGATGCGATGAATCTTTACGGATCCGACAAACCGGATACCCGCTTTGACATGCTGTTGACCGATGTATCAGAAAGCGTAAAGGATTCCGATTTTAAAGTGTTTGCGTCAGCTGTGGCAAACGGAGGCGCCGTTAAAGCGATAAATGTTAAAGGCGCTGCATCTAAATATTCGCGGAAAGACATTGACGCACTTGGCGAATTCGCAGCAAACTACGGGGCGAAAGGGCTGGCATGGCTGAAAGCCGAAGCGGACGGACTGAAAGGCCCGATTGCGAAGTTCTTCCAGGACGAAAAACAGCAGGCGCTCATTGAAACGCTTGACGCCAAAGAAGGGGATCTCATCCTCTTTGTCGCAGACCGGCTGGAAGTCGCCAATGACGCGCTCGGCGCGCTGCGCTTAAAGCTCGGAAAAGAATTGAATCTGATCGATGAAAGCTTGTTCAACTTTTTATGGGTCATTGATTGGCCGCTTCTTGAGTATGATTCAGAAGAAGGACGTTTCTATGCTGCGCACCATCCGTTCACGATGCCTGTCCGGGAAGACCTTGATCTGGTCGACACGAATCCGGAAGACATGAAAGCGCAAGCCTATGATCTTGTCTTAAACGGCTATGAGCTGGGCGGCGGATCGATCCGTATTTTTGAAAAAGATGTTCAGGAGAAAATGTTTGCGCTTCTGGGCTTATCTGAGGAAGAGACGAAAGAACAGTTCGGCTTCCTGCTTGAAGCGTTTGAATACGGGGCTCCCCCGCACGGCGGAATCGCGCTCGGCCTTGACCGGCTTGTGATGCTGCTCAGCGGCCGCACCAACCTGAGAGATACGATTGCATTCCCGAAAACGGCAAGCGCAAGCTGTCTGTTGATGGAAGCACCTAGCGAAGTGGACAGCGCCCAGCTCGATGAGCTGCACCTGTCAATCAACCGCAAAGTTCGACAGTAAATTGTAAAATATACGGCTGTACATCCCATTGAAAATCAAAGGGACGTATGATATCATTTTTAACAAATAAAGTCCTGATGTGTTTGTTGTACACCTAGTTTTGACCGAACATTTTTTTACTTGGGAGTTCGACGTTTCCAAATGGAGCAAATGCCTCTTATCACTCGTGTGCTCAGGAGGACTTGCAAAGTTTGGAACAGAACACCCACCTGCCGAGAGCGGGATCAAAACGAAGGAATACGACAACGGCACAATCGGGACTTTTTTGTGCTTGAAAAGGCCTTTTTCGGCCATACATAGGATAATCTATGAGGCGAAGCGAAAAAATATGACGGGAAAATGAAATAGACCGCTTGTTTAATCACCCGATTATGATAAGATACTATCGGTAACTGTTAATAAAGATGGAGTGAGATTCTTGTTACATCAGTTTTCGCGCAATGAATTAGCGATTGGAAAAGAAGGTTTAAATATTTTAAAAAACAGCACGGTCGCCGTTTTAGGCGTCGGCGGGGTCGGCTCTTTCGCCGCGGAAGCGCTCGCCCGTTCTGGTGTCGGCAGAATCGTGATGGTCGATAAAGATGATGTTGACATCACGAATGTCAACCGTCAGCTGCCGGCTTTACTTTCAACGGTCGGACAGCCGAAAGTTGACTTAATGAAAGAGAGAATCGCCGATATTAACCCGGAGTGCGATGTCGTCGCTCTAAAAATGTTCTATACCGAAGAGACGTATGAACAGTTTTTTGCATATGAACCGGATTATGTGATCGACGCGTCAGACACGATTCATTATAAAATCCACTTAATGAAAGAGTGCCTGAAGCGGGACATCAACATCATTTCAAGCATGGGAGCGGCCAATAAAACAGATCCGACAAGGTTCCAAGTGGCCGATATTTCTAAAACCCACACTGATCCGATTGCCAAAGTCATCAGGACGAGGCTGCGCAAGGAAGGCATTACGAAAGGCGTTAAAGTCGTCTTTTCTGACGAAAGCCCGATCGTGATCCGCGAAGACGTACGCCAAGTCGTCGGAAATGACGAGGCGAAAATCCGCAAAGCGCAGATGCCGCCGTCTTCAAACGCTTTTGTTCCGTCAGTCGCAGGCTTGATCATGGGCGGCCATGTGATCATGGAGCTTTTGAAAGATATTCCGATCAAAAGGGTGAAAGATAAGTAATACAAAAACGACGGCAAAGGTGCTGTCGTTTATGATTGTTGGCAAAATCCCAAAACTAAAAGTCGTTTTGGGATTTTGTCATTCTTTAAAGCTTAGTGTAAAGAAAAACAGCCTGTCCCCCATATGAAAAGGGAACAGGCTGTTTATTATTTTTGTTTCATCAGCTTGTCATATACTTGTTTCAGCGCGAGCTCAAATTTTCCTGTCTGCTTCGGCTGATAGTAAACTTTGTTTTTCAGCGGATCAGGCAGATACTGCTGTTTGACCCAGCCGTTCTCGTAATTGTGCGGATATTTGTATTCGACGCCTCTGCCAAGCTCTGCGGCTCCTTTATAGTGGGCGTCTTTTAAATGGTTCGGCACATCGCCGATCTTTCCGGAGCGGACGTCTGCCAGCGCTTCGTCAACCGCAAGGATCGCCGAGTTCGATTTAGGGGACAGGCAAAGCTCGATCACGGCGTTGGCGAGCGGAATCCTTGCCTCCGGAAATCCGATTCGTTCCGCCGTTTGAATGGCTTGAAGCGTTCTTCCTCCAGCCTGCGGACTCGCCAGGCCGACATCTTCATAGGCGATAACAAGCAGCCTCCGTGCAAGGCTTTCCAAATCCCCTGCTTCAATGAGCCTTGCCAGGTAATGAAGTGCAGCATTGACATCAGAGCCTCGAATCGATTTTTGGAAAGCGGAAATGACATCATAATGCGCGTCTCCATCTTTGTCGTGGACAAAGCTTTTTTTCTGCAGGCATTCTTCTGCGATTTCCAATGTAATGCGGAAGGTTCCTTCGCTGTTTTCCTTTGTGGACAATACGGCAAGCTCGAGCGCATTCAAAGCCGAGCGGACATCGCCGCCGCAGCTGCGGGCCAAATGGTCAAGCGCTTCATCATCGAGGGCAACATCATACGAACCAAGGCCTCTGTGTTCATCCTCAAGCGCCCGTTTAATGGCCGCTTTGATTTGTTCAGAGTCTAATGGTTGCAGCTCGAATATCTGCGTTCTGCTTCTGATCGCCGGATTGATCGCATGGTACGGGTTGGCTGTCGTCGCCCCGATCATGATAATCATACCGTTTTCCAAATACGGAAGGAGAAAGTCCTGCTTGCCTTTGTCAAGCCGGTGCACCTCATCAAGAATTAAGATGACCTGCCCCGACATTTTGGCTTCGGCGGCAACGGCTTCCATGTCCTTTTTATTATTGATGACTGCGTTCAGCTTTCGGAAAGCGATGCTTGTACTGCCGGCAATCGCCGTGGCGATCGACGTTTTGCCGATGCCCGGGGGGCCGTACAGAATCATCGATGAGAGGTGTTTGGCCTGCACCATCCGATGAATGATCTTTCCTTCTCCGACCAGATGATCCTGGCCGAGAACCTCTTCGATTTTTGTAGGGCGCATTCGAAATGCGAGTGGTTTCATGATTGATCTCTCCCGAATGTATTCTTTTTATAGAGTAACGGAAAAAAGACGATTAGAAAAGAAATGAATATGGCAAGCTGAATATAGGGCCGAAAATGAAAGTTTATATAAAGTGTGCTATAATAACCTGTAATCTATCAGAAGGGCAAGGCCGGAACCTTGCCCCAACCGAGTTTTTAATATATAACAGATGTTTGAAACCGACAGCCGGCTTGCACCGGTGTTTCATCTTGGAGATCGGCTTATGCCTTGATAGGATGTGCCGGGCGCCTCCTGCGTCCGAACGGGACTCGGCTGCGCGCTTTTACCTCCTGCTAGGAACGCCGAGTAGCTTCGTCCTGGTGAGAAAGGAGACTCGGCTAAAGGCTATCGCGTCCTGCGAAAAACGCCGAGAACCTTCGTCCTGAAGGCTTGATTTATTATAGGTTAGAGGTGTTTATTTTGAAAATATCAACTAAAGGCAGATACGGGCTGACGATTATGATTGAGCTTGCTAAAAAGCATGGGGAAGGCCCGACTTCTTTGAAAAGCATTGCTCAGACAAACGATTTATCGGAACATTATTTGGAACAGCTTGTTTCACCTTTGCGGAACGCAGGGCTTGTGAAGAGCATCCGCGGCGCGTACGGCGGCTATATTTTGGGTGACGAGCCTGAGGCGATTACGGCGGGCGATATCATTCGCGTTCTGGAAGGACCGATCAGCCCGGTGGAAGTGCTTGAAAATGAGGAGCCTGCAAAGCGCGAACTGTGGATCAAGATTCGCGATGCTGTCAAGGAAGTGCTGGACTCCACGACGCTTGAAGACTTGGCCAGTTATACAGAGGGCGAGCAAGAAGCGTATATGTTTTACATTTAAGATCGAGGTGTAATGGTAGGATGGAACGGATTTACTTAGACCATGCAGCGACTTCTCCGACTGACCCCCGGGTAGTGGAAAAAATGCTGCCTTACTTAACGGAAAACTTCGGAAACCCTTCAAGCATTCATTCCTTTGGAAGGGAGAGCCGAAAGTGGCTTGACGGCACGAGGGAGCTGATCGCTCGGGAAATCGGAGCGCATTCCAATGAAATCGTTTTTACGAGCGGAGGAACCGAAGCCGACAATATGGCGATTCTCGGAACCGCGCTGGCGAGAGAGCAGCAGGGCCGCCACATCATCACGACAAAGATCGAGCACCACGCCGTTCTGCATACGTGCAACAGGCTTGAAGAAATGGGATTTGACGTCACATATCTTGATGTCGACAAAAGCGGAAGAATCTCCGCCGAGCAGGTGAAAGACGCGCTGCGGGACGATACCATCCTGGTGACGGTGATGTATGGAAACAATGAAGTAGGAACGATTCAGCCGATAGATGAGATCGGCGATCTGCTAAAAGACCATCGGGCGCTGTTTCATACAGATGCGGTTCAAGCCTTCGGCTTTTTGCCGATTGATGTGCAAAAGAGCCGCATCGATATGATGTCAGTCTCCGGACATAAACTGAACGGGCCGAAGGGGACAGGCTTTTTATACGTCAACGAAAACGTGAAGCTCAGCCAGCTGCTTTTCGGGGGAGAGCAGGAACGCAAACGCCGGGCGGGAACGGAAAATGTCCCGGGAATCGCGGGACTCGGTGAAGCCGTTTTGCTCTCAGGTCAGGAAAGAGAAGAAAAATCGGCGCTTTACCGCCGGTTTAAAGACATCGTCATTCGTACGCTGGAAGCAGATGGCGTCTCCTTCGATGTGAACGGCAGCAGAGAGCACAGCCTGCCGCATATTTTGAATCTGTACTTTCCGGGAGTATCTGTTGAATCGCTGCTCGTCAATCTCGATATGGCGGGAATTGCAGTATCGAGCGGATCGGCGTGCACGGCCGGATCTGTGCTTCCGTCTCATGTTCTCTCCGCCATGTTTGGCGAGGAAGCCGATCGGCTGACGTCATCCATTCGGATCAGCTTCGGCTTTGGCAATACAGAGGAGCAAGTGGAGCGCGCCGCGCAAGAACTTGCGGCAATTGTTCAGCGCCTGTCATAAATGTCGGGAAGCGACTTTCCGAGCTAAAGATTCGCATCTTGCCAGAAAATGATGATATGATCTGAAAGGACAAGTTTTTGAATTGATTTATTGGAGTTGATGAAAATGGCGAAGCGGCCTGAAGATACACGGGTGGTCGTCGGAATGTCCGGAGGCGTTGATTCCTCTGTCGCGGCTTTGCTTTTGAAAGAGCAGGGCTATGATGTCATCGGAATTTTCATGAAAAACTGGGATGACACAGATGAGAACGGTTTTTGCACAGCGACGGAAGATTACGAAGATGTTATAAAGGTATGTAATCAAATCGGGATTCCGTATTATGCGGTGAATTTTGAAAAGCAGTATTGGGAAAAGGTTTTTCAATATTTCCTTGATGAATATAAAGCGGGCAGAACGCCGAACCCGGATGTGATGTGCAACAAAGAAATTAAATTCAAAGCCTTTTTGGAGCACGCTTTGTCGCTTGGAGCCGATTATTTGGCCACCGGCCACTATGCGCGGATCGACCGTTCGGACGGGCGTGTTAAAATGCTCAGAGGGCTTGACGAAAATAAAGATCAGACCTATTTTCTAAACCAGCTGACAGAAGAGCAGTTAAGCAAAGTGCTGTTTCCGATCGGCGAGCTTCAAAAAAGCCGCGTCAGGGAAATCGCAAAAGAAGCGGAGCTTGCGACAGCTGCCAAAAAAGACAGCACAGGCATCTGCTTTATCGGAGAACGGAACTTCAAAACGTTTCTCAGCCAGTACCTTCCAGCACAGCCGGGAGATATGCGGACGATGGAAGGCGAATTCAAAGGCCGCCACGACGGTTTAATGTACTATACGATCGGACAAAGGCACGGCCTCGGCATCGGCGGAAGCGGAGACCCTTGGTTCGTCGTCGGAAAAGACCTCGAAAAAAACATCTTGTATGTTGACCAAGGATTCGACAATCCGCTTCTTTTCTCCGATAAGATCACGGCGACAAACGTAAGCTTTGTGCATGACGGCGTCTTCGGCGGCGAAGACGAGCTCACCTGCACGGCCAAATTCCGCTATCGCCAAGCTGATCACGAAGTCACTGTCAGAATGACCGGGACAGATGAAGCAGAGGTTGTCTTTAAAGAGCCGGTCCGCGCCGTTACGCCGGGACAAGCGGTTGTCTTTTACAGAGGCGAAGAATGCCTCGGCGGCGGAACGATTGATGATGTGTTTAAAGACGGACAACAACTTTGGTATGTATAAAACCGGGGCTCTGGATAACACCCCGGAGCTTCTCGAACGGCTGCCGGCAATGTCGGCGGCCTTTTTAAAATAGTTCGTGAAAGGGAGAGGGCTTTTGGATTACAATCAAATTGGAATAGATGCTATGCAAAAAGGCGACTTTGAAAAAGCCGCAGAAGCCTTTACAAAGGCAATTGATGAAAACAGCGGTGATCCGGTGCCTTATATCAACTTTGCCAATCTGCTTTCAGCAGTCGGGGAACTGGACAGGGCGCTTAAGTTTTACGACCGGGCGGCTGCTTTGGACGAGAAAGCGGGAGCAGCTTATTATGGAGCCGGGAATGTCTATGTCATGAAAGAGCGGTATCAAGAAGCGAAGGACATGTTTGAAAAAGCGCATCGGACGGGCATGGAAAACAGCGACTTATATTATATGCTCGGAACGACGCTTATGAAGCTTGAGCGGCCGAAGCTCGCGATGCCGTATTTGCAAAGGGCCGCTGAGCTGAACGATGCGGATGTCGAAGCCCGTTTTCAATATGCGATGTGCCTTGCCAATGAAGGGATGCTGGACGAAGCGATCACGGAGTTTTCAAATGTAACTGAGCGCGACCCGTCCCATGCAGATGCTTTTTATAATTTAGGCGTTGCCTATGCGTTTAAGGAAGATCGGGAAACAGCGCTTGCCATGCTGAACAAAGCGCTGGACATTCAGCCGGACCATATGCTCAGCATTCGCGCCAAGCAGCTTTTGGAAGAAGCTTGATTGATTAAAGGCCGTCATGACGGATTTTGAATGGAGAGGGGGAGAACAGTGATGCAGCACCATAACCCGGACCAAATCGAAATGGAAGAAGCTTCATTTGTAAAAGGAACGGTTGCGGCTGTCATTTATCATAATGAAACAAACATGTATACCGTATTAAAAGTAAAAGTGGCAGAAACATCGGAGTCTTTTGAAGACAAAACCGTTTCTGTCACCGGTTACTTTCCTTTGATCCATGAAGATGATATCTACACTTTTTACGGAAAAACCGCCTCCCATCCGAAATTTGGCCTGCAATTTCAAGCGGATCATTTTAAAAAAGAAGTGCCGACAACGAAAGAAGGCGTGATCCAATACTTGGCCAGCGATTTATTTGAAGGAATCGGCAAGAAAACGGCCGAGGAAATTGTCAAAAAGCTTGGGGAAGGTGCGATCAACAAAATTTTAAGCGACGGCGCCGTCCTGTATGATGTTCCGAAGCTCTCCAAAAAAAAGGCGGATAAGCTTGCCGCTGCCCTGCAGCAGCATCAGGGGCTCGAGCAGATTATGATCTCCCTGAGCGAATTCGGTTTCGGCCCCCAGCTGTCCATGAAAATTTATCAGGCGTACGAAGCGGAAACGCTTGATAAAATCCGCGAAAATCCGTACCAGCTTGTCAAGGATGTCGAAGGAATCGGCTTTATCAAGGCGGACGAACTGGGCGGCAGAATGGGGATCTCAGGCAAACATGAAGAGCGGATCAAGGCGGCGATTTTATACACGGTTGAAGCTTCATGCCTTCAAGAAGGACATACGTACATAGATACGAGACAGCTCATCATCGAGACGCAAAAACTGTTAAATCAGTCTGCAGGTGATGAAAAAGTAACCGAGATGGATGTGGCCGACGCGATCATTTCTTTAGGGGAGCAAAAAGAGCTGTTCATTGAAGATGAAAGGTGTTACTATCCGTCCCTTTACTACGCTGAACAAAGCTTTGCCAAAAGGGTGCAGAAAATCGCCGGACAGACCGAATACGATGACCAGTTTCCCGAATCGGAATTCCTGCTCGCTTTAGGGGAGCTTGAAGAACGGATGAAAGTGCAGTACGCGCCAAGCCAAAAAGAAGCGATTCAAAAAGCGCTGATGTCGCCGATGCTGCTTTTGACGGGCGGACCGGGAACCGGGAAAACGACCGTCATCAGGGGAATCGTCGAGTTGTACAGCGAGCTGCACGGCTTAAGCTTAAATCCGGCTGATTACAAAAAGGATGAAACGTTTCCGTTTGTGCTGGCAGCACCGACCGGCCGAGCCGCTAAGCGGATGAGTGAGTCGACCGGGCTGCCGGCCGTGACGATTCACAGGCTTCTCGGCTGGAATGGAGCCGAAGGATTTACGCACGATGAGGACAATCCGATTGAAGGGCGGCTGCTCATCATTGATGAAACGAGCATGCTTGATATATGGCTCGCCAACCAATTGTTCAAGGCGATTCCCGACCGTATTCAGGTCATCATGGTTGGAGATGAAGACCAGCTTCCGTCCGTCGGTCCCGGACAGGTGCTAAGGGATCTTTTGGCATCGAATGTCATTCCTTCTGTCAGATTAACCGATATTTACAGGCAGGCTGAAGGCTCTTCAATCGTTGAACTGGCGCATGAAATGAAACAAGGAAAGCTTCCGGAAAACTTGACCGCGCCGACAAAAGACCGTTCTTTTATTCGCTGCCGCCAGCAGCAGATTAAAGAAGTCGTCGAAAAAGTCGTCAAAAACGCGCTGCAAAAAGGATATTCGGCCAGGGATATTCAGATTTTGGCTCCGATGTACAGGGGAGCGGCCGGCATCAATGAGTTAAACGCGCTTTTGCAGGGCATACTGAATCCCCCGAAGCCGAAAGGCAGGGAACTGAAGTACGGAGATGTCGTGTACCGTACCGGCGATAAAGTGCTCCAGCTCGTCAACCAGCCGGAACACAACGTGTTTAACGGTGACATGGGTGAGATTGTTTCGATTTTTTATGCAAAAGAAAATACGGAAAAAGAAGACATGGCCGTCGTCTCTTTCGACGGGAATGAAATCACCTTTACAAAAAAAGATTTTAACCAATTTACGCACGCCTATTGCTGTTCGATCCACAAATCGCAGGGCAGCGAATTTCCGATCGTCATCCTTCCGGTCGTCAAAAGCTATTACCGGATGCTGAGAAGGAACTTGCTGTACACGGCCATCACAAGAAGCAAGAAATTCCTGATTCTGTGCGGGGAAGAAGAAGCCCTTGAATGGGGCGTGAAAAATAAAGAATCATCGGAAAGGCAGACATCGCTTAAAAGAAGGCTTCAGCAGGCGGCGCATGAAGAGGATGAAGAACTCATGGCGCTGCAAAAAGAGCTGCCTTTCAGCGTCTATGACGCCAATATCGGGATGGAAGGCATTACACCTTTTGATTTTATGGAAAAGGAAGCAGAATAAGTGTTTTTCATGGAATCCATTTCATCGTATGAGTCGCGTCGCAACAGCAGATCATAAGAATGTTCGTAAAAAGGTGGTTGATCACACTTTGAGAACATGCAATGAGCTGGAAGGACTCAATGTTTACGACAGACAATCTTCCCTCCCGCTTGGGGTGGTAACAGATATCTGTTTTTCTCACGAAGGGACATGTCTCGGATTGATTATGGAAGAGAAGCGGCGCTTTTACAATCCCCGTTCGCTTCTTCCGCTTCCCGCTGTCACCGAAATCGGACGTGACGGCGTATACGTTGATTTCACCGAATTCAAGCCGATGCAAATTCCGAAGCAGAGTCTTTCTTATGACCAGTTGAAACAAAAAATGGTCAAAAACGGAGCAGGAGACACGCTGGGCATGCTGGAAGATGTATACTTTTCTTCCGACACGGGCATAATCGTAGCATATGAACTATCAGACGGTTTTTTTGCCGATTTGTCAGGCGACAAAAAGCAGATTCACTCATCTGGAGAACCGCTTGAAGTAGGCAGAAGCACAATCGTCTTGAACGAATAAGAGGTGTGTGTTCAAATGCTCGTTTGCCCGAATTGCAAAAGCAAAAACATCGGCAAAATCGGTGTAAATCAATATTACTGCTGGGGATGCTTTATTGAGCTGACCCTTTCAAAAGGAAAAATTTCGACTCATCAAGTCGAAGAGGACGGAACATTGAGCAGCCTGGACGATCTGTTTTCAGATGACGAACGAACGATTAACCTTTGAATGGAGGTTAGAAAGTTGAATCGTACAATGACTTCTCTCATTTCTTTAGGAGCCGGGGCTTTGATGTACTACATGGCGTCTCAGAACGATATGATGAACAAGCGAAACATGAGAAAGCTGAGAAGACGCGTCATGAAAATGTTTTAAGCAGAAGGGATACCCTTAAAAGGGTGTCCCTTTTTTCTTCGGGAATAATTACAAGCAGAAATCAAAAGCTAACAAGGGGTGAAAAAAATGCTGAAAAAACCGCTGCAACTTTTAATGTGGGTCTCGATCTTCATGCTTTTGCTATTAACCGTCTATATCTTTTTGCAGCTGAGAATGATTTGGGAGCCTGTCTGCGTGCTGCTGAAGTCGATTCTGATCCCGCTTGTGATTGCGGTTTTTATCACCTATCTGCTTTTGCCTGTCGTTGAAAAGATACACCGGGCAGGCGTGCCGAGAACATTGAGTATTTTGCTGATTTATGTTCTGTTTTTTGCCGGTCTCGGCTACGCCTTTTACAAAGGGGTGCCGATTCTCATTAAACAGCTGACAGAGCTATCAGAGGGAATTCCGTTTCTTGCCGCATCTTACGAAAGCATGCTGGATCAGCTGCATCATCATACAGACGGCTGGCCCGACGGTATGCACGACAGGATCGACAGATTTGTCAATCAGACGGAAGAATTGGTAGCAAGCTGGGTGGAACGGACGATCAGAAGCATCCGGTTTGTTTTTGATTATATGCTCGTGGCTGCGATTATTCCTTTTTTAGTATTCTACATGGTGAAAGATATTGATACGATGAAGAAGGCGGTATGGTATTTGACGCCTTCTTCATGGAGGGCGAGAGGCAGCGAATTCATCCGCGATGTCGATGATTCTCTTGGAGACTACATCAGAGGGCAGCTTTTTGTCTGTCTTGTCATCGGCTTGGGAGCGAGCCTGTCATTTTGGTTTTTTGACCTGCCCTATCCGCTGATCCTCGGCCTTGTCATCGGCGCGACAAATGTCATCCCGTATTTCGGTCCCGTCATCGGCGCGATTCCCGCCGTCATGGTAGCTGCCGCTTTATCGACGAGGCTCGTTTTCGTAGTGATCATTACGATTTTGGTGCTGCAGTTTATCGAAGGCAATATTCTCGGCCCTCTTGTTGTCGGCAAAAGCCTGCATATGCATCCCGTCGTCATTATGCTTGGATTGCTGGCGGGCGGGGAGCTTGCCGGCATCATCGGCATGATTCTCGCTGTGCCTGTCATGGCCGTTATCAAAGTGATGTTCGTCCATTTTTTAGCGGCAAGAAAAGCGTGAGCGGCAGAAGTTTGACATAACGGCTTCCGTTGTCTATAATTTCGAAATAGACATACATACGTATCTCGTTTGACGGATCCGAGTATACTGAAGCCCTGTTTGATAGAGAGAAGCTCCATTGCGGTGAAAGAGCTTTAACAGAAGATCAGTAGAAGCTAATCCTGAGTGCAGGCGAAAACCTGCCGTCTTCATCCGGCGTTATTCGGATATCAAGGTGATGGGCGTTTTGTTACGCCCATAATCAGGGTGGTACCGCGAGAGGAGCTCTCGTCCCTGTGTAAACGTTGTTTGCATAGGGCGGGGGCTTTTTAATTTGCATGTGCATCATTAAAGGAGGAAAAAAATAATGAAGACATTAACATCCGCACAAGTGCGCCAAATGTTTTTAGATTTTTTTAAAGAAAAAGGGCATGCCGTTGAACCGAGCGCCTCTCTTATTCCGCATGAAGATCCCTCCCTGCTTTGGATCAACAGCGGAGTGGCGACGCTGAAAAAATATTTTGACGGACGGGTTGTGCCGGAGAATCCGCGCATCTGCAACGCTCAAAAATCAATCAGGACGAACGATATTGAAAATGTCGGGAAAACAGCCCGCCACCATACGTTCTTTGAAATGCTCGGGAACTTTTCGATCGGCGATTATTTCAAAGAAGAAGCGATCGAGTGGGCCTGGGAATTTTTAACCGATCAAAAATGGATCGGCTTCGATCCCGAACGCCTGTCAGTCACGGTCCATCCGGAAGATGACGAAGCATATGAATTATGGTCAAAAAAAATCGGCGTTCCTGAGGAACGGATCATCAGACTGGAAGGGAACTTCTGGGATATCGGCGAAGGCCCGAGCGGACCGAATACCGAAATTTTCTATGACCGCGGTGAAGATTATGGAAATGACCCGTCTGACCCGGAGCTTTACCCGGGCGGGGAGAACGAGCGTTACCTTGAAGTATGGAACCTTGTGTTCTCCGAGTTCAACCACAATCCTGATGGAACATACACACCGCTTCCGAAGAAAAACATCGATACGGGGATGGGTCTTGAACGGATGGTATCTGTTATTCAAGACGCCAAGACGAACTATGATACGGATTTGTTTATGCCGATCATCAAGGCGACAGAAGCCATTTCAGGAGAAAAGTACGGCACATCTGCTGAAAAAGATACGGCATTTAAGGTTGTGGCCGACCATATCCGGACGGCTGCGTTTGCGGTCGGTGACGGAGCGCTTCCGTCAAACGAGGGGCGCGGCTATGTCATCAGAAGGCTGCTTCGCCGCGCTGTCCGCTATGCGAAGTCCATCAATATCAACCGTCCGTTTATGTATGAACTCGTTCCGGTAGTTGCCGACATCATGGCCGCATTCTACGGCGAAGTCAAAGAAAAAGCGGACTTTATCGCGAAAGTCATCAAAACAGAGGAAGAACGCTTCCATGAAACATTGCACGAGGGCTTGGCGATTCTCTCAGAAGTGATTCAAAAGGAAAAAGCAAAAGGAAACCGCATCATTTCCGGGGAAGATGTCTTTAAACTGTATGATACGTATGGATTCCCTGTTGAACTGACCGAAGAATACGCCGAAGATGAAGGCATGGAAGTCGATCATGACGGATTTGAGCGCGAGATGGACAAGCAGCGCGAACGGGCTCGGCAGGCGCGCCAGGATGTCGGCAGCATGCAGGTTCAAGGCGGCGCTCTCCGCGATATCATGACAGAAAGCGAGTTCATCGGCTATTCCCATATCAAGACGGAAACCAAAATAGCCGAGCTTCTTCAAGACGGGGAACTTGCCGACCTCGTTCAAGAAGGCAAGAAGGTTCAGTTTATCTTGGAAAAAACCCCGTTCTATGCTGAAAGCGGCGGACAAATCGGTGATAAAGGCTGGGTTAAAAGCGGGGATGCCGTTATTCGCGTCACAGACGTTAAAAAAGCGCCGAACGGCCAGCACCTCCATGAAGGGATCGTGGAAAGCGGCGCAATTAAAAGAGGCATGAGCGTGACCGCAGAAGTCACGGAGCGGCTCAGAAAAGACATTGTCAAAAACCATACCGCGACACACCTGCTTCATCAGGCGCTGAAAGATGTGCTCGGTACGCATGTCAACCAGGCCGGCTCGCTAGTCACTGACAGCCGTCTGCGCTTTGACTTCTCTCACTTTGGACAGGTGACTAAGGAAGAACTCGAACAAATTGAAACAAAAGTGAACGAAAAAATTTGGGCATCGATTCCTGTGCAAATCGACTTAAAACCGATTGATGAAGCGAAAGCGATGGGAGCCATGGCGCTGTTTGGCGAAAAATACGGAGACATCGTCCGCGTCGTTCAGGTCGGCGACTACAGTATCGAGCTGTGCGGAGGCTGCCACGTGAGAAACACAGCTGAAATCGGCCTCTTTAAGATCGTGTCCGAATCAGGCATCGGGGCCGGCACCCGCAGGATCGAAGCGGTAACAGGGCAGGGCGCTTACGAAGAGATGAACGCCAAACTGGAGCTTCTCGAGCAGGTGGCAGAAGTCCTGAAAACCAACGTGAAGGAAGTTCCGAAACGGATCGAAGCGCTCCAGTCTGATCTGAGAGAAGCTCAGAGAGAAAACGAATCTTTATTGGCGAAACTGGGAAATAAAGAAGCCGGAGAGATTTTAGAAAAAGTAAAAGAAATTGACGGAATCAAACTGCTCGCAGAAAAAGTGAATGCCAAAGATATGAATCACCTGCGCACAATGGTTGACGATCTGAAGGCGAAACTGGGCTCAGCCGTCATCGTTCTCGGGGCGGTTCAAAATGAAAAAGTGAATATTTCCGCCGGAGTTACAAAAGATTTAATAGAGCGGGGTTTCCACGCAGGCAAGCTTGTCAAGCAAGTCGCAGAAGCATGCGGAGGCGGCGGAGGCGGCCGTCCGGACATGGCGCAGGCGGGAGGAAAACAGCCTGAGCGGCTTGCTGAAGCATTAGCATCTGCGGAAGAATGGGTAAAATCCGTTTTATAAATAGCCGTTGTGGTGTAGAATGGTGATTAGAAGGTAATCAGGCTGAAACTTTGCCTGCGAATTTGGGAAAGAGGTGCAAAACGGTGAGCTCATTTGATAAGACGATGAAATTTAACTTTTCCGACGATTCGATGGAAACCAATGTGAATGAAGTGCTGATAACTGTCCATGATGCGCTTCAGGAAAAAGGCTACAACCCGATCAACCAAATTGTCGGATATCTGCTATCAGGAGATCCCGCTTACATTCCAAGGCATCGAGATGCACGTAACCTGATTCGGAAAATAGAAAGAGACGAGATAATCGAAGAATTGGTTAAATCGTACTTAGAACAGCATAAAGAGGCGTAAACAAGCATGCGAATATTAGGTCTGGATTTAGGTTCGAAAACGCTCGGCGTAGCGCTGAGCGATGAAATGGGCTGGACGGCTCAAGGGATAGAAACGATTAAAATCGACGAGGCGGGCGGTGACTACGGCTTAAACCGCCTCGCCGAATTGACGAAAGACTATGTGATTGACAAGATTGTACTCGGTTTTCCCAAAAACATGAATGGAACCGTCGGCCCGAGGGGGGAAGCGAGCCGGAAGTTCGCGGAAGTGCTTGAAGAAACGTTTCAAGTTCCCGTCGTGCTTTGGGACGAGCGCCTCTCGACAATGGCGGCCGAAAGAATGCTGATTTCAGCAGATGTAAGCAGGCAGAAAAGAAAAAAAGTAATTGATAAAATGGCGGCCGTGATGATCCTTCAAGGATATCTCGACAGCCTAAACTCATGAGGTGATCAAGATGGAACACGGAGAAAAAAACATTACGATTGTAGACGATAAAGGAAACGAACAGCTGTGTGAAGTGCTCTTCACATTTGACAGCGATCAGTTTAACAAGTCATACGTGCTTTATTATCCGGTTGAAGCACAGGACGAGGAAGAGATCGAGATCCATGCTTCAAGCTTCGTACCGAATGAAGCCGGAGAAGACGGCGAACTGATGCCGATTGAAACAGAAGAAGAGTGGGATATGATCGAAGAGACGCTGAACACGTTTTTAGCGGATGAAGACGAAGAAGAATAAAGCAGCGGCTGAACCGCTTGACAAGATCCTAAAACTTAAACCGTTTTAGGATTTTGTCATTTTTAAATGGGCATCTCCAATCATTTGCGCCACGCTGCCGACAGGCGGCTTTTTTTATTAAATCTTTTTGTAATAAATTGCCGAATGATAACGAATCATGTAGTATAGACCGTGGGAGGAGAGGAGGACACCAATGTTTGAAGATCAGACTAAGAAACCGTTTATAAAAAGACTCCTTAAACATAAAATAAAGTTTTGGCTGACTGTGGCCGCGGTTCTGCTGATTTTAACCGCAGGCGCTGTTTCACTCTACATCAAATCGGCGCTCGAACCGGTCGATAAAAATAATGCAAAAACGGTCAACGTCTATATTCCGGAAGGATCGACCGTTACGTCGATCGCCGCCAAACTGAAAAAAGAGGACTTAATTAAAAACGAAAAAGTATTTATCGCTTATGTGAAATTTAAAAATGCCTCCGGCTTTCAAGCGGGGAATTTTCAGCTCAGCCAGTCGATGGATGCGGCCGGCATGGTCAAAAAGCTGACAAGCGCTTCGCATGTACCGGCATTTAAAATTACCGTTCCTGAAGGAAGGCAGCTCCAGGAAATCGCAGCTATCATCGCCGGACAAACCAACTACTCGGAAGCGGACATTATGAAAAAGCTGGATGACCGCGAATTCATCAGCCGATTAAAACAGAAGTATCCGAAACTGATCACCGACGACGTGCTAAACAAGAATATCAAGCATCCGCTTGAAGGATACCTGTATCCTGCGACATATCCGTTTTACGACCCTGAGACGAAACTGGACGCAATCATCGAAGCGATGATCAAACAAACAGATCAGCTGGCTGAAAAGTATGAAAAGCAGATGAAAGACAAAAAGATGTCCGTCCACAAAGCCTTGACGATGGCTTCGTTAATTGAAGAAGAAGCTACCGAAAAAGCGGACCGGCACAAAATCTCCAGCGTCTTTTACAACCGCATCAGCAAAAACATGCCATTGCAAACGGATCCGACCGTTTTATATGCGCTGGGGGAACATAAAAACCGTGTCATGTACAAAGATCTTGAAGCGGATTCCCCGTATAATACGTACAAACATACCGGTCTTCCGCCCGGGCCGATTGCGAACGCGGGAGAAAGCTCCTGGGAAGCGGCCTTAAACCCGGAGCAAACAGACTATGTTTATTTCCTTGCAAAGAAAAATGGGGAAGTCGTCTTTACAAAAACGCTTGAAGAACACAATAAAGCAAAAGCCAAATACATTACGAACACGCAGGAAAAAGGAGAGTAAAAATTACTCTCCTTTTATTCGCAAATACAAAGGTTTTATGATAAAATATATCGGGTTGTTTATTGAGAAAAGACAGTCGACTGCTTTAGGAGAGTGCTGCACATCTGACCTAAGGCTCTTTTTTATGAAAGGGAGGCCATCTGCCCGTGAAGATTGGACACGAAGAATTGACCGGCTATCTTGAAAAGCTGCTAAAGCAAAGGCCGGCTGAAATTATGAAACTGGAGGCCTATGCCGAAAAGCATGGCGTGCCCATTATGGAACCGACAGGAATCGAAGTGCTCCTGCAGCTACTTTCACTTAAAAATCCGAAAAAAATTCTTGAAATCGGTACCGCCATCGGTTATTCGGCGATTCGGATGGCACTTGCCCTTCCCGAAGCTGAAATCTTTACGATCGAGCGCGATGAAGACAGGTATCGGGAAGCGCTGAAAAACATCCGGTCATTCCAGCTTGAAAACAGAATTCACGTGTTCTTCGGCGATGCGCTCAGCGAATCGGACGCCGTTCAATCGATGGCTCCTTATGATGCGCTTTTTATCGATGCCGCAAAAGGCCAGTATCAGAAGTTTTTCAGTATATATGAAAAAATGCTCGCCGATGACGGCATCATTTTTACTGACAATGTCCTTTTCAAAGGCCTTGTCGCATCAGATTACAATCAGATCGAAAACAAGCGCATCAAAAAGCTTGTATCGAAAATAGATCATTACAATCATTGGCTGATGGAGCATCCTGACTACCACACGGCGATCCTGCCTGTGGGCGACGGATTGGCCGTCAGCCAAAAAAGAGGTGAACGGATATGAAAAAGCCTGAACTGCTTGTGACGCCGACGGCTGTTTCGGATATTAAGCCTTTGGCAGAGGCAGGCGCCGATGCGTTTATCATCGGTGAACAAAGGTTCGGTCTGCGTTTAGCCGGGGAGTTTTCCAGAGAGGAAGTAAAGGAAGCCATCATTCAGGCTCATCAAAAAGGTGCAAAAGTATATGTTGCGGTGAACGCAATTTTTCACAATGACCGGGTGCCAGAACTGAATGACTATCTTTCATTCTTGGACGGGGCAGGCGCCGATGCGGTTGTCTTCGGCGATCCCGCCGTACTGATGGCCGCACGGGAATCAGCGCCGAACATGAAACTTCACTGGAATACGGAAACGACCGCAACCAACCATTATTCCTGCAACTATTGGGGGCGAAAGGGCGCGAAGCGCGCGGTGCTCGCAAGAGAGCTCAACATGGACAGCATCGTTGAGATTAAAGAGAAAGCTGAAGTCGAGATTGAAATTCAGGTTCACGGCATGACATGCATGTTCCAGTCAAAGCGCTCCCTGATCGGCAACTATTTTGAATACCAGGGAAAAGTCATGGATATCGAGGGAAAGAAAAAAGAAAAAGGCATGTATCTTCATGATCAAGAACGCGGTAACAAATATCCGATTTTCGAAGACGAAAACGGCACGCACATCATGAGTCCGAATGACGTCTGCATCATTGATGAGCTTGAGGATTTAATCGATGCCGGCATCGATTCATTTAAAATCGACGGAATTTTAAAATCGGTCGAATACATGACTGAGGTAACGGCCATGTACCGCGAAGCCATCGACCTTTGCATCGCAGACAGAGAAGCATACGAAGACAAGAAAGACCAATGGATCGAGCGGATCGAACAGCTGCAGCCTGCAAACCGCAGCATCGATACCGGATTCTTTTTCAAAGAAACAGTATACTAAAAGGAGGGATAGCCATGTCTGCAGTAAAAGATAAAATTTCCAAAATCGTTGATGGAAAACGCGTCATTACGAAAAAACCAGAACTTCTTGCTCCGGCGGGAAATTTGGAAAAACTGAAAATCGCTGTCCACTATGGCGCAGACGCTGTATTTATCGGCGGACGTGAATATGGACTCCGCTCAAACGCAGATAACTTTTCAATTGAAGAAATGGCTGAAGGTGTCGAATTTGCGAAAAAATACGGCGCAAGAATTTATGTGACGACAAACATTTTTGCGCATGAAGAAAATCTCGACGGGCTAGAAGACTATTTGCGCGATCTCGAGGGAGCAGGTGTATCAGGCATTATCGTCGCTGACCCCCTGATCATTGAAACATGCCGCAAGGTCGCGCCGAAGCTGGAAGTGCATTTGAGCACCCAGCAGTCCCTTTCAAACTGGAAAGCCGTTCAGTTCTGGAAGGAAGAAGGCCTTGAGCGGGTCGTGCTCGCGCGCGAAACGAGCGCACTTGAGATCAGAGAAATGAAAGAAAAAGTGGATATTGAAATCGAAACATTCATACACGGTGCGATGTGCATCGCTTATTCCGGCCGCTGCGTGCTCAGCAACCATATGACGGCCAGAGACTCTAACCGCGGAGGCTGCTGCCAGTCATGCCGATGGGACTATGATTTGTATCAGACGGATGGAGCGAATGCACTGCCTTTATATGAAGAAGGCGATGCACCGTTTGCGATGAGCCCGAAAGATCTGAAGCTGATCGAATCGATTCCACAAATGATTGAAATGGGCATCGACAGCCTGAAAATCGAAGGCCGGATGAAGTCGATCCACTACATTGCGACAGTCGTCAGTGTGTACAGAAAAGTGATCGATTCTTATTGCGCTGACCCCGAAAATTTCGTCATCAAAGAAGAATGGCTGAAAGAACTGGACAAATGCGCCAATAGAGACACAGCGCCTGCTTTCTTTGAAGGAACCCCCGGATATGAAGAGCAGATGTTCGGCGTCCACGGCAAAAAGACAACATACGACTTTGCCGGACTTGTCCTTGATTATGATGAACAGACAAAAATGGTCACGCTCCAGCAGCGAAACTTCTTTAAAACCGGAGATGAAGTCGAATTTTTCGGTCCGGAAATCGAAAATTTCACATGCAAAATTGACACGATTTGGGACGAAAAAGGCAATGTGCTTGATGCAGCCCGCCATCCCCTGCAGATCGTCAAATTTAAAGTGGACAACAAGATATATCCTAGCAACATGATGAGAAAGGGGCAGTAATGGCATGGGGAAAAAACCGGTAGTTATCGGCATAGCGGGAGGCTCCGGATCTGGAAAAACGAGCGTCACCAGATCCATTTATGAACAGTTTAAAGGTCATTCGATCTTGATGCTCGAACAGGATTTATATTATAAAGATCAGAGCCATCTGCCGTTTGAAGAGCGGTTGAACACGAACTACGACCATCCGCTTGCATTTGATAATGACTATTTGATCGAGCATTTAAACGAATTGCTTGCCTACAGGCCGATCAAAAAGCCGATTTACGATTACAAGCTGCATACGCGTTCAGAGGAAGTCGTGCACGTCGATCCGAAAGATGTTATTATTTTGGAAGGAATCCTTGTTCTCGAGGATGAAAGGCTCCGCGACTTAATGGACATCAAGCTGTATGTCGATACGGATGCCGACCTGCGGATCATCAGAAGGATGGTCAGAGATATAAAAGAAAGAGGACGTTCGATCGATTCTGTCATCGAGCAGTATATCTCAGTCGTCAGACCAATGCATAATCAGTTTGTCGAACCGACGAAACGCTATGCCGATATCATTATTCCGGAGGGCGGACAAAACCGCGTCGCCATCGACCTGATGGTAACAAAAATACAAACTATTCTTGAACAAAACGCGATTTTATAATAACATAGCATAGACAAACACAACTCTGACCATATTATGTATAGAAATTGAAGGGTTCTCATCCTGAGCCCTTCTTTAACTGTATAAGCACCATTTACCGGAGCCTTCCATCCGGTTTATATGATACTTTACAAATATGGGAGAGAAGAAGGGGACAAGGGTTGTCCTCATTCTTGTATATTCAAGTCTATACCTCACATACAAGTGATGAGGAACCAACTAGAAGGAGTGAAGGAACATGGCACAAGAGAAAGTATTTCCTATGACAGAAACGGGAAAGAAAAAACTGGAAGAAGAACTTGAGTATTTGAAAACGGTTAAACGCAAAGAAGTTGTTGAACGTATTAAAGTGGCAAGAAGCTTCGGAGACCTCTCCGAAAACTCCGAATACGATTCAGCAAAAGAAGAACAAGCTTTTGTAGAAGGGCGCATCACAACCCTTGACAATATGATCCGCAACGCAAAGATCATCGAAGACGACGGTGCAAACTCAGATATCGTCGGCCTCGGAAAAACCGTTACATTTACGGAGCTTCCTGACGGTGAAGAAGAATCTTATACCATTGTGGGCAGCGCGGAAGCCGACCCGTTTGAAGGGAAAATCTCGAACGATTCCCCAATCGCGAAAAGCCTTCTCGGCAAACAGGTCGGGGACGAAGTAACCGTACAAACACCGGGCGGCGAAATGCTTGTAAAGATTGTGAAAATTTCATAAAATTTGTTTAGCAAACGATGACCTCGTCCACAATGTGGATGAGGTGTTTTTATTATGAAATGGCAAAAGCGCATGAAGTGGGTGTCGATTATCATTTCGGCTGCCCTGTTATTTCTGCTGATCAGGCTCGCTGAAATTCAACTGTTTTTTACCGAATCCTTTTCTAAACGGAATGTGAACTTAATCCAGGAAAGCGTCAAACAGCGCACGGAGGAAGTTCGGATTTCAGACGGGAGAGGATCTTTTTTAGATCGGAACGGCGAACATTTGTCCGTCAGACAAAAACCGGCCATCGTCTTATTTCCTTTTTTAAAACATCAGTCATGGCCGGCCGAAAAAGCAGCCGACATTTTAAACATGACAAAAGATGAGCTCGAGAATAAGCTTGAGCATGCGAAAAAACCTGTGATTCTCACAACACATGAAGGAGCGTCCGTTTCAAAGACAGCTCTCGAAAAAATCAATAAACTGAAATATCCCGGCGTTTACGGCGTATACATAGAAGAAACAGAAAAGAACAGGCTGGCTTCGCATACGCTCGGTATGACCAATCAAGACCCGGACCTTCTCCGACGAAAATATCCCGATAAAGACGACCTCTCCATCAGTACGAAAATCGGCACCTTCGGCATGGAGCGGACATTTGATGAATTCCTGCTCCCTGAACAAGACACAAAACTGTTGTATCATGTGGACGGATTGGGAAACCCTTTGTTCGGTATGGACGTCAAATATACGGCAGATGCAAATCCGTTTTACCCGCTGCAAGTCAAAACAACGATCGACAAAAAGGTTCAGCGGGCAATGGAAGATGTACTGGCTGACCATCAGCTTGATAAAGGCGGGGCGGTTCTGCTTGACATCGAGACGAACGGCGTGGCGGCGATTGCGAGCAAGCCCGATCTCAACATGGCATCGCAAAAAACAAGGCAGAACTATATGCTGACACCGGTATATCCCGGCTCGGTTTTTAAAACCGTGATTGCCGCGGCAGCGATCGAAAACGGCTTGGACCATCCGTCAAAAACCTTTAACTGCAATTTAAACCTGTACGGTGAGGCCGGAGAAGACAAAGGAAAGCTCAGCTTGGAAGACAGTTTTGCGGAAAGCTGCAACTACACGTTTACAAATCTTGCCGGACAGCTCGTTGAAAAAAACAGCTCCGTGATCGAAGATACCGCCGCAAAGCTTGGGCTGACCGGACGGGTCGGCTGGGAAGGGAAGCTGTATCATGAAGATGAGTTCAGACAGTTTTATCATGAAACTGCCGGATCAATCTGGGGGGATGAAAAGGACAAGAAAGTTAAAAAAGCTGTAGCCCAGACCGCCATCGGCCAAAAAAATGTGAAGCTGACCCCGTTGGAAATCGCCAACATGATGGCGACCATCGCAAGAGGCGGAGAGAAAAAACAAGTCAAGATCGCAGACCAGATCGAATATAAAAACGGCACATTGATGACGGCTTTTAAAGATCACAAGCTCCCAGGGGAGAAAATCGATCAGTATACAGCGCAAAAGCTGCAGAAACTGCTCAGAAAAGTCGTCACCTCTGAAAAGGGGACAGGCCGGCGCTTCAGCGATCTTCCGTACAATGTAGCGGGAAAATCGGGCACAGCGCAGACAGGCAGGACGACAGATGATAAAAAAACGCTCTATCATAAATGGTTCGCAGGTTATTTTCCAGCGGACAAGCCGAAATATGCGCTCGTCGTCGTCCATATGGATACGCCGGATAGCAAGGCTGCGACAAATGCCGTATTTTATGATATTGTTAAAAAAGTATATGAAATTGAAAAGAAGCAGACATAGAAGAATGCCTCAGGTGATGATAAAATAGAAAGCGAGGCAAGAGGGAAAAAGGAGTGCAATGAACTTGAGCGAAACAAGGGAATCTCGTTTTGAAAATCGTGATAAGCGCAGGAAAGCGAATCTTGTGCTTAACATTTTAATAGGCATCGTATTGGTATTAATTGTTGTCGTCGCCAGCAGTCTGATGATGAACAGCCCGAAGGAGCAGGCGCAGCAAGATGCTTCGAAAAACGATTCTGAACAGACGACAGAAGCACCTGCTTCCGACAATAAGAAACAAACGTCTGACGAAGATGTAAAAGATGAGGACAAAGGAAAAAGCGATTCTGC
The DNA here is from genome assembly GCF_022832475.1 of Bacillus sp. B19-2. Classification (NCBI taxonomy): domain Bacteria; kingdom Bacillati; phylum Bacillota; class Bacilli; order Caryophanales; family Bacillaceae; genus Bacillus; species Bacillus sp. B19-2. The sequence continues at coordinate 281,726 of NZ_JALHKQ010000003.1, forward strand.
CGACAAAGAAGACAGCGATTCCGACTCGGACAAGGATAAAGAATCTGCTTCAGACGAGGACAAATCAACATCAGATGATCCGTTTGAAGGAGCCGAAGTGAAAGAAGGCGGTTCAAGCGCCAATGTTGAAAAAACGATCATCAATCCTGACTGGAAGCCTGTCGGCACACAACAGAGCGGACAGCATACCGCAACATATGATTCTTCTTCACAAGACTGGAAAGAAATGCTTGAAGCCATTTCATATGCGACAGGGGTTTCCCAGGATAACATGACGTTGATCTGGCTCGGAAACAACGGCAGCCCGCAAGATGCGAAAGGAACCATTCAGGCGAAGGACACCGGCGTCAAATACCAGGTAGCCATTACTTGGGTTGACGGAAAAGGCTGGAAGCCGACAAAAGTTGAACAGTTGAAATAAAGAAAAAAGCGTCCGGTTTTAACAACCGGGCGCTTTTTTTTATGATTCGGCTTTAAAATGAACGACTGCGCTGTAGTGGATCCGTCCGTCAATGACTGCTGTCTGATGGGAAACCGAATGGACCCTCAGCAAAATCGCCTGGTTGTTTTCAATCTGCTGACTGATCTTTTTTTCAAGCTCCTCTAAGCTCAGCGCCTCAAAAAACTCAATTTTATCTTTGATCAGATCGAGCCCGAAGTTCATAAACCAATCCTCCATTCGTTTCAAGTCATTTTTTATTAAAGCAGAGAAGCGGCCGGGTGACAAGGGAAATATAACCAAGCCTTTTTTGTACCCAAAACGAACGACTTGTGGTAGGATAAGAACTAATCAACCGAATAAATCATACTATACTTATAGGAATTGTAAAAATAGATGGAGAGTGACGATAAAATGGGAAGAGAGTTCATTCCTTTATTTGAGAACTGGGCAAATTCTTATGATGATACAGTAGTTGGCCGCGATCTTCAGTACAAAGAAGTATTTCGCAACTACGACGGCATTTTGAATGATGTCGTCAGCCGCTCCGGGCATAAAGTTCTTGAATTCGGCGTCGGCACTGGCAATCTGACTGCAAAATTGCTGGCAGCCGGAAAGGGAGTCACAGGTGTAGAACCTTCAAAAGCAATGAGGAAAATTGCCGAGGCAAAGCTAGCGGAGAATGCAGTGATCGTTGACGGAGACTTTCTCGACTTTCCGGAACCGCCGTTTTCTCCCGACACGATTGTCAGTTCCTATGCGTTTCACCACCTGACAAACGAAGAGAAGCGGGAGGCTGTGAAGCGATATGGAAAAATGCTCGGAAAGCATGGTAAAATAGTGTTTGCTGATACCGTCTTCAAGGATCGGGAAGCCTTCTCTGCCGCTGTTAAAAATGCGAAGGAAAAAGGATTCCTGCAATTGGCGGAAGACCTTGAAACGGAACATTATCCGACGATTTCGGAGATGGAAACGATCTTTACCTCAGAACAATTCAGTATCGCCTTTCAAAAGCATAATGATTTTGTCTGGGTAATGGAAGCGGCAAAATTGTAATTTGAAGGGAAGTTTTAAGATATGAAAATCGCAGTTATCGGAGCAATGGAAGAAGAAGTCACGATTTTGCGAAGCAAGCTCGAACAGACGAACCAAGAAGTCATCGCAAACTGTGAATTTACCAGCGGATTTTATGAAGGAAAAGAAGTCGTACTTTTAAAGTCCGGCATCGGCAAAGTCAATGCAGCCATGAGCACGACGATTCTGCTCGACCGCTTTAAACCGGACGTTGTCATCAACACCGGATCAGCCGGCGGCTTCCATCATTCGCTTAATGTCGGAGACATCGTCATCTCGACCGAAGTCCGCCATCATGATGTCGATGTCACGGCATTTGATTATGAATATGGACAGGTTCCGAATCTGCCGGCCGCATACAAGGCCGACAGTACATTGATCAAAGCGGCGGAAGACGAAGCGTCTGAACTGGGACACATTCAGGTTGTCAAAGGAACGATTGCAACAGGCGATTCCTTTATGAGCGATCCTGACCGCGTGGCATTCATCCGCGGCAAGTTTGAAGACCTTTACGCGGTTGAAATGGAAGCGGCTGCTGTCGCGCAGGTTTCTTATCAATTTAATACGCCGTTCGTTGTCATCAGGGCGCTTTCAGACATCGCCGGAAAAGAGTCAGAAATTTCATTTGACCAATTTTTGGAGCAAGCTGCCAAGCATTCGACAGATCTTGTGCTCCGCATGATCAAAAGAATCAATTAAAAACAGGGGGGAGCCCCCCTCTGTTTTGCACCTCTTGAAGGAGGAAGGAACATGAATGTGATCAAGGACATCACCCAATTGATCGGCAAAACGCCGCTTCTGCAGATTATGAATTTTCACATCCCCAGCGGTGTTAACATATATGCAAAGCTTGAAATGATGAATCCGGGAGGCAGCATTAAAGACCGGCTCGGAGAAGTGATGATTGCTGAAGCCGTCGATTCGGGAAAGCTGAAACCCGGTGGAACGGTCATTGAGGCGACAGCAGGCAATACCGGAATCGGGCTGGCCCTCGCCGCCAGAAAGCACGGGATTAGACCCGTTTTTTGCGTGCCCGAGCATTTCAGCATGGAAAAACAGTCGATCATGAAAGCGCTCGGCGCTCGAATTGTTCATACCCCCAGAAGTGCCGGAATGAAGGGCGCGATTGAAAAGGCACTTGACCTTGAGAAGGAGATTCCCGATTCTTATTGCATTTTGCAGTTTAAAAACCCAGTAAATCCATTGGCTTACTATAAAACGATCGCCCCGGAAATATGGGATGATCTTGACGGCCGGATTGACGTCTTCGTCGCCGGCGCGGGATCAGGCGGCACTTTTGCGGGAACCGCCAAGTTTCTAAAAGAAAAAAATCCGTCCATTAAAACGGTTATTGTTGAACCTGAAGGCTCGATTTTAAACGGGGGGGAACCGCGCGGACATAAAACCGAAGGAATCGGAATGGAATTCATTCCGGAATATATGGACGAAAGCCATTTCGATGAGATTTACACCGTGCTTGACGAAGATGCGTTCTGGCTTGTAAAAGAAGCCGCTGAAAAGGAAGGGCTTCTGATCGGAAGCTCATCAGGCGCCGCGTTGTTTGCCGCGTTGAAAGAAGCCGAAAAAGCGAAAGCCGGCACAAACATTGTGACAATTTTCCCCGACAGCAGCGACCGCTATTTAAGCAAAAAAATTTACGAAGGAGGAATATGAGATGAAGCCAAAAACGAAAATGATTCACGGCGGCATTACAGGAGACGAACAAACAGGGGCGGTATCGGTTCCTATTTACCAAGTCAGCACGTACAAACAGCCGCGCGCCGGACAGCATACAGGATACGAATATTCCCGGACGGGAAATCCGACAAGAACGGCGCTCGAATCCTTGATCGCGGATGTTGAAGGCGGTGCAGCAGGCTACGCGTTCGGCTCTGGGATGGCAGCGATCACAGCGGTCATGATGCTTTTTAAAAGCGGCGATCACATCGTGTTGACAGATGATGTATACGGCGGCACATACCGCGTGATGACAAAGGTAATGAATCGCATCGGTATTGAAGCGACCTTCAGTGACACGAGCAGCATTGAAGACATCGAAAAAGCGATCAAGCCGAATACAAAGGCGATTTATGTTGAGACGCCGACAAATCCTTTATTGAAAATCACGGACATCAAGAAAGCCGCTGAAACAGCGAAAAAGCACGGCCTGTTGCTGATAGTCGACAACACCTTCTACACGCCGTACTTTCAAAACCCAATTTCGTTGGGAGCCGATATCGTCCTTCACAGCGCGACGAAGTACTTGGGCGGACACAGTGATGTCGTCGGCGGACTGGTTGTGACAGCCTCGAAGGAACTCGCAGAAGAGATTCATTTCATTCAAAATTCTACAGGCGGGATTCTCGGGCCTCAGGATTCCTGGCTCTTAATGAGAGGTATGAAGACCCTTGGCTTGAGAATGGAAGCCCATGAGCAAAATGCCAGGAAAATCGCGGCTTTTTTAGACGATCATCCCGTCGTCAAAAAGGTTTATTATCCAGGGCTGCCGTCCCATCCGGGACATGAGCTTGCCAAGCGGCAAAGCACGGGATTCGGCGGCATGATCTCGTTTGATATCGGAAAAGAAGAGAACGTGGACCTTGTCCTTGGCCGTCTGAAATGGTTTACGATTGCCGAAAGCCTTGGCGCGGTTGAAAGCCTGATTTCGGTGCCGGCGCGGATGACTCACGCTTCGATCCCGCGTGAACGCAGGCTGGAGCTTGGCATTACAGACGGATTGATCCGCATTTCCGCCGGGGTAGAAGATATTGACGATCTGTTGGAAGACTTGCAGCAAGCGCTGGCCCCGCTTTCTTAAAATGGCTGAATTTACATGTCTGGTCATCTGTCAATCTATGTTATCCTGAATCATATCCATTATGAATCAAAAGCAGGTGATCATGACATGCAGAAGAAAAAAGTCAAATCGCTGATGGAAGACTATAAGCAGTTTGCTTTTACGCTTCTCAGCGTAAGCGCATTTTTATATATCGGATCGGTCATTCCCGGCCAAGGTTTGGAAACCGGCCAAAAGGTGACAATGATGCTCGCGACATGCGGCTTTTTGGGAGGAGCTTTCTATTGTGTGAAGCGCTCGCTCAAATATAAAAGACAATTAGACGAGATGGAAGAATCGTAAGCGGAGAGACTCAGAGAGGGGCTCTCCGCTTTTTTTGCTTGATCAATCCGTCCATTTATTAAAAAAACGGTTTACAAACAGGAATTTGATGGATATACTTACAAAGTAAACAAAAAGCAAAGGAGGTTGATGAACATGAAACCAGCACTGACTACATACATTAGACTTTGTGAATGCCAATACCATGATTCATCAAACCTGTGGGAGAGATTGTGCCCTTCCTTAACCGATGCTTTTTCAGCACAGCCGGTCCGTTAGGAAGTTAGGCATAATCATACGCTGCTCCTCCCGCAAGATAAAGACGCGATTCGTTTTTATCTGGCGGTTTTTGTTTGCGCCCGCAGGTTTGTCAGATGATCTGCGGGCTGTTTTTGTTTTTAGCGAACTTGAAAGGAGGTGAGCGATGTGACAATAAATCTATTCTTCTTAACACTAACCATTCAGAGACGATTTAAAAGTCCGGAAGAGTACGAGCGAGAATACGAAATTGAACAAATGTACAATGAAATGAAAGACCTGCAGCTGAAATATCTTTACATGAACAGCCAGCGCTAGCTTAAAGCGCGAAAAAAATAAAGGAGGAGATCAAGATGATGCATAGAAGGGAACTGTTGGCACATTACACTCGGGAGAAGGACCAGGTTTAGCCGGGGCTGAAACGAGTTCCGCATCTCCGCTTTTCTGCATAATATGAAGCAAGCAATTCAAGGAATGCGGGTGAACAGCATGCAGAAAAACGGCAGAATGCCTTTTATCGGCCACGGGTATACATCAATGCCTCATTCTTTTAAGCACGGATACGGTAATCCGTACCGGCGCCAAAGAATGGAGATGGCGCGCCAATTCGGGTATTGGCCGCATTATTGGTACTATTGAGAAAGAGCAGAAAACGGTTTGTTTTCTGCTCTTTTTTATTTGGACAAACTGAATGGCAAAATAAAAAGAGGGGGATTTAAAGCCCCCTCCTGTTCATTTAGCAGACGTAACAAGCGCCGATGATAATTAAAAGAATGAATAGAACCACAACAAGCGCGAATCCGCCTCCATAGCCGTATCCGCCGCCGTATCCGCCAGGGTAGCCTCCCCAGCCGCCGCAGCATCCGCCGCCGTAACCAAAGCCCATAAATAGCACCACCTTTTAGTGAAAATTCCATATATACTATGCATGGGTTTAGGTTGTGGAAAGGGCGGATAGACCAAATTATTAAAAAAACAGTTTTCATAAAGCGAAACATTTTCAAAGCTGAAGCCGTCTAGTTATGGAATGTAACAAAAGAATGCAGTTATTTTTGCAAATCCTTATAATATTCGGTGCATTGACCGATATGAGTGGGGAAAGGCCCGTTTGAACGATTTGCGGGCTAATTAGAATTAAAGCAGGTGTTTGAACGTGTTTGAACAATGGCTTGGAAAACAATTGCGGAGCCCGAGCGGCATGTTGTCGAAATGGGTCGCGTCATATATGGAAAACGGAAATCATGATATAAACGAATGGACCATCAATTTAATGGATGTCTGTCCGCATGAGCGCATCCTTGAAATCGGAACGGGAAGCGGAGCGGCGCTTTATCGGGTCGCGGAGATGCTTGAAAGCGGCAAAGCCTGCGGCATAGACGCTTCAAAAAGCATGGTCAAGCAAGGGAAGCGGCGAATCCGTCATATGAAAGAAGAAGGAAAAGCCGAATTGAAGCTCGGCTATGCCGAAAACATTCCTTATCCGGACCGTTCTTTTCATAAAGTATATTCAGTCCACACCCTTTATTTTTGGACGGATTTCAAACAAACATTAAAAGAAATTTACCGTGTTTTACAGGTTGACGGCACGCTGTTTCTCGCCGTGCATCTGGAAGGGCAAATGAAAAAATCGAAAAAAACAAAAGGCTTTTCCTTATACTCAGAAGAGCAAATCAAGCAACTGCTTGAAGAAAGCCATTTCAGAGACATCACGGTACATATGCACGAAAATTACTGCTGTATTTCTGCGGTAAAATCGTGAGCTTTGTACGAGCATCCCTTTCATACGAGAGGGATTTTTTATGTTTGATAGAGTTGAAACCGGATCTTAAATATCATATTTTTGATTTTTAAAGAAAAGTATTCCAATAACATAGCAAACATGGTTTAATATCAAAGTGAACGTTTTTACTATATTTTCCGGAGGTATTTATGAACAAAAGGATCGTGAAAAGTTCAATTGCTTTCTTTCTCCTTGTTGCATTGATTTTTGGCCAGCTGCCATTAGCGAAGACAATGGCGGCCGAACACAGCGTTCCGGTTAACGAAACCACACTGACCGGCGCGACCCCTGTTGAAGCGTCATTTCAAAGCGATGATGAGGTGCATTGGTATAAAATCAATCCTTCAAATCAGGAACTCGCAAACGACACGCATTTCCGCGTTAAACTGAAATCAGCTGCAGAGCTGAACATTTCCGTCTACTCCAGCCTGGAAAACGCAGCTGAACAGCAAACGTTTGACAGATACAACGGCTACTCCTATGAAAATAATCCCGCTTTAATCGATTTTCCGATTGCCTGGAAAGGTCCTTACTACATAAAAGTAGAAAATCACCATGATGAAGAAAACGAATCCACTTCAATTACAGATATTTCTTACACCATCAGCTATGAAGGCGTCACCCTGCCTCCGGCAAATCAGGAGGCGGAAGAAGAGTGTCCGGCAGAATTAAGCGTCTCCGAAAGGGAAACCGGCAAGGGCATATTAAAACAGTTAAGAACGATCAGGGATGAAGTTCTTTCAAAAACTGAAAAAGGAAAAGAGCTGTCTTCCCTTTACTATAAAGCAGCTCCATTCATAAGCGCAAAAATGCTCTTTAACAAATCGATGAGAGACAGTGTCTACAAAGATTTGGTGCAGCTGAAGCCGCTGTTTGCCGATGTCGCAAAAAACGGACAAGAGAGCGCATACACCATGACGAATGATGATCAAAAAGCGATCAGCCGTCTGTACGAAACAGCAAGCGCGTCCGTTCCCGAATCGCTGAAAAAACAGCTGGATCAAGTCGCAAAAGACATCGGCATCGAACAATTAACAGGCAGCAAAGTATCGGCTGTGCTGGAGAAAGCGGGGATGGCGACAGCTACATCAAGCGCGCCCGAAAAACGCTATATTGTAAAATTGAAAGAAGGCAAAAAACTGGGTTCTTTCAAATCTAAAGCCCAATCTTCTGGCGTCAAGGCATTAGAACCCTTTGGTAAAAGTAAAACGGAATTTAAAGATATGTACGTTGTGGAAATGAAGGAAAGCCGTTCTGCCGGATTCAAAGCGGCGGCAAAGCAATATCAGGCGGCAGCCGCCAAGATCGCCAAGATGCCTGAAGTGGAATTCGTCGAACAGGTTCAGCAATATGAAGCACTGTCAGCGGACACCCAGTATCCATATCAATGGTCGCTCAAAAATAACGGCAAAAACCGCGCTGCGAATGCAGATATACAATTTGAACAGCTTCAAAAGCTGATGAAAGGCAAAAAGCTGAGAGATACAGTAATCGCCGTTGTCGATACGGGTGTTGATCATACGCTTGCCGATTTAAGCGGCAGCGTCAAAAAAGACGAAGGCTATAACTATATCGGCCGCACCGCGGATGCGATGGATGACAATGGCCACGGCACACACGTGTCAGGTATCATCGCAGCTGCGCAAGACAACCATTTTTCAATGGCGGGAATCAATGCCTATGCCAAAATCCTGCCTGTCAAAGTGTTGGATTCCTCAGGCAGCGGAGATACGGAACAGATTGCCAACGGCATCATCTATGCTGCCGACCACGGTGCAAAAGTCATCAATTTGAGCCTTGGCGGACCGTACAGCCGGGTGATGGAATATGCGCTCAAATACGCGGCTTCCAAAAATGTGACGATCGTTGCCGCCACCGGCAATGACGGAGTGTCGGAGATTTCGTACCCTGCATCTTCGAAATATACGCTTTCAGTCGGGGCGACCAATAACCTCGATCTCGTCTCGGACTATTCCAATTATGGAAAAGGTCTCGATATGGTGGCGCCGGGAACCGATATTCCAAGCCTCGTTCCGGACGGCAATGTCACTTATATGAGCGGAACATCCATGGCGGCGCCGCATGTTGCAGCTGCAGCGGGACTTCTTTTGTCACAGAATCCGTCCTTGAAACCAAAGCAAGTCGCTAAGCTATTGACCGAGACGACAGCAGATGTGGCATTTGAAGAACAGGATAATCCAAATCCGGACTATGACCTGGATGTAGAACCGGCTGCTCAAATTCCCGGATATGATTTCGTTTCCGGGTGGGGGAGGTTGAATGTTTATCACGCAGCCAGCATTTTTGAGCTGAACATGAAGGTTCATCCCGTTTTAAACCGCCATACGGCAGTGACAGGCACAGCCAAAAGCGGTGTGGCGGTCAAAATCTTGCGAGGGAAGCAAGTGTTGGGCACGGGAACAGCCGCAAAATCAGGCGCGTTTTCAGTGAAAATTCCGGCCCAGAAGGCGGGGCAAGTTCTTCATGTCGCGGCTTCGGGTTATCAGGCGGAAGCCTCGCTCAGAACCGTCGTGGAAAAAGCGCCGAAAAACCCGTCCGTCAAACGCATCACGAACAAAGATACTGCCGTAACGGGGAAAACGGCTGCCGGCTACACGATCAAAGTGAAAAACGCGTCCAAAAAAGTGATCGCGCAAGGTAAAGCGGATGCATCCGGAGCGTTTAAAGTGAAAATCAATAAGCAAAAAGAATATGCCGTTTTGTATATCTCCGCATCTGCTGATGACTACAGAGAAAGCGGCGATGTCAAAATGACGGTGGCTGACGTTATCCCGCCAGGCGCCCCGAAAGTTTATCCGGTTTCCGATAAAAGTACGGTGATTCACGGAAAAACAGAAGCAAACGCGCAAGTCAGCGCAAAAGTAAAAGGAAAGACGATCGCTTCCGGCAAAGCGAACGGTAAAGGTGAATACAAGCTGAACATCAGCAGGCAAAAAGCCGGAACGGTCATCAGTGTAACAGCAAAGGATAAAGCCGGGAATGCCAGCAAAGCGAAAGCCGTCACTGTGCTTGACAAAACTCCCCCGCCCGCGCCGAAAGTGAATACGGTGACAAACAAGAGCACGGCCGTTAAGGGGAAAGCCGAGGCAAACGCCGCCATCACCGTCAAAGCAGGAAAGAAAACGATTGGAACCGGCAAGGCCGATAAAAAAGGCGCGTTTTCCGTCAAAATAAAAAAACAAAAGGCAAACACCGTTGTAGCGGTCACTGCAAAAGATAAAGCCGGCAATACGAGCAAAGCGAGCAAATTTAAAGTCAAAAAAGCAAAATAATCCGATGGCAGAGGGAACTGATGACATATCAGTTCCTCTTTTTTAATCGTAATTAATATATAAGAATACTATTGAACAGCCGTGCTTCCTTCATTCGATTTATGAATTTCAGCTCATGTCAACAGTTGGGCCTATTCTCCCTTTTTTCGTTTTTCTTTAAAAAATTTTATATTAAAAAAGGAATTTTCGAGTGTTCTGTCAAAAAGTGAGTGTATTGGAAAAAGCGGAATGAACGTTCATTCCGCTGGCTTGGAGGGCAAAATCAATGGAATCGGAAAGCAAATATCAGAAGATTATCGAGGCTTCGCTCGTCCTTTTCGCAGACCGAGGCTTTGACGCCGCAACCATTCCGATGATTGCCGAGAAGGCAAACGTCGGTGCAGGCACCATCTACCGCTACTTTGACAGCAAGGAAGACCTTGTAAACATCTTGTTCCAAGATAGTGTGAAGAGATTTAAAGAAAAGATTGAGGAGGACTATCCTGAAGATTCAGCAGGGATAAAAAAACAATTTCAGCATATTTTCCGCTGCCTTTTCGAATTTTCTCAGGAAAATGTCCACGCGCTCTATTTTTTGGAAATTGACAAAACCTCACATTACCTGACAGAGAAAAGCCGTGAAGTCTTGAACGAACTGCTGGATTTCGTCTATTTATTTTTTGAAAAAGGGAAAGCGGCCGGCCTGATTCGCCCCTTGCCTTCTCACATCTTGTCGGCTGTGGTATTCGGGGCGTTCGTTCATATTCAGAAATTGGTAAGAGCCGGGGAAATCGAAGATCCTACCGGACTGATCGAAGAGATTGAAGAATGTTCCTGGCATGCTGTCAAATATCATGGATGAAAAGCTTTTTTCAAAACAGAAAGGATGATTTTCATGAACATGTTAAATGGAATTCCAATCCCTAAAACTTACGGGCCGCTCGGCAACCTGCCTTTGCTTGACAAAAACAAGGTCTCCCAGTCTCTTTGGAAAATCGCGGACGAGATGGGGCCTATCTTTCAATTTAAGTTTGCGGATGCGATTGGGGTATTTGTGTCCAGCCATGAACTGGTGAAAGAAGTCTCTGACGAGTCCCGGTTTGACAAAAACATGGGGAAGGGGCTATTGAAAGTTCGCGAGTTCAGCGGAGACGGGCTGTTTACGAGCTGGACGAAGGAACCCAATTGGCGGAAAGCCCACAATATCCTTCTGCCGAGCTTCAGCCAAAAAGCGATGAAGGGATACCATCCCATGATGCAGGACATCGCCGTCCAGCTCATCCAAAAGTGGTCCCGACTCAATCAGGATGAAAGCATTGATGTACCGGATGATATGACGCGGCTGACGCTGGATACGATCGGCTTATGCGGATTTAACTACCGCTTTAACAGCTTTTACCGAGAAGGACAGCATCCGTTTATCGAGAGCATGGTCCGGGGGTTGAGTGAAGCGATGAGACAGACGAAGCGCTTTCCGCTGCAGGATAAGCTGATGGTCCAAACGAAGCGGCAGTTTGACAGCGATGTTGAGTCGATGTTTTCTCTTGTTGATCGGATCATCGCTGACCGGAAGCAGGCCGGCGGCGAAAGCGGAAATGACCTTTTATCGCTTATGCTTCATGCGAAAGACCCTGAGACCGGCGAAAAACTGGATGATGAGAATATCCGCTATCAAATCATTACGTTTTTGATCGCCGGGCACGAGACGACGAGCGGTTTATTATCGTTTGCGATCTATCTGCTCCTGAAGCATCCGGATAAGCTTAAGAAAGCGTATGAAGAAGCAGACCGCGTGCTGACCGATCCCGTTCCTTCCTACAAACAGGTTCAGCAGCTGAAATACATCCGAATGATTTTGAATGAATCGATAAGGCTTTGGCCGACGGCGCCGGCTTTCGCTCTTTACGCAAAAGAAGAAACGGTTATCGGAGGAAAATACTTGATTCCGAAAGGCCAGAGCGTCACAGTGCTCATCCCAAAACTGCACAGGGATCAAAGCGTCTGGGGAGAAGATGCCGAGGCGTTCCGGCCTGAACGGTTCGAGCAGATGGACAGCATTCCGGCGCACGCATACAAACCGTTTGGCAACGGCCAAAGGGCATGCATCGGCATGCAGTTCGCCCTTCACGAAGCGACGCTTGTGCTCGGCATGATTCTTCAGTACTTTGATCTTGAAGATCATGCAAACTACCAATTGAAGATCAAAGAATCGCTGACATTAAAACCGGATGGCTTCACAATCAAGGTAAGGCCGAGGAAAAAAGAAGCAATGATGGTGACACCGGGTGCTCAACCTGAAGAGAACATGCGGCAGGAAGAAAAGCCTTCCGCACCGGCTGCGGAAAATACGCACGGAACTCCTCTCCTTGTGCTTTACGGTTCAAATCTCGGCACAGCCGAAGAGGTTGCAAAGGAGCTTGCTGAAGAAGCGCGTGAGCAAGGATATCGAAGCCGGACGGCGGAGCTTGATCAATATCCAGGCGCCCTCCCGGCAGAAGGGGCTGTTATCATTGTGACGGCTTCCTATAACGGAAACCCGCCCGATTGCGCAAGGGAATTTGTCAATTGGCTTGAGCATGATCAGACAGGCGATTTGCACGGTGTCAAATATGCGGTATTCGGCTGCGGTAACCGGAGCTGGGCCAGCACCTACCAGCGGATTCCGCGCCTGATTGACAGCGCATTGGAAAAAAGAGGCGCCCAAAGGCTGCACAAGCTCGGAGAAGGGGACGCAGGCGATGATTTTGAAGGACAGTTTGAATCATGGAAAAACGATCTGTGGCCGCTTTTAAGAACCGAATTTTCATTGTCCGAACCCGAACCGAATCAAACAGACAGACAAGCCATATCTGTCGAGTTTGTAAGCGCACCTGCGGCTGCGCCGCTGGCTAAAGCTTATCAGGTGTTTACAGCGGAAATATCGGCAAACCGGGAACTGCAGTGTGAAGAGAGCGGGAGAAGCACGAGGCATATTGAAATATCGCTTCCTGAAGGTACCGCATATCAGGAGGGAGACCATCTCGGGGTGCTTCCGCAAAACAGCGGGGTGCTGATTGAACGCGTTTTTCAGCGGTTTGGGCTGAACGGAGATGAACAAATTCTGATCAGCGGCCGGAATCAAGCATCACATTTGCCTTTCGAGCGGCCTGTTCATGTCAAGGATCTTTTTCAACATTGCGTCGAGCTCCAGGAACCGGCCGCAAGGACCCAGATTCGCGAGCTGGCGGCACATACTGTTTGTCCGCCTCATCAGCGCGAGCTTGAAGACCTGCTGAAAGATGACGTCTATAAGAATCAAGTGTTGAAAAAACGGCTGACAATGCTTGACCTGCTTGAGCAATACCCGGCCTGTGAACTGCCGTTCGCCCGCTTTCTGGCGCTTCTGCCTCCGCTAAAACCAAGGTATTACTCGATTTCCAGTTCGCCGCAGCTTAACCCGCGGCAAACAAGCATCACCGTCTCTGTCGTAAGCGGCCCGGCATTGAGCGGCCGCGGGCAATATAAGGGGGTCGCATCGAACTATCTCGCAGGCCTTGAACCGAAAGACGTGATTTCTTGTTTCATCAGGGAGCCCCAGTCAGGCTTCAGGCTTCCTGAAGATCCTGAAACACCGGTGATCATGGTCGGACCGGGCACCGGAATTGCACCTTACCGCGGGTTTCTTCAGGCGCGCCGCATCCAGCGCGCTGCCGGAATAAAGCTCGGGGAAGCGCATTTGTACTTCGGCTGCCGCCGTCCGAACGAAGATTTTCTGTATCGAGACGAATTGGAGCAAGCGGAAAAGGACGGAATCGTCCATTTGCATACAGCGTTTTCCAGGCTTGAAGGCCGTCCGAAAACATATGTGCAAGATTTGCTCAGAGAGGATGCAGACATGCTGATTCACTTGTTGAACGAAGGCGGCCGCCTGTATGTGTGCGGAGACGGAAGCCGCATGGCTCCCGCTGTTGAACAAGCTTTGTGTGAGGCGTACTGCATTGTACAGGGAGCGAGTCAGGAAGCGTCGGAAAGCTGGCTGTCCGGACTTTTGGAAGAAGGGCGCTATGCAAAGGATGTGTGGGACGGCGGCATTTCCCAACATGACGTGAATGCGGACAGCATCTCAAGAACGTAAAACAAAAAGAGGCATTCTGAATGGATCAGGATGCCTCTTTTTTAGAGCTTGTGATTTTTTCATTGATATAGATGAAAAGGTTTGATCCCAAGAACAAAACGAGCAAAATATACACCCATTTTGCCGGCGTTTCCCAGCCCTCGAAAAAGGGAAGAGAAGCAATGAATGTTTGCCCTTTCATGATGGCAAGTACCAATAACGCCACAAAGATGATGAGAGTGATTCCTTGTAAAATGAGCGTTTTTGCGCTTCGTTTTTTCAAATCGTCCCATACGTACATCAGCCCGAAAACGAGGGAGGCCATGGAAATGATATCATTCGCTGTGCCGTTGATCTTGAGCCCCGCCCGGAGAAAAAGATTCAAACCTACAGATGCTAAAATTCCGTAAAATCCGATTGTTTTAAGCAATATGTACCCCCTCAAACCATTATAGAGGGAGATAAAGGAAAAGCCAACATGACAGGCTGTGTTCAATCATTCTAAAAACGGCTGATCTTCAGGAGGAATCGCCATGCTGGCTTTGATTTAAATATCGGCATGCGGTGAAGAAAGTTTAGCTTTTATTTCAGATCTGATGTATGGTCTTGACGCCTGTTTCTTTTTGCTTCGGCAAAGAAAATTGCCGGATAAGCGATCAAAAGCAGTCCGATAATGAAAGAGACGATTCCCGGCCATTTAAAATGAGTCCAGAAGAAGCCTCCGAAAGATCCCGCTAAGCTTGAGCCGAGATAATAGCTCAACAAATAAAGGGAGGAAGCTTGAACGCGCTGTTCGCCGGCCGTCTGCCCGACCCAGGAGCTTGCAATCGAATGCGACCCGAAAAATCCGAATGTAAAGACAGCGATCCCGGCGATTTTCAGAGAAAGCTGCGGCAGAAGCGTAAGCAATGCGCCTCCCGCGATAATGGCAATCCCGATTTTCAGCATCAACGGGTTGCCAAAACGGTCGGCCTTCTTCCCCATATAAACGGAACTGATTGCCCCGGCCAAATAAACGATAAAGATGAACCCGATGACAGTTTGAGAGAGTCTGTACGGAGGTCCCATCAATTGAAACCCGATATAATTGAACAGCGTAACAAAGCTCCCCATTAATAAAAATCCGAGTGAAATAATCGACAGCAGCCGCTTGTTCATCAAGACGGCAGAGTAGGCGAAGCTCGCCTTTTTCACGCTCGTTTTTCGCTTGGTGGAGTGCTGCGGCCGGGGCAGCAAAATCCAAAACAAATAGCTTAATAGTACTGATAATCCCCCGATGATTCCAAGCGCTGCGCGCCAGCTGAACAAGTCTGTCAAAAGGCCGGTCAAAAGCCTTCCGCTCATTCCTCCGAGGCTTGTGCCGCTAATGTATAACCCCATCATTTTGCCGAGCCCTCTCGGATCAAATTCCTCTCCGACATAAGTCATGGCGATCGCGGGTACGCCTGCAAGGAAAAAGCCAAGCAGCCCTCTCATCACCAAGAGCGCGGCGAAGTTCGGACTAAAGGCGGTCAAGAAGCCGAGCACAGAAGTCGCAAACAGGGATATTGCCATAATCGTCTTCCGGCCAAATCCGTCAGATAAAGCTGCTGCCGCAAGCAGTGCAAAAGCCAATATACCTGTTGAAATGGATAAAGTTAAGCTTGCAGCTGCCGCCGATATGCCGAATTCCTCCGCAAACAGCGGCATGAGCGGCTGTGTGGTGTAAAGCGTAGCAAATGTCACAAAACCGCTGATGAATAAGGCGATGCTTGCTTTTTGATAATCTTTCGTATGTGGCTGTATGTAAGTCATGGCAGCTCCTCTTTTCCAGAATGACAATCTATGTTTCATGGTACGCTTTCATTTGTGATGTGTCTAATTTATAATATCTATCAACATCATGCATTCTAGTTATGAAGGAGCGGATGAGCATTAGAACACTATCAAATTGACCATTTTATTGCCGTGAGCAGGCAAAAACATTTACAAAAGCCGCCCTGGAACAAAGGATTTCCCAGCCGGCTTTGAGCAGGTCGATCAAGAAGCTTGAAGAAGAATTGGCGTCCCGCTGTTTATTCGAAAGACGAATTGTCAAGCTAAGCGCGACACTGCGTCCATGAAGGCTTCGTAAGCCGACCGCCAACCGCCAACCGAGACATTTTGCGCGGGCGGTTATTAATTAAACGAACCGCTTCGACGAGTTGCTGAACCGAAGTCATGTCCTTTGGGGAAGAACTCCCGGAGGAGACCATTGGCGTTCTCGTTGGAGCCTCGCTGCCGAGAGGAATAGGGATCATTTGTAGATCTTTTTGAAGTACACGAACGGCTTTCCTTCGGCTCGGTGCTTCTCGGCGATCTGCTCAGGCGGCCACATCTCCTGTAGCTTCCGGTTAAGCTTGCGGTATACCTGCCGACAGGCAAGCGCGAAGTTCTCCGCTCGTGATACGTCTGTTGGGCAAAGCTAGCCGCATAAGCCACACCCTCCTTGCTCCCGCCGCGTTTCAGTTCTCTTGCGATGGCAGAGGGATGACGACTTAGCTCAGCCCGATCCTGCGGCATGAGGAACACAACCGTTGCAGCGCTTTTAATTGTCCTCGATCAATTATGCTAAGATGGGAGTAGTTCATGTTGGGTTTTTCTGTAGAAAATGGTGTTGTGGTTATCAGAACCAAATAAAAATATCAGATCAATGGCACTGCATATTCACAAGTCTTCCAGCGGTTTATGAGGATAAATAAATAACGACATTCTTGGAATGTCGCTTTTATTCTAATTAAGGTTATCATAAATTAATTACAACGCACCTGCATCTCTTGCTGAGTAGAACGAAGGATAAATCGGTCGATAGTTTAGTTCGTCTCTTATTCGCGTTGTATCGACGACCATGTCCCACGGATCATAATCCTTTTGCAGTGCTTCTGACGGTATCTCGCTGTTATCAAGTTGAAAAAGCTCCGCAATTGAGATCGGTGCATCGTCGCCAACATTATAGATTCGGCCATCAAAACCCGGTATAATGGCTGCGAGCAGCAGGGCTTGACTTACGTCCGCGTGGTGTACCATATGGATTCTTTTGGCTGGATTCCAACTACGGAAGTACGGCAGACTTTCAGTAATGTGGGGATCGCGCTCTCCATAAACAAAGGGCAGCCGAACGATGCGCACTCCCAATCCCTGTTCGCGATGAAGCTGCAGCAGCGCCTCTTCGGCCTCAACTTTACTTTGAGGATAAGGATGAACGGGTCTAAGCTCGTCGTCTTCGCGATTTGGTCTCAAGCGATTAACCGAACCATAGACGTTATTGGTACTGGTAAAAACAAACCTTGGCACACCCGCCTTCAACGCCGCATGAGCTAAGGCTATACTGCCATTGAAGTTTGCTGTTCTAGTCGTATTCTCATCTCCCCCCCGGAACTGTGCAGCCAAATGAATCACAACATCAATGCCCTGGAGATCGTCAACATAGCTTTCCGGCTGCAAAAGATCGCCTTCTAAAAGCTCGGCCCCTTGCTGATAAAGCCAATTCGCTTTTGCGGCGTTCCTGACTAACAATTTAACCTGGTGTCCGCGCTGCAGCATACGGGGGACAAAACGGCTTCCTATTTTACCTGTAGCTCCTGTAACAAAAATGTTCATTTAAATCCTCCTAGCTTTTGAATGTCTCAAGGTTTAGCTTAATAGAAGGCTCGATGTGCTGCCTTCCTGTGTTTATCATATGATTGGGAATGTCAGGATAAGGAGGAGTATGATGAAGGAGGTTCCCTCTAAAAAGTTACTAGGTGATTTTTTACGTTCCCGTCGCGAACGCCTTTCTCCAGAAGATGTAGGGTTAGTATCTTATGGACGACGACGGGTGTCGGGGCTTCGAAGGGAAGAAGTAGCCCAGCTTGCCCATATTGGAACTTCATGGTATACCTCATTGGAACAAGGCCGAAGTGTTAATCCATCAGAGGATGTACTCAATAGCATAGCAAACGCGTTGCAATTGACGGAGGATGAACGTGAACACCTCCATCTTCTTGCAAAACCGGCACAACAGGAAAGTGCAGTCAATGAGCAAATGAATATGGGTTTAGAACGGACAATAAGAGCTCTTGAACCCCATCCAGCGTTTATTCTCAATAGATATTGGGATTTGTTGATATGGAACAGAGCGGCTGCATTCGTTTTCCAATTACCGCTATTTTTAAATCATATGCAGCCGAGAACCAATTGGTTGAAACATCTTTTAACGGGCGGCTTGCTGGGGGAGGACAAATACAAAGCACAAGTTGTGATCGCACAGTTTCGTGCAGATTATGCACATTTACGCGATGATCCGAGGTTTAATGAGCTCATTGAGGAATTAAAGAAGACCAGTCAGCTGTTTTGTGATTTATGGCCGTTACATGACGTTCAGGTCGTTACGGATCGCTACAAAAGAAGTTACGATCCTCATATCGGAGAGATGGAGTTTGAACATGTGATCCTCCAACCGTCAAAAAATCCCGACTTGAAGATAATGATTTATACAGCTTCAACAGATACGGCAGCGCGTTTGCAAAGTTTAATAAGCACTCTGTGAGATTGATCATTTACTTGTGACTTCTGTTAAGGCGAAAGCTCTCATGATCTGGTTAGTATGATGTCTTGCCCGTCAGGTTAGTGGAATCCTATCAAAACCGTAACGAAAGTATCGGCAGTATATGAAAGGAGACATAAGCGTAACGAAGTCTGGCGGCCGATTGCCCTGTGGAAAAGATTCTTAAGCTTAAACCCGATTTGATCGTATCGATGACAAATGACAAAAAAGAATATGAAAAGCTCTCAAAAATCGCTCCCACTGTCGTTTATCCGTTCGGCACGTTTAAAGATGCACGCGATGAAATGAAAACGTTTGGCGAGCTGCTCGGCAAGGAAAAGGAGGCTCGGGAGTGGACGAAAACGTTTAATCAAAAAATGAAAGCCGCCCGCGCGAAAATTAAAGATGCATCTGTACAAGGTGAAACGTTCTCTTTAATCGGCGCATATGCAAAATCTGTGTATGTCTACGGGGCCTACGGGTATCGGGGCGGAGAAGCGATCTATACGCAGCTGGGACTGACGCCGCCTGAATCTGTTAAAAAGGATGCCATTGATACAGCTGACGGATATAAAGCCATATCTTTCGAAGTCCTGCCGAAATATGCCGGAGACTACATATTTGTCGATGAATCATACAACGGAAAGCTTGATCAGGACAATCCGGTTTGGACGTCGCTTGACGCGGTGAAAAAAGGCAAGGTCTTTTTCCTCGATCCGGACAGGTTCTGGCCGTATGATCCAAACGCTGTTCAGGCGCAGGCCGAAGAAATAGCGGACATGATTTCCAAGAAAGCGAAAAACGAATAGAAAAGCGGGGAGCCGAAAAGAATGATCCGGCTTCCCGCTTTTTCATTTTTCATAATGCTGAAATTGAATATCCAGTGTCCGGAGGTACGTTTGCAGGCCCGCATCCTGGATGGGGATGATATAGGCCGCTTCACCCGACTCATTATGGTGGGAATGCCATAATCCCGGCGGTGTAATGAAGGCTTTTCCGGTTACCCAGTCAATCCGTTTCGGATCGATGATTTCTTTTGTGACCGGATCGATTTTGTTACCGACTAATGTGTACGTGCCGGGTGCGGCATAGGCGACAAAATCGAGAGCCACCGACTTGTGGCTGTGGGGCGCTTGATTGGAGCCGGGAGGCACGATGCCGAACATCGCCCACAATACATGGGTGATCGTCAACGTTTGATCGAATATATCATTGTTTAAAAGAACGGAAATACGGTTTCGGAAACGGGCGTCAGGAGCGGCGGCCGCTTCAGCCAATTTTGCTTTTGCCTGTTCTGCGGTGTAGAGGGTTGGTTGAAAGCGGGATTCCGACGGCTTTACGCCCAAGTAATGCAGGAGAGGTGAATCGGTGATGTAATAAATGGCTGCATCTTCTGCTGCGGTATGCCGGCTGCTTGAACCGGCAGGCAAAGTCAAAAAATCGCCTTTCTGCCAGTGAATCGTATCTTCGCCCGCTTCGGTACACCCTGCGCCGCTGACAATGTAATATAGTTCGCTTGTCGCGCGGGGGGCGGTGTGAATCGTGTCGCCTGAACGAATCTTGATGAAGTGGGCGAGAAGGGAAGGGCTTGAAGCGGGATATTCCGTCTTCAGTTCTTCAGAGATGTCCAGCGGGATGATCCGCGTTTCACCTGTTTCATACAACTCAGGCCCGAATTCTTTCACAGGAACCGGACTGATTATTCCGCTTCCAATCGGGTCAGAGGCAGTGGTATACTCGAAAAAACGGGCATGTTTCGTCAAATGCTCGGCTCGGGTTTCAAATTGAGAATGCATTGAAAAACCTCCTGTTATTTTTTGATAATTCAATCATATCTCATTTGGAATATGCTAGTAAACCATTACATTGATAGAAACAGATACGGAAAAGAGGGATTGGATTGGGAAAAGGATTGAACGGCAGAAGAATTGCCATCGGAGCATCGCGAAAAACGGATGAAATGAGCACATTAATCAAAAAGCAAGGCGGGGTTCCCGTCGTACGCTCCCTTCAGGGTACCGTGTTTTTGGCCGAAAAAGAAGTAGGTCCTGATTTGCGGGCCTTTGTTGAAACGGGAGCCGACTGGGTGATTTTTACGACCGGAATCGGGACGGAGACGCTTGTCAACCTAGCTGAGGAACTGGGGATCGGCGAGCGCTATTTGCAAGTGATCCGCGAGGCGAAGGCGGCATCGAGAGGCTACAAAACAATCGCCGCTTTAAAAAAGCTCGGCATTACGCCAGTTGCTGCGGATGAAGACGGCACCACCAAGGGACTGATCGACTCTCTTCAATCCTGCGATTTTTCTGGGAAACGGGTGATGGTCCAGCTTCACGGCGAAAATGCACCGTCACTGCTTCAGTTTTTGGAAGAGAAAGGTGCAGCCGTTGTTCCGCTTCTGCCGTATCGCCATGTTGCCCCGGACCGGGAAACCGTCGCTTTATTGTGCAGCGAGATCATCAACCGTGAAGTGGATGCGGTTTGCTTTACAACAGCCGTCCAAGTCCGCTCGCTTTTTCATTTTGCGAAAGAAAACGGCTATGCGGAGAAAATTGTTCAATCTTTTCAAGACCGCGTGTTGGCGGCCGCTGTTGGAAAAGTGACGGCAGAAGCTTTAAGAGAAGAAGGAGTTGAACGCCTGCTCGCTCCCGGCCTCGAACGGATGGGAGCGATGATTGTGGAGCTGGCCCGGTTTTATGAAACGGAAGAGGAAATCAAAACACAGTAAGTGCGAAGGAAATCAGCAGATTGGGGTGTGAGAGTCTCCTTGGGAGGCGCTGCCATGTGATGCAGATCCAAAAGAAAAAAAGCCGCAGACACAGCTTGCCGTGCGGCTTTCATTTTCTGGGCCGTGATACTTTTTGAATCATGCTTTTGAATATGTTGATCGTGAGCCGTTGATTTCAAATTGCTGGGTATCGCCGTGTTTTTTCTGCCGTATCGCCTTGTCAAACGGCTTGCAGCCGCAAAAACAAGAAAAACGCTTCGCCGATGAGCCGAAGCGTTTTTTACTTTATAAAACAAATCGATCTGAAACGAATACAGCGCCGTCTTCATTAAAAATCCGGGCGGGCTTTGTTCCGATGACCCGGATGTCTGAAGTGCTTGCGGCGATTCCCGTTTCTTCAGGCAAGGCGATGACGGGCGTGTCAAAAGCATGCCTATACCTTTCAATCAGCGGATCATGTTCAACCTTGTAGTGGCACCAAACCGCATAGTCTCCCAGGAGCTTTAAGCCGTTAAAATCGCGCAATCCACAAGCGTTGCGATCCATATAAGAGCAAGTCATGATGTTCTTTCCGAGAATGATGGCGCCGGCGCTTCCGCCGTAAATGACGCCGCCGCTTTCGGCATAGCGCTTTAAAACCTCGATAAAGTGAGATTCAATGAATTGTTTGAGCAGACGAAACGTATTTCCTCCGCCGATATATACGGCAGAAAACGCGTCCAAATCGTGCCCGGTTTTGTCTTTGACATCCGTCCACATCACGATATTTTTAACGCCGAGCGGGTGAAAGAGCCGGCTGATCCAATCGAAGCCGTCACCATACCTGTCGGCGTCCATGGCAATCGGAATATACAACAAAGGCTTATGAGGGCAGAGGCTCCCGGCAAAATGCCGATCCAGCCGTTCGGTTTGGTGCGCATCCCCGCCTCCGGAAAGAAACCATTTTCCCATCCTGACCTCCATCCATTTATTATGTTTCCTTTAATTGTTCATTCAGCACGCTGTCCTCCAATACGGCAAATTTGTCTCCATACACTTTCGTAATATGTGTTTCGCCCCAGGCGCACAGTGAATCCAATATGTCTTTAAGCGTCCATCCGTATTCGCTGAGTTCGTATTCGACCTTCGGCGGCACCTGCTGGTACACGATCCGGTTGATGACGCCGTCCTCTTCCAGTTCGCGCAGCTGCTGGGTCAGCATTTTCTGCGTAATGTTCGGCATCAGCCGCTTCAGCTCGCTCGTGCGTTTTTTGCCGTGCGTCAAATGGCACAAAATCACACATTTCCATTTACCGCCAATTACTTCAAGTGTAGCTTCGACAGATATATTGTACTTTTTCTGCTTCATGTTCTCCTCCAAACCATAGGAACTAAAAAGTACCTATCTAACTTTTTGGTTCCTATCGCACTTAAAAGTACGTACTTTTTTTTATAGATGATATGTATCATAATATCATTTGCCGGCAGCCATTTGCTATACATTAAAAACGAAAGGGGGAAAAAGAATGACTTCTGTTCATGATAAAAAACGCAGTACATTAGCGCTTTTAGCCTTGGCGGCCAGCGCATTTGCCATCGGGACAACCGAATTCATCAGCGTGGGACTTCTGCCTTTAATTGCTGATGACATGAACATTTCAGTGACGACCGCAGGGCTGACTGTATCGTTATACGCTTTAGGCGTGACAGTCGGCGCCCCCGTATTGACATCTGTCACATCGAGTATGCCGAGAAAAGCGCTGCTGCTTGTGATTATGATTATTTTTATGATCGGCAACGGGCTTGCGGCATGTGCCGGAAGCATCGGTGTTTTATTAACCGCCCGCGTGATTTCCGCGTTTTCTCATGGCGTATTTATGTCAATCGGTTCAACGATTGCGGCAAGCCTGGTCCCGGCGGATAAAAGAGCCGGAGCGATATCGATTATGTTTACCGGTCTGACGATTGCGATGATTACCGGAGTTCCCATCGGCACGTTCCTCGGTCAGCTGTTCGGCTGGCGGATTGCTTTTGCGGTGATCGTCGCAGTCGGCGCACTGGCGTTTATCGCCAACAGCTTGCTTGTTCCGGCCGATTTGCCAAAAGGCGTCCGAACATCTTTCAAGAGCCAGTTGAAACTTGTAACCAATGGCCGTCTGCTGCTTTTATTCATCATTACGGCGCTTGGTTATGGAGGAACATTTGTTGTTTTTACGTATTTATCCCCGCTGCTTCAGCATGTGACGGGATTTAAACAGGAAGCTGTTGCCGTCATTTTGCTTGCTTACGGCATTGCCGTCGCGCTCGGAAATATCATCGGAGGTAAAGCGGCCAACCAAAAACCGCTTACTGCATTATTCTATATGTTCATCGCCCAAGCTGTTGTGCTTCTCATCTTAACGGCGGCTGCTCCTTATCAGGCAGCGGGCTTTATCGTCATCATGCTGATGGGATTTTTAGCATTTATGAATGTCCCCGGGCTCCAGTCCTATGTGGTAATTCTGGCTGAACGGTTTGTTCCGGGGGCGGTTGATGTCGCATCAGCTGTCAATATCGCCGCATTTAACGCCGGGATCGCGATCGGCTCTTATACAGGAGGCGCCATCACACAATCGATCGGTTTGATTCACACTCCTTGGGCCGGAGCTTTGATGGTGCTCGGCGCCGTCGCGCTGACGGGCTGGAGCAGGGCGCTGGAACGAAATGACCAAAAACAAAATCAAGCTTTAAAGAAAAACTGCGCATGACGCATCCAAAAATATAAGGAGGCCAATGAGATGATGACGGCAAAAAATTTGCAAGATCGAATCCCATTGAATAACGGAACGGCCATGCCCTGGTTTGGACTTGGCGTGTTTAAAGTAGAAGAAGGGCCCGAACTGGTGCAAGCCGTAAAAACGGCAATCAAGCACGGCTACCGCAGTATTGATACGGCAGCCATCTACGGAAATGAAGAAGGGGTTGGCCAAGGAATTCGCGAAGGGTTGAAAGAAGCCGGAATTTCTAGAGAAGACTTGTTTGTAACATCAAAGGTTTGGAATGACGATTTAGGCTATGACGAAACGATTGCAGCCTACGAAGCGAGTCTCGAAAAGCTCGGGCTCGATTACCTGGATTTATACCTGATCCACTGGCCTGTTGAAGGGCGCTATAAAGCGGCGTGGAAAGCACTTGAAACCCTTTATGAACAAGGTCGCGTCAAAGCAATCGGCGTCAGCAATTTTCACGTTCACCATCTGGAAGACTTGCTGAAAGATGCCGCCGTCAAACCGGTCATCGACCAGGTCGAGTATCACCCGCGGCTGACGCAGAAAGAGCTGCAAGCGTTTTGCCGTTCGCATGGCATCCAGCTTCAAGCATGGTCGCCGCTGATGCAAGGCCAATTGCTCAGCCACCCGCTGCTGAAAGATATCGCGGACAAGCACGGCAAGACACCCGCTCAAGTCATTTTACGCTGGGATTTGCAAAACGGAGTCATCACCATTCCAAAGTCGACAAAAGCGGAGCGCATTGCCCAAAACGCGGACATATTTGATTTCGAACTGACCATCGAGGAAATGAAGCAAATTGACGGGCTGAATGAAAACACTCGTGTCGGTCCTGATCCTGATAATTTTGACTTTTAACAAAAACGGCCCCGTTCAAATTTTCGAACGGGGCTTCGACACATTTTTTATCCGCCGTTTTTCACAGGCTAGGACATAATGTGAAAGAGAAAATGAGATATTAAGAGAAAAAAGAAGGTAATAAGTCATAAACTGTGTGAAAAAGGTTATAAAAGTGATAAACGAGGAAATTTGATCATTTATGAAACTTTACACGATGATTGAACGGGCGTAATATAAATCTCATCAAAAAACTGAATAAAATTTCCAATTAACGTAACCGCTGAATTCCGATTGGAAGCGGGGGAACCAATTTTTTGTGGCGCTGCCACTTGGGGTGAATCCTTTTCAAGGTAAGGTGACTCTTTGCACCTGAATCCGACAGCTAACCTCGCAAGCGTTTAAAGAGAACCAAAAAACGTGCATAAAGCACGGTTTCTTAACTGTGCCCAAAAAAGCCGTAAGAGGTTTGTTCTCTTGCGGCTTTTTTTCGTGCAAAAAATATGAAAGGAGGTGAGTGAAGTGCTGGATGTCGTGATGCTGGCCATTGTCGCAAGTTTGGCGGGAATGATGTTTCTGTTGCTGAGATGGGCGGGGAAAACCGCTGATCAATCATAAATGGGAAAGGGTGATTGCCATGGCGATATTGGCAGCGGGAGCAGCCGCCATGTTTATCTATTTGACTTATGCTTTATTGAATCCTGAGAAATTTTAATTGTACACAAATTGGGGGTATTGAAATGACGTCGCTCATATCCATCTGTTTTATCCTGCTTGCCGCATTGTTGGCAGCCAAACCAATGGGGCTTTACATAGCGAAAGTATTTGACGGCGCCCCGTCCAAAATCGACCGGTTTTTCCTTCCGGCGGAACGCTTGCTGCTTAGGCTGGGCGGAGTAAAAGGAGAAAACCAATCGTGGAAGAAATACGCCGCCGCGCTGGTACTCACGAATACGGCGATGATCTTCTTGGTTTATCTCGTTTTTCGTCTGCAGGGTGTATTGCCTTTAAATCCTGAAAAGGTCGCGGGAATGGAACCCACCCTGGCTTTTAATACGGCAGTCAGTTTTATGACGAATACAAATTTGCAGCATTACAGCGGCGAAAGCGGTCTGTCCATGCTTTCGCAGATGATTGCGATCACCTTTTTAATGTTTGCCGCTCCCGCTACGGCGCTGGCAGCGGCGGTTGCGATGATTCGAGGGCTCGCCGGGAAACCGCTCGGCAACTTTTTTGTCGATTTGGTCCGTTCGATCACGCGGATTTTACTGCCGATCACAGTTGTGGTATCGCTTGTTTTCGTCGCCTTAGGCGTACCGCAGACACTTGATGGTTCAGTGACAGCCCATACGTTGAGCGGCGGGGAGCAGTCCATTGTGCGGGGGCCGGTGGCGTCCTTTCTATCCATCAAAGAGCTGGGGAACAACGGCGGGGGGTATTTTGGCGTCAACTCTTCTCATCCATTTGAAAATCCGAATGGATGGAGCAATGCGATTCAAATTTTACTAATGCTCTTGATTACCATCTCACTGCCGTTTACGTATGGGAAAATGGTTGGGAACCTGAAGCAAGGCCGCATTCTTTTTATTTCCGCAGGTCTTCTGTTTTTGCTTTCGGCCGGGGCAGCTTTCATGGCGGAATCCCAAGGAAATCCCGTCATCAATCAGCTCGGAATCGAGCACACAGAAGGCAGCATGGAGGGAAAGGAAGTACGGTTTGGAACATTGAATTCAGCTTTTTATGCGATGGTTACAACCGCGAGCGAGACAGGGGCCGTCAATACGATGCACGACACGCTCACGCCACTAACGGGTCTTTTGGCATTGCTTAATATGATGCTGAACACGGTGTTTGGCGGAATAGGCGCCGGATTGATGAACATGCTTCTATACGCGATGGTTGCGGTTTTTCTGTCGGGATTAATGGTCGGAAGAACGCCTGAGTTTTTAGGCAAAAAAATTGAAGGAAAAGAAATGAAGCTTTTAGCCGTCACTCTGCTGATCCATCCATTGTTAATTTTAGGGGCGTCAGCGCTTGCCCTCATGACGCAAGCGGGTCAGGGCGCAATTTCAAATCCCGGATTTCACGGGATCAGCCAGATTTTATACGAATATACGTCTTCAGCCGCGAATAACGGTTCAGGATTTGAAGGGCTCGGAGACGCGACGCCTTTTTGGAATATAACGACGGGAATTGTGATGTTTATCGGCCGTTATTTTTCAATTGTCACACTGCTTGCAGTTGCGGGGTCACTTTTGAAAAAGCAAACCGTTCCGGAAACAATCGGAACATTTCGCACCGATTCAAGCTTGTTCAGCGGGATTTTTATCGCTTCGATCCTGATCGTCGGGGCTTTAACATTCTTTCCGGTGCTTGTGTTGGGACCGGCCGCAGAATATTTAACATTACGATAAGGGGGCTTTACTTATGAACGATTTGCATCATTCCAGTCAACAGGTCACACCGGATGCCGATGCCGTTCACACAACAAAACAAACGATGAACGACACGATCATCAAAGATGCGGTCAAACATGCCTTTTTAAAATTAGATCCGCGAATTATGGTCAAAAATCCGATTATATTTGTCGTAGAAGTCGGATTTTTCATAACGGTTCTGCTTTCCTTGTTTCCCAGTTTTTTCGGCAGTACGGCGGCTCCCTGGTTCAATCCAGCGGTTTCTTTCATTTTGCTAGTCACCGTGTTATTCGCGAATTTCGCCGAAGCGCTGGCTGAAGGAAGAGGAAAGGCGCAAGCCGACTCTTTAAAACAGACGAAAAAAGGGATTTCGGCCAATAAAGTAATGGATGACCGCATTGAGAAGGTGTCGTCTGCCGAGCTTAGAAAGGGCGACATCGTCATCGTCTCCCAGGGAGAAATGATACCTGGCGACGGAGAAGTCATCGCGGGTCTCGCATCAGTAGACGAATCGGCCATCACGGGAGAGTCTGCTCCGGTCATCAAGGAAGCAGGCGGCGATTTCAGCTCGGTTACGGGAGGCACCCGGGTCGTCAGCGATTCGATTAAAGTCAAGATCACGAGTGATCCGGGTGAAACATTCCTCGATCAGATGATCGCTTTAGTCGAAGGGGCTGAAAGGCAAAAAACACCGAATGAAATCGCGCTGAATACGGTTTTAACGAGTTTAACGCTGATTTTTCTGATAGTTGTTGCGACACTCCCGTTTTTCACGTCCTATCTCGGTTTTCAAATTGATCCCGCCGTCTTGATTGCCCTGCTTGTCTGTCTTATACCGACGACAATCGGCGGGCTCCTGTCAGCCATCGGGATCGCGGGAATGGATCGCGTGACCCGCTTCAACGTTCTGGCGATGTCGGGGAAAGCTGTCGAGGCTGCGGGCGACATTAATACGATTGTTCTTGATAAAACAGGGACGATCACTTTTGGAAACCGGATGGCCGGGGAATTTGTCCCTGTCGGCGATGAATCGCTTCAAACCGTTGGTGAATATGCGGCGCTTGGCTCCATCCATGACGAAACACCGGAAGGACGCTCAGTCCTCGAACTCGCTGATAAACTCTCGATTCACTATGACTCGTCCGTTGCTGAAGCAGGAGAACCTATTGAATTCAAGGCGGAAACGAGAATGAGCGGCGTGAACCTGCCTGACGGAAGGCGTATTCGCAAAGGCGCTGTCGATGCCGTGAAAAAGTGGGTGATCAACAATGGCGGAACGATTCCTTCGAATCTCGATCTGGAAAGCGAACGGATTTCAAAAGAAGGCGGCACACCGCTGGCTGTTGCGGCAGACGGAACAATCTTCGGTTTGATTTATTTAAAAGACACCATTAAACCGGGCATGAAAGAGCGCTTTGACGAACTTCGCAAAATGGGGATCAAAACGGTGATGTGCACAGGCGACAATCCGTTAACGGCCGCTACGATCGCAAGGGAAGCGGGCGTTGATGGCTTTATTGCCGAAAGCAAGCCCGAAGACAAGATTAATGTGATCAAGCGCGAACAATCTGAAGGAAAGCTTGTCGCCATGACGGGCGACGGAACCAATGACGCGCCCGCGCTGGCGCAGGCTGATGTCGGTCTTGCCATGAACAGCGGCACAACAGCTGCCAAAGAAGCAGCGAATATGGTGGACCTCGATTCGAATCCGACGAAAATCATTGAAGTCGTCTCGATCGGAAAGCAGCTGCTTATGACGCGCGGCGCATTGACAACGTTCAGCATCGCAAACGATATTGCCAAATATTTTGCCATCATCCCGGCGATGTTTATGCTGGCGATTCCCGAGATGAACGCGCTGAACATCATGGGGCTTGGTTCGCCGATTTCAGCGATCTTATCTGCGCTGATATTTAACGCGCTGATCATCCCGCTCCTTGTGCCATTAGCCATGAAAGGAATTGCTTATAAGCCGATGAGCTCGAATGCATTGCTGGCCCGCAATTTATTGATCTATGGCCTCGGCGGCGTCATCGTCCCTTTTATCGGAATCAAGCTGATCGATATGCTGCTTCAGATTATTTTGTAAGGAGGAATCGTCATGAAAGAAATCGGAGTAATCTTCAGAATCAGCCTGCTGTTGATGCTGGTTTGCGGGCTTGGATATCCGCTTGCGCTGACAGGGATTTCACAAGCCGCCATGCCTGGAAAGTCAAATGGAAGTCTTATGTATGACCAGAAAGGGAATGTCATCGGCTCTGAACTCATTGGCCAGCGGTTTAGAGACCTGCGGCTCTTTCAAGGGAGAGAATCCAGCATCAATTATGATGCCGCAGGATCTGGATCGCCAAACGAAGCGCCGTCAAATCCCGATTTGCTGAAACGGCTGAAAGCTTCAATTGAAAAATGGAAGGAGGAAAACCCTGATGTTCCTATCAGTAAACTGCCGGTCGATTTAGTCACGAACTCCGCTTCAGGATTAGACCCTGATATCAGTCCTGACGGGGCGATGGCGCAAATTCCGAGAATCAGCAGGCTGACAGGGCTGCCGGAGAAAGAGCTTGTGCAGCTTGTTCATCAGCATACCAAAAGCGACTTCTTAAGTGAACCGCGCGTCAACGTGCTGCTTCTCAATATCGATTTAAAAGAAAAACTGAAGTAGAATGCTTCCCGGTGTCTGATCATACGACACCGGGAAAAACTTGATGAGAAAGCGGAGATGCTGCAATGCGGACAAAAAACACCCGTGATTATCGAAGGAAGACGCCGGGAGAGCTGCTGGCCGAAATTGAAGAGCTGAAAAGAGGGCATTGGACCATTTATATCGGTTCTGCGCCGGGAGTCGGAAAAACGTATCGGATGCTCCAGGAAGCACACGATTTAAAGCGTGAAGGGATCGATGTCGTGATCGGCCTTGTCGAAACGCATCAACGAAAAGACACGGCCGCACTCGTCAAAGGTTTAGAAGTCATTCCAAAACGAAACATTTCATATAAAGGGATAACGATGGGGGAAATGGATGTCGATGCGATTATTGACCGGAAGCCGGACCTTGTGCTTGTCGATGAACTAGCACACACCAATGTGCCAGGTTCGAAAAATGAAAAGCGGTACATGGACGTTGAAGATATTTTACAGGAAGGCATCAACGTGCTGTCCGCCGTCAATATCCAGCACATTGAAAGCGTCCATGATATCGTTCAGCATGTCACCGGGGTGAAAGTGAGAGAACGGATCCCGGACCGCGTGTTGGAATTGGCGAATGAAGTCATCTTGATTGACGTCACTCCGGAAACATTGCAAAAGCGGCTGCAGGAAGGAAAGGTATATGAAAAACATAAGATACAACAGGCTTTAACCCATTTTTTCACGAAAAATAATTTAGCTGCGTTGAGAGAACTCGCCTTGCGTGAAGTCGCAGATGATGTGGATGACCGCCTGGAGCGGACGAACGGCAGTCGCCGGCCGAGGGGAACGAATGAAAAGATTTTGGTGTGCGTCCAATACGGAAAAAATGCCGAAAAACTGATTCGGCGCGGGTGGAGAATCGCAAGCCGGCTGAAGGCCGATCTGCTCGTTTTAAACGTGTCGCGCATGTCAAAGGAGAAGCTGGCCCCAACAGAACGGGATAAAATCGGGCAATGGGAGACGCTCTGTGCACAATTCGGCGCCGAATTTATTTTTAAACACTCAAACAAAAGGCGAATTTCCGAAACAATCACCGATACAGCGAAACAGCATGGCATTACACAAATCGTGCTCGGCCAATCCGCCCGATCGCGATGGGAAGAAATCAGAAAAGGCTCGATTGTCAACAGCATAATGAGACATACAGACGGAATCGACCTTCACATTGTCTCGGATGAGAAAGCTTGAGATTGGGATGCCGTTGTCAAAGGATGTTCAGCGGCGCCTGCGGCCTCCATCTTCAGCAGTTCTTTTTTCATCTCCAATCCGCCCCGGTATCCCGTGAGCTGCCCGTTTTTGCCGATAACCCGATGGCACGGCACCACCATTAACAGCGGATTTGCGCCGATCGCAGCGCCTACGGCCCGGACAGCGTTCCGCTTTTGTATATGCCCGGCGATATCGGAATAGGAACACGTGCTGCCGAAAGGAATTTCGGAGAGCGCCTGCCATACAGCCAGCTGAAAAGGCGTGCCGGCAAGGTCAACAGGAAAGCTGAAATGAGTCCGCTTGCCATCAAAATACGCCTGAATCTGCTCGGCGTATTCTGCCAACCCTTTGTCATCCCGAATGAAAACTGGCTGTGCGTGCCTTTTTTCAGCCCAAGCGGCCAGCTCCCTGAAGCCTTGATTCCATGCCCCTGTAAAACAGAGCCCGCGGGCAGTCGCCGCAATGTGAATCTGCCAGCGGCGGCAAGTCAGCGTACGCCAGTATACGATTCGATCTTCCATATGTTTACCTCCGTTTCATTTGCCGGTATGATGTCGGCGATTGTCCTGTTTTCTTTTTAAACAAAGCGGCAAAATAATCCGCATTCTCGATGCCTACCGTTGCTGCGATTTCTGCGATCGTTCGTTCTGAATGGGCAAGCAAATCGAATGCTTTCTCAATCCTTTTCTGCAGGATGTATTCAGTCGGCGAAACGCCTTTGATTCGTTTAAATGTCCGCTGCAGATGAAAAGGGCTGATATGGCACCTGTCAGCCAAAGCTTGCAGAGACAGCGGATCGCGATAAGATTCCTCGATGATTTGCGTCACACGCTGTGCCAGCTCTTCATCTGGCAGCAGCGCCCCGGCCGGATTGCAGCGTTTGCAGGGGCGGTACCCTTCTGATAAGGCATCTTTTGCATTGAAAAAGATTTGCACATTTTCGATTTGCGGAACTCTCGATTTGCAGGAAGGACGGCAAAATATCCCGGTCGTTTTGACCGCGTAATAAAAAACGCCGTCATAGGCGGAATCGTTTTCCGTGATCGCCCGCCACCTTTCAGGCGTCAATCGTGATTTGCTGTTCATATCTTCACCCCGATCTATGTCAGTATAACCTAAATGACAGCCGGAGGTGGAGAGGCGGAGAATGGCACAGCAAGAAGACAAAGAAGAAGAAGAGGGACTGTTGCTTGGACTTCCGAAACGCGCTACAATTCTTTTACAATACAGGATGAGGTGAGAATATTGCCGAAATCAGTGAAGCAGGCCTCCTAAAATAAAAAAGCTATATTTTAGGAGGTAAAACATGAATTTTCAAACAATCGAGCTCGACACTTGGTATAGAAAAACTTATTTTGACCATTACATGAAGGAAGCGAAATGTTCTTTCAGTATAACGGCAAACGTCAATGTGACAAATTTGCTCGCCGTACTCAAGAAAAAGAAGCTCAAGCTGTACCCGGCTTTTATTTATATCGTATCAAAGGCCATTCATTCGCGTCCCGAGTTTAGAACAACTTTTAACGACAAAGGACAGCTGGGATATTGGGAACAAATGCATCCGTGCTATACGATTTTTCATCAGGATGACCAAACGTTTTCCGCCCTCTGGACAGAATACTCAGATGATTTCTCACGGTTTTATCGTCAATATCTTCAGGATGCTGAGCGCTTTGGAGACAAAAAGGGCTTGTGGGCTAAGCCGGACATCCCGCCCAATACGTTTTCAGTTTCTTCTATTCCATGGGTGCGCTTTACAAACTTTAATTTAAACCTAGATAACAGCGAACACTTGCTGCCGATAATTACAAACGGGAAATATTTTTCAGAAGGCAGTGAAACATTCTTGCCCGTTTCCCTGCAAGTACACCATGCAGTGTGTGACGGCTATCATGCCGGCGCTTTTATGAACGAGTTGGAACGGCTTGCCGCCGATTGTGAGGAGTGGCTTGTGTGACAGAGGAAAGGCCGATAGGATTCGGCCTTTTTTTATGCACTTCTTAGCGGGCATCTTAACATCTCTCACTGCTGTTTAAATTTACTCACGGCATTTGGAACGCCGGCTCTCAACAAACTTCCGGTAATGAAAATCATGAACCAAACGGATCGTCGGCCTGATTAACAGTTGAAAGCTGCCGATCACAAACATCCATATTCCCACCGGCTTCAGTTCCTCGGAGAAGAAGCAGAAGCTTCCGACAAGGAATAAAAGACCGATGAGAAAATCGTTTAATGTATGAAGAACTTTGTATCTTTTTTTGAAAAAGAGTTCGTATCGATTGTTTTGGTTTTGCGGCATTGCTTGATCCCTCCAGTCCTTTTATTACCCTGCCGGAAGCAGGAATGAAACGTCGGTATACATAGGATTTATGAATAAGGAAAAACATAGGGAAATAAACCATCGAGGAGTGAAAAATATGCGGTTATTCATATGTGCATTGTGCCTGTTCGGCTTGATTGTTCCGACATTTGAAACAAAAGCGCTGACGTTTGAAGAATTGCCGGTTAAACAAGCTTCAAAACAATGGGAAGTTCAAATCGGTAAAGCCGAAGCCGGGAACGGAATGGCGAAGCCGGAAAAAGAAACGTTTCATACTTATGCTGTCGAAATCAAAAACATTGGACACGATGTAGCTTCCGCGGAAATTTATCTCTACCGGAATGAGCCCAATTCTTCGACGAAATTTTCGCTTTGGAACATTCCTCACGAAAATGCGGTCTCTTTAGCCAAAAGCTTAAATGACGGAAGCCCTGTCAAGCACCGGAATTTGCTATTGGCAGAGAAAGCGACCGAATTGGAAGTGGACTTGATTTGGACGGAAAAAGGGAGAGAAGGCAGACTTTTAAAGGAATCGTTTATTTTCAAAGGGAGATGAATCATGAAGAAAGAGGCCGTTGAACCGTCAACGGCCTTTTTTGTGAAGATTAAGGCAGCCGGTCGTTCGGCCAACATGATATCGAAGTGAACGTTGATCAGCAGAGCTTTTCACAAAACATTTACATGTAGAGAAAAATACGGGATGTTTTCACCAATATTTTCTCAATAATGATACACTATTGACAAGCTGCTACTTTGGGAGGGGTGTTTCTATAGATGCTGATGAAGCAAAAACACCAAACTGTGTCATGAGAGCACGATCAAATCGATATAAAAGTAGGAGAGCCAGGGTTGTCAATCTGTAAAAGATCTTTTTTTATCCTGTGATTCGGCTTTAAAGTTCTGAATCTTCAAGAAAGTTTGCCGCCTTTTTGTTGATTAATCGAGAACAAAGGATGATACATATGAAAAGAATAGATAAAATCTACCATCAGCTGCTGGATAATTTTCGTGAAACGAATATCCATCAGCTTTTAAAGATACAAGGAAATTCGGCTCAAGAAATCGCCGGTCAGCTGCAAATGGAGCGTTCAAATGTCAGCTTTGAATTAAACAATCTCGTTCGTGCCAAAAAGGTGATCAAGATTAAAACGTTCCCCGTCCGCTACATCCCGGTGGAAATCGTTGAAAACATCTTGAACATCAAATGGAACTCAGAGTTGATGGAGGTTGAAGAACTGAAGCGGCTGGCTGACGGCCAAAAAAAGCCGGCGCGCAACATGTCCGCCGATCCCCTCGAGCTCATGATCGGGGCTAAAGGGAGCTTGAAAAAGGCAATTTCTCAGGCGAAAGCGGCTGTCTTTTATCCACCGCACGGCTTGCACATGCTGCTGCTCGGACCGACGGGTTCGGGGAAATCGCTGTTTGCGAACCGGATCTACCAGTTTGCCGTTTATTCGAACATATTGAAGCCCGATTCCCCGTTCATCACATTCAATTGTGCCGATTATTATAACAATCCTCAATTATTGCTCTCGCAATTGTTCGGACATAAAAAAGGGTCGTTTACAGGTGCCGGCGAAGACAAAGCAGGATTAGTCGAACAGGCGGACGGGGGCATTCTGTTTATGGATGAAATTCATCGTCTCCCGCCGGAGGGGCAGGAAATGCTGTTTTATTTCATTGACAGCGGCACATACAACAGGCTTGGTGAAACAGAGCATAAGCGAACGGCAAAAGTCCTGTTTATCTGCGCAACAACGGAAAACCCGGGTTCTGCCTTGCTGAAGACATTTTTACGGAGAATTCCGATGACCGTACATATCCCTTCGCTCGATGAACGGTCCCTTGGAGAAAGAGTGGAGCTGACAACGTTTTTATTGGGGAAAGAAGCAGAGCGGATCAAAAAAAATTTAAATGTGCATATCGATGTCTATAATGCATTGATTCATTCTGCAAAATTCGGAAATGTCGGGCAGCTGAAATCAAATGTGCAGCTCGTCTGTGCGCACGGATTTTTAAATAACCTTGACAAAGACGAGGTTGTTGAACTGACCGTCCGGGATCTTCCCGATGAGATCAAACAGGACTGGATGTCCAGCAGCAAAAATATCGAACGGAGCAAAATGATTTCTGAATACGTCAACATTACAACGATCATCTCTCCGATTGTGGAAGATGACACAACGAAAATCGATGACTCATTTAACTTATACCATCTCATAGAAGAAAAAGCGAAAATCCTGAATAGAGAAGGCTTAACAAAAAAACAAATCAATCAATATATTTTAACGGATATTCATTTGCACGTCAGAAGCTTTTTTAATCAGAAAATGCTTCAAAACCACAGTTTGCTCAAATTCGTTGAAGACGACGTGATTCAGATGACGAAAGAATTAAAGGAAGTCGCAGAACATGAGTTAGACTGCAAATTCGACCGTAAATTCATCTATTTCCTGAGCATGCACATCGCCGCATTTTTAAAGCGCGGAAAGCAGGTTGATGTCTTAAACCCGCAGGAAACAGATGAAATCAGGGAAACCCATGTGAAAGAATATGAGGTCGCACTGATTTTCAAAGATAAAATTCAAGCGTATTTTAAAGTAACCGTTCCGGAAATCGAAGTGATCTACTTGACGATGCTGATTCAGTCGATTAAATCATGGAAAGAAAACAAAAGGACGGGCATTGTTGTGGCGGCCCATGGAAACAGCACGGCGAGCTCTATGGTTGAAGTAGCCACTGAACTGCTGGGGAGCACCCCGATTGCTGCGGTTGATATGCCTTTGACCGTTTCACCCGCGGAAATCGTCAGCAGTCTGGCGGAGAAAGTGAAGCAGGTTGATGAAGGTGAAGGTGTTTTAATGCTTGTCGACATGGGATCGCTGGCGATGCTGGAAACAAGGCTCGAACAACAAACGGGCGTAAAAATAAAAACGATCAGCAATGTTACGACATCAATGGTGCTTGATGCCGTCCGCAAGGTGAATTATTTGAATTTGAATTTGCACGCCATCTACGATTCGGTTACAAAGGATTTCATCGATTTATGGGCCGATAAACCGCGGGTTTCAGGCAAAAAGAAGGCGATCGTCTCCATTTGCACGACAGGCGGCGGAACGGCGAAAAAGCTCGAAGAGATCTTAACATCAATCGTGAGCAGGACATCCGATGAACAAATCAGCATTTTGACGGTGTCATCGATCAAATTAGCAAGCCGCATAAAAGAGATTGAAAAAGCGTATGAGATCCTTGCCACGGTGGGCACGAAGAACCCTAAAATCGATGCTCCGCACGTGCCTTTAGAAGTATTAATTGAAGGCGAAGGAGAAAAAGTGATTCAGCAAGTGATCGGAAACGGCAATATCCCTGTAAGCGGCGGATTATCCGGTAAAAATGTGGTGGTGAAGGAGCTGTGCGAAGACAGCCTGAAGAAGTATCTTGTCTTTTTGAATCCCTATCATATGATAGACATGCTGTTGGAGTGGCTTCAGACGGTTCAAGACGAACTGCGCATCACATTCAGCAACGCGGTGCTGATCAAAGTCATCATGCATACCGCTTTCGCTTTTGAAAGGGTGATCAAACAAAATCCGATCGCTTTTCCTGAGGAAGAAGAAATGAATGATCAGCTTGAAAAAGTTCTTCATATCACAGAGAAAACATTAAAGCCTTACGAAGAAAAGCTTGGACTCGCGATCAGCGAAGATGAAAAAATATTTATCGCGTCCATCTTTTCTGAAGAGTTATAGCTGTTTTCCATGAGCGATTTTTTCAGGTAAACCTGTATTAAGTGGAATCCCATTTTAATACAGGTTTATTTTTATGCTTGAATGTGTTTCAAACTTGAAAATCATTCGTCTTGAAATACAATGAAAGCGCTTAATACAACTTTGTTGGCACGATACTTGCATTATAAATAAGCGAACGAAAAAAGAAAGGAGCAATGTACATGATTACAGTCATTATTAGCGGCCACGGAAACTTTCCCACAGCATTAAAAGAATCTTCAGGGATGATATTCGGAGAAGAAGACAGCCTGATCGCGGTGCCGTTTCTGAAAGGGGAAGGCATTCAGACACTGCAAGAAAAATATCATCAGACGCTGAAGGACATTCCGGAGGAACACGAGGTGCTTTTTTTAGTGGATATTTTCGGCGGGACGCCATATAACGCAGCGACCCCTTACATCGCGAAGGAGCGGAGATTTGATATGGCAGCTGGCGTGAACCTGCCGATTTTGTTAGAGACATTGAGCTTGAGGGAGCATATGCCGCTCAAACAACTGCTAAACCAGTTGAAAAAGATGAGCCGGGAATGCTTCCAAATCTGCAGCGAACAATTGGAAAAATTCAGTCAGTCCAATCAGGGAAGAGAGGATGAATTGTAATGAAAATCGTTTTGGCAAGAATTGATGACCGCTTTATTCACGGCCAAGTATTAACAAGATGGATCAAAATCCAAGCTGCTGACCGCATTATCGTTGTCTCTGATGAGGTGGCGCAGGACGAAATGAGAAAAACGCTGATCCTTTCTGTCGCACCTTCAAATGTGAAAGCCAGCGCCGTTTCGATCTCCAAAATGGCCAAAGCGTTTCACAGTCCGCGGTACGAAGATACGACGGCAATGCTGTTATTCGAAAATCCGGGCGACATTGTTTCCTTAATCGAAGCAGGTGTTCCGATCGAAACAGTCAATGTCGGCGGGATGCGCTTCGAGAATAACCGCAGGCAAATCACGAAATCGGTCAGCGTGACTGAAAAGGACATCAAAGCGTTTGAACAATTGCACGGATCGGGCGTGAAGCTGGAACTGAGGCAGCTGCCGTCAGATTCGAGCGAAGACTTTATGCAGATTTTAAGAAACGCAACAAAATCCTAGAAGGAGGGTTCTAAAGCGATGTCAACGATTCAAATTATTTTGCTGCTCGTCATTGCAGCTATAACAGGTATCGGTAGTGTATTGGACGAAGGGCAGACACACCGTCCGCTGATTGCCTGCACGTTGGTCGGTCTTGTTCTCGGGGATCTGAAAACAGGCATCATTCTCGGCGGAACGCTGGAGCTGATGGCGCTTGGCTGGATGAACGTCGGTCTTGCAATGGCCCCCGATACGGCCATCGCTTCCGTGATTTCGACCATTTTAGTGATTACCGCCGATCAGGGAATCGGCGAAGGGATTGCCGTCGCGGTGGCTTTGGCTGCTGCGGGTCAGGCGCTGACGATTTTCGTCAGGACGATCACCGTATTTTTAATTCACCGCGCCGACAAATACGCAAAGGATGGCAATTTTAAAGGAATTGAAATCATGCATATTACCGCCATGGCGTTTCAAGCGCTGCGCGTTATGATTCCGACATTGATTGTGGCTCTGATCAGTGTCAGCGCTGTTCAGGCGTTTTTAGGAAATATTCCGGACGTCATCACAAAAGGCTTGCAAATCGGCGGAGGCATTATCGTTGTTGTCGGGTATGCGATGGTCATCAACATGATGAACATACCGTATTTGAAGCCGTTTTTCTATATCGGTTTTTTGCTGGCCGCGTTTACCGATTTCAATTTAGTCGGCTTCGGTGCCCTTGGGCTCTGTCTGGCATTTTTATATCAGCAAGTGATGCAAAAAAATCATGCGCAGGGGGCGGTTGCCGCCGCCAGTGACAGCAGCGTGGCCGCTTTTGATGATGACGATGATCTGGATGCTTAACAATTGAAGGAGGGACGAATAATGGGCACAGAAAAAAGGTTAACAAAAAGAGAGATTTTCAGTATGTTTATCCGCTCAAACTTTTTGCTCGGATCATTTAACTTTGAGCGTGTACAGGCGCTCGGCTACTGCTACGTCATGATTCCGGCGATCAAAAAATTGTACGGTCCGGGAGCGAAACGGAGCGAAGCGCTCCAGCGCCACTTGGAATGGTTTAATACGCATCCGTGGCTGACAGCGCCGATATTTGGCGTGACCGCTGCGATGGAAGAAGAAATGGCCAATAATAAAAAAATTGATGCCAAAGCGATCAATGGAATGAAAATCGGCTTAATGGGCCCGTTGGCAGGTGTGGGCGACCCGATTTTCTGGGGAACGTTGCGTCCCGTTCTGGCAGCCTTGGGAGCGTCGCTTGCTTTAAGCGGAAATATCGCCGGCCCGCTTTTGTTTTTCTTTTTAATCAACGCGATCAGGTTAAGTACAAAATACTACGGGTTAAAGTACGGCTATGTGAAAGGCATGGAAATTTTGCAGGACTTGGTCGGGAACCGCATTCAGAAACTGACGGAAGGCGCTTCAATACTCGGGCTGTTTGTAATGGGAGCGCTCGTTTCCAAGTGGACGACGATCAATATCCCGATCGTCGTGTCAAGAATTAAGGATGATGCAGGCAAAGTCGATGTGCAGACCGTGCAAAACATTTTAGACAGCATCATGCCGGGGGTACTGCCTTTAGGATTGACATTGCTCGCTGCCTGGATGCTTCGCAAAGGAGTGAATCCTCTTCTCATGATTTTCGGTATTTTTATTATCGGGATTGTCGGCTATTGGACTGGTTTTTTGGCATAAAATGACTTAGTTATTCTTTTCTTAGCTTTTCGAGAGGCAGGTCCATTCGGCCGCAAAAAGGGGGCGGCTGTTTGGACCGTCACTAAAAACCGTGTGAAGAAGAGGGGAGAAAAGGGATGAAAAAGAGAATGATTCAGATGGGGATCATAGGGGCCATGATGTTTCCGGAAGCGTTTTCTGCAGCTGCGGCCGACCCGGACTACTATAACGAGGATCATCGGCCCAAGTATCATTTCACGCCGGAAGCAAACTGGATGAATGACCCGAACGGGATGGTGTATTACGCGGGGGAATATCATCTGTTTTATCAATATCATCCGTATGGCCTGCGCTGGGGGCCGATGCACTGGGGGCACGCAGTAAGCAAAGATTTGGTCAAGTGGGAGCATTTGCCGGTCGCGCTGTATCCGGATGAAAAAGGGACGATTTTTTCGGGCAGCGCTGTCGTCGATCGGCATAATACAACAGGGTTTCAAACAGGGACGGAGAAGCCGCTCGTTGCCATTTATACGCAGGACCGGGACGGGGAACAAGTACAAAGCATCGCCTACAGCAATGACAAAGGCAGGACGTGGACGAAGTACTCAGGCAACCCTGTCATTTCAAATCCGGGAAAAAGAGATTTCCGAGATCCGAAAGTCGTTTGGCACAAACAGACGAACAAGTGGGTGATGTTGCTTGCAGGCGGCGACCGAATTCTAATCTATACATCGCCTGACCTGAAGCAGTGGACATATGCGAGCGAATTTGGAAAAGGAGAAGGCAGCCATGGAGGCGTGTGGGAATGTCCGGATCTGTTTGAGCTTCCTGTAGAGGGCAGACCGAATGAAACGAAATGGGTGATGCAAGTCAGTGTTGGAGACGGCGCTGTCTCAGGAGGATCAGGCATGCAATATTTCGTCGGAAGCTTTGACGGAACAACCTTTAAAAATGAAAACCCGCCGAATCGCGTATTATGGACAGATTACGGCAAAGACTTTTACGCAGCTGTCAGCTGGTCTGATATCCCGCGGTCTGACGGACGAAGGCTTTGGTTAGGATGGATGAGCAATTGGCAATACGCAAACGATGTTCCCACTTCCCCGTGGAGAAGCGCAATGTCTATCCCGAGAGAACTAAAATTGAAAGCGTTTTCTGAGGGGTTCAGAATTGTTCAGGCTCCGGTAGCGGAGCTGAAGTCGATCAGGGGTGCATCGCAAAGGTGGAAAGACAAGATCATTTCGCCTCGAAACAGAAATTTTTTGAAAGCGCTGTCAGGTGATGCGTACGAAATCAATGCGGAATTTCAAGTAAATACCGGAACTGCGGCCGAATTCGGCTTTAAAGTCCGAACAGGGGAAAACCAATATACGAAAATTGGCTACAGCAAAAACAGCGCTTCACTCTTCGTCGACCGAAGCCAATCCGGAAACGTCTCCTTTCATCCGAACTTTAACACCGGAAAGCATGCGGCCCCGCTGCAACCGGTCGGCGGGAAGGTGAAGATGCGCATTTATGTCGACCGCTCTTCAGTCGAAGTATTCGGCAACGACGGGAGGCAGGTGATCACCGACATTATTCTGCCGGACCGATCCAGCAAAGGGATTGAAGCGTACGCATCAAACGGGTTTGTCAAGCTGAATTCGATGACGGTTCATCCTCTGAAAAAAGTATGGGGAACATCGCCCTTTCAATCGAATTTGACCGGCTGGACGACCGTAAACGGCGTATGGGCCGACACGATTGATGGAAAACAAGGACGCTCTGACGGGGATTCGTTCATTTTATCTTCAGCAAAAGGAACAGATTTCACATATGAAGCAGATGTCACGGTAAAGGATGGAAATGGCAGAGGGGCGGGTGCTCTCGTGTTTCGGGCCGACAAGGATGTTCAAAACGGATACCTTGCCAATGTGGATGCCAAGCATGATGTGGTGAAGTTTTTCAAATTTGAAAACGGCTCGGCCTCTGTTATTGCCGAACACCGCACACCGCTAGAAGCCGGCCGGAAATATCACCTGAAGGCGGTGGCCCGCGGTTCCAACTTTTATATTTACTTGGATGACCGATTGGTGATAAGCGCCCGGGATTCCACGTTTACCGAGGGAGTATTCGGCTTGAATGCATGGGATGCGACCGCAGTCTTCCAACATGTTTATACTGATCGATAGCGATGAAGCTGGAATGCTGGGCATTCCAGCCTTTTATTGATCCCTCCGTTTTCTTTTCAGTACAAACAGAACAATGTCAAACAAAACATCATTTATTTATGGAACAGAAGAACCCGAAACGGAAGTACGCACTTTTAAGTTGTATAGGCACTTTTTTGTGCCCGCAGGTTTAAAGAGGGGACCGCGTTTGTTTGAGCGCAGCGCAAAAGCATCAAAAAATCCGCCGTCTGTAAACGGCGGGCTTACTGTTTATGGGGAATTCAATCATAGCAAGTAACGGTGATGTATGTATCGTTCCCTTTAAACAGGACGAGTTCTGCTTTTTTATTCGCACCATCTGTAAAATCGCTGACATCGATCACCGGACTGTTGCTTTTTGGTCCGACGTAGATATTTTTTCTTACGATTTCGGGCGTGCTTCCCGCCCCGTCAACTTCATACAGAGTAAAAGTAAAGCCATAAAAGCTGTTGTTGTGAAAATAAAATTTCCCTCCGCCTGATTTAATGATCGGAGTCTGCGATGTCATGCCGTATGTGCCGATATTATCCCATACACCGGCACCTGCTGCAGACGCCGAAGAAAAAGGCAAAAGCAAACACGCCAAAGTGAGCAGTAAGGCACCGATTTTGCTGAATTTCATGATTGGTCCTCCTTTTTAGTCACTACACTGGGGATTGTATCATTCATCACAGATGAAAGAATGAGGCATTGTTCCCTGAAAAATTCGGTTTATCTTTTTCACGCGATGCACTTTTTGCAGGCGGCATCCATAAATTGTGCTTTTATTAAGAGAAAAGGCCGATCATGGTGCTGAGGCGTTATAACATTTGAAGCAGATGTCTCATGCAGGACCCAATTCTGCCGAACCCCGTGTTATTAGGAGAAATCTGATGTTTTAACATTGTTTCCTCTCCGCGGTTTTTC
Organism: Bacillus sp. B19-2; assembly: GCF_022832475.1. Classification (NCBI taxonomy): domain Bacteria; kingdom Bacillati; phylum Bacillota; class Bacilli; order Caryophanales; family Bacillaceae; genus Bacillus; species Bacillus sp. B19-2. Next base: position 324,873 of record NZ_JALHKQ010000003.1, read on the forward strand.
GAGGTTTTTTTTTTTGAAATCGAAATAGGCACTACTAATGATTGACAACATTTTCAAACTGGCTTAAACTTAGTTTGATGATTAAACTAAGTATGGGCATGAGGAGTGGATAAAAGAGGGAGATCATTTTTATGAGCTGATTATAAGCAACCTTTGAAATCTGATTTTTATGAAAATTTCAAAATGGAGGTGATAAGATCACATAAACCTACAATGAAGAGAATTCGTGGTTGACGAGAGAAGCATCTGTCTCACTTCTGCTGAAAGCCGCTTGCCAGGTTTAATGTATACGCTTTCATGAAAACTCATTTTAAAGCCGCTTTGAAAGGCTGTGAAGGAGGTAAGAATCATGACGGGTGAACATGTAAAACAAGTTAGTATGTATGAGAAATCCGGTTATGCTTCTGGAGATTTAGCATGTAATTTAATTTACACCACGGTTTCTACATATCTTTTATTTTTCTATACGGATGTTTATGGTTTATCAGCCGCTGCCGCTGGAACAATGTTTCTGATTGTTCGAATCATTGATGCGCTTGCCGATCCTTTTATCGGAACATTAGTAGACCGAACAAACAGCAGATTCGGGAGGTTTAGGCCGTATCTGCTGTTCGGCGCGTTTCCGCTTTCTGTACTTGCCATCCTCTGTTTTACAACCCCGGATTTTTCAGATACCGGAAAATTAATCTACGCCTATATCACGTATGTCGGTTTATCGCTCACATATACAGCGATAAATGTTCCATACGGCGCATTAACCTCCGCGATGACGAGAGATAATCAAGAGGTCGTCAGCATTACTTCTGTTCGGATGGTCTTTGCCAATCTTGGCGGACTCATCGTATCTTTTTTTGTTCCTTTACTTTCTACTTATTTAGGTGATACGACAGGAAACACGGCTCTTGGCTGGCAACTGACGATGAGCATGCTGGGGATCATTGGCGCCTGTCTATTAATCTTTTGTTTTAAAAGTACAAAAGAACGGGTCGCTCTGCCAATGTCCGAAGAAAAAATTAAATTTTCCGATATATTCGAGCAATTTCGGGTGAATCGTCCGTTAGTCGTTTTAAGCATTTTCTTTATCATTATTTTTGGCGTCAACTCGATAAGCAATTCCGTCGGCATTTACTACATGACGTACAATGTAGGCAGAGCTGATCTTGTGAAATGGTACGGGTTGCTTGGAAGCCTTCCTGCATTGGCCATCCTGCCGTTTATACCGCGAATCAATAAGTGGCTGGGAAAGAGAAAGCTATTAAATGCCGCTTTATTATTAAATATCATTGGACTTTTGGCCATTCTCATTGTTCCGCCAAGCAATGTGTTTCTGGTGCTCTTCTTTCGGGTCATTGCCGCAGTTGGAAGCGTGACGGCCGGGGGATATATGTGGGCGCTTATCCCTGAAACAATCGAATATGGCGAATATAAGACAGGGAAACGCTTGAGTGGATTGATTTATGCGATTATCGGCTTCTTTTTCAAGTTTGGCATGGCACTGGGCGGAATCGTTCCGGGACTCATACTGGAAAAGTTCGGCTATGCCGCAGGTCAGGTCCAAACTCCTGAAGCGTTGACAGGGATATTATTAACGACAACTGTAGTTCCGGTTATTTTCCTTATATTAGCTATGATCGACATTAATTTTTACAATTTAAGCGATGAAAAATATGCAAAAGTCGTCCGTGAATTAGAGAATAGAGACAAAGTGACTTGGACGATATGAATGAATTTGAGCGGGAATAGCCATTAGCCGGCTTATACTTTAAAACCGTTAGGAGGAATGAAGATGAAGATTATCAATCCGGTGCTTAAAGGTTTCAACCCGGATCCATCCATATGCAGAGTAGGGGAGGATTATTATATCGCAGTATCCACCTTCGAATGGTTTCCAGGCGTGCAAATCCATCATTCAAAAGATTTGGTGAATTGGCGTTTAGTTGCACATCCGTTGCAGAGGGTTTCACAATTGGATATGAAAGGGAATCCCGACTCAGGCGGTGTATGGGCGCCTTGTCTAAGTTACAGTGAAGGAAGGTTTTGGCTTATATATACAGATGTAAAAGTTGTGGATGGAGCCTGGAAAGACTGTCATAACTATTTAGTTACTTGCGAAACCGTCGATGGGGATTGGGGGGAGCCGATTCAACTAAATAGTTCCGGCTTTGACGCTTCATTGTTCCATGATGCAGACGGAAGAAAATATTTGTTAAATATGCTGTGGGATCACCGGACCGGCCGCCATTCATTCGGAGGCATTGTGATGCAGGAATTTTCCGTGCGCGAAAAAAGACTTATCCATCATCCGAAAATCATTTTTGAAGGCACAGATATTAAACTGACTGAAGCGCCGCACCTTTATCATATCGGGGATTATTACTATTTATTGACGGCGGAAGGCGGAACCCGTTTCGAGCATGCCGCTACAATTGCCCGTTCAAAACATATCGAAGGACCATATGAGATTCACCCCGATAATCCAATTTTAACGTCTTGGCACGAACCTCGGAATCCGTTGCAGAAATGCGGACATGCATCAATTGTGGAAACGCATACAGGCGAGTGGTATTTAGCTCATTTAACCGGGCGTCCGATTCATCCTGCTGATGACTCGGTTATTCACCAAAGAGGATATTGTCCTTTGGGAAGAGAAACCGCGATTCAAAAATTGGAGTGGAAAGACGGCTGGCCTTATGTTGTAGGCGGAAAAGAGGGGAGGGTGGAGGTGGAAGCGCCCCGCATATCTGAAACCAAGTTTCCATCGACATATGAGGAAGTCGATCAATTTGCTGATCGGACATTAAATATGAACTTTCAGACATTGCGGATTCCCTTTACGAAAGAATTAGGATCATTGACTGAAAGGCCGAATCATTTACGTTTATATGGACATGAATCACTAACCTCTACATTTACCCAGGCGTTTGTAGCCAGGCGTTGGCAAAGCCTCCGTTTTACAGCGGAAACTGCTGTTGATTTCAACCCGGAGACCTTTCAGCAAGCCGCGGGACTCGTGAATTACTACAACACCGAAAACTGGACGGCTCTTCAAGTGACTTATGATGAAGACCTTGGGCGCATTTTGGATGTAACGATATGCGATAATTTTACATTCTCACAGCCGATAAAAGACAAAATTGTCATCCCGCGGGATATACAATATGTTTATTTAAGAGTAAATGTCGAATGGGAAACTTATTATTACTCCTATTCTTTTAATAAAAAAGACTGGTATAAAATTGAGATCCCGTTGGAGTCTAAAAAATTGTCAGATGATTATGTGCGCGGAGGAGGATTCTTCACCGGAGCTTTTGTGGGAATGCAATGCCAAGATACAAGCGGGGCACATCAACATGCCGATTTTGATTACTTTATGTACAAAGAGCTATGAGTCAAAAAAACAGCGCCCCCGACAATCGGGGGCGGTTCAAATTCACTATCCTCCCTTCCCGTCTTAATGCCTCTTTCCTCCCTCGGTTCATTTTAAAAGTTGTCATCCTCGCTCGCTTTACGGGTAAGTGAAACCTAAAAGGAGCAGATGCATGATGAAACCTTTCAAATTAAACTTCATTACTAAACAATGATTCCAGAAGGTGTTCATTAATGAACATCCATCGCTTGATTGCCGATTGAATTTGAAAGTTGCCCCAACTTATAATAAACACATGTTCATTAGTTGATGAGTGTTTAGAATGGCGAATGAGGTTTTGCGATGAAGCAATCCGTTTGATTTTTCCAGCGAGCCATCCTCAAAGCTCCATGTCGCTTTCTCTCGCGTGGAAACAACCAAAACATTTGATCAAACGGCAGGAAAACGAACTGCTGCGTATGCTTGAACAGGGGTGAAAGCTTTATATTTACGGAGACGGGCTAGAAGAAAAGTTATGGCGAAAACGAGCTCCTCCAAAGGCAAAGCATAAATGGGAGAGGCCGTTCGGCCGAACCCTGTCGATCGAATTTAGCGGAATGAAGCTTTTGGCATCATGAAATCAATACAATGTGTGGTTTAATATGTTAATGTAGGTTTATATTAACAATTCCTGGAGATGGAGGTTGTAAAAATGTCATCAAAACATCAGAAAAGCTCTACCATATTGTCTGAAGAAGAACTATCTTCTGCTGCATTTAAACATAATGCGTACGATTTTTACAAAAACAGACGCGGCTCGCGTCCTGTTTATCCCGTATCCATGGGAGATCTGGGCGAAGGCTGGCTCATTACGAGGTACGATGATGCGGTCCGTATATTAAAGGATGCAAGAATGAAGAAAAATTACGAAAATGTGTTTACAGAAGAAGAATTAGAGAACTTCTCCGCTCTGGAAAATGAAGAACCTTTATCAAAGCATATGCTCAACGCAGATCCTCCCAACCACGGCCGTTTGCGGTCCCTTGTTCAGAAAGCATTTACTCCCCGAATGGTTTTACAGCTCGAAAACAGAATCCAAAAAATCGCCGATTCCTTATTGGATCAAGTAGAACCGAACCATTCTATGAATCTTGTAGACGATTTCGCTTTCCCGCTGCCGATCATTGTCATCAGCGAGATGCTTGGTATTCCGCTTGAAGATCGGCAAAAATTCAGAGTTTGGTCCCAGGCGATAATTGATTTTTCCGACACTCCTGAAAGCCTTGAGGAAAACAAGCATAAAATAGGCGAATTCGCTGAATACCTGGAATATTTGGTCCGCAAAAAAAGGGACGAGCCGGCTGAGGATTTAGTCAGTGCATTAATTCAAGCAGAAAGCGAAGGAACGAAATTAAGCATAGAAGAGCTGTATTCGACGATTATGCTTCTTATCGTTGCAGGCCATGAAACGACGGTAAACTTAATAACCAATATGACCTTTGCCTTGCTGAACCACACTGATCAGCTGGAAAAGCTTCGTCAACATCCTGATTTAATCGACTCAGCCATTGAAGAGGCGCTCAGATTTTACAGTCCAGTGGAATTAACGACCCTGCGCTGGGCGGCCGAACCGTTTACATTGCACGGGGAGGAGATTAAGCGAAAAGATGTGATCATCATTTCATTAGCTTCAGCCAACCGCGATGACACAGTCTTCCCGAATGCCGACCGCTTTGATATTGAAAGAAAGGATAACCGCCACCTTGCCTTTGGCCATGGCAGCCATTTTTGCCTCGGCGCACCGCTTGCCCGGCTGGAAGCCAAAATCGCTATTCAAACCTTGCTGCGCCGCTTTGAACATATAGAGATCAAAGGTGAAAGGGAGCAGATCAAATGGAAAGGCAATTTTCTGATGAGAGCTTTAGAAGAACTGCCATTATGTTTTTAAATGGTTGGATTTGCGGTCAGCCGTGACTTGTTATCTGTCATTTCGGCCGAAGAAAAAGCAGACGTCCATCTATCACAGGGCTCATAAAAAATCGTACTCCCCGATATGACGGGGAGTACTCCTCTTGCCAGCTTAATCGTCTATTACTTTTTCAGTCGCTTTTGCGAATGCATCCTCTCATCTTTTCCTCGCAGGTTTACAGCACCTCGACAATAAAAACCTTTAATTTTCTCATTGATTTTAATATTTGTAAATTTCTTGTTTCTGTTTATAATTAGAAACATATGTTCATGTTCCGCCGCCTTAAAACTGCTTAGCAGATGGGCATTCCAGGAATGTTCCATGAGACCGTTTTAAAATATACCGGCGAAAGAAGAAAGGTGTTTTTAAACTTGAGAGGATTCATCAAATGGACAGGGGTGGCGATTCTGTGTATCGGCTTGTTCGCCTGTACTTCCAACAAGAATGCTGAAAATGTTCATTACGCAAAAGACGACAGACAAACATTGGATATTTATACACCGCAAACAAACGAGGGTAAAAAACATCCTGTTCTCATCTACCTTCACGGCGGAGGATGGACAAGCGGAGACAAAAGCAGATCGGCTTCGAAGCCGGCGTTTTTCACGGAAAACGGCTATGTTTTCGTATCTGTCAACTATCGGCTTCATCCCGATGTTCAGTATGATGAGATGGCTGATGATGCGGCTAAGGCCGTTAAATGGGTGTTGGATCATGCTGATGAATATCAAATCGATCCGTCAAAAATCAACGTCATGGGACACTCGGCAGGGGGACACTTGGCCGGATTAATTGCCGCAGATTCAACATATTTAAATCGTGTCGGCCTCACGCCGGCCGCACTCAATTCGATTGTTGTTTTAGATGGCCCCTTGGATATGAAACGATTCATCGAAGCGATCCCGTCTTATAAAGAAGTGTTTGGCACAGACGAAAAGGTGTGGACAAAAGCATCGCCGCTTTCCTACATAAACAACTCAAAATTGCCGCCCGCCTATCTTGTGACCCGCTGGGAAGACCCTGCGGTCTACAAATTCGCGGAAACCGCAAACAAAGCGAAGGCAACGGAATTTGTGTATCAAGTCAACAGCTTATCTCACAGTGATTTAAATAAGATGTTCGGCTCTCCGGATGCGCCGGCAGAAGCACAGAATCTGACAAAAGCGGTTATGGCGTTTTTAGAGAAGGAAAATAAATAAATCAAACGACCGACTGGGCTTCCTACATGTACTTGCTGAAAGTATATAATCAGCTATTAAACCAGCAGAGAAAGGCCGAAAATGTAAAATCCGGCCTTTCTCACACTTGGCACCCCCTCGCTCATAAAATATCGAACTGCAAAATCCCAAAATATAAACAAAACATTAATAAAATCAAGCCATTTGATTAACAAATTTAAGATACGATCATATAGAACTTGATGGTTGGGAGATGAAGAGCAAGGGGGATATGATGTGAGAATGAAACGGTTAAGGATGAGGAAGCATTTACTGATAGCTGTCTGTTCTTTGGCACTTCTTCTAAGTTCTCCGGTTGTAGGCGATGCGAGCGCAGCCACTAAACCAACAACCGCAGCTTCGCCGCACTCTTCCGGATTTTTCGTAGATCATTACAAAAATAATATCTCTGCTAATATGACGGCGGAATCCAATCCTGTCATCGGGGTGCTTTCCGAATTTAATACACTTTGGACCCCCGGAAAGACGTGGAATACCGGTACTAAACTGAACAGCAGAGTGTTGGATGCCAACATCCAAAAAGTCGTGGATATTGCTGAACACCGCACGATGCTTGAGGAAAATGCTGCATATTTTGATGATCGGAGGGGCCAGAGCTACAGTGTTATTGACGGCCTCGGGAAGCTTGCTGACGTCTATCGAATGAACGCGGGAGCGACGACAACGATCATCAGTATCCCGGCAGATGCCTCGATAAAAAAATATCATGATGAAGGAACCAATTCAGGCAGCACCAGCTCGGAACTTGGACATGTCGTGAGTTTGGTCAATACTTTACGCGGCAACTTTTCTTCATCGAATCCGGCTAAAGGCTATTTCAATTATCCCCGTCCGTTTCGCTGGAAAGGCAATTCGATCATTGTTCCAACGCTTATTCCCGTCATCAATCCTGATCCGAACAAAGACGGAGGTTTTCCAAGCGGACATACGAACGCCGCATATCTCAGCGCTTTTGCTTATGCCTATGCGATACCAGAGCGTTATCAGGAGCTGCTGACTCGCGCTTCTGAACTCGGTCATAACCGGATTGTTGCCGGTATGCATTCCCCGCTGGACGTTATGGGGGGAAGGGTAATGGCAACAGCGTTGTCAGCTGCGATTCTGTCTGATCCCGACAATGAAAAATTGAAGAAAGCGGCTTATGATGAAGCGCATCGTAAACTATTAACGCAAACCGGTACAGGCGAAGACAGTTACAGCGATTATAAAACGAATAAAAAACAATATACGGAACGATTGACATATGGATTTCGTCGAATGAAGACAACCGCTAAACCAATGGCAGTTCCAAAGGGAGCCGAAGTCCTGCTGGAAACGCGTTTTCCTTACCTTGACAAAAAGCAGCGCCGTATGATTTTAGCCACTACCGGTCTTCCGGCCGGCTACCCTGTTCTTGATGATCGAGAAGGATGGGGAAGGCTTAATCTCTTTTCCGCCGCAGATGGATATGGTGCTTTTACCAAAGATGTTACCGTGAAGATGGATTCCGCCAAAGGCGGCTTCCATGCAACGGATCGCTGGCGCAATGACATCTCCGGCGCTGGTAAGCTGACCAAAATGGGGACAGGCACTTTGAAGCTGGAAGGGAAAAATACATATTCCGGCGGCACACGAATTGATCAAGGGACACTTGAGGGCAGTTCGGAGACAGCTTTCGGGAGAGGTGATGTTTCCCTGAGAGGAGGCACCCTTAAGGAAGATGTGCCAGGAAAACTGGTCATCGGAGGAGACTACAAACAATCTGCTAAAGGAATACTTGAACTTCAGCTCAGCGGCAAAAAAGATCAGCTGAAAATTAAAGGCAAAGCAAAATTGAAAGGGATATTACGCCTCAATTTTACGGACAACTACGTACCGGTTGACGGATCGGCGATCATAACCTTCCACAAGCGTCATGGCTCATTTTCTTCCGTCGAGACCAGAGGATTGCCAAGCAAGTATAAAGTGAAGATTATCTATAAGTCCAACAGTATTCAGTTGAAAGTTGATCAAAAGGGGAGAAGCTGATCTTCATCAAAAGCTGCAAGCTGGCACTTACTGCCGCCAGCTTGTTTTTAGTTTTGACGAAGTCTATCTTGAACAGGGGATCTTAAAAAATAGTCGGCACCATTCCCCCGTCCATGCGGATCGGAGACCCTTTAAATGCGGATGCATAAGGACTGCATACAAATGCTGCCAGTCTCCCGATTTCAATAGGCTTGATAAATCGCTGTATTTCGGATTGAGGCAGGTTTGCCGTCATAAATTTCTTCTCTTTTTCCGAAAAAGTCATCCCTTCATCAGGATACATTCCCTCAATGATTTGCTTCACATTCTCAGAGAGCGTCGGCCCCGGCATGATCGTATTGACCGTCACTTCTGTTCCGATTGTTAATTTTGATAAGCTTTTTGCCAATGATAATAGCATTGATTTTGTCATACAATACTGAGGCATCTGTCCTGAAGGCATCATCGCTTCTTCACTCGCAATAAAGATGATGCGGCCAAAATCACTTTTCAGCATTTTCGGCAAATAAAATTTAGTTAAACCGTTTGCAGCCAGAACGTTTGTGCGGAAGTATTTTTCCCATACTTCATCGTCAACGTCTTCATATTCCATGATTTCATAAATGCCCATATTGTTTACTAAAATATCGATTTGAGGGTATTTGTTAAATAAAGCTTCCCTTTGCCTAATATCCACGATGTCAGCCGCGGCGTTTTGGGGAGAGGTGGCAGGAAAAGCTGATTTTATTTCATTGACTGTTCGTTCTGCCTCTTCCTCATTTCGGCCGTTAATGAGGACATGAACACCTTCTTTGGCAAGTTCAATAGCGATGGCTTTTCCTATCCCTTTCGTCGATCCTGTAACTAAAGCCGTTTTATTTTTTAATCCCATATCCATCAAACATTTCTCCTATTCTAGTTAAGTCCATTCAGCCGGGTTTGCTTACGCCAATTAGAAGGTGTCTCGCCTTCCCAGAGGCGAAAGGCCCGGTAGAACGAGTTCTGATCTTCATATCCGATCAGAAAGGCCACTTCTTTAATATCGAGCGAAGGGTCTGCCAAGTACTCCCGCGCCTGCTCATGTCTGACTTGGATCAACAGCTGCTTGAAGCTAGTGCCTTCGTCAGTAAGCCGGCGCTGCAAGGTGCGGCCGCTCATTCCCAATTCGCCCGCGACAGCCTGAATGTCTGGGTGCCCTCCTGAGAGCGTCCGTTTCATGATCCACTTGACCACTCCGGTAATTGAAAGGCTATTTTGCTGATCATTCAACGATTGATCCAGCACAGGAGTCAGAATCTCCAGCAACTCTGCATTATACGAGACAAAGGGGCGGTCCAGATCTCCTCGATGCAGCGTCAGCCGATTCCGAGCTGCACCGCTCTGGATACGGCAGCCGAAGTATGCTTCAAGCGCCTGCATGTCGCCCATTGGGTGTGCAAACTCGACCGACTTCGCTGTCAACGGCTGACCTGTGCCCCGGCGCCCGAGTTCGAGAAGAAATGCCAGTGTAATGCCGATCAAGAGCGGCGGACCGGGTTGCTTAGCATCCGACCATTCCAGTTCGATTGCACAGTGCTCACTTTCCTCGGTGATACGCAAGCTCTCGGGAGGGCACAATTGTTTGTAGCGGGCCATTCGCTTTAGCGCGTCGCGGTAGTCACGAGCATGGTAAGCCGCTAATACGGCCGGAGGGTAATGTGCCGGCTCAAAACCGGTCGCAAGCTTGATGATTCCTTTGGAAACATCATCAACGAGATCGGAATACGCCTGCCAGATCGCGAGGTATTGGGCGGCGGTGACAACTGGTTCAGTCATCATGGTGAGCGGCAGCTGGGCTTTTCGGAGCACGTCAGAGGCATTAATTCCTAAGTGACGCAATCCCGCCCAAAACCCTGCCGGGAATTTAATTCGATTATGAGACATCATACGTATGAGCACTCCTTTAACTTTCTGCACCTTCGCTCACTAGGTCGTCATTGCGTCCTGCCTTGTTGGCGGGTCAGTTATAACTTTACCTATCCATTGTCGGACTGTAACTAGCAAAGGACGACATTTAACTTGCCGGTTACGCCGAACGCGTCAGCGTACGAAGATTGTGACAGGCGGGCGCCTGTATTCTATCATTACCTTCAAATAGGAGGGACAAGTATTATTGTTTGAATCTTCATTTGATGAATGCAGTCCTTAGATATAGGAAACAAGCCGGGAAGAATCTCCCGGCTGTAAAATCATCCCTTGCCGAACATGGGATTTCCTGTTCTCATCACATGTTTTCTCATCATGAAAAAGAGGAGGGCAGCGACAAAAAACTCGGAAAGCGGCAAGGATAGCCAAACTCCCGTGACACCAATAAACTTAGGCAAAATCCAAAGCAGGATGAAAAGGGACACGAAGCTTCGCAATATGATGATCACAGCCGATGAACCGGCCCGGCCAATGGATTGAAAGTAACTCATATAGACAAAGTTATAGCCAAGGAAGATATACCCGATAAAAAATAGGCGGATTCCATCGATGGCCAGCTGCTGGATTTCGGTTGATTCTATTCCGAATAAGCCTACAAGGAACGGTGCAGCCACCCAGCCGATAACGAGCAAAAGAATCCCCAGGATAACAGCGGTCTTCTCCCCAATCTTCATGCTGCTTTTGATTCGTTCACTTTCTTCAGCACCATAATAATAGCTGATCATGGGCTGAAGTGCCATTTCAATGCCGAAGAAGGACAGGAACATGAACCCGTGAAGGTAGTTAATGACCGAGAAGGCAGCGACTCCTTCCGTGCCTGCCAGCCCGGCCATCGCTAAGTTATACCCTGTCACAAATGCGAGGAGCCCGGCCTCTGCCAGAAAACTTGGAAATCCGATGGAAAAGATGTGCATAAGGGATTTCCAAGACCATTGAAACGCCAGCTTTCTCAGTTGCGCTTGACGGTTAAAGAAGTGCAGGGAGAGTACAAGCAGTCCGGCGAATCCGCCAAGCACCGTTGAAATCGCAGCGCCTGTTACCCCCATGTTCAAAATCATGATTGTATAAAAATTCAGGATGATATTCACAATCGATGTTGTTGCAAGAGCGATCATCGAAAGCTTTGGACTGCCGTCATTCCTTACAAAAATACTTAACACTTGTTCGAATGCGATGACCCAGCCGAATAAAAACATGACGTTTAAGTACTCTATGACGTAAGAAGAGGTGTCGGAGTTAGCGCCAAGCCATAGCGAAATGGTTTGAATGTTGAGAATCCCGAATACTCCTAAAAGCAAGCTGATGATAAACGCCAAGAAGAGAGCCAATGAAAAAATGCTGCTCGCCTTCTGAGGGCGATTCTCGCCGATGCTGATGGAGTATTTTGTTGCTCCGCCTATCCCAATCCAAAGAGCGATGGCCATAATCAAAGAAATGACCGGATAGGAAAGGTTCACTCCAGCCAGTGCTGAGGTTCCAATGCCATTTCCCACGAATAGGCCATCAATTAAAATATTCGCTGACATCAAGAGTAATCCAAGCGTTGCAGGGATGAAATATTTAAAAAACACTTGATTAACTGGTAATTTCATGAGCTGCTGATGTCTTTCTGTCATCATGTATTCCTCCTATAATGAGCTACAGGAGTATTCTAAACCTTCAAGTTACTTGAAGGTCAATCAAAACTTTGTCACCGGAATTTGGATTAAAGTGACAAAATGATCGGGCTCCTTGATGACAGCCTCATCAAGAACGGAAATCTCAACGGGGATTCCTTCAAGTTTATATCCTTCCTCTTTCAGCTGACGTAAAACAAGCTGATAACTTTTCCTCATGTCTTCGTAGGGGCCAATATGGGGATAGCTGGCATACAACCCTTCGTTTAAATATTCATCGCTGTCTTCGCCGTGCAGCAATTCAAATAAGCCGATGTATTTTACAGGTCCCTCTTGCTTCAAACTTTCCATATCCACGATCGTTCCGATGTCTCCGGTGAAGAAGCCGTTATTCTCGATCGACTGGCTCGAGAGCGTTTCTCTATCCTTTAAATAAATGTCGTCGCCTTCCTCTATCAGATCGACAGGTTTGTCAAAATACAGATAGGAAACAGCCCGTTTGGGGAAATACTGAAATGTTAAAGCGGGATGACCGGCAAGTTTTATCCCTTCTTCGATTGTGGAAATTTTGTTCTCGATCCGCGCCGCACTGCGTTGGAGCCGGAAAATTTCCGTCCTGACTTCCTCAAGCTTCTTCTTCAAAATGTCCATCGTCGTTTCCGGAGTCCTTTTATTTAACTGATGCTGAATGTCTTTTAACGAAAATCCATTTTTCCTTAAAAAAATAATCGTATCCAGAACCTGAAATTGTTCAACACCATAATATCGATAGGAGGTTTCAGGATCGGTATACTTTGGCTTGAACAGTCCGATTTCATCATAGTAACGCAGAGTCGATGCGGGCAGCTTGAAAAGCCGCGCTACTTCTCCTACACGGAATCGATTGTTCATCATGTTTCACCTCATTTGTTCGTTTTAGTGATATTACCGAAATACAGAGCTATTCGGTTATCGGAATTATGTATTAAGTCTACTATTGACATTAGGTGAAAATGCATGCCTGGTCAACAAGGAACCGCAGCCTCTAAAAGAGGCATTACGCCGAAGCAATCTATTATCATGAAGCAGAAACGGATATCACGAATGATAGATTTTTAAAAATAAATGAGGGCTTCATGATTGGAAGCCCTCATTTGCCATATTTATTTTTCAAAACCGTGAATACAGTTTGGTTAAAGAAGCTTATTCAGGAAAAACTCCCGGCAAATTCATTGCTGAGCCGCCCTTGTTCCGATCGAACGAAATCGCGGGTGTTCTGCCAGTATGGAACGCTTCATTTCTTTTACTACCGGGTGGTCTGACTTTAAAAACCGATCTTTCTCGTATAGCCCGGCCAATTGGCCGTGATCTAATACACCTAATGTATCACTTAATTGATAGGCGGCTTTTAAATCATGCGTGATAAAGAAATACGACATTCCGAAATCGTCTTTGAGCTCTTTTAATAAATCCAATATAAGCGTTTGGGTTACCATGTCCAGGCTGCTGACAGACTCGTCTAATACGATCAGCTTCGGCTTCAGCGATACGGCTCTTGCAATATTAATTCGCTGCAATTGGCCGCCGCTGAATTGATGCGGATATTTTGTTAAATCCTCTTCAGTTAAGCCTACTCTTTCCAACAGCTCGATAATGGTCCGTTTTTGCTCGGTGATTGTGAGCCTTTCATAGTTTTCCAGCGGTTCTGCTATAATTTGTTCCGCCGTCATTCGCGGGTTGACGGAAGAATATGAGTCTTGAAAAACAGCTTGAAGGTCGCGGCGGATTTTCCGCCGGATGGATTGATCGGCTTTATATAGATCATGACCTTGAAAAAAGATTTGGCCCGATTGCGGCCGTTCCAAACCGAGCATCACTTTTCCCAACGTGCTTTTCCCGGCTCCGCTTGGTCCAAGCATGCCTAGACATGCGCCTTCCTCAATTGAAAAACTGACATTGGAAAGGACTTGTTTCGATGGAGCTTTCCATTTGAACAATTTGCGCGCCGTATAATGATGAGTGACGTCTTTCACTTGTAATAAACTCACTTGTTCACCCCGTATCAAATGCAGGTCTTCTTCATACTGACTCAAGTGGCAAGTTGATCCATTGGCAATGTCAACCGTGCACTTAACAGTCTCTTTGTATAGTCATGTTTTGGTTCATCAAACAGCTGAAACACATCTCCATTTTCTACAATTCTCCCATTCTGCATCACAGCGACTTCATCGGCCAATTCAGCAATGACGCCCAGATCATGAGATATAAGCAAAATCGCCGTGCCGAATTCAGATCGCAAGCCGTCTAAATATTTCAGCACCGTCTTTTGATTAAACACGTCGAGCGCAGTTGTGGGTTCATCCGCAATAAGAACGGCCGGCTCCAGGCATGCCGCAATTGCAATCATGACCCGTTGAAGCATTCCGCCGCTTAATTGAAAAGGGTAAGAATGCAAAAGTTTAGCAGGGTGGGGGAGATTCACATGATGCAATGCTTCGGTCGCAAGCTCTTTCGCCTGTTTCTTGCTAAAAGATGTATGAGAGCGAATCGATTCGGTCATTTGCTGGCCGATCGTAAAAACGGGTGTAAAAGCGTTCATCGGATTTTGCATGATATAGGCAATATCTTTGCCGCGGATTTTGCGCATGTCCTGATCTGCTAATCCGTTCAATTCCCGGCCCCGCAATGCAATACCTCCTTCCACCTTGGTTGTTTTCGGATCAAGCGTCTGAAGAATAGACATGCTCGTTACCGTTTTTCCGCAGCCGCTCTCACCAATCAAACCAAGAACCTGTCCGCGCTTCAGTTCAAAATTAATATCTTGCACAAGGGTTGAATGTCCTTTTTGATTATGAACCTGTACATGCAAATCTCTGACTTGAAGCACTGTTGATTGTTCTGTTTCCAACTTCCTCATTCCTTTTTATCATCGACGTTTGACGCCGTATTGATCTGATAAGGCTTCGCCCAATAAATTGAACGTCACAACGACAACCATGATCATCACCCCTGGATAAATCATGATCTCGGGGTTCGTCCGAATATATGATTTACCTTCATGAATCATCGCTCCCCATTCAGCTGCCGGGGGCTGAACGCCTAATCCGAGAAAAGACATGGCGGAGATATCCATAATGGCCCAGCCCATTTCCAACGTGCCGATGACGACGAGAGGAGGGAGGACATTAGGGATAATATGCTGTTTAATAATTTTCCATTGTGAAGATCCATTGATTTTTGCCGCCGCAATAAAGTTCTCCTCTTTCAGACTAAGCACCATTCCTCTAAAAATTCTTGCATAATAGACCCATTGCACAAGCATGAGGGCCAGAATGACTTGGGGCAGCCCAGGACCGAATATGCCCACGAGGCCAAGAACTAAAATTAAGTTCGGAAAGGCCATCACACCATCGCAGCATCTCATTAACAGCTGATCAATCCAGCCGCCTTTATACCCTGAGATCGTCCCGATAATGAGGCCGATAACGAGTGAGGAAATGAAAATGAGCATCGCGAATCCAAGAGAAATCCGGGCGCCGTACAAAAGGCGGGATAAGTTGCATCTTCCCAGATGATCCGTTCCTAAAGGAAACGTCCAGGATGGAGGCTGCAGCTTATAGACCAAATGGACTTCAGCAGGATGATGCGGCGCAATCCAAGGGGCGAATACAGCGATGATAAAAAGGATGGTTAATATGATGGCGCATATTGTGATCACTTTTGAGCCTTTGAAAATCTTGCGTATACTTATCATCGATGCTGCCCTTCTTTCCTTGAAATGCGCGGGTCAATATACATTTGAATGAGGTCAACAATTAAGTTGCTCAATATAAAAAAGGTGGCGGCTAAGAACACATAGCATTGAATGACAGGGATGTCCCGATTGAAAATGGCCTCAATAAAATAACGGCCAAAGCCTGGCCAAGAAAAAACGACTTCAACAATGATTGTGCCGGTGAGCAGTTTGCCAAGGTTCATTCCCAGCCCTGTAATCATCGGAGAAATGGCCATTCGCAATACATGTTTGGCCATAATGTTCATCTTCGTCATTCCTCTTATGCGTGCAAATTGCACATATGGTTCTTGCAGGTTTTCGATGACACTTGCACGGAGCAGCCTTGTATACATCGCGATTAAAGGAAGCGCCAAAGTCATCGACGGCAGTACAAGATGCTGCCATGTCCCGATTCCCTCTACCGGGAAAAGGTCTAATTGAACAGAAAAGAAAAAAACCAGCATATACCCTAACCAAAAAGTCGGGATGGATGCCCCGAAAAAGGAAATGAAGCGGCTGATATGATCAACTGCACCGTTTCTTTTGATTCCGGCTAAGAAGCCGAGCGGCACACTGACAAGCACCGCAATCAATAAACTCCCAAGCGCGAGCTCGATCGTCGCCGGCATTCGGTGTGCAACTTCATCCCAAACCGGCTGATTTGAAACATAAGATATGCCAAAATCAAGTTGGCATATCTTCAATACAGAGTTTACATATTGAATAAAGAATGGCTGATCCAAGCCAAACTCATGTCTTTTTTGCGCTAAAATTTCATCGGTCGGCTGGATATGTGCTGCGGCTAAGTATGCTTCAGCTGGGTCAACCGGTGAGAGATGAATCATTCCAGTTGTCAGAAGTGCAGCTAAAAGAAACACTGGAATAATAGACATGAGTCGTTTCAATATATAGTTGCCCATAAAAGCCTCCTAGTGCTGCTGTTTGATGCGAATCCCTCTAAATGGATGTTCGTCACGATTGGCAGGGAACGTAAAGTTGCTAATATTCTTTTGATATATCGCCGTCTTTTTAATATAAGAAACAGGAACGATGGCTCCCTGTTCTTGAAGGGATTTTAAAATAGATGAGTAAAGCTCCTGCCGCTCTTTTTCATCGGTCGTTTGAGGTACCTTTGCCATCTGCTTGATTAGCTCGTCCTTGTTTGGATAGGCTGAAATCGCTTCATTAAATCCGAATCCTTTGGAGGCGACAATGTTTAAAAATGTGTGCGGGTCATAAGGCGCACCATAGTTGCTAAAAAAGTTCATATCAAATTCATTCGCTTTAAACCGTTTGACTTGGGTTGCCAATTCTACGCCTTCAAGATTCAGCTTTACCCCGATCGCCGCCCATTCCGCCTGAAGCGTTTCGGCCATTGTTTTTTGAATGGATTCCGCTGAATCATACATTAAACTAAATTCAAGAGGTTTTCCGTCTTTCTCGCGCACCGTCTTGCCATTCGGAAGCTTCCAGCCTGCCGCATCTAATAGCGCTTTTGCTTTCTCTGGATCATAGTTGATTTTCTTTACATCAATATCAGACGTGTAGGGGAAGTCTGTCGGTAAAATATGATCTGCTTTTTCTTCTAACCCGGAGGTGATGCCTTTCACCATGGCTTCTTTGTCAAAACCATAGTGCAGGGCTTGCCGCACGCGCTCATCAGCAAGCTGTTCTTTTTTCGTATTCATGACAAGCTGTCTCGTCGCCACTGGTTCAGAAAGGCTTGTTTCATATTGACCTGTCGATTGCAGCTGCTTGAATGCATCCAAACTGATAACACCTTCGCCGTAAATGAGGTCAAGCTCGCCTTTTTCAAATGCAAGCACCCTTGTTTCGGCGTCCGGGATGACTTTCACCTTGATTTTCTCGACTTTTGGCTTTTCACCCCAATAATGTTCATTGCGTTTAAAAACCGCATATTCATCAGCTTTATGCTCTTCCAATACCCATGGGCCCGTACCTACCGGTTTTGCGACACCCTTTGAAGTATCGCCGTCCTTAGGGAAGCCCGCTTCTCCCAAAAAACGGACCGGCCGTACAACGGCTAGTTCCTGAATGGTCGGGTAATATGGTGCAGTTAATGTCAATTTAAATGTATGATCATCGATCACTTCTGTTTGGGCTATTTTTGAAATAAACCCTAACCAGCTATGTAACTCAGTATGTTTTAAAATGGAATCAAAATTCTTTTTCGCAATTTTCGCATTAAACTTCGTTCCATCTGAAAATGTTACATTCTTACGCAAATGAAACGTATATATTTTACCGTCACTTGATATATCCCAAGATTCGGCTAAATGCGGTTTAAGCTTTCCTCCCGCTTCATAGGTAACCAAAGGTTCATATACCATCGACTGGGCAAATAATTGGGAAGGATTATACACATGCGGATTCATTTCGCCAATATCTCTAGGCCAAGCCATTGTGACCATGTTTTCATGAGTTTTCTCTGTTGAATTTCCTGACGTTGTACATCCGGCTAATAAAATAGAAAAGGCGAGCATTAACACAAAAGTAATTTTAATTTTCAAACTAATCCTTCCGCTCATCATGCTTTGTTTCCTCCTAAGTGAAGTTGATAATCATTTTCATTCTATGCAGGAAGCATATCCTTGTCAATGTAAGATATAGGAACTGCCTAAATGCTGCGGAATAGGGGAGCGGCGGCATCCCGTGAAGAACGAGCGCAAAGAGGGAGAGGCAAAATTGAAGTGGGCGAAGAATGAACTTTTTATTAAAATGGATTGTAAAAACGAAGCAATCAAAGTACACTTAATGATAATGATAATCATTTACGTTTGAGGTTGTAAACTCATGACATATACCGGGAGTGAAGAGCGATGAGCAGAAATGAAGTGTTTGACGTGACCGTGATCGGCGGAGGTCCGGCCGGGTTATATTCCGCCTTTTACAGCGGGCTGCGGGGAATGAAAACGAAGATTATCGAATATCAGCCGATGCTGGGCGGCAAGGTCCACGTTTATCCTGAAAAAATGATCTGGGATGTCGGGGGGCTAACACCGATTTCCGGAGCCAGGCTGATAGAACAGATCGTGCAGCAGGGGCTAACATTTCATCCTGAAGTGCTGCTGAATGAGAAAGTTGAATCGATTGCCCGCAATGAAGAAGGGTTGTTTGAATTACATACGGCTGCCTCAGGGGTGCATCTGTCCAAGACGGTCATCGTTGCCGTGGGCGGCGGCATCCTCAATCCGCAAAAGCTTCAAATAGAAGGAGCAGAGCGTTTTGAAGTGTCCAATCTGAATTATACGGTTAAATCGCTGCAGCATTTTAAAGATAAAACGGTCATAGTATCAGGCGGAGGCAATTCGGCTGTCGACTGGGCCAACGAGCTCGAACCTGTAGCGAAAAAGGTCTACCTCGCTTACCGCAAAGATGCGCTCAGCGGGCATGAGGCCCAGGTGGATCAGCTGCTGAACAGCTCGGTGAGCTGCTTCTTCCATACCCAGATTACCAAGCTGATCGCTTCAGATGATCATGAGGTGATCGAACGGGTCGAGCTCACGAACGCGCAAACCGGTGAGGTGATGGAACTCCCTGTCGACGAGGTGGTCATCAACCATGGCTATGAACGCGATACTTCACTGCTGGAGAACAGCCGGCTTCATATTAACCGGGTTGATGACTATTATATTAAAGGTACCGCAAACTGCCAGTCTTCCGTGCCCGGACTGTATGCGGCGGGGGATATTGTGCATTATGAAGGCAAGCTGCACCTGATCGCCGGAGCGTTTCAGGATGCGGCAAACGCGGTCAACAGCGCCAAGCGCTTTATCGATCCCGAAGCGCACAAGAGTGCGATGGTATCGTCACATAATGAGGTTTTCAAAGAGCGCAACCGCGAGCTTGTGAAGAAGATGTTCGTGTAGAAAAGGAACGTTTCCGCCTGAGGGAGCGGCTGATTCGTCGAGAGGATCTTGGAGATATGCCAAGATCCTCTTTTTATTTAAACCAGCCTTTTTCCTTTGAACGGGTAATGGCTTCGATCCGATTTTTCACCTCAAGCTTTTCAAGAATCATTGAGATATAATTTCGGACGGTTCCACTTTTGATGCTGAGTTCTTGGGCGATTTCTTTTGTGTTTTTTCCGTCGGCCACAAGTTCGAGCACTTCTTTTTCTCTATCTGTTAGGGGATTGGCCTCACTGTACATGTCTTCCATCAATTCAGGCGCATAGATCCGCTTTCCTTTCATGACGCTGCGGATGGCGCTCACAAGTTCTTCGCTTGGGCTGTCCTTTAACAAATAGCCTTTAACACCTGCTTTAATAGCCCGCTGAAAGTAACCGGGGCGGGCAAAAGTGGTTAAGATAATAATGTTGCAGCCTGTATCCTTTAGTTCCTCAGCAGCTTCAAGCCCCGTCTTTCCCGGCATTTCAATGTCCATAATACATACATCAGGCCGATGTTTTTTTGTGAAATCAACGGCATCCTGTCCGGTTGTGCCTTTGCCGACGACTTCCATATCATCTTCTAAATTCAGTAGCGATCCTAAAGCGCCCAAGAGCATCTGCTGATCTTCCGCAATAAATATACTAATCATGCAAGCCATCCTTTTTTGTTTATTTTGAGTTATTAGGAATTGACATGGTAAGCTTAGTTCCGTTTTTTGTATCAATGTGAAGGCTTCCGTTTGCAAATTCAAGCCGTTCTCTCATGCCAAGCAAGCCGTGTCCTTTTGAAAAGCACTTCTCTTCACCTTGAAACGTTCCATCGTCAGTCACTGTAATGACAACTTCCTTCCAGAGCTGCTGGATGTCAACGCGGCAGGTCTTAGCCTGACTGTGCTTGACGACATTCGTGACAGCTTCCTTTAAGCACATGCTCAATATGTTTTCATTAAGCAAGGAGATATTTTCCGGCAATTTATCTTCTTCATAGATAAACGCAATGTCGGCTGCTTCAAGAATTTGTTTGATGTTCATAATTTCATCCTTGAGCCGGATGCCCTTCATGGAGGATACGATTTTTCTGACTTCATTTAAAGAAGTTCTCGCAGTTTGCTGAACGCTTTTCAGTTCACGCGCGGCTTGATCGGGATCTTTGTAAATTAATTTTCTTGCCAAGTCGCTTTTTAAACCGATCAGAGACAGCTTTTGTCCAAGTGTATCGTGGAGGTCGCGGGCAATCCGCTGCCGCTCTTCTAATTTTACCAAATTGGCGATCCGTTCATTAGCATACTCGAGCTTTTCTTCGAGGCGTTCGCGCTCCTTGCGGCTTCTGATACTGAACGGCAATAAAATTGCGCTGATGAGAGTGATGACGACAAAAGGAATTTGTGTCAGAAAAAATTCCTTTTTTAAGACGAGACTGAAGTTGGCAGCGACGGATGCGCTTATTAAATGAACGTAATATAAAATGTGAAAAGGGGCTCGTTTTTTAATATTACCTATAAAATACGCGATAAAAAAAGCAAAATAAATATAGCTGAACAGCATAATCGAGGCGGTTGAAATGCCAATTAAAATAAACGCCCACAAATAAACGTCCCAGCCTTTTGAGACAAAAGCAAATCTGTATACCGCAAAAAATAAAAGTGTCAAAATGATGCCGATGCCGATGACAAGTGTAGATGATGATTGCATGATAAAGTAGAAGGGCAGGATGAAAAATATCGTCCATATATACGGCGAGATCCCGTTAAGTTTTTGAAATGCAAAATGCTTTTTGAACATGATATAACCTCTTTTTCAGCTTTTCATCTTTAGAGTAACTTTACCATTGCCTGAACCGGATTGCATCATCCGACAATAAATAAGGAAGCCTTCTTGTTGATATAAGAAGACCTCCTCATCGTCAGGCGTTCTTCCGCAGCTTCTGTTTTTCCGTTGAATCCTGCGGAAGATGGGAAGATGTTTGTTTCATGTCCCGAAAGGTTACAAACTGCTTTTTTTCTTCATCCCAAAGCCGGAACGCGAGTGATTGCAGGCTTGTTTTTAAAGTGATGGTCGGGACGTTTTTTAGTGGTTCGTGCTGCTCGTGGGCGATTTCAAGTTTATAGTTAGGCACCTTTGGGCTCAGATGGTGAACGTGGTGGTACCCGATATTGCCTGTAAGCCACTGAAGCAGTTTCGGGAGCTTATAAAATGAACTTCCTTCCACAGCGGCCTGAACGTAGCTCCAGTTTTCATCCGCTTCAAAATAAGAATCTTCAAATGTATGCTGAACATAAAACAGCCAGACGCCGATCGAACCCGAGATCAGAAAGATCGGACCCTGTACGAGCAAAAACGATTGCCAGCCAAAGATCAGGCAACAGACAGCAGCCAATGCCGCGATCGCAAGATTGGTGAGATATGTGTTCACACGTTCCTTTCGTCTTGCGCCTTTTTTGTTAAAGCGGTTTGTGATCAGAAAGACATAAATCGGTCCGAGAATAAACATGATAAACGGATTTCTGTAAAGTCTGTATGCGATTTTTGTGCGTAAAGGTGCGGCTTTATATTCGTTTACCGTCAGCATCCAGATATCGCCTGTTCCTCGTTTATCCAGGTTGCTGCTTGTCGCATGATGAATCGAATGGCTGTGCTGCCATTGAAGAAAAGGAAATAAAGTCAGAACGCCTGTCAAAAAGCCGAGAATATGGTTATGGCGTTTTTGTTTGAAAAAGGACAGATGGCAGCAGTCGTGAAAAATAATGAAAATTCTCGTCAAAAACCCTGCGGCAATCACCGTTATTCCTAAAGTAAGGAGATAGGAGACATCGAGGCTGAAATAGGCAAGAAACCAAAGTCCGAAAAAAGGAATAAACGTATTGAAGAGCTGAATGAGACTGTTTTTGGTATCAGGCTGGGCAAACGCAGCAACCTGTTTTGTTAGCTGTTTTTGTTTATGGGCAATAGTTTGTTCAGTCATAGTAAAGTTATCCTCTCATAAATGGGTCTTAAATTAAGTTTACGGCACAGCGAGATGTCTTTGTAGTAGCACACATCATGCTTCAAACATGACACTTGTCATGTTTCCTTCATTCGAATGGATAAGAAGATTGACAATGTTATAATGGGGCAAATCCGCATGATGTTATGGCGAATAAAGGAATTTGTAAGAGCGCGATGATTGATTCGTTAAACAAAGTTCTTTTACAATGATGTAATTGATGATCATATTTTAGTCATTTAGATAAGGAGTGAATTCATATGTCACGAATGGAAAATAAAACATTTAATTGTGAGAAGGAGCTGACGCTCAACATTATCGGCGGAAAGTGGAAAATGCTGATTTTGTGGTTTTTAGGAAAAGAAGGTACGAAAAGGTTCGGAGAATTAAAAGCTTTGATGCCCGGCATTACGCAAAGAATGCTGGTAAATCAGCTGCGTGAATTAGAAGAAGATCATATTGTACATAGGGAAGTATATCCGGTTGTTCCCCCGAAAGTTGAATATTCCCTAACAAAACAAGGAGAAAGTTTAATGCCTATATTAGAGGCGATGTATGAATGGGGTAAAAATTATATAGAAACTAACTTTTCAAAAGATGATGAATAGAATGATTGACTTTAAGATACTGTTTTGGAGACAGTATCTTTTTCTATACCATATGAGTAAAAGTATAGTATGTAAAAAAAAAGTGCGTACTATTAAAGGAATTTTCCCCTTGTTATACTCTTCATGTAACAAAATATCAAAAGAACAATCCGCGGAATTCTTAATTTAAACAGGGGTGATTGCAAGTGGAATTACAGTTAGCATTAGATTTAGTCAACATACCGGAAGCCATCGAAGTAGTAAAAGAAGTAGAAGAATACATTGACATTGTAGAAATCGGTACGCCGGTTGTGATAAATGAAGGACTCCGTGCAGTGAAAGAGGTGAAAGCCGCTTTCCCGAATTTGAAAGTGCTGGCAGACCTTAAAATTATGGATGCGGCGGGGTATGAAGTGATGAAAGCATCAGAAGCAGGAGCTGACATCATCACCATTTTAGGGGCTGCTGAAGACATGTCTATTAAAGGCGCTGTAGAAGAGGCAAAAGCCCAAGGGAACAAAATCCTCGTGGATATGATTGGGATTAAAGACATCAAATCGCGCGCTAAAGAATTGGATGAACTTGGTGTCGATTATATTTGTGTGCATACCGGTTATGACCTTCAAGCCATTGGCCAAAATTCATTTGAAGACTTAATGACGATTAAAAATGTTGTGAAAAACGCTAAAACGGCTATTGCAGGCGGAATTAAATTAGATACATTGCCCGAAGTCGTTGAATTAAAACCTGATTTGATTATTGTCGGGGGCGGTATTGCAAATCAAGATGATAAAGCGGCAGCGGCCGCAAAAATGAAACAGATGATTCAACAATCATGAAGACTTATGATTATGTAAAAGCGATTATCGCAGAGCTTGATCATGCAACCTCTCAAAATCAAGCGGAAGGAATAGAAGACTTAATATCCACTATCATGTCTTCTGAAAAAGTGTTTGTTTCCGGTGCAGGCCGCTCTGGTTTAATGGGGAAATCATTTGCTATGAGATTAATGCACATGGGGATTGATGCATTTGTAACAGGAGAAACCGTAACACCACCATTTACCGGAAAAGACTTGCTTATCGTGGGCACAGGGTCAGGGAAAACAGAAAGTTTGCTTCATATGGCGGAAAAGGCAAAAGATATCGGAGGCACTGTAGCGACAGTTACGATCTCTCCAGATTCGCCGATAGCTGAAATAGCTGACCTGATACTGCAGCTGCCCGGCTCCCCAAAAGATCAAACGACGGGCAATAAACAGACGATACAACCGATGGGCTCGCTTTTTGAACAGACTCTTTTATTGTTTTATGACGCTATCATATTGCGAATCATGGAAATGAAAGGGCTGAATACTCATAACATGTATGGAAATCATGCCAATCTTGAATAATAGAAAATCGCCATCCGTCATCTTGGATGGTGATTTTTTTGCCTACAAACCTGTTTTCAACATATCATTTACATCTTTATTATATTTTTGAAATGTAGATAACGTAAACTGGAGCAGGGACTAAATAGACATATGAAGAAAGGAGCTTATCATGCTTACAAGTTTTAGCCTGATTGGGTTTATACCTTCAATTATTGTTGCTGCTTTAATCATATTCGTGTTGAGAAAGCTTGTACTTTCTTTAAGAAATAAATAGGGTATTGATAATCACATTGTTGTTACGTTTTGATAAAGTGTTGTTTATATACTAATCTCCTAAATATTGATTGTGAGCTTATCCAGCCTTGTATCTTCTGTTCTGATAAACGAGATGAACAGATGATCAATTATTGAATATATATTGGTTATATGTTATGTTTTTATCAAGTTAGCAGAAATCATTCCTTGTATCCATATCGAAACAATTGATCAAGGACAGGTGGAACCTCTTATTTCTCTAACAAAATTTAAAACGATCAAAAAGGGGATAAACAAATGCCATTACTACGTTTCGATCTAATAGAAGGCCGTGATGAACAAGCATTAAAAAAATTATTAGACACCGCGCACGATGCGATGGTAGAAGCGTTTAACGTTCCGGAGAAAGACCGCTATCAAATTGTTCATCAGCATTCGGCGAATGAGCTTATTATCCAAGATACAGGCTTGGGATTGAATAGATCAAAGGATCTGGTTGTGATCAGCATCACCAGTAAAACAAGAACGGAAAGTCAAAAAGAGAAATTGTATGCTTTACTTGCTGAAAGGCTCGAAGCGGAATGCGGCATTTCACCTGAAGATGTCATGGTGTCCATCACGGAAAATGGAGATGCCGATTGGAGTTTCGGCCTCGGCGAGGCGCAGTTTTTAACTGGAAAGCTGTAAGCGGACAAAAGGAATGTTGACAGGGACATCTGAATCCCTTCAGAAAAGCTTGAGCTGCTGGCGAAACGATTGAAGACTCTTTTTTTAAGAGTCTTCTTTTTGTTGCAAATATTGGCGGCATTCGAATTTGACGCATGAAGAGAAAAGGCGGTCAAAAACAACCCCTTTCTGCTTGTTAAAATGTTTCATATAATAAACATAAATGATTTGCAGAGGAAGTTTAGTTTTCATCAGATTTAGGAATCAAAACTGCCGCTAAAAAAGATGAGGATCATTCATGGCAACTGATCTTTTCATGCTGATGTACTGTTTATGAGAGCATTAAAACAAATAAAGTGGATTTGTAATGATTAGATGAAGTGAAAGAGCATGATAATGGAATAAAAGAAACGAATTTAATTTAAAGTAGGAAGTGAAAGCATGGATCTTGAAACGGTTATGAAGGAACTGGAAGCGTTGGGTACGGAAAACATGAAAAAAAGATACATAACGAATGGTGCACACGAACCGCTTTTTGGCGTGGCGACAAGCAAAATGAAGCCTCTCGCAAAGAAAATCAAGAAAAATCAGCCTTTGGCGGAGCAGCTTTACGCTACCGGGAACTACGATGCCATGTATTTTGCCGGCATTATTGCTGACCCAATGACAATGACTGAAGCGGATTTTGAGCGCTGGATCGATGCGGCGTATTTTTATATGCTTTCTGATTATGTTGTTGCCGTAACTTTGGCAGAAACCGATTTTGCGCAAGCTGTCGCAGATAAATGGATTTCAAGCGGGGAAGAACTCAGAATGTCGGCAGGCTGGAGCTGTTATTGCTGGCTTTTAGGTAATCGGTCAGACGATGAATTTAATGTCACCAAGATGGCCGGTATGCTTGATCAGGTGGAACATGCGATTCACGATTCTCCGGATCGAACAAAATCGGCTATGAATAACTTTATCTACACAGTCGGGATTTCATATGTGCCGCTCCATGAAAAGACGGTTGAAACCGCAAAAGCAGTAGGCCCGGTCGAACTTCGGCGGGACAAGAAAAAAGCAGTATCCTGAGCGCTTCCAAAATATTCAAATGGATATAGAGAGGGGCCGCTTGGTTTCAAACGAAAATATGTAAGGTGTTAGCATAGTCTGCAGTGAAACTTCTAAAAATAACTAGGGAGCAGAGCATGGAAAATAACGTTTTTGAACAGATGGCAAATCGCTATGATACAGAAGAAAGAATTCAGTTAGCAAAAGTGATTGTTGATGAAGTAAGACCGGAATTGCGAAATAGTCAGTCAAAATCTTTAATTGACTATGGGAGCGGTACGGGTCTCATTAGTTTAGAATTATCAGATTTAGTACAGTCTATTTTGTTGGTCGATTCGTCAAAACAAATGCTGGAGGTGGCGAAAGCTAAAATTTCTCGGAAAGGAATCGCCAACGCAAAAGTGCTTCATTCAGATTTTACCGAAGAAACTCCGGAATTAAAGGCAGACATCGTATTAATGTCACTCGTCCTTCTTCATATTCCGGATACGAATAAAATTTTACAAGAATTGTTCGGTATTTTAAATCATGGCGGAAAGCTCATGATTATTGATTTTGACAAAAACGATAAAATTCAACATCCGAAAGTCCACAGCGGTTTTTCGCACGAAGAATTGAAAAAAAGATTATCCGATGTTGGATTTAAATCAACTGAAATGAAGACATTCTATCACGGACATCGTATTTTTATGAATCAAGATGCCTCAATGTTTATATCCAGCAGCATAAAGTGATTTCTTGTTTTTTTTGAAATGAAATAAAGGAAGCCGGAAAACGATCCGGCTTCTCATGCGGCACATCTTCTTCTTCAGCTTCACCTTCTCCGCCCGGTAAAATTCATGAAACATCCTCATCGACACCGTTTTCCGGGTTCGGACACATGGCTCCATTGCATGTCGAGATCTTTTGCGATTTCCTTTCTGTGTTCTCTTTTTTTAAATCAAGACCGAAGCGTGTGGTGATGGATTCTTTTTGTCGGCCGTCCGAGACGTCGATGTGCACAAAGTTGATAAATCAGCTTGTTTCTTATTTTTAGGAGATAAGAAGTTAACTTTTGTGCTTGACAATATACCGTATGGGGTATAATATTACTTCGTAAGCGATAAAGAAAGTTCATAAGGTGGTGTCAATAAAACTAATGATTTAGCTATATCATTTCTGCTTATCATCATTCGAACGTTATGATCCTATAACCGGATGAAAAAAAGCCGCAGATATGGCAATCATAGATATGCGCGATTAAACGATGTACCCGATCTATCAGAAGATTTTATTTTAAACATTCCCATACGCGTATCTAAAACGTTTTTATTTAGAGATTCCGCGTGATAAGATACACATAATAGCTCGTTACAGGGTAGAATTTAATTTAGGCGTTCGTTGTCTAAAGCGCAAAGGTATTCTTGTGAACAGTTATGAATTGGCAAACTTGCAAAGCGGAAATTAATAAAAGAAAGGATTTTAGCGATATGGAGTATGATCAAAAGATTAAAAATCGTTTGCGCCGGATAGAAGGACAGATTAAAGGTGTATTGACGATGATGGAGCAAGGAAAAGACTGTAGAGAAGTCGTCACTCAATTGGCAGCATCTCGTAATGCAATGGATAGAGCATTAGGTGTTATTGTGAGTACAAACCTTGAACATTGTGTTCGTGAAAGCTTGGAACAGGGAGAAGACACATCCAGCTTAGTAAAAGAAGCGGTCGACTTATTGGTAAAGAGCCGATAAAAAATTCATCAACCTATAATTTAAGGTTGACGAATTTTTATATGTTTTATAATATACCCCCACCGGTATTTAATGAGTTGGCTAATAGCAGATCTTCAGAAAAAATTTTAAACTTCCATATACCCCTATAGGTATATGGAGGCTAGGAGGTTAAACATGACAGAACAAACAAAACGTACAACAATTGTTTTATTTAGCGGAGATTATGATAAAGCAATGGCGGCCTATATTATTGCAAATGGTGCTGCTGCCTACGATCATGAAGTGACGATTTTTCATACTTTTTGGGGATTAAACGCTTTGCGTAAAGAAGAACTTGTTCCAGTGAAAAAAGGGTTTCTTGAAAAAATGTTTGGAAAAATGATGCCTCGCGGTGCTGATAAGATGGGTTTATCTAAAATGAACTTTGCGGGTGTGGGTCCTAAAATGATTAAAAATGTTATGAAAAAGCATAACGCGCTGACATTGCCACAGTTAATCGA
Organism: Bacillus sp. B19-2; assembly: GCF_022832475.1. NCBI lineage: Bacteria > Bacillati > Bacillota > Bacilli > Caryophanales > Bacillaceae > Bacillus > Bacillus sp. B19-2. Next base: position 353,791 of record NZ_JALHKQ010000003.1, read on the forward strand.
GTTGGCTCAAGACCAGGATGTGAAGCTTGTAGCTTGTACGATGACAATGGATCTTCTTGGTTTGCAGGAAAAAGAACTATTAGATGATATCGACTATGCCGGAGTAGCAGCTTATTTAGCAGATGCTGAAGAAGGTAATGTCAACTTATTTATCTAATGGAGGGAGGATAATAAATTATGATGGATCGCGGCGCAATCATGACTGCGATACTCATTTTATTGATACTTTGGATTGTATTTCGCCGTTTTTTACCAATGCAAGGTGTCAAACAAATAACAACTGCTGATTTACAGTCAGAATTGAAAAATAAAGACAAACAGTTTATCGATGTACGAACACCCCGTGAGTTCCGGACAAGGCATATTAAAGAGTTTAAAAATATTCCCTTGTCTGACTTGCCTCGCCAAACTGATCAGCTTTCGAAAGATAAAGCCGTATTTGTGATCTGTCAAAGTGGAATGAGAAGTTTAAAGGCAAGTAAAGTATTGAAAAAACAAGGATTTAAACATATCACAAATATAAAAGGCGGCATGAATGCGTGGCATTAACACCGATTTTTTAACTGATGGTATACCCCCACCCCTATAAGAGAGAAGGAGGAAAAAAATGATGAAAGCAAATGTTGTTCTAGACGCTAAAGGCTTGGCGTGCCCAATGCCTATCGTAAAAACGAAAAAGAGAATGAAAGATGTAAAAGCTGGTGAAATACTAGAAATTCAAGCAACAGACAAAGGTTCTACGGCAGACCTGCAAGCATGGGCAAAAAGCACAGGGCATGAATATCTAGGTACTGAAACAGAGGGAGAAATACTTCGTCATTTTCTTCGAAAAGGAGGAAATTATTCATCAGAAAATGCATCTTTAATTCCCAAAATTTCATTAGAAGCCTTCAAACAGAAAGTGGAAAGTGATGAGCCTTTCAATATTTTAGATGTCCGCGAGGCAGAGGAATATGAAGAAGCTCATATTCCAGGTGTAGTGCATATCCCTCTTGGTGAAGTGGAAAAGCGCTCTAACGAGTTAAACAAAGATGAAGAAATTTATATTATCTGCCATTCGGGAAGAAGAAGTGAAATGGCAGCCCACACGATGAAAAAACAAGGATTTAAAAAGGTGATTAACGTTGTCTCCGGTATGCGTGAATGGACAGGACAAACAGAAAAAGGAGGTATATAAAACATGGCCGTACAAGCACTTACCGCAAATGAAGTGACACAAAAAATCTTTAACAAGGTACCTTTGTTTATTCTGGATGTACGTAATGAACATGATTTTAGCGATTGGAAGATTGAAGGGCATGATGTTGACCATTTAAATGTACCGTATTTTGATCTTTTAGATGGCGTAGAAGATATCTTAGAGAACATTCCATCCGATAAAGAAGTGCTAGTCGTATGTGCAAAAGAAGGTTCATCCGTCATGGTATCTGAAATGCTTTCTGAAGCAGGTCTTTCTGTATCCTATCTTAAGGGGGGGATGAAAGCATGGAGTGAGCATTTAGAGCCGGTAAAAGTCGGGGATTTACAAGACGGCGGTGAAGTGTATCAGTTTGTTCGAATCGGGAAAGGCTGCTTGTCATACATGGTCATTTCCAATGGTGAAGCAGCGATTATCGATGCGACACGCATGGCGGATGTCTTTATAGATTTTGCTGAGGGAAAAGGCGCAATGATTACTCACGTATTTGATACACATCTTCACGCAGACCATATTTCAGGCGGCAGAATCATTGCTGAAAAAACAAAAGCAACCTATTGGCTGCCGCCGAAAGATGCTGAAGAAGTGGTCTTCGATTATCAACCATTGGAAGAAGGAAATGATATCATCATCGGAAATACAAAGATTAAAATTCAACCGATTTATTCTCCTGGGCACACCATTGGCTCCACTTCTTTCATTGTCGATGATCAGTATCTTCTTTCAGGAGATATCTTGTTTATCGATTCCATTGGCAGACCGGATTTAGCAGGTATGGCAGAAGATTGGGTAGGAGATTTAAGAAAAACGCTTTATAGCCGCTACAAAGCGTTATCGAAGGATTTAATCGTATTACCGGCACACTTTATGATCATTGATGAGCTAAATGAGGATGGAAGTGTTGGTCAAAAACTAAGTACATTATTTACCGAGAACCATGGTTTGAACATTGCGGATGAAACAGAATTCAGACACCTGGTGACAGATCATTTACCTCCGCAACCTCATGCATATCAAGAAATTCGTGAAACAAACATGGGGAAAATCAACCCTGATGAAGAAAAACAGCGTGAGATGGAGATTGGGCCAAACCGATGTGCAATTCGGTAACACAAGTTTCTGTTAAAAAGAGGAGAGATGAATATGAAATCAGATAAAGTATTAGACGCAAAAGGACTGGCATGCCCAATGCCAATCGTCAGAACAAAGAAAGCGATGAATGAACTGGAATCAGGTCAAATATTAGAAGTTCATGTAACAGATAAGGGAGCTAAAAATGATCTAGCTGCTTGGTCTAAATCTGGCGGACATGACCTTTTAGAGCAAACTGAAGAGGGCGATGTACTGAAATTCTGGATTAAAAAAGGCTAATGGATGTAAAAGGGTATCGAATCAAAAGATACCCTTTTCCTTTGAAAAGGAGGAAACCAAAATGGATATTGCCTTTATGATCACGATTTTCATGATAGGGTTTATTGGCGCTTTTATTTCCGGAATGATTGGTATTGGCGGATCTGTTATTAATTATCCTATGTTGTTGTACATTCCTTCTCTAGCGGGAGTGATGTCATTAACAGCCCATGAAGTTTCAGGGATAGGAGCGATTCAAGTGTTCTTTGCAACATTTGGCGGTGTTTGGGCTTATCGTAAGAGTGGTTTTTTAAATAAACCATTAATCACTTACATGGGAAGCAGTATCCTGATTGGGAGTGTATTGGGGAGTTACTTTTCTCATCGTTTATCTGAACAAGGAATGAATTTCATATACGGAATTTTGGCTATTATAGCTGTTATATTAATGTTTACACCTAAAAAAGGACAAGAACGTAGGGAAGGCGAAGAAGTCACATTTCATAAATGGTTAGCTTCGTCCTTAGCCTTTATCATTGGCGGCGTATCAGGTGTTTTAGGAGCTGGCGGCGCTTTTATCTTAGTTCCTATTATGTTATCGCTTTTAAATATTCCTGTAAGAATCACCGTTGCTTCATCTCTTGCAATTACATTTATTTCCTCCATCGGCGCAGCAGTTGGAAAAGTAATGACCGGACAGGTGCTTTTTGGGCCGGCTTTGGTTCTTATGATCGCTAGTTTAATTGCATCTCCTCTTGGCGTAAAAGTTGGACAAAAGGTAAATACACAATTCCTGCAATGGGTTTTAGCTCTATTAATAGCAGCGGCAGCCATTAAAATCTGGTTAGGATACCTTTGAAAATGAAAGACCCAACAGGTTCAATAGTCGATTGCTTTCATGTTAGGAAACTCGATCGCATTCAATCATCGTTTCAAGCGCTGGATGACATTCTTTTTAATAATGGCGATTTGGACAGGTTTAAATAGTTGTGAAAAAAACTTATTGGTTTAATGAGTATTATGGGAGTTAAACAATTATGAGTCAATAAGATGAGCACTTTCCCTTCTCTGGCGGGTAAAACTCTTGATCGGTGCCCGTTTCTCACAAGGATTCTGATATTCGTTATTATGATGACAACAGTGAAAGTTTAGGTTGATATTTTAAATTAATATTTAAGATAAACAGATCAGAGAAAATTTCATTTTAAAGGAGGAATTGGATGAAAGAGATTACAGATCTGACTTCAATGGTGGCAATTGAGAAGTTTATAACCGGTCATAAATTAAGTTTTATATATATATCAAGGCCTCAATGCACAGTATGTCACGCTGTTCTGCCGCAGCTTAGAGTACTGTTGACCCGCTTTCCAAAGATTAAATTAGGGCATATCAACGCTGATATAGTGGAGGAGGTTGCCGGCAGGTTTTCAGTCTTCACAATTCCAGTGCTTCTTTTGTTTATTGAGGGAACCGAATATCTAAGAGAAGCGCGTTTTGTTCATTTTGAGCAGCTTGAACAGAAGTTAAAAAGAGTCTATCAATTGTACGAGGAATAAATAGCTGAGGGAGGGACTATGATGTGTCAAAATCCGACTTTTTTTGAACGGTATAAAGAAGAAGGAAAGTCAATGGAAAGCGGCTATTTAAGGCAGATCTTCGACCATTTGCAGGATGGAATCATCATGATGGATCAGGAACGCAGAATTCTGGTGATGAATCCGTCCGCAGAGAAGATGACGGGATGGAAATTAGGGGACAAGGTTCCGTACTGTTCCTACTGCCAAACGAGAAAATTGGAAGCGGGAGAAGCGCGTTGTTATTTGCTGGCCAAGCGGGAAGTTCCTTATTTTCTTTCCTCGATGCCCACCTATGAGGGGCGATTCGTCGACATGGAGATGAGCACGGCTGTCATTTCTGAAAACGGCGATCAAATGGAAGTTCTTTTGGTTCTGAAAGATTTAACGATAAAGAAAAAGGAAGAGGAAGCGCGGATCTCCAAGCTTGTTCTGCAAAAAACGCTAGAAACTCAGGAAAACGAACACAAGCGGCTGGCCCAGGAACTGCACGATGGCGTAGGGCAATCGCTTTATTCGGTTTCAGTAGGTATTCAAGCGATTCAATCGCGCATGGAGCTGGAAGAAACATTTACGGAGTACATGCAGGAGATCATCGATGAGCTGGAAAAAGCGATCCAAGACGTCAAGCTCTACTCTCTTCAGCTGCGGCCGCACAGTCTCGATCAGCTGGGGCTGATTCCTGCTGTCAAGCACCTTGTGTCCAGCTTAAACAAGACGCATCAGGATGTTTCTATTACGTTTGCCTCAAGCAATGTCAGCAATCGCATGCTGCCGGTTTTGGAAATCAATTTATACCGCATCATTCAGGAGGCGCTGCATAATGCCCTGAAATATTCGCAGGCGACACATATTAAGGTCATATTGTACAAAGAAGATGGCGAGCTCGTTTTGATGATTCAGGACAATGGCATCGGTTTTGAACGTGGGCTGACAGAGGAAGGCTTGGGATTTAAACATATGGAAGAAAGAGTCGATCAGATGGAAGGAAGCCTTCGAATTCACTCCGCACTTCAGAAAGGAACGACAATTAAAGTGAAAGTACAGGACAAAGGAGGGGAGGGGGAGTGATCAAGGTATTGCTGGTCGATGACCACATGATGATCCGCAAGGGCATCCGTGTGCTTTTGGAAGGTTTTTCTGAAATCGAAATTGCGGGAGAAAGCAACAATGGCAACGAAGCCGTTTTTAAGGCCGGACAGCTGAAACCGGATGTCGTGCTGATGGATTTGTCGATGCCAAACGGGTTGGACGGATTCACAGCGAGTACTGCAATCCGAAAGATGAACCCTTCTGTTAAAATCGTGATTTTGACAATGCATGATGAAGAAATTTTTATCCAAAAAGCGATAGAGGCGGGGGCCCATGGATACGTCTTGAAAAACAGTCATTATCAGTTGCTTTATCAGGCGATTGTCGAAGTGTACAGGGGAAATCTCTATTACAAGACATCTGTATCGCAAGACATCATTGATCAATGGCTGAGTTCAGCGTCCCAAAAGCCGCCTTCTGTTTTAACTGTTCGCGAAAAGGAGATTCTCAGATTCATTGTGCTGGGTTATGCCAATAAGGAGATTGCCGATAAACTCTCAATCAGCGTCAAAACCGTCGAAAATCATAAAACAAATATGATGCAGAAATTAAAACTGGACTCGAAACACGAATTAATCCAATATGCGATCAAAAACAAATATCTCGATCTGACGTTCTAACATACAGCCTCTTAACCTTGTCAGCTTGGGAAGACGGGGCTCAAATAAAAGTAGGGGAGTTCCCCTATACAAAAAAAGGAAGATGGATGGTAACTTAAAAAACAAGAGACACATCTTTAAGAAAAACAGCAACTTTTTAAAACAAAAGGTGGTTGACTATGGCAAGACAAGCTCGTTATACCATTGTTATTGTAGGAGCCGGGACTGCTGGCATCTCTGTCGCCGCCCGTCTCGTCCGGGCTTCTAAAACACTCAAAGGACAAATTGCCATCATTGACCCGCAAACAAAGCACTACTACCAGCCTTTGTGGACATTAGTCGGAGGCGGCGCAGCGAAGAAGGAAGAGTCCGAGCGCGATTTAGCTGCCCTGATTCCTGCCGGGGTCGACTTGATCGGCGATGCTGTAACAGAGTTTCGCCCGAATCAGAACACACTTCTTACAAAACAAGGAACGATCGTTTCCTATGATTATCTCGTGGCAGCAGCCGGTTTGCAAATCGATTGGGACGGGGTCAAAGGTTTGAAAGATGCGGTTGGAAAAAACGGGGTTTGCAGCAACTATTCATACCATACGGTTGACAGCACTTGGGAAAACATCCGCAATTTCAAAGGCGGGACCGCCATTTTCACTCATCCTGATTCTCCCGTGAAATGCGGGGGAGCTCCGCAAAAAATTATGTACTTGGCAGACGACTATTTTCGCAAGTCAAATGTGCGCAATCAATCGGACATGATTTTTGCATCGGCGAAATCAACCATTTTTGATGCCCCCAAATACGCAAATGCGCTCGAAAAAGTCGTCCGGCGCAAGGATATCCACACGATGTACAAGAGAAATCTAATCGAAATTCGGCCTGATTCAAAAGAAGCCTTGTTCGAAAACTTGGAAACGGGAGAGCAGGAAGTATTAGCATATGATCTTCTTCATGTGACGCCGCCGATGAAAGCACCTCTCTTCATCAAAGAAAGCGCATTGGCGGATGCCGGCGGCTGGGTCGATGTTGATCCGTACACGCTGCAGCACAAAAAGTTTGCCAATGTTTTCGGAATTGGTGACTGTGCCAACCTGCCGACGTCCAAAACGGGAGCTGCAGTTCGTAAACAGGCTCCGGTTGTGGTGCGAAATCTGATGTCCTTGATCAAAGGATCTTCATTAGAAGCAAAGTACGATGGATATACCTCGTGCCCCTTGGTTACAGGATACAACAAACTCGTGCTGGCAGAGTTTGACTATCACAAGGTGCCGCAAGAAACGTTTCCATTTGATCAGTCCAAGGAACGATTCAGCATGTACCTGTTAAAAAGAAGATTGCTTCCCGTCATGTATTGGAATGGCATGTTAAAAGGACTGATGTAAGAGGCAAGACAAAGCATGATGCGAACTCAAAAGGACATATTCCGATAAATGTTTCAAGAGGAGGAATACAACATGTTATTGCGCTATTTTTACGATGAAAAGCTGGCCCATGCATCCTATCTGGTTGGCTGCCAAAAAACAGGGGAGGCCATTGTCATTGATCCCGGCCGCAACCTAAAACCATATTTACAAGCAGCCGAAGATGAAGGGCTAGACATCACAGCGGCCGCGGAAACCCATATTCACGCCGACTTTGTTTCCGGCGCTCGCGAATTCGGCGCTACACATCAAGCGAAGCTGTATCTTTCCGCTGAAGGGGACGCAGATTGGAAATACCAATATGTCGATGAATTGAAACATCAACTTGTGAAAGACGGCGATCGCTTTTCCATCGGAAACCTGATGTTTGAGGTTATGCATACTCCCGGCCATACCCCGGAAAGCATTTCCTTTCTGTTGACGGACAGCGGAGGAAATGCGGATCGTCCAATCGGCATCTTTACAGGAGATTTCGTCTTTGTGGGCGACATTGGCAGACCCGATTTGCTTGAAAAAGCGGCGGGGATCAAAGGAACGTCAGAGTCGGGGGCAAGAGAGATGTTCAAGTCCCTTGGAAAGTTTAAACAACTCCCGGATTACTTGCAGGTTTGGCCGGCTCATGGTGCAGGCAGCGCTTGCGGCAAGGCATTGGGAGCCATTCCTACTACGACTGTCGGTTACGAAAAGATGTTTAACTGGGCAATGGCATACACCGATGAAGAAACATTCGTTAAAGTCTTGCTTGACGGGCAACCAGAACCGCCAAAGTATTTCGCTGTGATGAAACGAGTAAATAAAGAAGGCCCTGCATTGCTTAAAGATCTTTCTGCTGTTCCAGAGATTACGTCGATTGAACAAGTGAAAGATTTGCAGGGAAAAGAGCAAATTGTGGATACACGCACTTCCCGAGAATTTGCTGAAGGGCATATCAAAGGCACAATCAACATTCCATTCAACAAAGCGTTTACGAACTGGGCAGGCTGGCTCATCGACTACAATCGTCCTGTGTACTTCATAACGAATCCGGCCGAAGTGAACGAACTCCTGGAAGCGCTGCGCTCTGTGGGCATTGACAATGCGGCAGGGTTTATGGATCGGGACAAAATCCTGACAAGCGGTGCTTTTTCACTTGAATCGTACGCGGAGATCACACCACCTGAGATCGCAAAATTAGTGGATGACGGATTCGTGCACGTGCTTGATGTTCGCAATCTGACTGAATGGCAGGAAGGTCATATTCCGAGTGCGCAACACATCATGCTGGGAACGCTCCCAGAAAGGCTCGATGAAATTAGAAGAGACTGTCCGATTCTTGTGCAATGCCATTCCGGAGCCCGATCTGCCATCGGAGCCAGCATCCTGCAAGCTAACGGCAGTTTCAAACAAGTATTAAGTTTGAGCGGCGGCATTGTCCAATGGCAGAAAGACGGTCTTGCCATTACAACTCCTTGACCTCCATTCGACGGATTGTAATGAAAGGAAATGTCTACACAAGCGCATGGAATAAAGGGTCAAGAGGCCGATTTTGTCTTACTCCCGGCCTCTGACTGATATTATTTCCGCTTTTCCTTCGCCGTCCGATCAAACTTCTGAAACATCTTCCTTAGTGCCCGCTTCTTCGCGTTTTCTCTTCCTTCGAACCAAGGCCGAGACGGCCGATGATGACTTTTTTCCGTCCAAGATGTCGATACATTCCTGTGGCATACAAAAAACGATTTGTTGACTTTAGGAAATTGATATTGACAAAAGTATTGTGCAAAATAACCCCTTTTTATAAAATATAAAGTAATTATTTGGATATTTAGGGGGAAGAAGTGTGAAAAAGAAAATGTGTTTTTTTATAGTACTGCTTTTTGCAGGTGGTTCTTTTGTGACTCCATATGACTTTGTCTCGGCTGAAGGGTTTGTAGACCAAAAAACTGCCATTGACGATCTATATTACTCAGGGAAAAAGACAAGGGAAATTGTAAAAGATGGGCAGATGCATTTTACGCTGGAAACAACATACCATGAAAATGGAAGCGTTGAAGCCATCGTTACGGAAAATAAACATACGACTCATATTCAATATAACCCTGCAACGGGCATGACCTTATTAAACGGTGTAACACTAGAAACAAAGAAAGAATTTGAAATGGGTTTGTCAGCGTACAAAGAAGTATACATGGGGACTGTAACAAATAATGTTCCGGCAGGCACTTTGGTTGGAGCGGCAATTTCTTTGACAAGTATATGGACCAGGGTTCCTGCGAGCAGAGTAAAACAAACAGTTTTAACCCTAACTTCATTGGTTGTAGGAGAGACACTTGATAAATTAATAAAGGTGAAAATCAAGCAATACAGAACTTCGAAGCCTGTCAAAGATGGAAGCATGTGTTACAAACAATATAAATATAAGCATAAGTCTACATGGTATTATAAGAAAAAACAAAGCAAACAACAAAGCTCAAGCTGGTTTTTACAAAGTAAGCCCTGTTAAGGAGCGGGAAAATGAGCAAATGTCCGGTATGCAGGAAACCGTTTACTTTTAGAGAAAAATATATACTTGTTAAAACAAAGAAGCCAAGTTGCCCCAAATGTAAAAGTCCGCTAAAGGAAACAACAGCTTCAAAATTGCTTTTTAGTTTGATTTTTATTTTGCCAATACTTTATTTTATGTCTTTTTGGAGCGGATGGGATTCACTATTAAAGTGGTTTTCTCTTTTTATTTGGATTGTGTTTTGTTTATTTATTTTGCAACCTGTACTTTATCGTTATGATAAGATAAAAAAGCTAAAGGGCTGAATTTAAGAAGTATTCAGTCCTTTAGCATGTCAGGGAACTATGAATGTGCAAAAAATCCTCAGCGTATTCTTTTTTCATGTAAGAGTGCAGGTTTATCTCATCCTGAGTCTCTTCACTGAATATCACACTTCCTCTTCACCACTTCTCAGATTTAGAAACATAGCTCTGCGAGATCCTGAGCTCCTTCTTCAAATCAAGGTCGAAACGGCCGATGATGACTTCCTTTTTTATGACATCCAAGGTGTCGGTATATCTTTTGGCTTTGGTACCAATTAAGGCGGTAAAAGATACATACACCATTTTCTTGAAGCAAGTCATTACATACCTAGATTTATGGGCCTTTTCGTTGGCGATAAGTAACAACTAAAACTTAACGTCTACTCCTACCCGACTTACAAATTCTATATCTTCCGCTTAAAATGCAGCTATTCATGCTATTATATACACTCTATTGACTGTGAAGTTGCTATAATGTGGTTAATTCTCATTCGCGTTTTGATGATCCATGAACCCATCATGAATCACTACATAAAGAAACAGAAGATAGAGTCAAAGCAATGAGACGATATATCATGTCAATTTAACACGCACGAGTACACCATACCTGGATATTTGGTGGATTCTTTAATCATCTTCTGGCAGATACTCACCCCTTTCATAATCATTTTTAAAGCTGAGTAACAAATCATAAATCTATAGTGACTATAGGATCAATTCTTTTGTGCCTGCTTAATGAGCAATCGTTATGAGACAGGAACGATCATTGCTTGGTGGATATGTTGAACAAAGAACGAAAAAAGAAGTTCGTCTTAAACAGGTTATTCTCAAGATCGTTCAGTTGAGGTCATCTTAGAACTAACAAAGAAGAAAGGATGAGATTGATGAAGGAATATTTTTCAATTGGGGAAACAGCCCGCCTTAATAACATTTCCATTCAAACATTGCGCTATTATGATAAGATCGGAATTTTCAAGCCTCAATGCACAGACCGGGATAATGGCTATCGATATTACCATGTTAAACAGTTCTTTTATTTAGACATTATAAAATATCTCAAATCTATTAAAACACCTTTGGGAGAAATTAAGTGCATGATTTCACATACATCTACCCCTGAACAGATGCAAGCCTTTCTTGAGGAGCAAGAAAGCGTGATTGAGCATGAGATGGATAGACTCGAACGTGCCAGGCAATTGCTTCAAAGAAGAAAGAACCAGCTTCATGAACAATTGGAGATACGCACTAAAAAAGAAGAAGGTCTAGTTTATGTTCGACATATAGGAGGCCAAACCATTTTAAAAGCAGTGACACCTCAAGTGAATCCTCATGACCAATCAGATTTGTATTACCGAAAATTGGCTGAAGTTCTTGAAGAAAGAGGAGATATCGTTGATAACTATTATGGACTGATTTATGATTTAAAGCCCTATAAAGATTCCGGTGACATTTATTGCAGCAGCGTTTATACGACGATTTATGATGGAGTAAAGATAGATACAGGGGAACAAAACATGAGGATAGATACAATCCCATCCGGCGAATATGTATGTATTTCATTTGATTGCACGGCAACAAATTATTTTGACTACTATCAAAAACTGTACCATTTTATTGAATCACATGGTATTCAAACGGATGGAAAAGTATATCAAGTTTCTTTTCCAAACAGCTATAACTCATTAAAAGAAGAAGACTTCCTCACAGAATTTAGAGTGCGGAAAAAATAACAATTTCCTTGACCCTATAGTTGCTATAGGGTTTATGATTTATGCATCGTTCTGATGAATATTCGAAAGGGAGGATGTATAAAAATGGCGGAAAATAAGACGCTTCGGTTACTCATGCCAAAAAGCCTGCTGGAAGCCCATTTATTAAATTCTAAACGAATGGTTCATCTGAAGAAGTACCTGGCGACTTAGATGTGTGCCTCTCAAATTTAATGAATCTAAAACAAAAGGAGCGATGAAGATGAGAGCACCGATAGATGAACCCATTTGGTACGCCTACCCCGGCATGGTAGCTGTCGTTACGGCTCAATATAAAGGTGAAAAAAACGCAATGGCTTCCGGGTGGCATACGTATATTGGATCTTCTCCCGGAATGTATGGGATATCGATAAATAAAGAGACATATACTTACAAATTGATTGAGAAAAGCGGCGTTTTCGGTGTGAATTTTCTTCCGGGGAGATGTTCGGAACTCATTCAAGCATTAGGTACCCATAGCGGCAGAGATTTAAATAAGTTTGAAGCATTTCATATTCAATACGAAGAAGGACTAAAAGCTGAGATACCGATTTTAACTGATGCGTATTTCGCTTATGAGTGTAAAGTACACAGTATTTCCACTTTGGGCGATCAAGAGTGGATTGCGGGAGAAGTTTTACAGAGATATCAAGATCAAGAGCTTTTCTTAAAAAATGGTATGCCGAATTTAGAAAAATTGGATATACCGCTTCATATTGGAAAGTCTAGCTACCGGATATTAAATAGTAAAGCAGAGGAACATCAACACCCTTTTTAAAACAAAATGGATTGAAACATTTAGGTTCCTTCACATTCATTGTTACGTGGCATACATGCTCTTGAAGAACCCCCTATGCCTTGGGTTCATCTCACACGGGCCAAATGAATCTATCTAGACTAATATTCGTAAGAGTAGAGGAAGCCTTTCAATGGATGGATGTGCAGTGGGTTCCGATGGAAATCCTTTTACTTAAACGAAGCAAAAAGAGACGCAAAGACCGCAAAGCTTCTTCAAAAATGCTTTGCGGTCTTTTATATTTCTAACCCTCGATTCGTTTCACAATGGAAAGGTATTTCAACTTTCTCTTTCGATCAATAATAGTCCATATTTAAATAACTGAAAAGATTCCCGGCCCTTTGTATTCTAAGTGATTGGTGTCAGTAGCATGCACGAGATTGGAAGGGCGTGCTTAAGACAGAGCTTTAGATCATTACGAGACACTAGAACAGGCGGTAGAGCTTGGCGTGATAATCTGATGTTTCTGTATTGTTAATATATTGTCCGGAGATGAAATTTGAAAGCAGATTGCGAAATGAAAAAATAACTTGGTTTGAAGAATAACGGATTGAAGGCTGGATTGTAAAAGTGGATATGTTTTAATGGTTTATGGCTGAAAGTATATCGCGTTTGTCGTAAACAACGAGTTATGTATCAATCTTTTGATATAGTTCTTTAACGGTTTCCACAAACATTTTTGTTGCATGAGATATTTGAGATGTTGTACAAATTCCTATGGTACGATAAGTATTTTCCTCCAACTCAATCGCCTTAATTTTGTTGCGGACGCCCTTAAGAACCAATTCAGGCCGAATATTAATTCCTAAATTAGCTTCGACAAGCGCTAGAATCGATTGGTCATCCGAAACTTCATATCGAACCTTTTGTTGAATATGATGCTCTTTAAAAAACGCAGCAACCTCGTTATCCCATCCTTTTTTAGGCTTAATTAAAGGAAATTCCTCTAATTGGTTTGCTTTTACTTTTAATTGTGTACTCAGCGGGCTCTCAAGAGAAACAATACAATATAATTTGTCCTTGATTAAAGGGGTGAAGCAAATCCCTTTCGTATTCACATAAGTATTGAAACAACAATCTAATTCACCTGATAAGACTGCTTTTTCTAAGTTTAAATAATCGTCCTCATAAATGTTAACGGTTATGCCTGGGTATTTTTCGTTGAATCGCTTGATAATGATAGGCATCCAGTTGGCTGTTACACTTGCAAAAGATCCTACCTTTATAACCCCTGTCTCTAACCCTCTCAAAGCAGAGGCTTCCTGAAATAATGCATCATTTAATTTTGTTATTTTTAAAGAATATTGATATATTTTCTCGCCCTCTCTTGTCAAAGAGATCCCTGTTCGGTTTCGAATCAAAAGTTTTACACCTAAATCTTCCTCAAGCGTTTTAATGGCGTTGCTAATCCCAGGTTGAGTGAGATGGAGCTCTGAAGCTGCTTTGCTGATATTTTGAAATTGTACAACCTTATTAAAAATATCGTAGCGTTGAAGTGTCATAGCAGATTTCCTTCCATAAAAAAATTGTATACCCAGCATATTTTATTTTTATTTTACCATTATCAATTTACTGAATAAACTGAATTTAAGTCAACACACAATTTTTTTGGAGGGGTTGCATGAATACACTAACAGACACGATATATTTGAAAAACTTTATTTCTGGCAAGTGGACAGATCCTGAAAAGCAGCAATATGAGGATGTTTATAATCCTGCAACAGGAGAAGCAATTGCTAAAGTACCTATTTCAGGAAAAAGTGATATTGATTTTGCTGTAAAGGAAGCAAATAAGGCATTTACTGAGTGGAAACGTGTTGCAGTTCCTAAAAGAGCCAGAATTCTTTTTACATACCAACAGTTATTGGTCAAACACTGGGATGAGTTAGCACATTTGATTACTTTGGAAAACGGAAAAACGTTCTCTGATGCTTATGGAGAAGTGCAGAGAGGAATTGAATGTGTTGAATTTGCTGCTGGTGCCCCATCCTTAATGATGGGAGAGCAATTGCCTGATATAGCAACCGGAGTTGAATCAGGAATGTACCGTTATCCTTTGGGTGTTGTGGGAGGAATTGCTCCATTTAACTTTCCTATGATGGTGCCTTGCTGGATGTTTCCTTTAGCTATTGCATGCGGAAATACATTTGTTTTAAAGCCTTCAGAACGCACCCCAATGTTAGCTAATCGCCTGGCGGAATTATTCAAAGAAGCCGGTTTGCCGGATGGCGTGTTAAATATTGTCCACGGAGCCCATGATGTTGTAAACGGTTTATTGGAGCATGAATTAATTAAAGCGGTTTCATTTGTCGGTTCGCAGCCTGTAGCGGAGTACATTTATAAGACGGCAGCAAAGAACGGAAAACGCGTTCAAGCGTTAGCGGGTGCGAAAAATCACAGTATCGTTTTAGAAGATGCCGATCTTGATGTGACAGTGAAAAATATTGTAGGCGCAGCATTCGGTTCGGCAGGCCAGCGCTGTATGGCAGCATCCGTTGTTGTCGCTGTCGGAGACATTGCTGATTCTCTCGTCAGTCGTTTGAAAAAAGGTGCAGATGACATGGTGATTGGTGATGGGACAAATAAAGATGTCTTTCTAGGACCGGTTATTCGAAAGGAACAAAAAGAACGTACACACTCCTATATATCTTCTGGAGAAGCTGAAGGTGCAAAACTTGTAAGAGACGGAAGGCAAGATATGAAGGATGATAAAGGATATTTTGTTGGGGCGACAATATTTGATCACGTTCATACAAACATGAAGATTTGGAAAGAAGAAATTTTCGCTCCTGTTTTATCAATTGTACGAGTGAATACGCTTACAGAAGCGATTGAAGTTGCTAACCGTTCTGAGTTTGCCAATGGGGCATGCTTATATACAGCGCCAAAGCAATACGTGAATTTAGAGAAGAAATCGATTCAGGAATGCTCGGAATTAATTTAGGTGTTCTGGCACCTATGGCTTTCTTCCCGTTCTCTGGCTATAAGCATTCATTTTATGGCGATCTCCATGCCAACGGGAAGGATGGAGTGAACTTTTTCACAAGAAAAAAGATGGTGACGGCACGTTACTAAACCCTATGCTTCCCACCATTCCATTTGGAAGAAAATCGATCGTAGAAATGAGGTCTTTCAATTGCAAAAAGAAGCGTCCCTAAACACAGAAGAATTAAGATTAAAAGATGCTAAATATGTGTGGCATGCGATGAAAGGTGCTGCCGAAGACCCTGAATTGCTAATAGCGGAATCCGCAAAAGGTGCCTGGGTGACAGATGCAGAAGGGAATCAATATTTAGACGGCATGTCAGGCTTATGGTGTGTAAATGTCGGATATGGAAGAAAAGAACTTGCAAAAGCAGCTTATGACCAGCTTGAAAAACTGCCTTATTTTCCGCTGTCTCATAGTCATGGTCCAGCTATCAAGCTAGCAGAGAAACTAAATCAGTATTTGGAAGATGACTATTTATTCTTTTTCTCAAACAGCGGCTCAGAAGCAAATGAAACGGCCTTTAAAATGGCAAGGCAGTACCATCAGCAAAAAGGAGAAGCCAACCGTTTTAAGTTTGTTTCCCGCTACAGAGCTTACCATGGCAATACAATGGGAGCGCTTGCAGCTACAGGTCAAGCGCAAAGAAAATATAAATATGAACCGCTGGGCCAAGGCTTTTTACATGTTTCTCCGCCTGACTTATACAGGAAGCCGGAAGATGTCGTTACGCTGGAAAGCGCGGGGGCTATCCATCAGCTTATGACATGGGAATTGAGTGAAACCATCGCAGGCGTCATCATGGAGCCGATCATTACAGGAGGCGGGATCTTAATGCCTCCGGAAAATTATTTAAAACGGGTGAAGGAAATATGTGATCATCATGGTGCGCTCCTGATTGTAGATGAAGTGATTTGCGGCTTCGGAAGAACAGGCAAGCCTTTTGGTTTTATGAACTATGGTGTAAAGCCGGACATCATTACAATGGCAAAAGGAATTACAAGCGGCTATATGCCATTATCTGCAACAGCCGTGCGCAGAGAAATCTATGAAACATTTAGCGGCGAGGAAACAAACGATCGTTTTCGGCATGTGAATACTTACGGAGGCAGTCCTGCCTCTTGTGCAGTCGCGTTAAAGAATATTGAGATTATGGAACAAGAAGGATTGTTTGAGCGCTCCAAAGTGTTAGGGGAAAGAATGCTTCAAGATCTTCAGATTCTCCTAAAACATAATCATGTCGGCGATGTTCGGGGAAAAGGCCTGCTGCTCGGCATAGAATTAGTGAAGAACAAGGAGACGAAAGAACCGATTGAACTGGAGAAAATAAACGCAGTGATGAAGGCTTGTAAGGAGAAAGGTTTGCTTATTGGGAAGAACGGCGACACCGTCGCAGGCTATAACAATATTTTGCAGCTAGCTCCTCCTCTCAGTATTACAGAGAATGATTATCAATTTATCGTGAAAACCGTGAAGGAGAGTCTTCAAGTCATTTAAATCTCGGGGGTGGAAAGATGATTCATATTTCAGAAACGTTTGAAGCAGTCCTTAAAGACAAAAAGGCAATTCAAAAGATGTACATTAACGGCGAGTGGGTTGAAAGTTCATTAGGACAAACGAGAGAAATTCTGAATCCGGCGAATAACACGGTCATTGCAACGGTTACTGAAGGAGGCGCAGATGAAGCTGATCGAGCTGTTCAAGCTGCGAAGAACGCCTTTTACAAGAACGGATGGAAAACAGCTTATGCCCGTACTAGAGCAGACCTGCTGTTGAAGGTTTCTAGAAAGCTGGAAGAACAAAAAGAAGAGATTGCAAAGCTCGAAACATTGAATAATGGAAAGCTCTACAGTGATTCATTAGTGGATGTTGAAGATGCGATTCATCAATTTCAATATTATGCCGGGCTTGCGATGCAGCCCCATGGCCAGACATATGAAGTGCCTGATGAAATTCAGGCAATGGTGATTCGTGAACCAATAGGGGTTGTTGCCCAGATTGTGCCATGGAATTTTCCGCTAGTCATGGCGGCGCAAAAAATGTCTGCTGCTCTTGCCGCCGGCTGTACTGTGGTGGTGAAGCCAGCCACTCAAACACCGCTCACCTTGATCCGGTTATTTGAGATCATTGATGAAGCAGGTTTTCCAAAAGGTGTCGCCAATTTAGTGCTCGGCTCTGGATCCACTGTAGGCAACACGCTAGTAACACATCCTGATGTTGATAAGATTTCTTTTACCGGAGGAACATCAACAGGAAAGCAAATAATGAAAGATGCCGCTGATACAGTAAAAAAAGTGGGCTTAGAATTAGGAGGGAAATCGCCAAACATTGTGTTTGCTGACGCAGATTTTGAAACAGCGGTTGACTATGCACTGTTAGCCATATTTGCCGGGCAGGGACAAGTGTGTTCAGCGGGTTCTCGTCTTATTCTTGAGAAGTCTATTTATGACAAATTTGTCCCGGAACTTGTTGCACATGCGAAAAACATTAAAGTTGGCCCAGGATGGAAAGAGACGTCTGAAATGGGGCCGTTAATCTCTAGAGATCACATGGAAACAGTCCTGCATTACATTCAAATTGGAAAAGAAGAAGGAGCAAGTCTTTTGTGCGGCGGCATGCAGCTTATTGATGGTGAATTAGCGAACGGAAATTATGTGGCGCCAACCATTTTTACAGATACAACGCCAACAATGAGAATTGTACAGGAAGAGATATTTGGTCCTGTTCTCGTCATACAGGTTTTTGAAACAGAAGAGGAAGCTGTTGAATTAGCAAATGGAACTGATTTTGGTTTAGCGGCAGCTGTCTTTACAAATGATGGAGCAAAAGCACAGCGTGTGATTCGCGGACTTCAAGCAGGAATTACTTGGGTTAACACGTATCATCCCACTTTTAATGAAGCGCCATGGAGCGGTTATAAGCAAAGTGGAATTGGCGGCGATCTCGGTACTTACGGCTTTGAAGAATATTTATATAAGAAACAAGTGAACATTGCCTTGCATGTTCAGCCATCTGGAGTATACAAAGGATAGCTTTTGATCAAAGCAGCTATTCTGGGGAGGTACCGTTTTGAACAGTTTTGATATTGTCGTCATTGGCGCTGGCATCATTGGCTCAAGTGTTGCTTATTATCTTTCGAAAGAAGGATACAGTGTAGCACTGGTTGAGAAAGGTGATATCGCGAATGGAACTTCAAGCCGTTGTGATGCAGTCGCCCTCATTTGTGATAAAAAGCCCGGCATTGATACGGCCATTGGTTTTAAGAGCATTCAGCTTTATAAAGAGCTGGCCAAAGAATTTTCTTTTGATTTTGAATTTTTCTCAAGAGGAAGCCTTTATGTATGTGAAACAGATCAAGAACTTGAAATTGCACGGGATTATGTAGCTCAGCAGGTTGCGGCTGGATATGAGATGCGTATGGTTGACCGGCAGGAGCTGCCTGATATTGAACCGCATTTAGCCGGTGACTTAATGGGCGGAATATGGACTGAAGTAGATTCGACCATGAACCCATATCTTGTCTGTTACGCCTTTATTGAAGAGGCTAAAAAGTACGGATTAACCCTTTTTACAAACCATGAGGTAAGGGAGATTGTTCAAGCCCCGGATGGCGGGATAGAGTCGGTCAAAACAGATAGAACAACGATCCATACGAAACAAATTGTGAACTGCGCGGGGGTTTGGGCCGGCAAGATCGGGGAAATGGTTGGGATTGATATTCCCATTCGTCCTCGAAAAGGGCTGATTTTAATAACGGAAAAGACAAAAAAAGTAGTGAATCAAAAAGTTCATGAGTTCGGCTACATGCTGTCAAAATTTGAAGACATTCAGTATAAACGCAGCGTCAGTCAATTAGTAGAAGACAACAATATTGCATTCACCATTGAACCAACGGAAGCGCATAATTTTTTGGTCGGCGGGCACCGCGCTTTTAAAGGCTATGATATTCGTTCGGAACATGATGTAATGCGGGGCATTGCTGAACGGGCTATACGCTTTTTGCCGGTACTAAAGGATATTCAGTGTATTCGAGCTTATGCTGGAATACGTCCTTGGGTGGTAGATCATCTTCCAATTGTTTCTGAAGTGGAAGAAGTTCCAGGGTTTTATATTGCAAGCGGCCATGAGGGAGACGGTATCAGTATGGCTCCGATCACAGGAAAAATGGTTGCGCAGTTAATCTCAAATCAAGAAACAGATTTTAATATCGATCGATTGAATTTTTCAAGGTACAAAAACGCAGCGCTAGAGCAAACGGTTTAAACAAAAATAAAATTGGAGGAATGAACATGTATAATCCAGTCGGAATGATTCCAGCAATGCCTACCCCTTTTGACAAGAAAGGAAATGTGGATTTTGAAGCATATAAAAATCTGATTGATCATGTAATCGATGGCGGAATGCATTGTTTGCTGGCAGGGGGAAGCACGGGAGAATATTCGCTCATGTCGATGGAAGAAAGAAAAACCGTATTAAAAGCTGCAGTGGAATATTCAAATGGACGTACACCCATTATGGCTGGAACAAGTGCACATCGAACAGAGGATACACTTGAATTAACAAAATACGCGGCGGAAATTGGAGCCGACTGTGCCTTGGTTGTAACACCTTACTATATGAAGACGAGTGAAGAAGGACTGAAAAACTATTACAAAACGCTGGCAGCGGAATCTGGAATCGGCATTGTCATTTATCATTACCCAGCGGCTACAAATGTGGAGCTTTCACCTGAATTGATTGCTGAATTGAGCCAGGTGGAAGGGATTGTTGGCGTGAAAAATACCACAGATCAAGAGCATACATGCAAAGTCATTGGACTGACGAAAGACCAGCAAAACTTCTCTGTTCTTACAGGTTTTGAACACTTAATCCTGCCAACTTTGGCTGTAGGAGGACACGGTGCTACAGGGATTATTCATAACCTGGTGCCAAAAGAAATCGTAAGAATGTATCAGCTTTTTAAAGAAGAGGGAGATATAGATGGCGCAATTGCCTTGAACCAAAGACTTCTTCCTCTCTATGATTATGTCGAAGCTGAACCTGTACCAGGTCCAGTAAAAGCAGGTTTGAATTTAATAGGGCTCAATGGGGGAGAAGTTCGAGCACCATTAGTCCCGGCTTCTAAGGAGCTTACATCTAAAATGAAAGAGACGCTTTTGCAATTAGGCTACGAAGTCAATCCTGTTTAAATATGTTTAGGGAAGGATGTCCAACATGGCATTCTTCCCTGTTCCAACAACAAAACCCAGGCGGAGGAATGAACAATGACGCTGAACACATACAATCATTCACATTATGGATTTATTCAATCAAACTCGGATGACATCATTGCAATGAAAAAAGGCCAGTATGCATCAGGGTATTCTGTCGGAATCTTATTTCTAGATGAATGTTGGTATCCTGTTTTGCCAGGAAATGTGGCAAATCTATCAACATATGACTTTCCTGTGGTTTTAAAAGTTGTCCCGAATTGTACACAGGAGCGTATTCATGTGGGAGATCCTACTCTTGCAGATGATGTGGTAGCCGCTGCTAAACAATTAGAGGCAGAAGGAGCAAGAGCGATTTGCGGGGCATGCGGGTTTTTCGGGAATTTTCAAAAAGAAGTGGCGGATGCAGTGAACATTCCTGTTTTTATGTCCAGTGTCATTCAACTGCCTTGGATCAAAACCGGCCTTAAAGAAGGACAGCAAGTCGGCATGCTGACAGCTGACAGCAATGGATTGACTTCAAAATTATATAAAAGCTGCGGTATTCATCATGAAGACTGCGTAGTCGTTAAAAATTTGGGTCATTTGCCAGAGTTCTCAGCGATTACTGAAAGCAGAGGAAGATTCAATAATGGGCTCGTTCGTCAGGAAGTTGTTCGAGCGGCAATTGAGTTAGTGGATCAACATCCAAACATTGGCGCCATTTTGCTGGAGTGCAGCGATCTTCCTCCTTATGCTTCGGTGATACAGCAGGCTGTTGGGTTGCCAGTGTTTGATTTTATTACGATGATTCGTTGGGTCCACATGGCAACTGCTCAAAAACCATATATGGGATTCATTTAAACGGGAGGATTTATGACATGGATGAAATGAATACCATTGTATGCAGGTGTGAAGAAATTTCTTTAAAACTGATTAAAGATACGATAGAGCGATACAAGTGTTCATCTCGAGAAGTGAAATTACGTACGAGAGCAGGCATGGGATTTTGCGGAGGAAGAACCTGCCGGTGTGTCATAGACCAAATCACAAAAGAATTAAATCAGGAGATGGTGAGGAATGACATTCAGCTCAGTTATCGCCCTCCAGTTCGTCCAGTCACATTTGGAGCACTAGGGGGGAGCGATCATGACAATGAGGGTTGAACATCACCCTGTTCTTGGCTCTTTAGAAAATCAGCAGTCCTTTACATTTTATTTTAATGGGGAGGCTTATGAAGGCTATGAAGGAGATTCGATTGCTTCAGCTTTGTTAGCAGCTGGAGTGCGGACACTCCGTCAACATGAGGCTAGTGGAACAGACAGAGGCATTTATTGCAACATTGGCCATTGTTTTGAGTGCAGAGTGCAACTTGGAGACTGCAAGGTTGTCCGGGCTTGTTTGACCCCGATAAAAGAGGGGATGGTTATTCATTCTGTACCTGGATATAAAAAAGGGGGTGAGTAGCATGATAGATCTGTTAGTAGTGGGCGCGGGTCCGGCAGGCTTGAGTGCTGCCATTGAGGCTGCTGAACAAGGCTTATATGTTCTTGTCATTGATGAATTTCCCCGTGTTGGCGGCAGACTGCTTGGCCAGCTTCATCAAGAGCCTGATGGAGAATGGTGGAACGGCATTTCAGAATCAGATAAGCTGCATAAACGCGCCATAACAGCTGGCATTGCGATCAAATGTGAAACATCCGTTTATGATATTGAAAAAAGCAAAGCTGGATGGCGTGTCCACACATCAAATGGAACCCTGAAGTCGAAGGCGCTGCTGCTTGCCACTGGAGCCAGTGAGGTGCCTATTCCGATACCGGGATGGACGCTTCCAGGAGTGATTTCGATTGGCTCCGCCCAAGTGATGGGATATGTTTACCGAGTGAAGCCCGGTCGATCGTGTGTAATTATTGGTGCAAATGTGTTGTCGATGGCGATTGCAAATGAGCTGAGGCTTTGCGGTGTGGACGTGAAAGAAATCTTGATCCCTAAACCAAGCCTAATTTCGCAGGAAGCAGGACAGCCAATTAGTGTTTTGAGTTCGCTTATGAAACTAACTCATCTTGCACCAAACGCACTGCTAAGACAGCTAGGAAAAGCGGGGAGGATTTTTCCGCCGTCTCTTGTTGCGAAATGTTATCCGGTTAAGGGTATTAAGATGTTTGGTATCCCGATAAAAGTGAAAACAGCAGCCTTAGAAATATTAGGAGATAAGCAAGTAACCGGAGTGCGGACAACTAAAATTACCTCGTCTGGAGCGCCGATTCCTGAGACTGAAAAAATAGTTGAAGCAGATGTTGTTTGTATTGCAGGCGGGCTTACGCCAATGGCCGAATTAGCATCGATTGCAGGCTGCTCGTTTCAATACGTACCCGAATTGGGCGGACACATACCGGTGCACAGTGAGAAAATGCAAACAAATATTCCTGGTCTTTATGTAGCAGGAAACATTACTGGTGTTGAGAGTGCGAAAGTAGCCATGGCTCAAGGGAAAGTCGCAGGCTTAACCATTGCAGCTGAAATGAGTAATCGTACTAGTGAGATAGAGGATCTTATCAATCAGGCCATACATTTTGTAAGAAAGACAAGAGCTGAGGCGCTCATCCAATTTCAGCCGAATATCCCTAAGGCTCGTGAACACATGTACAAATGCTATAAAACAAACTAAAGGGTTTTTATGCACAGAGAGGTTCTAGGAGGGAATACAATTGAAGTTGTTACTTGTAGGAGCAAATGGAACGATTGGTTCAGCGGTATACAAAGAACTGAGCAATGATGTCGAGATCATTACAGCAAGCCGAACGAATTCAGATGTAGAGGTAGACATTACCTCTCCAGCGAGTATTTCCAAGATGTTTGAACAGGTAGGACAAGTCGATGCCGTCGCAAGCGCAGCAGGCGCTGCACACTTTGGTTATGTCAAAGAAATGACACCGGAACAAAATCAAATCGCAGTGAACAGCAAGCTGCTTGGGCAGATTAATCTGGTTCTGCTTGGGTTAAAGTATATACGTGATAATGGCAGTATCACTCTAACAACAGGCATTTTAATGGATGACCCTATTGTAAAAGCTGCTTCAGCAGCCATGGCAAACGGCGGCATTCGTGCTTTTGTTCAATCTGCGGCAATTGAAATGCCAAGAGGCATCCGCATTAACCATGTGAGTCCAAGCATGCTTGAAGATTCCATTGAGAAATACGGTCCGCTGTTCCAAGGATTTGAACCTGTCGCTTCGAAACGGGTAGGTTTAGCATTTAGAAAAAGCATTTTAGGGGCTCAAACAGGGCACAGCTATAACATTTACTAAATACAGACATTCTCTATGTTTTCCGCTGAAAAATGAATACCCATCCTCATCCGGATTCACTGACTGAACGAAGTTGAAACAAGCTTAGGGATAAAAAGAATACTTTGTCCCTGAGATGATATCCAAACTATGTATCTAGAAGGGAAGTTTAAACCTTAAATTTTTCAGAATATTAAAATTATATCACTAGGTTTGATTTTGTTGAGCGTCTATACTAGAGAACGAACTCCTTGTGTGGTCCATTTATGGTAATTTGACAACTCATCATTTTAAAGAGTAACGGGCAAAGGGAAGAATGGGAGAAAGATAATAAGCATCTGTTAAGATGGATAAAGGGGCTAATACAGATGATACAACATGTTGTAGATTCTTTAAATAGCTATATATGGAGCTTGGCTTTGGTTATTTTTTTTCTGATAATCGGTATTTTTCACTCAGTGGCAACCCGTTTTCTGCAATTTAGGCATCTAAAGGATATGGTGATATTAACTTTTAATGGAAAAGATTCGGAAGCGGGGTTATCTCCATTTAAAGCGTTATCAATGTCTTTAGGGAGTCGTGTTGGAACTGGTACGATTGCTGGGGTAGCAACGGCTATTGCCTTCGGTGGACCCGGTGCCGTTTTTTGGATATGGATGATGGGGATGCTTGGCGCTGTGACCTCATTTATTGAAATCACCCTTTCCCAAGTCTATAAAAGTAAAATTAGAGGAGAGTATCGCGGAGGGGCCCCTTTTTATATTGACAAAGGGCTAAAAATGAAAAAAGTTGCTGTTGGATTTGCTGTTGTCACCATCATTGTGATGGCTGTGTTATGGCCAACACTACAAGCAAATACAATTGCTGCGGCTGTTCACCAAGCATTTGGCATTTCTACTGTCATCACAGGCGGGTTATTGGTTTTCATACTGGCAATCATTATTTTTGGGGGAGTCAAAAGATTGGGAAAGGTTGCCGAAACAGTGGTGCCTACAATGGCTGTTGGTTATGTCCTATTATGTCTTGTAATCGTAGGGTTTAATCTAGAGCATTTACCCGGTGTCCTCATGTTAATCTTAAAAAGTGCGTTTGGCGCCGATTCGGTGTTCGGAGGCGTTGTGGGGTCAGCGATTACTTGGGGAGTGCAGCGCGGTGCTTTTTCACATGCTGCGGGAATTGGCAGCGAGACCTTTGAAGCTGGAGCTGCTGAAGTATCTCATCCTGCAAAACAAGGATTAGTGCAAGCTTTTTCCGTCTACCTAACCACGTTAGTGATTTGCTCAGCAACGGCGTTTACTATACTGATAACGGGAATGTATAACGTGTCCCCTGATGGAGGAGACTTCATCACGTCACACGCTGTTGCTGGGAAAGACCCTTCTGCTTATCCTTCACTTGCTGTAGATTCAGTCATCTCTGGTTTTGGTGCAGCCTTTTTAGCTATTGCTCTGTTCTTCTTTGGTTTTACTACCCTCATGTCATACTACTATAAAGCTGAGACTTGTTTAGCTTTTATTAATCAAAATCGAGAAAAATCTTATAAATTGATCTTGTATCCTTTAAAACTCACTTTGCTCGTTATGGTATTTTACGGCAGTGTGCAATCGGGGGAAATCGTATGGGCACTCGGAGATCTTGGAATGGGGAGTATGGCATGGCTGAATTTAATAGCCATCTTATTCATGACGAAAACGGCTTTAAAAGTACTAAGAGATTATGAGGAGCAAAAAAAGGAGGGGAGAGATCCAGTATTTGATCCGGAAAAACTAGGAATAAAGAATGCACATTTTTGGGAGAAAGAGTATCAAGTAATAGAAAACGATGAAGAAGGAAGTAAGGTCAAGGAAGTCCTTTAAAAGTTAATCTCTTCTCTAGGTAAACGAACAACATCCTTAGGATATTCTGTTTAGCAGAAGAACCAATTGTTTTTAGCCATTGGTTCTTTTTCTATTTAGATGTTATTAACATGAGGACAAACAGCTCTCACATAGAGAACGGCAGATCATTGTCATCCTATATATGCAGCCGGAAGAAATGGTGAGTATGAAGTATATACGGAAATGAGTATCACAACTATTATCGAGTGAAGGCAAAAGCCTTCTACAGAACTGGCGATTGCTCTAAGAGAAGAGGTGTACATGAAGAGTCAAAAATAAGTTTCAGTTTGATAGATGGATGTTAGAAAATGGAGAAAAAACACGATTCCGTAAGATATTATCGTGTTACAGGAGGTGAGCGGAATGAGTAGTATGTTAATTGTCGGAGAAAGGGGATATGGAAAAAGTACTTTATCCTTAGAGTTAGTTAACAATTATGGTTATTATTTAGTTACTGATGAATTATCGATAATACATAATCGAAGTAATATAGTTGAACCTTACCCACGGCCACTTGGAATTTGGGAAAATAATTCAGAGTGTGGGCTTATAAAAATAAACGTACCAGCTACAGAAGTTTGCGAACGGATTGCCGATACACCAACAGTAATTAAACAAATTATAATATTAGATAAAAAAATGGGTCATATTTCTTCCCCTTTTTAATATTAAAAGCTTTATTGACACAACATATAAACATAGGGTTAAATATGGGTGAAGCAATATCTACATTAGTTAATTTATCTGTGAAGATTCCTTCTGAACAATTGATATATTCAGATTTTAACCATTTAAGAGAAGACGCAGATATTTGCGATATCCTCTTTAAGAAAAAGATTAATTATAGGAGGAAAAATGATTTTAATAAGAAAAGCCAAAGTGTCAGACGCTAATTCAATTGCCAAAGTTCATGTGGAAAGTTGGAAAACCACATATCAAGGAGTATTGCCTGATGACACGTTATCTAAGCTTTCTGTCGAAAATCAGGCAAAGCTTTGGAGAACCTCATTAAGTGATCCTCAAAATCAAGATATTGTCTATGTTGCAGAAGAAACCGATGGTAAAATTATAGGCTTTGCTTCCGGGGGTCCAAACCGCGATCATCTTAGCAAATATAAGGGTGAAGTTTCCGCGATTTATCTGTTGTTACAGTATCAGAAAAAAGGAATCGGATCTCAACTAATGAAGGCGATTGTAGAGGAGCTTGTAAAGAAAAACATAAAA
Source organism: Bacillus sp. B19-2 (assembly GCF_022832475.1). Taxonomy (NCBI): domain Bacteria; kingdom Bacillati; phylum Bacillota; class Bacilli; order Caryophanales; family Bacillaceae; genus Bacillus; species Bacillus sp. B19-2. The sequence goes on from NZ_JALHKQ010000003.1 coordinate 380,910, forward strand.
TCATTAATGGTATGGGTTTTAGCCGGTAATCCATCGATAAATTTTTATGAAAAATTAGGTGGAAGGCAGAGCACAACAAAACAAATACAATTCGGTGAAAATTATTTCAAAGCTATTGCTATCGGCTGGACGGATATAAATGGTTTTTTGTTATAAAATGATCTGCGTGTTATTATATGCTCCCCTAAAGGTAGGCAGATGAAATGAAAAAATCTGTTTGGTTGCTTTGGGGGGCGGGATGCTCGTTACCAGACCAATGATCGGAAAAATGATTGTTCTTTCGCTTATCGGATCTATTCCGCTTATCCTTATCACCGATAAAACAAGTATGATTTGGATTTCCATCCGCCGTATTGTTCATCCGCGGCACAAGTATCGGGGGTATTAATCTTCCTTTGACGAGCGACGCTTATACAGGGCTTGACAGAAAACAACTTCCAGAAGCAAGTGTCGGAATTAATTATTGAAAACCTTGGTTCAAGCTTCGGTTCAGCTGTGATCGCAACCGTTGGCGCAACTGTCATGGAAGGATTGCAACCAACGATTGCGAATAGCTTAAAAGGTTATCATGCCGGGTTCTTAGTTTCTACAATTATCCTTGCCATAATCTTCATCCCACACATAAAAAAGCTAAATAAACAAATGGTCACTGGTGAAGTTGACACGCTCCAAGAGCAATCAAAATTGGCTGATTTATTCCATACGGAGAAACTTCATCGAGCAGAAGACGCACCCGTTATCCAGCCAAATTAGCTGGCATAAAAAGAGGCTGGGTTGTATATCATCCCAAGCCTCTTCATTAATTTTACTTCCCCTTCTTCCGCTTCTCCGCCCGATAAAACTCATGAAACATTTTCATCAGCGCGCGCTTCTCAATCCGCGACACATAGCTCCGTGAGATTCCGATCAAAATTTGAATCTATCTATTATTGAACTCGGAAATATTGTTCATTTGCATTTAAATTGACCTTTTATCATGTCTAAAATTGAGAGGAGGGGACACAAAGTATTTATATCTTTGGATAATAAATTTTTCGCGTTATTCTGCTTTCAGAGGCGGGGGAAATTTCTGAAAATACTAGGATCCGCGTTGCTTTTCTTTATTTCCCCCTGAAAACTTTCTCAAAGGGAGAATATCAATGAGACAAAACAATTATAAGACTGGATTTGTATCTCAGATGAAATGTTCAAGATGCATCATCAATAAAGTGGAATTTTGTTCACAATTTCGACATAAGTAATAGCTCGTTAGAGTTATGTTTTCTCCGATTTTTCATTCTGAAATTTTAAGCTGATATTATGATGAATTGAATGAATGATAGTGGCAATGGCTAGTATACTCGAATATGAGTTTTATACAAAATATAGTTGTTTGGTGTTGGCTATAAATAAAAAGATCAATGGCAGTATATCAATGCCTTCAAAATGATTGATGAGTAAACCAACCACAAGAGAATGTTATAATTCAACATTTTTTCACATTTTCCATCAGAAGTACCTTGTCTTCGCTTTGTAAATAAAATAATGTAAAGAGTGATTTGTAATTCGTTATCTAATAAAGAATGGCAGTTTTGAATGTTACTGGCTGAATGAGGACAACAAATTTTAACATGGCTAGAGCCAAAAAACTTTGCGTGTTTCAGATTTCAGTAAGAGTTATAAGCACCCCGGGTTACTATAATAGGACTTTAAAGAAACGATTCAAGTTACAACTCCAGAAAACATGACAAAACCTGTGATCAACAAAAAAGTATGGGGAGAATATACATGGAGACTGTAAAAGAAGAAAATAAACTGAAAAAACAAAAAGAATTGATGGGAAATCGTACTGGAAATGCTCTCTATCGAACTGTATGGAGATGGCATTTTTATGCCGGTCTTATTTTTGCACCGTTTCTTATGATTCTGGCAGTTACCGGCTCTGTCTATTTATTTAAGCCGCAAATTGAACAGGTGCTTTATCAAGACTACTACGAGGTTACTCCACAAGGTGATAAAATACCTGCTTCCCGTCAGATTGAGGCAATAAAGAAGCTATACCCTGATGCAGTAGTAACAAAATATCGTCCCGGAGAAAATGCCACACGGTCGAGTGAAGTAAGCATTTCTTCTCATCATGAGTCTCGAACTATTTTTATAAACCCTTATACAGGTAAATCACTTGGCGAATTAAAAGATGAAGACAGAATAATGGATAAAATTGAAGAATTTCATGGAGAGCTAATGGCTGGTACACTCGGAGATCGAATTGTAGAATTAGCTGCGTGTTGGGCAATCGTGTTAATTGTAACTGGTCTTTTTTTATGGTTTCCAAGACAAAAGAAAAGTTTGTCAGGCGTTCTTTTTCCGAGATTAACAAAAGGAAAAAAGGTTTTTCGAAGGGACTTGCATGCAGTACCCGCATTTTGGGTGACAGCGGGAATGTTATTTTTGATTCTCACAGGTCTGCCTTGGTCAGGTTTTTGGGGAAGTAACTTTCAATCGATTGCTACAAACTCCGGCTCAGGATATCCACCTTCCATATGGTCAGGCAGTGCTCCTTCATCTACAGTTAAAACAAAAGATATAGCTGAGGTCCCTTGGGCGGCTGAAAATTTAGATGTACCTAAGTCGAAAATTCAGGGGCTGGTTCCTCTTTCAATCGATGATGTGGTGACAATAGCTGATCGTGAGGGAATGCATCCGAGTTACACCATAAGCATTCCAAGTGAAAAAGAAGGCGTTTATACATTGTCGGCTTTTCCGCCAAAAGCACAAGATGAGGCTACGATTCACATTGACCAATATTCAGGAGCTGTACTGGCAGATTACCGTTATGACAACTACGGTTTAGTAGGAAAGATAGTTGCTTGGGGAATCACTTTGCATAAAGGAACTCAATTCGGTTTGATAAACCAACTCATCAGTCTTCTTATTTGTTTAGGAATAATTCTTGTTGCAGTCAGCGGTTTTTATTTATGGTGGAAACGAAAACCGAAAAAAGGATTAGGCGCTCCCCAAGCACCTAGTTTAAAGGAAATGAGGTTCTTCCTCATTTTAATCATCGGTTTAGGGATTTTGTTTCCTTTGGTTGGTTTGTCGGTAATTGTTGTATGGTTAATTGACTGGTTAATTATTCAAAGGATCACTGCAATAAAGAATTTTTTGAATGCATAATCCGAAATGTGAGGGTGGCTTTCTTGAAAAAAAACATATTTACTTTATTTTTTATCTGCAGCCTATTTCTAAGCGCTTGTTCACTTGAACAGGATGTTGCTGATCGATACAAAAAAGAAAAACCGCTTGAATCAGAAATCATTCTACCAAAATCCTTATCGGCTCATCAAAAGGAAACAATAAAGGTTATTCTTACCCAAGGCGGTAAAAGGGTTGAAAACGCAGACTTTGTTCACTTTGAAATATGGAAACAAGACGGTTCGGTTAAATACCCTATGGAGCAAGCTGAGGAAGTAGGCAAGGGAATGTATAGTTTAACTAAAAGCTTTGAGCGTGAGGGGCTATATTATGTAAAAGTGCATGCCAAAAGCGACAGCTCTATTATTATGCCTCAAAAACAGTTTATCATAGGGGAGCTTTCTGAAAGTGAGTTGAAATTCCTGCAAAAAGGTTCGCAAAAACAAAAAGAGGGTCATCAACACCATCATTAAAAAGGCATGTAAACCGGTTTTCATATGAAAGCCGGATTTTTTTATAAGCCGTTGAAATCCGGCACGGAATCACGTGAAGATGATCATTGGGAGCCTGAGGTGCTATCAATAGAATAAGGACAAAGAACAAATTGACGGGAGCGCCAGCATGTGAGAAAAGGTAACGGTGACCAACATAAAGAATATTATGCAGAAACTGCATCTAAGCAATAGAGTTCAACTCACACGATATGCTTATGAACGAGGGTGGTCGCTGTTACAAACGTTGCATCAGTGACAATCCATAGCTGCACAATGATTACGGGGTTTTAGAAAAATCAGTACCCATTTTGAAAAGATAAAACAATAAACATAGGCATATGTAAGAAAGGGTAAGCTTTCACTTTTATTGAGGGCATAGAGGAAAGAAATAGAAGCCGGATTATTAGACCGGCTTCTTCGGTATTATTTCCCCTTCGAGATAAATGCAAGTAATTTTTGGGTTTGACTGAAGAGCAAAGCAGATTTTAAAAAGTTACATCCCATTTGCAAAAACGATAGGGGAAATGTTTGGGCCGAATTGTGAGGTTGTCATTCACGATTTGATAACACCGCAGTCTTCCGTCATTTTCACAATCAACAATCATGTAAAATGTGTCGACTGTCTTCTCATATAGAGATTGAAATCAAGTCAGTCTTTCAAATGTCAAGCAGTCATATGACTGCTTGACATTCTAAAAGAAAATATAGAGAGTGTGAGGATATTGCTGGAATTGTGATATCGCATGGGACAGATACCCTTGAAGAGACTTCGTATTTCCTTTATCTGGTTATTTCTGATGAAAGGCCGGTCGTGTTAACAGGATCACAAAGAGGACCGACACTTGATGGAACGGATGCATTTGGGAATTTAAGGCAAGCTTTCTTATTAGCGGTACATCCCGATACGAGAGGTTTAGGGGTAACAGTGTTGTTTAATGAACGTATACTTGCGGCTCGTTATGTGAAAAAGCAGGCATGTGTCAAATGTTGATGGGGTTTTCTCTTCGGGATTCGGTTATTTAGGAACGGCAGATCAAGATCAGATCGTCATTCATCAAAGACTCATTAAGCGTGAGACATATCAATCGAAGAAGCCATTGCCAAAAGTAGAACTTATCAAGTGTGCACTTGGATCAGATGGAAAGTTTATTTTGCTCGAAATATTCGAACCTAATCATTGACCCTTCTATTACATCTAAACCCTTGTCTTTTTTTGCTGGCAAATGACCTTCAACTTAGCTAAATGTTCTTCAATGAGTTTATTGAATAAATCAAATTATAGCCTCTTGAGATTTAAGTATCCTTCTATCGACTTTAGCCATTGTCATGGTCACCAAACTTTCTTGAAATTGACGTTTGAAAACATCCGATTGCCCTTTTATCTTATACATATAGAGGTACCAATACATCAACACGCATTATCGATCATATCTTTTATTTGACTACCTGCAAATAATGAAGCAGTAAATCTCAACGAAAGAAGGGATACATGAAGAGATTATAAAAATAGTATGTTTTTCGATGTATGGGCTATAGGTGGAAACTAAATTTATTATAAAAGGAGATATAATATGAAAAAATCAGTAACTTTTAAAAATGGTCACTTAAATATGGCTGGACATCTTCATCTACCGGAAGATTTCGATAAAAACAAAAAATATCCTGCAATTGTTTGCGTTCATCCAGGCAGTAGTTGTAAAGATCAAACCGCAGGCATCTATGCCGAGAAACTTGCAAAATCAGAATATGTAACTATTGCATTTGATGCATCATATCAGGGAGAAAGTGAAGGTGAACCTCGATATATTGAAGAACCAGCTGCACGAGTGGAAGATATTCGGTGTGCGGTCGATTACCTGACTACGCTTGACTATGTGGATGTAAATCGCATTGGTGTATTAGGTGTTTGTGCGGGAGGTGGTTATGCAGTAAATGCCGCAATGACAGAACGTCGTATCAAGGCAGTTGGTACAGTCGTTGGTGCTAACATAGGCCGTGGTTTTCGTGAAGGCGATCCGATCAAAGCATTAGAGGAAATTGGTGAACAACGTTCTGCAGAAGCTCGCGGAGCTGAACCGATGATTACGAACTGGATTCCGAATAGTCAAGAGGAAAGGGAACAAGCTCGTATGACCGATATAGATATGAAGGAAGCTATTGATTATTACAAAACTCCAAGAGGTCAAAGTCCTCATTCGCCTAATAAGTTAAAGTTCACTAGTATAGGATCAGTGATAGGTTTTGATGCTTTCCATTTAGCAAATAAGCTGCTCACCCAGCCACTACAAATCATTGTTGGCAGCGTACAAGGTGGATTCGGTTCTTATCAAGATGGACATGAACTCTATAATAAAGCAGCTTCAGAAAAAAAAGATTTGTTTGTTGTTAAAGGTGCAAGTCACTATGACTTATATGACCAACCAAAATCTGTTAACCAAGCAGTTGACAAACTGAAAGTTTTCTATAAAGAAAACCTTTAAAATGATTGAAAGGCAATAGTTAATCGTGAGACGTTTTTTTACCTTCAGCAATAAGCCCTGTTCGTATTATAAGGTTAATCAGTCATTTGTGATGGATCTATTTTTATACTAAAGATAGTTGGGTAGGACGATATGGCCCGTAGGACACTGATCCCGTCTGAAATACAATTTATTTGATGAATCCCAGCCCTCACAGAGAACTCTGGAAGCTGAAAAGAAGTAAGGATGACTTATTGAATCAAACCTTAGAGCTTCATGAAAAAAGAAAAAGCCCCTCCACCCGCCAAGCCAAACTTAAGTGGGTGGAAATCTTCTTTATATGCTGGCAAGCACCGGTGAGGAAAAGTGCACTCACATTTGGTTTTTCCTTCAACCATCAGTTGCAAAACCCATACAGGCCCGACCCTGTTTGGTTTGTGCCGTGATGTCATGGCAAGCTGAACCCATCCCTTCGCAATACGTGTTTAGCCCTCTGCTGTTTAAATTTCGGCCTAATTGGGCGAAGGCCCATCGGAAATGAAATAGAAGCCGGAATTTTAGACCGGCTTCTTCCAATCACTTCCCCTTCGCCTTCTTCCGCTTCTCCTTCTCAGCCCGGTAAAACTCATGAAACATCTTCATCAGCGCCCGCTTCTCAATCCGGGACACATAACTCCGCGAAATCCCGAGTTCTTTCGCAATCTCACGCTGCGTTTTCTCTTCTTTCAAATCAAGGCCAAACCTGCCGACGATGACTTCTTTTTCTCTGCCGTCCAAGATGTCGATGTATTTTTTGACTTTTTCAAGCTCCATATTGAGCTGAATGGTGTCGATGACGTCTTCGTTTTCTAATTTTAAGACATCGATGAGCGAAATTTCGTTACCTTCTTTGTCTTGGCCGATCGGGTCATGGAGAGAGACGTCTTATTGGAAGTCTTTGGTGTCGGGACTTCAACATTGGGTTTTGCATTATCAAAGCGTTTGCCTATACGCATCTTGATACTGATGATTAATATTGGACAGACAAATTCACTAAAAAAAGAGAGATTCCTGAAAGAAGAAAGTTGCTAAAAAGACTTAACAATAAATGAGAAATGGATTCTTTCTGGTGCAGTGTGTGGCTGGGGTGATAATCTGAAAAATGGAAACGAAGTGTTAGCCGGTGCAGTAAATATGAACAATCAAAAACATTTTTAGAGTGGGCTTCTTATGATAATGCTGGTATGGAAATTAGAAGTAAAGCTTTACACGAACATTGGATGGAAGATTTATCCTGTCCAGTGTTAATAATTGAAGGCGATCACTCAGTCAATGAAAGAGTTGACCGTGTCTTGGATTATATGAATTCTAATTAAACTAACGGATAACGACAGCTGCATAAGGAAATTAAAAACTCGAAGACAGTTCCAGTAAACAGGCAATGGACATTTAAAATCAATAGATCTTTATAAGTAACAATTAGATCGGCAATGATAGGCTACTTAGCTCGGCTTACTACAATCTTGGAAAGAATTACGCAGATTTAGGAATAAATGATAAAGTAGATTATTTCTTAAATGAGGCTGCCAAGGTATCAGAAAGTGCTAAGTTGAGCAATTTACCACATTCTCTGTCTACATACGCTAAATTTCTTTTTAAGCAGGAGAAAACAAGTGAAGAAATAAAAATGAGTAAAAAAGGTTTATCCGCTGCGATATCCCAAGGTGATATACTTTTTGTGTCACTGCAAAAGTACTTGGAAGCACTTTATATTAATGCAGTAGAACAAGCGGGAATCAAAAAAACGCCTGATTACTTAGAAAGAAATAAGAATTATGCGTATGTGGAGAATATCACAATTGATATGGCTGAAGTTTTTGCAAAATCAAAGGAATATGAAATATCTTATGTTTACCATCAAAAAATGCTTGAAACGCAAAAACAAATTCAGAGGCGAGAATGCCTGTATGGATTTTAAAAAAGGCGTAATCATTATACTTAGTGCAGTTATTTTAGGTCTCGGTATTACTTTTACTGTAGAGCAAAGTGAAGCATATCATCAACTTTCTGACCGAAATCAAACATGAAAACTGATTAAACCCTCTTAATAGAGGTTTTTTATTTATGTATTGGATTGGTTTAAAATTGACAATTGAGTTAAAAGGAGAAAAAGCTCTATCCTATTTCTAGGATAAAGCTTTTTTTATTGTTAGACAGCATTAATACATTTCTCTAAAAAAGTTACCAGCAACTCTCTGCGGCATCTCGCCGTGCTCAATTGTTTAGTCCTTTTTTTTCATAACCTTTACAAATCTGAAAAAGTCATCATCATCCGGCAGGGGCTTGTCATCTTCGCGTCCATTGCGATGCATATGCGGATCAGAGTGATGTTCATTGTAGAACTCTACGATATGGAATCCACACTTATTCACATAGAAGTTGATATTTCGCTTTTCGAAATAAGGTGTCACGGTTTCCCAAAGCACAGTATCCGGATACTGTGCTTCAATGGCTTTCCAAGCAGAAAGACCAATCCCTTGGCTGTGATATTCTGGAGATACATAGAATAAATCTAGCGAATTATGATGTGTTTGGCTGTTGATACGTACTACTGCACCACCGACCTTCTTACCATCCTGAAGAATATGATATACCACTGCTCCGGGAGCATTGAAAGACTCCTGAACATCATTGTCCGATGGAATCGGTCCATCTTCGCAATCACCGAACGTTTCAATCACGGCGATCGCAAATGCTTCTTGTAATTTTTTTTGGAATTCTGGCAGATCAGACTCCTTTGCTAGTTCCAGAATAACTTTTGGTTCCTTTTTTGTTTTCATGATTGCTCACTCCTTCATTTGCTTAAATATCGAGTCCAGTCGTTCAGTAGAAACATTCCAGCTGTTCTACGAGAAAGAAGCACTAAATGATATAAAAATAACCAATCCATACTAATCAAATCTGCCCGCTTAATACCCACTTCCGTCAACAACTAATTTGAAGTCCGTGCAATCTGGGAAAAGGGGTTATTTCTGAATTGATTTTGCCGCATGTGGAGTTGCATTGGAGCGCTCGTTTAATTTGCCATACGTCAGCTTGCGCCATATCAATTCCATCGGACCGTACTTAAACCGTCTCAACCACAATGTACTAAAGATCATAAGCACGAAATAGACGGCCAGGCTGAACATGAACGTGCCGGCAGATTGAATATGATCCGCAAGCCCGAATCCGTACCTGAGGAACAGAACTGTTCCAATGATAGAGTGAAGCAGATAACAGGTCAATGACATCCGTCCGACTTTAGTAAATATCATCATAGGGCCTCGCAGCTGAGGAACGTACAGAAACAGCATTGCAAAAGTGCTCATATAAAACATACTTCCGGTTAAGCCGCCATTTTGACCCAAGACAGAGGAAATGTCCGAAAAATTAAACATGTCTAGCAATATACTGCTTTGTGTTATTAGAAAAGCGATTGTGCTAATGATCCAGATACGTTTCCATATAGGCTTTTTCGCTTCCATGTCTTTGAAAAATTCCATCTTAACAAAGTACACGCCCAGCAGAAACATGAGAAACATGGAATAGATCATAGAGAAAGAGCTAGCAGCCATCGTGACCATATCTGTCCACCGAGTGCTGATGGATTCCATGTAGGTAAGGCTGCTGTGGCTAAACAAAGTAAACTCTGAAAAATTCGGGTTTTTTGACCCTGCAGTATTGATGACATTGTACAACATTGTGAAAACAGGAGTCAGGAATTGAAACACGATAAGTGCGATAATCCATCTAAGCACCGTTTTGGCTGTGCGTTTATAGAAGGCGAGTAACAGGAAGCCGCTTACGGCATAAAAGGTCAATATGTCACCGACCCAAACAAATGTGATGTGCAAAATGCCAAATCCCAACAGGATAGATAACCTACGGGCAAACAGCTTGTTGGGACTATCTACCTTCTGCGCGGCTCGATCCATAAAGATCATAAACCCAACCCCGAACAGGAAGGAGAATAACGTAACGAATTTCCCTTCGGCAAACCAGGAAACCAGATTGTGCAGTACGTCATCGGAGGTCATGTCGAATCCCTTTACTGAATCTACGATCAGAAAATAATTGACAATAATAATGCCCAGCAAGGCAAATCCGCGTACGATGTCCAGAAAATGAACCCGTTCCCGCAGACTCACCGGTTGCCCGTGTCCTTCTTTTTGTACAGTCATATCAATGCTCCTTTTCCATTTATCATCGCAATGTGTGGTTCGGATCTGAAAAACCTGAGCCTTACAATGGATAAATATAAAGACCGAATCTTAACAATTTATGAAGAGTCATCATTTTTTTAGAAAATGTGATAAGTTTGTGGCGGACATCAGCTTTCATAAATTGTTAAGATTTACGTAGTATCTTATAACGTACTTAACTATGAACGATATATAGTAAGGACACACGAGAAATAACATCAAGAATCATGAGGTGAGAGAGACATGACCCATCGAATATTAGTCGTAGAGGATGATCAGGATATTGGTGATCTTTTGGAGGAGTCCCTTACGCGTGCAGGCTACGAGGTGCTAAGAGCCAAGGATGGAAAGCGAGCATTGCAACTTGTGAATGACTCGCTTGATTTGGTTATTTTGGATATTATGATGCCAGGCATTTCGGGAATTGAAACATGTCAGCACATCAGGAAATCCTCTAACGTCCCGATTCTGTTTCTGACGGCCAGATCGAGTACACTCGATAAAACTGAGGGATTACTCGCCGGCGGCGATGATTATATGACTAAACCATTCTCGGAAGAGGAACTTCATGCTAGAGTGATTGCTCAATTACGCAGATATACTATCTATCAGGAAAAGAAGGAACAGGAAGAAACATTTCTTATCGGGGGCAAACTAAGAGTGAGCGAAGAATTTAATGAGGTCTGGAAAGAGGAGCAGCAAATCAAGTTGTCAGATCTGGAATATCGTATCCTGAAACTTCTGATGAGCAAACGCAACAAAATATTTTCTGCCCAAAATATATATGAGAGTGTGTGGGGACAGCCTTACTTTTACTGTTCCAACAATACGGTGATGGTGCATATTCGGAAGCTGCGCTCCAAAATTGAGGATGATCCGGCACGTCCGGTTTATATAAGAACTGAATGGGGAAGAGGATATCGATTTGGCGCATCGTAAATTTACGCTAACCAAAAAACTGGCTTTGCTGATCATGGTTGCTGCGATTGTGAGTGGTGTGATCTTTCTAACGTTGCAAAAGATCACAGATGATCTGATCGAGGGATATCTGAGTTCGGATGAGTATTATCAAGAGGAGTCAGCAAGATACATTCAAAAATTCAGCAAGTACGTTTCAGAAAATGAGTTGTCTACATCAGATAGAAAAGCGTTTGGTGAGTGGGTCAAAAAAGAAAATTACATTAACCTCACCATATTCAAGGATCAGGAGCTGCAATATGATTCCATTTATTCCGAATCGGATTATGGAAAGGAAAAGCTGACTCAGTACGCTCAAAATCATTCACATCCTGTCAAGTTTAGCGATGGTGAAGGACGAGTCATTATCGACGGTTTCTACTCTTCCCGATATTATAGCCTGGCCTTTACATTGGATTTGCTCGGGGCAACCCTCGTCTTTTTAATCATTGTTCTCTTCGGCATTCGCCAAAGTCTTCGCTACCTTAAAACGATTCACCAAGAGATTCATATTCTTGAAGGGGGCGAACTGGACTACGAGATGACGATAAAAGGGCATGATGAATTAGCGATGATTGCAAAGAGTCTTGAGGATCTGCGGAAAGCTTTCCTGGACAAACTTAAAGCTATCGAGGAATTGCAAGCTGAGAGCCGCAGCCTGGTTACCGAAATGTCGCACGATATGCGCACACCGCTGACGTCGCTGATCATGAATCTGGAGTTTGCCAAAAAAGCGGGAGACGAAGCGGGTACCAGCAAAGATCGGTATGTAGCCAATGCTTATGGTAAAGCACTGCAATTAAAAAGCTTGTCTGACAATCTGTTTGCGTATTTCCTGCTGGACAAGGAATATGAGGCCGATCTGGAGACCGTTGCAGTGAAAGAAGTGATCTACGATCTAATATCAGATCAGGTTGCTATCCTTCATCAGAAGCATTTTCGGGTCCGTATTTCAGGCGAGCTGCCGGAAACCTATATTAACGTGAATTTGGAGGATCTTGGTCGTGTATTTGATAATGTGATGTCAAACTTATTTAAATACGCAGATCCGGAAGAAGAAATCAGCATCACGTTTGTATCGGATCAAGAGATATTTGAGATCCATGTTAGCAATACGATTAAACTTGCGGATATAACACCGGAAAGCAATGGACTCGGTGAAAGGAGCATTGCGCGAATGATGTCCCGCATGCAGGGACAGTTTCACAGTATACAAAAGAATTCTAAGTACTACATTGTGCTACGATTTTGGAACATCAAGATGTAGGCTGAGAATAAAAACCACGAATATATTGAAATAGGAGACAACATGATGAGATTTTCCGACAAATTCCAAAAGGTACCTTACCTGTTACAAGCGCTTCTCAATATCTGTCTGTTCTTCCTGGCGATAGCCTTAAGCGCACTTCTGATCAGCGAGACATGGTACATTGTGCAATTCGTATACAAGTCACTGTTCAACAAAGTGGACAGCTATTATGGGATGCTTGGAGAACTGCTTATATTCTTCATGTACTTTGAGTTCATTGCTTTGATTATCAAATACTTCAAATCAGATTTTCATTTCCCGCTTCGCTACTTCATTTATATTGGCATCACAGCTGTCATTCGTTTGATTATCATCGATCATGATCAGGCGATCTCAACGTTCTGGTGGGCGATGGCCATTCTTGCAATGATTTGTGGATTCTTTATTGCCAATAGACGAAATTCTGTTGTTGAACATTAATAAATTAGTTCACTTTATGCCGATACGCCGCCGAAATGTCCTAATTGTGAATGGGAAAATTGATAATCGGTATTTATAAGTCTAGCTGTTTAATGTCAGTTCAGAAATCTATAGTGGATCAAAGTGGATTGTGGTTGTGAGTGGATATCTGAATGTATTTTTTGGCTACTTTAACAGACATGTCCCGATGACATAGAATTAAGAACTGAAAATCGCTTCTTTATTTTAAAAGGAAGAGGTTGAAATTCTTAATAAATAAGATGAAAAAGTTAGGATGGACGTTTATTGTTTTTTCTCGCTATTTTTTAACCATAATTGATATAAACGTATAGAAATGTAATGAAAATAAACTTTCATAACCAATAAGATAGATTTACTATATTGAGGGCCCAGTAATATAGAATACAGATCGATGGTTCAAGCCATCGGTTTTTTATTTGTTTTCATACTGAAAATCACCCATTAGGACAAACAGTTATTACATAGCATTACCCAAGGTGTGATGCATTTATGAAGGTGATGCTCATCGAGGGACCGCCAGCTGACAAATGCATGAACGATTCCTCTCATTATTTAATAAAACTTGATAGGAAGTAGATCCAGAGTGATGGCAATGTATATAAGGGTATGGATCGAGCACCCACACCCAGATCGAGGTCTGTATAAAGAAAGCAGGGACGATGCGATTAAAGAACTCATAATCAAGTTATCTGCTATGATCCAGATTGTCTTTCTCATAGAGCTTATTAGTGTGCAAAAACGATTTTCATAACTCTTTCATCTATTTCTTTTAAAAGAAACTTTAGTGAAAATAGAGAAAAGCCGGAAGGTTCAATCCGGCCTTTGCTAAATTATTTCCCCTTCGCCTTCTTCCGCTTCTCCTTCTCCGCCCGGTAAAACTCATGAAACATCTTCATCAGCGTCCGCTTCTCAATCCGGGACACATAACTCCGCGAAATTCCGAGTTCTTTCGCAATCTCACGCTGCGTTTTCTCTTTCTTCAAATCAAGGCCAAACCTGCCGACGATGACTTCTTTTTCTCTGCCGTCCAAGATGTCGATGTATTTTTTGACTTTTTCAAGCTCCATATTGAGCTGAATGGTGTCGATGACGTCTTCGTTTTCTAATTTTAAGACATCGATGAGCGAAATTTCATTGACTCCCAGAGGTTATCCGTTTTTTGTGTTAAAGCGATAAAGGATTAACTGGTTTGGAGCTTACTGTTACCGGTTAGGTTTATTAGTTAATATGTTTTTACTTGATGGGAAACTCAACTAATTAAAAAAATCGGACTTTTTAAGAAGCAACTCGTGAAGGTTTTCCAGGGAAGAAGGAGAGGCGACGAAGCATCAAGTTATGGACAGCAATACCTAAGGAAACAACGGATTGGCGCTCAGATTCCGAAGCACTGTCGTGTAAGGAAATGATAAGACATGTATTAAAGGAGAATTTCATTATCATCAAATTTTAATAAAACATATGAATGAGCCTTCAGAGGAATCTCGTAACCCTTATGAATCAAAAACTTTTACCACAGTAACCGAAGAATTAGAATTTGCAAAACCATTTCGAGCAAAGTTCTTGGAATCCATAAAATCTTTAAACGAAACTGATTTAACAAATATAAAGATAGACAGGGCTGAGGTTGGATATGTTCGCGAACTAGGGGACATGTTATTAAGAATCGCTTATCATGAGTCAGTACATACTGGTCAACTTATAGACTATTTTAGAAATGCTGGAGTTGATAGGCCTTTAATTTGGGACTAGTCAAAATCGGGATAAAGAAGGGACTTACTCCCTTCTTTAAACTTTAATAACTCTAGATTGGGGATTCTAACAAATGGTACCAGTTGCAAGTGATAGTTTTATGTTCACGATTTATTTCCAATACTCGTTCCTTATGAAATCTTCCTTTTTACTTTGTTAAACTTTATTGATGTTCCAATAAATGTATTAGGGTGGGTTTTATGGTCAAAATGCTGGTGGCACTCGTCTTCACCACTAGTCAAATCCTAAAGTCGAGACTGAAAAAAGGCTGTCAGTTCTCCAGCTATCACTTCTGGTTGCTCTTCAGGGAGGAAGTGTCCACAGAAGCTTATACTGCCACCCTGTACATCTTGCACAAAGGCTTTGAGAGGAGTGACCATATCTGTGATGGAACCTTGATCAGCGCCCAGAGCAAGAACGGGTGTCCTAAGTTTCCCCTTGGTGATTAATTTGCGGTTTTGTTGAGCGGACAAGGATGCCTCACGGTAATAGGCGAGACCAGCACGCAACCCACCGGCTTTTTTGAAAACTCGCAGGTATTCCTCGATGTCTACCTCTGAAAACACTTCGGGATTTGCAGCTTTTCGGCGCAGGAACCATTCCAGATATTCACGTTCTCGTCCGGCGATCAGTATTTCCGGCAGGTCCGAGACTGTGTGAAATGCGAAATGCCAGGTACGCCATGCTTGCTCGGGAGCGGTTGGCAGTGCGTCCGGCAATGTGATGCCTGGTATTCCTGCGTCCATAAGAACTAAACGCTGAACCTCGTGGCTGAACAATGCTGTATAGGGAAAGGCGACCCACGCACCAACATCGTGAGCAGCGAGATAATATCGTTTTATGCCGAGCTGTTCAAGGAATTTGTGCACAGTGATTGCTAGGGTCTTCGTGTCATATCCGACCGCTGGCCGATCGGAATCCCCCTGTCCAGGCAGATCCAGTGCAATGAGTTTGTAGGTTGGAGCGAGAAGCGGCATCACCTTACGCCATGCGTACCAACTCTCCGGAAATCCAGCGAGGAGAACAATTATTTCACCGTCCTCCTTCCCCCCGACTACGTAATGAAGTCTTACGCCGTCTACAGTCTGAAATTGGTGACTAAATCCAATCAATGCAGGATCGAGTCGAAGTGTTGGAGAGGCGTCAATCGTCCTATTCCCAGCCTCAGTTTTAGCAGGCTCATACTCTGCAATTTGCTTATTCTCATTTTTTTGATTTTCAATTGAACTCATCGTTAGCCCTCCTGTTTTTATCTAGTAAGCCATTATTGTTAGAACGAACGTACCGATAATTTTTAATAACGTTTATCATGTCATATAGTTATATTTTTGTCGTTCTGCACCTTGGATACTATATCCATTTACGATTATAATTTAGCAATAGATTGGACAAAGCATTAACATCTTTGTGCAGTCAAATTTTCCGTCTTGTCCTTATGCATTTCCACTTTTGTGGTCATTTAATATTGGACTGTTCAGTTCAAAAATAGTAAAAAAATAAACGTGAAACCCTTTAGTTTATTGAGCTGTCTTATAAAGTACGTTTGGCAATATTTTTGGACTTATCAGTCCGGAAATATTGCAAGGAACCACCTGTTAAGTTAATAGGTGGGGTATGCTCTCTGAAATATCCTTCATGATGCAAGAATTTCCTTTGACGCGCGAGAGCACGTTCATGCCATGATTCATTGCTAACAGTAGACGGGCCGTTTTCCTACTATTCACTGTAGATGCAAGTTCACCGTTTTCCTTTCCTTTCTCGAGGAGGTTGTAAAAGGCCTCTTCCAGCGTCTCAATTCTTTCCTCTATAAGTGTCTTGGTCTCATCACCCAAGTAATCATAGAAGATGGATAAATTTGTGATCAAACAGCCGCCTGGGCCGTTTTCCGCCAAACCTGCTTCCATGTGATAACGGAAATAGTCAGTTAATCCCTGCTTAGCGGATTTAGCGTTCGCCAAAATGCCCCGTTTTTTCTCACCAATTAATTCAGAATAGTATTTTACGGCTTCATTCAGCAATGATTGTTTATCTCCAAAGGTCTCATAGAGGCTCGACCGGCTAATACACATGCTGTGCATCAAATCGGGTATACTGGTACCATCATACCCTTTACTCCAAAAGGTCCTCATCGCAGATCTGAGCGCTTCTTCGCGAACGAACTCCTTTCTACGTCCCAATGCAATCCCTCCTTTTTATAAAATGAGAATAACATTTTCGGACCGACAAGTCCAAAATTTTTTGATATATTAGTAACGATCGAGTAACCCTTATTGTACTAGTCATGTTCAATAGACCTTATTTTGTATTTTATTTTGAATGCATCTTCTAATATTTTTAGTTATATTAAGGTCTAATAAACATGCCACCATCTAGATGTAAGAAATCAGGTGATTTGAAATTTATAAATATTAAAAATAAAGAATTGATGAGGTAATTATATCTTCTTAAATTTGTATACCATAATTTAGGGAAACGTCTTCATAAAATAATAAACACAAGAATCTTAAAATGGTTTTACATAAGGGTATAACGTTATATCATGGTTGAAAAGAGGTTATGAAAATGAAAAAGTAGTAATTTTGAGGAAAGTAAAAAACAAAGTTTTATGGGCAGCCAAGTGAACGTGGCAAATGAAAAGAAGCCGGAATTTTAGACCGGCTTCTAATGACTTACTTCCCCTTCGCCTTCTTCCGCTTCTCCTTCTCCGCCCTGTAAAACTCATGAAACATCTTCATCAGCGCCCGCTTTTCAATCCGCGACACATAGCTCCGCGAGATCCCGAGCTCTTTCGCAATTTCGCGCTGCGTCTTCTCTTTCTTCAAATCAAGGCCGAAGCGGCCGACGATGACTTCTTTTTCTCTGCCGTCAAGGATGTCGATGTATTTTTTGACTTTTTCAAGCTCCATGTTGAGCTGGATGGTGTCGATGACGTCTTCGTTTTCCGATTTGAGGACATCGATGAGGCTGATTTCGTTACCTTCTTTGTCTTGGCCGATCGGGTCATGGAGGGAGACGTCTTTTTTCGTTTTTTTCAATGCGCGCAAATGCATGAGGATCTCGTTTTCTATACAACGCGCCGCATAAGTGGCGAGCTTTGTTCCTTTTCCGGCTGAATAGCTTTCGATTGCTTTGATCAGCCCGATCGTTCCGATGGAAATCAGGTCTTCTGCATCTTCGCCTGTGTTTTCGAATTTTTTGACGATGTGGGCGACCAGCCGGAGGTTATGCTCGATCAGCATGTTTCTCGCGTGTTCATCCCCCTGGGCCATCAGCTCCAAGTACTTTTTTTCGTCACTGCTTGACAGCGGCTGTGGAAAGGCATTGTTTTTCACATATGATACTAAAAAAACGAGTTCCTTGATGACATAACCGAGCGCTGCAAAAACACCTGTCATTATCGGCACCTCCACATAATGTATGTAGGCAGAAGCCTATATGTAAATGTATGTTGGAGGGGGGATGTCTGTGTCTGTACCCGGCAAAATTGCCGGACTGCCAAATATTCCGGCGTTCTGTTCGGCATGCAGCCGCTTGTTTCTGCAACCGCTTCCATTTTTTAATCATTTACAAAAGTTAACAATAGCGGGATAATAAAGGCAAGGAGGTGAGGGTGCCGGACGGTTCACCATAGGGTAAACGCTATCAACCAGTCGGTCCGGTGCGACAGATGAAAAACAAACGTCTTTTCATCCTTTCGTTAATTGTACTGAGCGTGGTCATGATTGGAGTTCAGGAAACCTTCCCAAACCTGCTGACGACAGGGTTAATGACTGTCGTTATTGCGGTGGCAGTTTTTAATATTTTAAAAGAATCGCTGAATAAAAAAGATGAAACACACAGCAAATGAGGCGGTAGAAAGCGTTTGCTTCTATCGCCAATAGGAAAACCGGCTCAAAGTGGTGAGCCGGTTTTCTTATTGGTTATTCTTTAAGCGCTTTTCCCATGCCTTTTAAAAATTGCAGACCGAATCCGACGGCTCGGTTGATGTCCGGGTCGTTCATGGCTTTCAGCAGATCGAGGACCCCGGTTTTTTTATCGCTTTTTAAAAAGTCCTCTCCTTGTTTTGTACCGGCGACGATGCTTTCTATCAGTTTCCCCATGACTTCCGGTTCGGCTTTGGAGAGGGCGCCGCCTGCTGCGATGGCTGTATTCATCAAGTTTTTGGCCGGCTCCTTGGACAGCTGGCCGAGGACGATTTTTGCGATATCTTCCTTTGCGCCGATCATGCTGTCTGCGGCATCAAGGACCCCGAGGCCGTCTAGTTCGCCGAGAAGCTTCATCGTTTTTGAAACGGCGGCTTCCTGTTCAGCCAAAAGGGCTTTGAGTTCTTCTAATTTTTCAAGCTTTATTTGCTCCTCAGATTTGTCTTCTTTGCGGATGGCGGTGATGGGAGCTGCCATGTGTGATGACCTCCTTTTGATTTAGTCTGTTAAATGAACATACCCTGGACGCTTCCATTTCCGCTCGACTTCAGCTCCGTTTTGCGGATGGCGTTTCTTATTGCGCGGATTTGTTTTCGGAAGCGGCGGTTCTGCGCATCCGCCGAGCACTTCCATACGCACCTTTGTCTGCTTGTAAGCAGGTGTATTGGTACGCGCATCTACTGCAGGGCCTGTCAAGAAATTGATCGCGGATTCTTTATCTGTCGAGTTCATCGGCAAATACAATTCGTTCGCTCTAACCCGGTCTGTCACAAGCGCGGTTAATTTTACGGCGCCAAACGGCGAGATCAGTCTGACCTGTGATCCGTCGCAGATGCCCCTGTCTTTGGCGAGCTCAGGCGAGACCTCAACAAAGACGTCCGGCACTTTCGCCTGGATGCCTGCCGATTTGTTCGTCATGTTTCCTTCGTGAAAATGCTCCAGCATTCGGCCGTTGTTAATGTGAAGGTCGTACTCTTCAGGAAATTCGGCAGGCTCTGTCCAGTCTGCGAGGGCAAAGCGCGCTTTCCGGTCAGGGAAGTTAAAGCCGTCTTCATATAAAAGAGGCGTGCTTTCTCCGGTCAGGCTGCCCCACAGGAAGCTGTTCCATCCTTCAATTGCGTCATAATCCGCCTTTGCGAACAGCGGTGACAGGCTTGCCATTTCTGAAAAAATGTCTCCCGGGTGGCTGTAATGCCAGTCAGCTCCAAGCCGGTTTGCGATCTCTTGAATGATGACCCAGTCCGGCTTTGCGTCTCCGAGCGGCGAAAGGGCCTGGTACAATCGCTGGACGCGTCTTTCCGTGTTTGTGAAAGTTCCATCTTTTTCAAGTGAAGCTGACGCAGGCAGAACAACGTCGGCGTATTGGGCTGTTTTCGAAAGGAACATGTCCTGAACCACAAGGAAATCAAGGCTTGATAAAATGTCATGGACCCGGTTTGCGTTTGAATCGACTAAAGCCATATCTTCTCCGACGATATACATGGCTTTCATTTTGCCTTCTTCAACGGCGTGAAGCATTTCGATGTTGTCGAGTCCAGGTTTATTGTCGATTGTTGTGCCGTAAGCTTGTTCGAACTTTTTCCGCGCTTTGTCATCTGTAATGTGCTGATATCCCGGAAGCCAGCCGGGAAGCGTCCCCATGTCGCAGGCGCCCTGGACATTGTTGTGGCCGCGGAGCGGGTACGCCCCAGCGCCCGGGCGGCGGTAATTACCGGTAGCTAAAAGCAGGTTTGAAATTGCGGCGGACGTGTCGGAACCGCCTGTGTTTTGGGTGACTCCCATCCCCCAGAGAACGCACGTGCCGTCTGCATCGCGGATCATCTCAGCGATTTGGATCAGCGTCTGTTTATTGATGCCTGTGATTTTTTCTGCATATTCAAGGGTGTATGTCTCAAGCGATTGCTTATATTCTTCAAAGAAATTGACGTTTTCATTGATAAACGCCTGATCGTGCCAGCCTTGGTCGATCATATACTTCGTCACGGCCATCAGCCATACTTGATCAGTTCCTTGCTGCGGTCTGATAAACAGATCCGAGCGTTCGGCCATTTCGTTTTTGCGAAGGTCGGCGACGATCAGCTTTTGTCCGTGAAGCTTATGGGCGCGCTTCACGCGGGTTGCCAGTACCGGGTGACCTTCGGCCGGGTTGGCGCCGACGATGATGACGAGGCCTGCTTTCGCGATGTCTTGAATGGTGCCGGCATCGCCGCCCATGCCGACTGTGCGGAACAATCCGTCCGTTGCCGGAGACTGGCAGTACCGCGAACAGTTGTCGACATTGTTAGTGCCAAATACTTGCCGCGCCAGCTTTTGCATCAAGTAATTTTCTTCATTCGTGATTTTTGAAGACGAAATAAACCCGACGGCGTCTTTTCCGCTCTGCTCCCGAATTGAGCCTAATCTGCGGGCAACGTAGTCAAACGCTTCTTCCCAAGTTGACTCGACAAATTCGTCATTTTTGCGGATCAACGGTTTGGTCAAACGCTCTTCCGCATTTACGAAATCCCACCCGAATTTCCCTTTCACACACGTCGAAATGGCGTTGACAGGAGCTTCTGACACAGGCTGGATTTTTAAGATGTCACGGCCTTTTGTCCATACTTCATATGAACAGCCGACACCGCAAAATGTACAGACGGTCTTTGTCTTTTTGATCCGCTGTGAACGCATCGCCGCCTCGACTTCTGAAACGGCAAAGATGCTGCTGTATCCCGGCTCTACATCTTTGACAAGGTCGATCATCGGCTCCATGACATCCGGTTTGATACCTGTCATGAACCCGGCTTTTCCAAGCATCGATTTTTCCATTAGCGCATTGCACGGACAAACCGTGACACACTGCCCGCAGCTGACGCATGATGACTCGTTGATTGAAACGCCTTCATCCCAGATCACCCGCGGCCGTTCACGCTCCCAGTCAATTGAGAGCGTCTCATTGACCTGCAGGTTTTGGCACACTTCAACACATTGTCCGCATGCGATGCACTGATTCGGATCATAGCGGTAAAAGGGGTGCGACATATCGACTGCGTAAGACGGGTCTTCTTTTGGCGTGTAAGGGTATTTCTGCTCTTCGATTCCCATCATTTCTGCCGTATTATGTAGCGTACAGTTGCCGTTGTTGTTGTCGCATACCGTACAATAAAGCAAATGGTTTTCGAGCAGGCGGTCCATTGCTTCTTTTTGTGCTGCTTTGACCCGTGCTCCAGACAGGCTGACCGTCATTCCGTCTTCTGCCCGCAGGGAGCATGCCCGCTTTAATTTTCCGTCTGCTTCCACAATACAGGTATCACACGTTTGAATAGGATCCGTCTCCGGAACATGGCATATTTGCGGGTGTTCAAACCCGTTTTTGTTCAATATGTCTAAAACGGTTGCCCCGGCCGCTGCTTTAATTTCTTTGCCGTCTATCCGGACACTGATTGGCTTTCCGTCCATCTTTATTCCCCTCCATCATCTTTTCAAAATCAAAAAAAGCCATGTACATATATACCGAATCCTGGCGCGGAAAGCGGTATAAACATACATGGCGGAATAGTTTACTAGCAAAGCTTACTAACAGACCAATCCTATATTGTGAGAATTCGATAGATTCATAACACGACGGTATTACAAATCCATCAGCCCGGCTTTTATTATAAAGTGATATTGATTATAATTCAATAGAATAGGAAAATTTTAACCAAGTGAAATGTCTAGGGGACATCGAGACAGATGGCAGGTTTAAACGGAAGGGGTATGCATGATGTCTAAAAAAATCCACGAATTCAACGATATGATCCGCAAGCTTCGAAAAGAGCTGTTTGGCAAGGGGCCTGAACGGATTCACACGGTCTTTGTCGACAATATGGCAGTTTCGACGCTTTACGGCAATTTGACGGCGAGCGAGCAATTTATCGCAAGCACGTCGGAGGGAAGGGAAATGGTCCATGCCGCAAGGACGACTCTGATTCAAAAACACTACTCCAATCACGTGCCTGAGGGAATGGAGCAGCTCATCGGAGCGAAGCTCGAGCACCTTTTTACAGACATCAAAATTCAGGAGGATATTGCGGTGTCTGTTTTTATCTTTGACCGCAATATTGAATACGGCACCGAATCAGCCAGCGGGGCTTGACGATCGGTCTCAAGTTCGAGGAGGAGTCATGATGATTGAACTGAAATCGAGTGAAAAACGAAAAGCAAAGGTTTTGTTAACAGAAGAAAGTCCGACATTCGCGCATGCGATAGCCGAAGGACTTATCGAAGGAAACGTTTATATCGATGATTTCCTCGCACCGGCCACTGTTCTTTTTCAAACAGCTGCCGGGATTTATTATGTCGCTGGAGATATCCCCGACAGCGGAAGGAGCGAATGGCTTCATTATCTGAATGAACAGAGGAACGGAGCGCGCTTTACCGTGTTTTCGGCTTCTGAAGAGTGGGACGCCTTTTTAATCGGGGGGCTTGGCGATCCTCTGCAGCAAATGGAGCGCGTGTCATTTTTCCTCGGAAAAGAGGAATGTGTTCGCAGCGCCGCATTTGCCGGTGTTGAAAGATTTTCTGAAGATGACCTTCAAAAAAGCACGAATTTTACGGACAAATACGCGATTGAGTATTGGGGAGGGCCAGACCGTTTTATGAAGAACGGTTTCGGATTTAAAGTGTCGCATGAAGGTGTGATCGCCAGTGAATGTGTCACCATTTTTTGTTCGGAACGCTTTGCTGAAGTTGATATCGCAACACACCCGGATTACAGGGGACGTGGGTTTGCAGTCCGCTGCGCCGACGCCTTTATCGCGTATGCAATAGAGAACCGCTTGAAACCGCGCTGGGATTGCGACCGGCAAAACGTTGCATCGATTCGCCTCGCTGAAAAATTAGGCTTTCGACCTGTCAAAACATATTCATTGTTTGTCGGAAAACCGTGAACCAATACGAATGTTTTTAAACAGGGGGGACAGGTTAAAGGCATAGTAAGGACTAAACAATTGCAGGATGGCAGAGATTTCTCCCATTGAAAGTGCAGCTTCTCTCCTATATGATCGTAGTATTGGCTTTTGGAGGTGGAACGAATGAAAAAAAGCTTGGCGATGGTCCTCGTCTTTCTGCTTCTGCTTGCAGGCTGCGGAGAGGACGATCCCAGAAAAGTCGTAGCATTTGGAGACAGCAATACACGCGGCTCAAATTGGCAATTTCGCGATTATCCAAAAGCGGAAAAATGGGTCAATTTACTTCAGACTTCCCTTCAAGGGCAGTACAAAATAAATAATGCGGGAATAGGCGGAGAAACAACGGAAGACGCCAGGCTTCGATTCAGGAAGGATGTGCTGGATGACGAGCCGGCATATCTTTTTATCATGTTCGGAACAAATGATGCAGCAATTCTTGCGAAAGGGCTGCCGCGCGTATCCAAAAAAAGGTTTAAAGAAAACCTCTATTATTTTGTTAAAGAAAGCCGCCGCCGCGGGATAGAGCCGATACTAATGACGTGCCTGCCGATCGTCGAAGGAAGCGGGGACAACATCTTTTATTATGCAAGATACCGGGCTGCTTCGTTTGAAAAATACGGAGGGGCGCGTAAATGGCACGATTCCTATAATGACGTCACAAGGGAAACGGCGCGTGAACTTGATGTGCCGCTAATCGACAACTGGAAAAAC
Organism: Bacillus sp. B19-2; assembly: GCF_022832475.1. Lineage (NCBI taxonomy): Bacteria > Bacillati > Bacillota > Bacilli > Caryophanales > Bacillaceae > Bacillus > Bacillus sp. B19-2. The sequence continues at coordinate 405,281 of NZ_JALHKQ010000003.1, forward strand.
ATCGTGAAAAAAGCAGGCGGAGCTACAGATGAGAAGCTGATCCATTCGGGGTTTATCGACCCATCGGGAAATCACTTAACCCCAAAAGGCGCGCGAATTATTTTTGAAGGAATTAATGAAAGTAAAGTCATAAAAACTTCTTGATTTAAGTAAAAGGCCTAGCCATTTCTCCTTTTTCTTCATAGGCTGTTACTATAACAGTCTAAAGGAGGAATGATGCGATGGGATATCCTTTTCCCGCTGGTCCGTGTTCGTACCCGGCTTATCCCGGATATGCAGGCGCCGCATACGGATATGCGTTCGTTGTCGTCCTTTTAGTCGTCCTGCTCGTCATTGGCGGGTTCTACTGGCTTAGTCCTCACGGATTCTTCAAATAGCACCTCTTTTAGAGAGGTGTTTTTTCATGAAAAACAGTAGTAAGCGTATTATTCAAGTGATATAATATCAACCTAAGTGAAAAAAAGCGGCGAGAGCGCCCGGGAGTGCTTGAGCTATGAAGAGACGGAAAGCAGATGACCGAGCGACCTTCTTTTGATTTCGGTTTCAATCAGCTCGATGAATTCGCGGTTTAAATTCATCTCATTTGCTTTAATGTATGATTCTATTAAAAGTTCATCAGACAGCTTTTTCATACTCGGTACCCATTTAATGGGAAAGACACCTCCTCATAAAAATTGGAATAACCTGTTTGGAATAAGCATAAAATGTTAAGTTATATGATCTTTGTTTGAAGTACCTATAATCTATCATGAATATTGGGCGAGAACAATCGTTCTGTTATCCACACCAAAAAGTGGATAACTTGTGGGTATCATGTTTATAATTTAATAAAAGGTCGATGAAATATGAGTGGATACTGTGTGTAATTTTATCCACACCTGTTGAAGAATCCTATTATATGTCGAAAACTTTTCGGACAGCCGATTTTTTAAGACACTTTTAGATTTGATTCGACACATTGAAAAAAGAAGCAGTAATTGAAAGGAAAGGGTGCGGCTTTGTGTTAAAAAAGTTCTTTTTGCCGGATGAATTTGTAAAAAATATTTTTCATATTACCCCTGAAAAACTAAAAGAGCGCAATGTAAAAGGGATTATTACGGATTTGGACAACACGCTTGTAGAATGGGACAGGCCTAGTGCGACACCGCGTCTCATCGAGTGGTTTGAAGAGATGAAAGAGCACGGCATTAAAGTGACAATTGTCTCAAATAATAATGAAAAACGCGTCAAAATATTTTCTGAACCGCTTAATATTCCGTTTATTTACAAAGCGAAAAAGCCGATGGGCAGAGCTTTTAGAAAAGCCGTCAAAAATATGGGGCTTAAAAAAGAAGACGTCGTTGTCATAGGAGATCAGCTCATGACAGATGTGCTGGGAGGGAACCGCAATGGGTTTCATACCATTCTTGTCGTGCCTGTGGCTGCTTCCGACGGCTTTTTTACGCGTTTCAACCGCCAGGTGGAACGCAGAATTCTCAGCGCTTTAAAACGGAAAGGCCATATTCAGTGGGAGGATTAAAGAATGGAAAAGGTAGTTTGTATCGGATGCGGAGTCGCCATTCAAACCGCAGATAAAAATAAACTGGGCTACGCGCCTGAAGCATCGCTGTTAAAAGACAATGTCATCTGCCAGCGCTGCTTCAGATTGAAAAATTATAACGAAATTCAGGATGTTTCACTGACGGACGATGACTTTTTGAAAATCCTTCACGGCATCGGGGAAACGGATTCGCTTATTGTGAAAATCGTCGACATCTTTGATTTCAACGGAAGCTGGATCAACGGACTAAACCGCTTTGTCGGAGGTAATCCGATCTTATTAATAGGAAACAAAGCAGATATTCTCCCTAAATCAGTCAAGCGCGAGCGCCTTGTAAACTGGATGAAACGCGAAGCGAAAGAGCTCGGCTTAAGGCCTGTTGATGTGCTGCTCGTCAGCGCCGGGCGCGGGCAGGGGATGAAAGACGCGATCGACGCGATCGAACATTACAGACAAGGCAAAGACGTATATGTCGTCGGATGTACGAACGTAGGGAAATCAACGTTTATCAATCGGATTATTAAAGAGGTTTCCGGAGAGGGCGACATTATCACGACATCCCAATATCCGGGGACGACGCTTGACGCGATTGAAATTCCTCTGGATGACGGATCGGCGATGTATGATACGCCGGGAATCATCAACCATCATCAAATGGCGCACTATGTCGCGAAAAGCGATCTGAAAATATTAACGCCGAAGAAGGAGCTGAAGCCCCGCACCTTTCAGCTGAACGAAGAACAGACGCTGTTTTTCGGCGGATTGTCGCGGTTTGATTATGCAAGCGGAGGCAGATCTTCGTTTGTATGCTATATGCCGAATGAACTCAACATCCACAGAACAAAGCTTGAAAACGCGGATCAGCTGTATGAAAAGCACGCTGGGGAAATGCTTGCTCCTCCTGCAAAAGAAGATCTTGACTCGTTTCCGGAGCTTGTCAAACATACGTTTACGATTAAAGAACCGAAAACGGACGTTGTGTTCTCTGGCCTCGGCTGGGTAACCGTCCAAGAGGCGAACCAAAAAATTGTCGCCCACGCGCCTAAAGGCGTTCACGTGTTTTTGCGCAGATCTCTAATATAAGTGCTAAGGGGAGAGAGTTATGAAACCGATATACGGACTGATTGGCAATCCGGTGGCTCATTCCATGTCTCCGGACATCCATAATGCGGCTTTGGAGGATCTTTCTTTAGAAGGGTATTATCACGCTTTTCGTGTGGAAAACGAAGATCTTGAAGATGCTGTGAAAGGTATGCGGGCCCTTGGCATTCAAGGGTTTAATGTGACCGTCCCCCATAAAGTATCGATCATGAAGCATCTCGACCGTATTGATGAAAGCGCCGAAGCTCTCGGGGCGGTCAACACTGTCAGAAGAGAAAAAGAAGGGCTGGTCGGATATAATACAGATGGAGCAGGATTTCTTAAATCGCTGAAGCCATCCCTTGATCGTCCCCTTTCTGAGCTTTCGATACTGTTGATCGGAGCCGGCGGTGCGGCGAGGGCGATATTTACCACTCTGGCAGCTGAGATGCCGAAGCAGCTGGACGTGGCGAATCGTACGCCTGAAAAGGCACTAGCGTTCACTCGGCATTTTGAAGGAGAGGCACGTGCTTTGTCGTTGCAGGAAGCGGAAGCAGACTTGTCAGCATATGATATCGTGATTCAAACGACGTCGGTCGGGATGCACCCGAACATCGAAGCTGCCCCGCTTTCATTGGCGAATGCGAAAGAAACGTGCCTTGTATGCGATATTATCTACAATCCGCTGAAAACGGCCCTGCTGCAGGAGGCTGAAGCAAAAGGCTTGAATACATTGGACGGAGTCGGCATGTTCATCGGCCAGGCGGCCCTTGCTTTTGAGCTGTGGACCGGACATGAGCCGAATATGGAAAAAATGAAATCAATTGTGTTGCAGCAACTAGGAGGAAAATCATGCTAACAGGAAAACAAAAACGCTATTTGCGCCGGGAAGCGCATCATCTGTCACCGATTTTTCAAGTCGGTAAAGGCGGAGTCAACGAAAACATGGTCAAACAAATCAGTGAAGCGCTTGAAGCCAGGGAATTGATCAAGGTGAGCGTGCTGCAAAACTGCGAGCAGCCTAAAGAGGAAGTAGCCGAAGCGCTGGCGGGCGGAGCACGCGCCGAACTGGTGCAGACGATCGGAAACATTATCGTGCTGTATAAGGAGTCGAAAGAAAATAAAAAAATTGAGCTTCCTTAACGCTTAAAGGTGGTAATCATGAGGAAAATCGGGATTTTTGGAGGGACATTTGATCCTCCGCACAACGGGCATTTATTAATGGCAAATGAAGTCCTGTATAAACTGGATCTTGATGAAATTTGGTTCATGCCCAACCAAATTCCGCCGCATAAACAAAAAAACTCGTTTTCGCTAAGTATGCACAGGGCGGAAATGCTGAAGCTCGCCATTTCGGGGAAAGAGCAATTTAAATTGGAGACGATCGAACTCGAAAGGGAAGGCCCTTCTTATACATTTGATACCATTCGCCTGCTGAAAGACCGATATCCAAACGATAAGTTTTACTTTATTATCGGCGCGGATATGGTGGAATACCTGCCGAAATGGTCAAACATTGACAAGCTTGTCAACATGATTCAATTTGTCGGAGTGAAGCGGCCCGGCTTTCAAATTGAGACGCCGTATCCGCTCGTTTTTGTCGATGTGCCTATTTTTGAAGTGTCATCATCTTTACTTAGGGACCGCATTAAAAATCAGCAGCCGACAGATTATTTAATTCCTGACGAAGTGAAGGTCTATGTGAAGGAGAATCATCTATATGAAACGTGAGGAAGCCTTAGCCTGCGTGCAAGAACAGCTGACAGAACAACGCTACATCCATACGGTCGGCGTAATGGAGACGGCTGTCAAACTTGCCGAACGGTTTGGCGCAGATGTGAAAAAAGCCGAAATCGCCGCGATATTTCATGACTATGCCAAATTTCGCCCGAAAGAGGAAATGAAACAAATCATCCTCAACGGGGGCGGGCCGCTTGAAGTGCTCGATTTTCATCATGAACTTTGGCATGCGCCGGCAGGAGCAACGCTTGTCAAAACAGAGGTTGGAATTACGGATGAAGACATCCTGTCAGCCATTCGATTCCATACGTCCGGAAGGCCGAATATGGCTCTTCTTGAGAAAGTGATTTATGTAGCGGATTATATTGAGCCGGGCCGCCGTTTTCCAGGGGTTGAAGAGGTTCGGACTCTCGCTGAAGAAGATTTGGATTCGGCCCTTATCCAGGCGTTGAAAAATACGATTACCTTTTTAATTTCAAAAAATCAGGCCGTTTATCCGGAAACGGTCGCCACATATAATGCTTTAGTAAACGATAGACATTAGGAGGAATTACTGAATGGATCAAGCTTCAATTTTAAAAATTGCCGCAGAGGCCTGCGATGATAAACGGGCGGAAGAAATTATCGCCTTAAATATGCAGGGGATTTCCCTCGTGGCTGATTATTTTCTGATTTGCCACGGGAATTCTGACAAACAGGTTCAGGCCATTGCCCGGGAAATTAAGGATCAGGCTGAAGAAAATGGAATCGATGTGAAGAAAATGGAGGGCTTTGACGAAGCCAGATGGGTTTTAATCGATTTGGGCGATGTCGTTGTCCACGTTTTCCACAAAGAGGAACGAGGCTATTACAACCTTGAAAAGCTGTGGGGAGACGCGCCGACTGAAGACCTTTCGTTCGGAGTTAATGAATGATCTATAAAGGATTTTCCGGTATTTATGACAAGCTGATGTCTCACGCCCCTTACGATGAGTGGGTCAGCTGGATTGAAAAAAAGATCGGTGCACAGCAAAAAGAACGTATACGGATACTTGATCTGGCGTGCGGAACGGGTGAAATATCGGTCCGCTTGGCTGAAAAAGGCTACGATGTCACAGGAATCGATATCAGCGAAGATATGCTCGCGCAGGCTCAGTACAAAGCAGCCGTCCGGCAGCTCGACATTCAGTTCTTTCAGCAGGATATGCGCGAGCTTGCCGGGCACGGGCAAAAATTTGACGCGGTTGTGATCTGCTGTGACTCGCTGAATTATCTAAAGGGCGAAAAAGACGTTTTCAATACTTTTAAAAACGTTTTCTCTCTATTAAAAGAAGGCGGCCTTCTTCTGTTTGATGTTCATTCCATTTACAAAATGGATGTCATTTTTCCGGGAAGTACGTATGCCGATCAGGATGAAGAAGTGAGCGTCATTTGGCAAAGCTATGCGGGGGATGAGCCTCATTCAGCTGTTCACGATTTGACCTTTTTCGTAGAAAGCGGAGGCGTATACGAAAGGTTTGATGAATCGCATGAACAGCGGACTTTCCAGACGGAAAAGTATATCAGCTTATTGCGGCAAGCCGGATTTGAGGTGCAGTGCGTGACTGCCGATTTTTCAAAATTGGAGCCTGGCGCAGAGTCGGAACGTCATTTTTATACAGCGAAAAAAACAAAAACCATCGTTTAATCGTAACGATGGTTTTTCATAATGCATTTTTCCTTTGTTGAAAATTTCAGCGCATTCGTGAAACAATGAATCAAATGGAAAATTGCTTCTTGACTAGAGCGATATCTTCTTCATACTTCAAATGGGTGTTTCGGAACATCTGGCGGAACATATCCTGAACACCGCTTTCCAGCGCCTTAATTCCCTCACCGGTTACACCGCCTTTAACGCACACCTTTTCCTGCAGGGCGGGCAATGTGTAATGCCCTGTTTCGAGCAGCCTTCCCAAACCTACCAGCATTTCTGTCGTCATTAAAATCGCGTCTTCTTTTGATACGGAGGTTTCTTCGACAGCGGCCTGAATAAACTCCTGAACCAAATAACTGATAAAGGCGGGGCCGCAGCTGACAATGTCTGAGGCGACCCTCGTAATCCCGCTTTCGATTTCAAGAGGGATTGAGAACTTGCTCACTAAAGCCGTCAATTTTTCTTTTGCCTCAGCTGTGCAGCTTTCTCCGTAAGTCAATAATGACACGCCGGACAACGCTCTGTTCGTAATGCTCGGGATCACTCTTGCCGCCTGGCAGGAGACGATGGCTTCCAGCTGTTCGACCTGCACCGGACTCGTAATGGTGACCACAATCTGATCGCGGGTGAAGACGGGTGAGAGCCGTTTTAGCAAAGGATAAATATCCAGCGGCTTGACACAGATAAACACGGCATCACTTTCCGTAATCACTTCTTCCGGCCGTTCTGCAACCTGAATGTCTGGGAATCGTTTTTTTATGTTTAACGCTTTGTCGATCGTTCGGTTAGTAATAGTTAAAGATGAGGGAATGACCGCTCTGGATTCAATCAACGCCTCAATTAAAATGGTCCCCATATTTCCTGTCCCGATAAAGCCGATATTCAATCGTTCTCCCCTCCTTTGAACCTGTATCTTTTAAACGATATGAAAACTTCAGTCAAAATATGTATGAAAGCAGGTGAGCAGTTTGACAGATTGGCTAAAACAATATAAATGGCATGCGGCGGGAAGCGTGGCACTCGTCTTGATCATCAGCGCTGCCTTCATGCTGTTAAGCGGAAAGCGTGAAACTTCATCAGGCCTCTCCATTCCTGAAGAGGCTTCTGCACAGACTTTTGACAAGAAAGAAGAGGTGAAGAGGGAAAAAAACGCGGGGAGAGAGGAGGTTATCATCGATTTGAAAGGCGCTGTGAAAAATCCGGGCGTCTATCAAATGAAGGAGGGAGACAGGGTGCACGATGCATTGAAAAAAGCAGGCGGCACCGAGAAAAAAGCGGACCAAAAGCAAATTAATCTGGCAGCCGTTTTGCGGGACGGTATGGTTCTTTATATTACATTTGAAGGGGAAGAGGCCGCTGGCTCTTTTTCGGAAGCGGACTCAAGAGCAGACGGCAGCTCAGGTGATATCGTCAATATCAATACGGCTTCCTCTGAGGAGCTTCAGACGATTCCCGGGATCGGTCCTTCAAAAGCGGAAGCGGTAATCGAATTCCGCGAGGAGAACGGAAGGTTTCAGACGATTGAAGACATAACAAACGTTTCGGGAATTGGAGAAAAGTCTTTTGAAAGAATAAAATCTTCAATCACGGTAAAGTAAATTGACGTTTGCGGATAAACATATGTAAACTTAGGGAAGTCGACATCGTATTTTTGGAGGGAAAACAAGTGGAACGGATTTCTTGGGATCAATATTTTATGGCGCAAAGCCATTTGCTGGCGCTTCGCAGCACGTGTACAAGGCTTGCTGTAGGGGCGACGATTGTCAGGGATAAACGAATTATCGCAGGAGGCTACAACGGATCGATCGCTGGAGGTGTTCACTGTGCGGATGAAGGCTGCTATATGGTGGACGGGCATTGCATCAGAACGATTCACGCCGAGATGAACGCGATTCTTCAGTGTGCAAAATTCGGCGTTCCGACCGAAGGTGCTGAAATATATGTCACGCATTTTCCGTGTATTCAATGCTGTAAATCGATCATTCAGGCAGGTATAAAAACGATATACTATGCGAAGGATTACAAAAACCATCCTTACGCGGTTGAACTTTTCGATCAGGCTTCTGTTAAAGTGGAGCAGGTAGAGCTCGATGAGATGATTATCGACTTGAAAAACCAGGAAAAGTTATCGTTTGTGGCCGATCTGATCAAGCAGCTGGCTGAGAAAGGTCTTGAGGAAGAGGAAATCAGGAAAATACACGCAGAGGCCAACAAATTGTTTACAAGCTACGTGTAATCCAATGGACAAACATCGCATCTTCCCGTGCGGAGCGATTTCAGCGGCAGCCGGAATCGCTTCCGCTCACTCTTCTCTTTATCTCTTCCTCACCGTCGGTTTTTTTCTGTTCTTTATCCTCTGTTTCTTCAAGAAACAAATACTCCTTTTCATCATATGTGCAGCGATTTGTATTTTATATTTCACTTCTTTTTGCATGATCGATCATTTCAATACAACGATTTATCATGAAGGCAAATTTCACACGTTCGCTTCTGTTCTGGATATCCCCATAATAGACGGAGACCGGCTTTCTTTCACAGCCGAAACAGATAAGGGGGAAGCTTTGAAAGCGGGCTATACGATCCAGTCTCCGCAAGAAAAACGGGCGCTCTCCGCTCTTCAGCCGGGAAGCATCTGTGTCATGCAAGGTGAATTAAGAGCGCCGAAAAAAGAGACGGTTCCTGGAACTTTTGATCAAAAAGAATCCTTGTATCAAAAAGGGATTCACTGGATATTTGCAGTTCAGTCTATTGAAAACTGCAAGCCGGGCGGCGGTCTTATGCCATTTCTATTGAACATCCGAAAAGCGGGCCTTGATTTTACAGAAGAAAATATGGCGAACCCGGCTGCCGGTATTGTGAGAGCGCTTACTTTCGGTGACCGGTTTCTCATTGAACAAGATGTGCTGGACGGCTATCAGCGCCTTGGGATCATTCACCTTTTAGCGATTTCCGGGCTTCATGTCGGTCTGTTGTCGGCCGCTCTGTTCCACGTATTTATTCGCTTCGGTTTGACGAGGGAATGCGCCAAATGGCTGCTCGTTTTCGGGCTGCCCGTTGCGGCAGTTTTGACCGGAGGCGCCCCATCGGTAGTGAGGGCGGTTCTCATGTCTGAAATCTATTTGCTGGCATCACTGTCTAATAAGAACTTCAAAAGCGCCGATGTGATCAGCATCGCCTGCCTCGGACTGCTGTTGTATCATCCTTATCTGCTATTTCAAGCCGGATTTCAGCTTTCTTTTGCCGTGTCCTTCGTTTTCATTCTTTCAAAAGAAATATTGATCAAACCGAAAAGCCGAATCTCTCAGCTGCTATTGGGGTCATTTTTGGCTCAGCTCGCTTCCCTTCCAATTCTGCTTATTCATTTTCAAGAGTTTTCATTTCTCAGCACAGTGATGAATCTGCTTTTCATACCTCTCTATATTTTTATCATCATGCCGCTGTCTTTCGGAAGTCTGTTGGCTTTCATATGTTTTCGTCCCCTGGGGGAGGCGGCAGCCTGTGTGCTGGACCGTCTGCTTATGTGGAGCCATCAGGCTGTTAAAGTGGTGTCTGCCGCAGATGTTTTCGTTTTTTCTGCGGTTAAACCGCCGGATATTTTGTTGTTTTTCTACTTCGCAGCTATTTTTCTGTTTTTGCTGTTTCTTGAAAAAGAGATATCGTTTCGTGCAGTTATGATTTCGTCCGGCTTCCTTGCCGCTGTGTTTGCGATTCACTTATGTCTTCCTCAGTTTGCAGGAGAAGGAGAGGTCACAATGCTTGATATCGGCCAAGGTGACAGCATGTATGTCAGCGCTCCCGGTCAGAATGGTACCGTCTTCATTGATACGGGAGGAACCGTATCCTTTCGGAAAGAGCAGTGGAGAAAGCGGAAAAAGGATTTTTCCCTGGGAGAGAGCGTATTAATGCCATTTCTGGCATCCAAAGGAGTCAAGAAACTCGATGCTTTAATTTTGACTCATGCTGATCAGGATCATATTGGTGAAGCTCAAGTGCTGATCCAAAAACATAAAGTCAAGCAATTGATCGTGCCGAAAGGCTTCGCAGCCGAACCGTCTGATGAAAAGCTGCTTCGCCTTGCCTTGAAAGAAGGCGTCAAGGTGCATGTAGCCAAAAGAGGTGACATCCTTCATATTGGCAATCTTGAATTTTATGTTCTTTCACCGAAAGAGGCGGACAAAAACAGCAAAAACAACGGTTCCCTCGTATTGTGGATGAAAGCGGGCGAATTTTCATGGCTGTTAACGGGCGATTTGGAGAAAGAAGGTGAAAATGAGATCATGAAAGTGTATCCGAATCTTAAAGCGGATATTCTGAAAGTCGGTCACCATGGAAGCAAAGGTTCTACGGGGGAAGATCTGATTAAGCAAATTGAGCCGAAAACAGCCATCATTTCGGCGGGAGAGCACAACCGCTACGGCCATCCCCACAGGGAAGTGCTGGATATCTTAAACCGCCACCATGTGAAGGTGTTCAGAACGGATCAGCACGGTTCGATTCAGTACCTATTTCGAGATGGGAACGGAACGTTTTTGCTTCATCCCCCATATGATAAAGTACATTCCCCGCAAGAAAAAAAGACTGCTGAAAAACAGCAGTCGTCAAAAAGCCGCTTGCCTGACGGAGAGTAAGCGGTGTCCATGACTTGGCTTGATTAAGCGGCCAGATGTATAACAGTAGCGATAATAAACATTGTAGCGAAAAAGCCAAAAGACACGATGAAACCGACACCTGAATCTACAAGATCGTTACGTTTGCTTTGCACGTCTTTTTCAAATTCATTCACAATTTACCCCTCCTATTGATATCCAGTATAATTCAATTCTTTGCAAAAATCTAGGAGCTTCATGCAACCGTTTTCTAAAATTTATGAACATCGTCTTCTATAAACTAACCCGGGGGTTTATGGAAGGCGTTTATTATAAATGAGAGAGCGGGTGACTCCGCTTCTCTCTTTACTAATTGCAAAACACGCTTTAGGATAGAAAGGAAGGATGAAAGAGGGGAAAGTGCAGATGACGGTATTTGATATTTGGAAAAGCTTAAAAAAAGGCGATATTCATCCTGTTTATTGTTTATACGGGAAAGAAACGTATCTTCTGCAGGAGACGGTTCAAAGGATTAGACAAGCCGTTGTTGATGAAGAGACGAAGGATTTCAACCTTTCCGTATTTGATTTGGAAGAAGAGGCATTAGACCTTGCTGTTGAAGATGCTGAAACTTTTCCGTTTATGGGGGAGAAGCGTCTTGTAGTTGCGAAAAACCCGTCTTTTTTAACAGCTGAAAAAAAGAAAGATAAAATGGAGCATAACCTCGGAAGCCTGGAGGATTATATTGCGCAGCCGGCGCCTTATTCCGTTTTTGTGCTGCTCGCTCCTTATGAAAAGCTTGATGAGAGGAAAAAGCTGACCAAGCTCTTGAAAAAACACGCCCAAATGGTTGAAGCAAAAGAACTGAACGGCCGGGAAACGGCTGATTTTATCGCGGGGCTTGCAAAATCAGAGGGGAAGCTCATAGAACGAGAAGCGGCGGAAGAGCTTGTCATCCTGTGTAATGCCAGCCTGTCGGCCATTGCCCAAGAGGTGAAAAAGCTTAGTACATATATTGGTGATCGGGATTCGATCACGCTTGAAGACGTCAAAAAGCTCGTTGCCAGAGGTCTCGAGCAGAACATTTTCGAATTGATCAACAAGGTTGTGAACCGGAAGCGTACAGAAGCGCTGCAGATTTTCTATGATCTGTTAAAGCAAAATGAAGAACCGATCAAAATGATGGCGCTGATCGCAAACCAGTTCAGGCTTTTGATGCAGACAAAATACTTTTCGCAGCAGGGGTACGGGCAAAAGCAAATCGCCTCAAACCTCAAAGTTCACCCGTTCAGGGTGAAGCTCGCGATCGACCAAGCGAGGCTGTTTTCTGAAGAAGAGCTGAAAAGCATCATCGAGCATCTCGCCGTTATGGATTATGAAATGAAGACAGGCAAAAAAGACAAGCAGCTCCTGCTTGAGCTGTTTTTGCTCAAGCTTTTGCAGTCCGATTGAAAAAACGGCTCTCTTAAAATTAGAGAGCCGTTAGACTGTCGAGAAAACCTTGACAGTCTTTTCAGTTGTTCTTATTTCTTTTTCTTCATAATCGGCAAGCTTCACCATTAGGTGATAAAACATGCTTTGCATATCGCTTCGCTTCGGCTTTGAGGATATTGTCATTAGGATTGTGGGATGCAAAAGCCGGAAGAAACGTGCCGTGACATCGGATAATAGTACCCTCAATCGGCCGTAAATACTCTTTTACAGTGAACATATTGCGGCCCCCAACGCGATATTCCTCTTCCGCTCCGCCTGTTGTCGTAGCAATCATGAATTCTTTGCCTTTCAAGTTTTCGCCTCCGGGGCCGTGCGCCCAGCCGTATGTCAGCACATCATCAAACCATTTTTTCAAAAGAGGCGGACAGCTGAACCAATAAAATGGGAACTGAAAAACGATCCGGTCATATTCAAGTAATAATCGCTGTTCTTTTTCAACATCGATACTCCAATTTTGATACTCCTGATACAGATCACGAATCAAGACATCAGGATGATTTTTCAATTCGTTCATTAGTGCCTTGTTCCATTTGGACTTCCTCAGATTTGGATGTGCTGCAATTACCATTATGTTCATGAACATCTTCCTTTACTGTTTGTTGTTTTCCTTGAACCTTTGTTCGTCCCAATTATTACGAATATTTTTGGCATTGCAAAGTACGCTTTTTTTCGTACATAGTCCTTTAAATCGTACGATTGTGGTGAAAGAACTTTTTTATGGCAGTACGGTAAACCGTACTATGTATGTAAAATAAGAGTACTACCGCGAATCAGAATGATATGGTAACGTAACTGATATCACGAATACCGAATCGGGAGTTGACAAAGATGAAGTCAAAAGTACAGGAAATGAAGACGACGGAAGGTATAATCATAACTTTGGCGGCCATAGGAGGAAAATGGAAGCCGCTGATCCTGTTCGTATTACTTCATGAAGGCACCAAACGCTTCGGAGAGCTGAGGCGGATGCTCCCTGGTGTTACACAGGGGATGCTGACCAACCAGCTTCGGGAGCTCGAACATGATGGTCTCGTCAAACGGCAAGTTTATCAGGAAATCCCTCCGAAGGTCGAATATAGTTTAACCGGGCACGGAAAAACATTGGCGCCGGTGTTGACCGATATGTGCAGCTGGGGATATAAACATCTCGACTTTGTGAAGCAGTTGAGTGATGAAGAGGAATGAGAAAGGGAGAAATGTAAAAGTGACAAAGAATTTAAGGACTTGCAGCAAAGGGCATGAGTATGATAAAAGCAGTGATTGTCCTGTTTGCCCGATTTGTGAGCAACAGCGCAAACCTGACAACGGATTTCTTTCATTGCTCTCTGCGCCAGCCAGACGAGCTTTGGAACACAATGGAATAACTTCTTTGCAGGATCTGTCAAAATACAGCGAAAAAGAGATTTTGCAATTTCACGGTATGGGACCGGCATCTTTGCCTAAATTACGGGGGGCTTTGAAGGAAAAAGGGTTATCTTTTAAAAGTTAAACTCCATGAATGATTATTCTTGTACATAGCAAGGGAACTTCCTTTTTCGGAAGTTCCCTCATTTTGTATAAAAATCAATAATTATATGTTTGAATGAAAACAGCTGTCCGAAGACAGCCTCATTCAAAAAATAGCTCCGTGCGAGTGGAGCATGGCTGACATGAAAGCTCCTCTCTGTCGGCACAGACCTGAATCGCGCTATTTTTGCGGTCTGACGGCTTCTCATTTAAGAGAGCCGTTTTTTATGACGGCAAGCAAAAAAGCTTGGCATGGCCAAGCTTTCTATTATGCAGAAAGTCCGTTCACTTTTTTCGCTAGGTTTGATTTGTAACGAGCTGCGGTGTTTTTGTGGACAAGACCTTTTTTAGCTGCTTTATCGATTTTCTTTGCTGCTGCAGAAAGAGCTGCTTTCGCTTTGTCTGCTTCGTTGTTGCTTACGAAAGTTTCAACTTGTTTCATAGCAGTGCGCATTGAAGATTTGATTGTTGCGTTGTGCGCGCGGCGCTCGTTGTTTGTTTTTGTGCGTTTGATCGCTGATTTAATGTTTGGCAATGTGTTTCACCTCCTAAGACATAACCTCTGTTCCTTTTCTATAGGTTAGATCTCAACAATAGAACAAATTGTATTCTATCAAACACACCCTTAGATTGCAATATAAATGTAAAGTATTTTTATTTGAAAGCACCGCTTCGTGGGAATGTTTGCAGACCTTGTGGGCACACTAACACCAGTTATGTTTTTGGAGGGAATGCAAATATGGAGAAAAAGAAGCTTGATTTAAGTCAATATGCAGTCCGGACAGACTTAGCCGTGGAAGCGAGGGATCTGGCAGAGGAAAAGGAAGCTTCTCCAAAGAAAGAGCTGAAAGGGTTTACAGTCAAAGAATACGAAAAAGACGGGATCAAAATTCAGACGATGGACATTGATGAAGAAGGAGCGAAGCTGTCGGGGAAAAAAGCCGGCCGCTATTTAACCTTTGAAACACAAGGGATCAGGCAGCAGGATTCCGTCTTGCAGGAAAAAGTCGTCAATGTGTTCGCGAAGGAATTTTCCGCATTTCTCGATTATTTGAACATTCCGCGGGATGCCAGCTGCTTAATTGTAGGGCTTGGCAACTGGAATGTCACGCCCGACTCGCTCGGCCCACTAGTGACGGAGAACCTTCTCGTGACGAGGCACCTTTTTCAGCTACAGCCCGAAAATGTAGAGGATGGCTACCGTCCGGTGAGCTCGCTTTCCCCGGGAGTCATGGGCTTGACCGGAATTGAGACGAGCGACATTATCCAAGGGGTAATCGATCGCTCCAAGCCCGATTTTGTCATTGCCATTGATGCGCTGGCATCAAGAGGGATCGAGCGTGTGAATTCTACCATTCAAATTTCAGACAGCGGGATACACCCCGGGTCTGGGGTGGGGAATAAAAGAAAAGAATTAAGCAAGGATACGCTTGGCATTCCGGTCATCGCCATCGGGGTTCCGACGGTGGTTGATGCCGTCACGATCACGAGTGATACGATTGATTACATGCTGAAGCATTTTGGAAGAGAAATGAGAGATGACAGTCCGTCCAGGTCGCTCGTTCCCGCGGGGATGAGCTTTGGGAAAAGAAAGGTCCTCACCGAAGAAGACCTTCCTGATGAGGAGCACCGCAAATCGTTTCTCGGTATAGTCGGAGGCCTCGCGGAGGATGAAAAAAGGCAGCTGATCCATGAAGTCCTCTCTCCGCTCGGCCATAACTTAATGGTGACCCCAAAAGAGGTCGATACCTTTATCGATGATATGGCAAATGTGATTGCGAATGGTCTGAACACAGCGCTTCATGAAAATGTCTCGCAAGAGAATAAAGGAATGTATAACCACTAAGATCAAGGCGGCTGACCAGGCCGCTTTTTTTCGTGCATATAGCATTGCCGGAACTTGTTCTACTTCCTCTATCTTGTACATAGTCTATTTACTAGACAAGCTCTGGAGGGATTTGCGATGAGAAAAAGAGGCAGGAATCGTCAGTTTGTGCTGGCTGTAAATGGAAGAAGTGCGGTTAAGACAGTATTCTTATTTATTGTCAGCCTGCTGCTCGTTTTTATTTTATCAGGCGTGCTGACATCGCTGCGTCCTGAGTTGAGGCCGTCTTCATCGTTGTACCGGGTGACTGATGAACTGGCGGGCGAGACCTTTGGGCTCATTTTGGGAATGGAAAACCACTACTTTGCATCAGAATTGCCGGAACCGAATAAACGTTTTGAGCTTTCTCCGATCGTCTTGAAACTGGCGACCAGCATCAATTTGAAAGATCCGCGAAGTTTTCTCGGACGGGAGCTTCCAGGCTTCTCTCATTTTGATTCGGAAATCCTCATTGCAGGGCAAGGGACGGATTACACAAATATGCCGTCAGAATCTCCGCCGCCGACAGAGGTCTTAAAAGAGGAGAGAGAAGCGAACCTTGCAGAGCTTGAAGGGAAGCAGAAAAAGAAAACAGGGGAGGAAAAACCTCCTGAACAATCGACGGGCGGCCGAAAAGTCGTATTTATCTACAATACGCACAATACGGAATCGTATCTCCCCTTTTTAAAAGGTGAGACGGAACCTGATCGGGCGCTTCATTCGAAAGCAAATGTTACGCTTGTCAGCGATATGCTCGCAAATGCGATGAAGTCGCAGGGTGTCGGGGCAATGGTGGATAAAACCGATTTTCAGGCGAACTTGCGGAAAAAAGGCTGGGCCTATGCGCGGTCCTATGATGAATCAAGGCCGGTCGTTAAAGAGGCGATGGCTCAAAACAAAGATTTGCAGTATTTTATCGATATTCACAGGGATGCAACACGGAAAAAAGCGACCACAACAACGGTAAACGGAAAAAGCTATGCGAGGCTCGCGTTTGTCATTGGTAAGAAGAGTCCTAATTTTGAATCGAATTTTAAATTGGCAAAAGAACTGCATGAACGGCTGGAAAAAAAATATCCCGGATTGAGCCGCGGTGTTATATCTAAGGGAGCTGCCGGGGATAATGGCATATATAATCAGGATTTAAACGAAAGATCCGTCTTAATCGAATTTGGCGGCGTAGATAATAACCGCGAAGAGCTGGAGCGGGCTGCAGAAGCGATGGCGGATGTATTCAGCGAGATGTATTGGAATGCTGAAAAAGTTGATGCAGACACCGGTGAAGACGATAAGAAAAAACAATAGGACAGGTGATGGAAGTGGCTTCTTTTATGGGAAAATGCATATTGGCTTGCGCTGTCATGTTTTTCGGCGTCCTTCTCGGCATGCAGCAGGCGAACAACGGAATGATTGAAATGAAAGGGTATCAGGACCCTGATTTAAAAGCGGCGCTCAGCATATCTGAAGGGGATGCGAAAGAGGCGTCAGTCCTCGGCCATCAAATCGATTTGGAGGAAAAACAAAAAGAGCTGGAACATCTGGAAGCTTTCAACCTCTTTTCCTCGGCAGGCCGCGCCCTGGCCGATTCGGTTACAAACACAGCCCGTTCATTGTATGACTGGATAAAGGAAAAAACGGAATAAGTAAAAGAAAAAACGAGCCGGATGGAGGACTCGTTTTTTCTTTTTCGGGTTTAGAAAGCATATGTGACTTAGGATTGAATCTTCACAACCCTATTGATATAATCTAAGCTAGCGCATATTGCGTTTCATAGTAGGAGTGATTAGTGTGACAGATAAAGAAAAACGATTACAAAGGCAGTCGAGAATCCGAAATTTCTCTATTATCGCCCATATCGACCACGGCAAGTCAACGCTTGCGGATCGAATCCTGGAAAAAACGGCGGCAATCACTCAAAGGGAAATGAAAGAACAGCTCCTCGACTCGATGGATTTGGAACGTGAAAGAGGAATCACCATTAAACTGAACTCCGTACAGCTGAAATATCAGGCAAAGGACGGAGAGGAATATATTTTTCATCTGATCGATACCCCGGGACACGTCGATTTTACGTATGAGGTTTCGAGAAGCCTTGCTGCATGCGAAGGCGCGATTCTCGTCGTCGACGCCGCACAGGGAATCGAGGCGCAAACGCTGGCAAACGTTTACCTTGCGCTTGACAACGACCTTGAAATTCTGCCGGTCATTAATAAAATCGACCTTCCGAGCGCAGAACCCGAACGCGTCCGCCAGGAAGTCGAGGATGTCATCGGTCTTGACGCTTCAGACGCCGTCCTTGCTTCAGCAAAAGCAGGCATCGGAATTGAAGAAATATTGGAGCAGATCGTTGAAAAGGTTCCCGCACCAAGCGGAGATCCGGAAGCGCCGCTTCAGGCTCTGATCTTTGACTCTCTGTATGACGCATACCGCGGGGTCGTCGCCTATATCAGAGTCGTCCAAGGTACCGTAAAAGCCGGTCAAAAAATTAAGATGATGGCGACGGGAAAAGAATTTGAAGTCACTGAAGTCGGCGTTTTCACACCGAAGGCTGTTCCGGTTGACGAACTGACTGTCGGCGACGTCGGATTCCTGACGGCCGCAATCAAAAACGTCGGAGACACCCGTGTAGGGGATACGATTACAAGTGCGGAAAACCCAGCGCCCGAAGCCCTGCCAGGCTACAGAAAGCTGAATCCGATGGTCTATTGCGGTCTGTATCCGATTGATACAGCGAAATACAACGACTTGCGGGAAGCGCTTGAAAAACTTGAGCTGAACGATTCAGCCCTGCAGTATGAGGCGGAAACGTCCCAGGCTCTCGGATTCGGCTTCCGCTGCGGTTTCCTGGGGATGCTCCACATGGAAATCATTCAGGAGCGGATTGAACGCGAATTCAACATCGATTTGATTACGACGGCTCCGAGCGTTATCTATGACGTATACATGACAGACGGAGAAAAAATCGTCGTCGATAACCCGTCAAATATGCCTGATCCGCAGAAGATCGACCGGGTCGAAGAACCGTTCGTCAAAGCGACGATGATGGTGCCGAACGACTTTGTCGGCGCGGTCATGGAACTGTGCCAGGGCAAGCGCGGCCAGTTTATCGATATGCAGTACCTTGATGCGAACCGCGTCAGCATTGTCTACGAAATTCCGCTTGCGGAAATCGTCTACGAGTTTTTCGATCAGCTTAAATCAAATACGAAAGGCTATGCGTCATTTGATTACGAACTGATCGGATATAAACCGTCCAAGCTCGTGAAAATGGACATTATGCTGAACGGCGAAAAAATCGATGCTCTTTCCTTTATCGTTCACCGCGATTATGCGTATGAACGGGGTAAGGTTATCGTCGAAAAGCTGAAGGAACTCATTCCGCGCCAGCAGTTTGAAGTGCCTGTCCAGGCAGCCATCGGCACAAAAATTGTCGCCCGTTCAACCATCAAAGCCATGCGCAAAAACGTTTTGGCGAAGTGCTACGGCGGGGATATTTCCAGAAAACGCAAACTGCTTGAAAAGCAAAAGGAAGGAAAGCGAAGAATGAAACAGGTCGGCTCTGTCGAAGTTCCGCAGGAAGCCTTTATGGCAGTCCTGAAAATGGACGACAGCGGTCCGAAATCATAATCATGAGCCGCCGCAGCGTAACACACTGCGGCTTCTTCCTGTAAAAGAAGGTGAAAATAATGAAAGCAGCATATATCCATATTCCGTTTTGCGAGCACATTTGCCATTATTGCGACTTCAACAAGTTTTTTATTCAATCTCAGCCCGTTGATGAATATTTGCGCTCTTTAGAGAAGGAAATGGCCAATTCAATGGAAGCGGCCGGACATCCGGAGCTGAAAACGATCTTTATCGGGGGAGGAACGCCGACATCGCTGTCGGCAGCGCAGCTTGAACGGCTTCTTGATTCCATTCATCGCGTTTTAAAACCGTCCGAAAGCCTTGCCGAATTTGCAGTGGAAGCCAATCCCGACGATTTATCGGCTGAAAAGCTGGATGTTTTAAAAGCCGCCGGTGTAGACAGGCTGAGCTTTGGCGTACAGACGTTTGAAGACGAGCTGCTAAAAAAAATCGGCAGGGTCCACGAGCAAAAAGACGTACTCGTTTCCTTTGAAAGAGCGCGAAAGGCGGGATTTGATAATATCAGCCTTGATCTGATGTTCGGCCTGCCAGGACAAACCATCGGCCACTTCGCCTCATCGCTCGATACGGCGCTTGCCCTCGGGGCTGAACATTATTCGGTCTATTCGCTGATCGTCGAACCGAAAACCGTTTTTTATAACTTGATGAAAAAAGGCCGGCTTCATCTGCCGCCGCAGGATCAGGAAGCTGAAATGTACGAACTCGTGATGCGGAAGATGGAAGAAGCGGGCATCGGCCAATACGAAATCAGCAACTACGCCAAAACAGGATATGAGAGCAAACATAACCTCACATATTGGAACAATGAGGAGTATTTCGGTTTGGGCGCGGGCGCGCATGGCTATATCAATGGTGAAAGAACGGTAAATGCCGGCCCTGTCAAACATTATATCGACCTGATTGAGCAGTCAGGCTTTCCTTATAAAGAAAAACACAGGGTTACAAAAAATGAACAGATTGAAGAAGAAATGTTTCTCGGTCTTCGAAAAACCGCGGGAGTAGACAAAGAACGCTTTTTCGAAAAATACGGAAGAACTGTCGACGATCT
This sequence comes from Bacillus sp. B19-2, assembly GCF_022832475.1. Classification (NCBI taxonomy): domain Bacteria; kingdom Bacillati; phylum Bacillota; class Bacilli; order Caryophanales; family Bacillaceae; genus Bacillus; species Bacillus sp. B19-2. Next base: position 425,459 of record NZ_JALHKQ010000003.1, read on the forward strand.
CTTCCCGAAAGTGCTCCGTTCGCTGGAAGAAACAGGGCTGATTGTGAACACGAGCAAAAATGTATTTTTATCACATAATGGAAAACTATTGGGGAATGAAGTGTTTCAGGCATTCCTGGGTGAGTTATAATTGACATTTTGATTTCGGTTTGGTAATTTTGATATACAATTAGCACTCAGTTGTGTCGAGTGCTAACAGGGGTGATATGGATGTTAACAAATCGTCAGCTGTTAATCTTGCAGGTTATCGTCAACGATTTCATTCGTTCAGCTCAGCCGGTAGGGTCAAGAACGCTTTCCAAAAAGGAAGATATCACATTCAGCTCAGCAACGATCAGAAACGAAATGGCTGACTTGGAAGAGCTCGGTTTTATCGAAAAAACCCACTCATCTTCAGGCCGGATTCCTTCTGAAAAAGGCTATCGCTATTATGTCGATCATCTGCTTTCACCCGGAAAGCTGTCAAAAACGGACTTGAACATTATACATTCGGTTTTCAAAGAAAAAATCTTTGAACTCGAAAAAGCGGTGCAGAAGTCGGCTCAAGTGCTGTCTGATCTGACAAATTATACATCGATTGTCCTCGGTCCGAGACTGAGCGAGAACCATCTTAAACAGATTCAGATTGTGCCGATTCAGCCCAAGAAGGCCGTTGCCATTCTAGTAACGAATACCGGCCATGTCGAGAATAAAACGATCAATTTTCCGGCGGAGGTCAATCTTTCCGATCTCGAAAAGCTGGTGAATATATTAAATGAACGCCTTAGAGGCGTGCCGATCTCAGAGCTGAAAGACAGGATTTTCAAAGAGGTCGTCATCTTCTTAAAGTCGCATATCCAAAATTACGATACGATTTTACACGGGCTCGGCGCAACGCTGGATTCATCTGTTCAAACCGACCGGCTGTTTTTCGGCGGCAAGATTAATATGCTGAATCAGCCCGAATTTCACGATATTGACAGAGTGAAATCGCTATTGTCGCTCATTGAGAAAGAACAGGAGCTTCTCCGGCTCTTTCAGTCGACTGAGTCCGGAATTACCATTAAAATCGGCAAGGAAAACGACTATGAAGAAATGGAAAACTGCAGCCTGATTACCGCGACATACACGGTCGGCTCAAAACAGATCGGCTCCATCGCGGTCATCGGGCCGACGCGCATGGACTACTCCCGCGTCGTCGGTTTGCTTCAGCACGTATCATCTGACTTGTCAAAAGCGTTGACAAGTTTGTATGATGGGTAAGGCAGTACCTAAAACAGAGACAGAAGGGAGAAATCCCTTCTTTATCATGAAACTCATCCTTTAAGGGAGGTGAACACAGATGGCAGAAGAAAAACAAACCGAAGAGCTAAACGAACAAGAGGAACTGAACGAGACAGAAGCGGAGACAGCCGAAGCCGAACAAACGGCTGCTGAAGCTGATGCCCCGGCAGAAGACACTCAAACAGAAATGCTTGAAAAACAACTAAAAGAACTTCAAGAACGTTTTGAAGAAAAAGAAAATAAACTTTTACGTGTTCAGGCGGACTTTGAAAACTACAAAAGACGCGCGCGCCTTGATCTTGAGGCTGCTGAAAAGTACCGTTCCCAGCGCATCATCAGCGAATTGCTGCCGGCGCTTGACAACTTTGAACGCGCACTTCAAATCGATCCTGACAACGAGCAGACGAAAAGCCTGCTTCAAGGGATGGAAATGGTGCACCGTCAAATTTTGGATGCTCTTAAAAATGAAGGAGTTGAACAGATTCCATCAGTCGGAGAGCAATTTGACCCGAACATGCACCAGGCTGTTATGCAGGTCGAGGATGAAGCGTACGAATCAAACGCAGTCGTTGAGGAACTGCAAAAAGGCTATAAACTTAAGGACCGGGTGATCCGTCCTTCTATGGTAAAAGTCAATCAATAACTACATAGCAGGAGGTAAAAATCATGAGCAAAGTAATCGGAATCGACTTGGGAACAACGAACTCATGCGTTGCAGTGCTTGAAGGCGGAGAGCCGAAAGTCATCCCAAATCCAGAAGGAGCCCGCACGACTCCTTCGGTTGTTGCATTTAAAAACGGAGAGCGCCAGGTGGGTGAAGTGGCGAAACGCCAGTCCATCACGAATCCGAACACGATCATGTCGGTCAAGCGCCACATGGGCACGGACTATACAGTTGAAATCGAAGGCAAAAAGTACACGCCGCAAGAAGTGTCTGCCATCATCCTTCAGCATTTGAAATCATATGCTGAAAGCTATTTAGGCGAAACTGTATCTAAAGCCGTAATCACAGTTCCTGCATACTTCAACGATGCAGAACGTCAAGCGACAAAAGATGCCGGTAAAATCGCCGGACTTGAAGTTGAGCGGATCATCAACGAGCCGACTGCAGCTGCGCTTGCATACGGTCTGGATAAGACGGAAGAAGATCAGACGATCCTCGTCTACGACCTTGGCGGCGGTACATTCGACGTTTCCATCCTTGAATTGGGAGACGGCGTATTCGAAGTTCGTTCTACAGCGGGTGACAACCGCCTTGGAGGAGACGACTTTGACCAAGTGATCATCGATCATCTCGTCTCAGAATTCAAAAAAGAAAACGGCATTGATCTTTCTAAAGACAAAATGGCGCTTCAGCGCTTAAAAGATGCGGCTGAGAAAGCGAAAAAAGACCTTTCCGGCGTATCTTCTACGCAAATTTCCCTGCCGTTTATCACAGCAGGTGACGCAGGTCCGCTGCACCTTGAATTGACACTGACCCGCGCGAAGTTTGAAGAGCTGTCTTCACACTTGGTAGAGCGCACAATGGGCCCTGTCCGTCAGGCTCTTCAAGATGCGGGACTTTCTGCAAGCGAAATCGACAAAGTGATCCTTGTCGGCGGATCAACACGTATCCCTGCCGTTCAGGAAGCGATCAAAAAAGAAACTGGAAAAGAAGCGCATAAAGGCGTCAACCCTGACGAAGTCGTAGCCCTTGGTGCAGCCATTCAAGGCGGCGTCATCACAGGCGATGTCAAAGATGTTGTCCTTCTGGACGTAACTCCGCTGTCACTTGGTATCGAAACAATGGGCGGCGTGTTCACGAAGCTGATTGAGCGCAACACGACAATCCCGACAAGCAAGTCCCAAGTGTTCTCAACAGCGGCTGACAACCAAACAGCGGTTGACATCCACGTGCTCCAAGGTGAGCGCCCGATGGCTGCTGACAACAAAACGCTCGGACGCTTCCAGCTTACAGATATTCCGCCGGCTCCTCGCGGCGTACCGCAAATCGAAGTGTCATTTGACATCGATAAGAACGGTATCGTCAACGTCAGCGCGAAAGATCTGGGCACCGGCAAAGAGCAAAACATCACGATCAAATCTTCTTCAGGCCTTTCTGACGATGAGATCGAGCGCATGGTGAAAGAAGCTGAAGAAAACGCCGAAGCGGATGAAAAGAAAAAAGAAGAAATCGAACTTCGCAACGAAGCGGATCAGCTTGTTTTCACAACTGAAAAAACGCTGAAAGATCTTGAAGGCAAAGCAGACGAAGCGCAAGTGAAAAAAGCGAATGAAGCAAAAGACGCGCTAAAAGCTGCGATCGAGAAAAATGATCTTGATGAAATCAAGGCGAAAAAAGATGAGCTGCAAGCGATCGTCCAAGAGCTATCAATGAAGCTTTACGAAGAAGCTGCAAAACAGGCTCAGGCTCAGCAAGACGGCGGCGCCGGCGCTAAAAAAGCCGACGACAATGTCGTTGACGCTGAATATGAAGAAGTAAACGACGACAAAGATCAAAAGTAATTGAAATAAAATGTGCTGTGCTTACCCCGGTTTGCACAGCACATGACCTTACAGGCGATGAAAGTCAAAGTCAGGATCTCTTGACTTTGACTTTTTTCTTCCTAAAGGACAAAAGGAATTGAAAAAACATAATTTGAAATGATACAATCTAATTTATGTGAGAAAATCGGGAGTGTGAAGAGATGAGTAAGCGTGATTACTATGAGGTGCTTGGGGTAGGTAAGAGCGCTTCTAAAGATGAGATTAAAAAAGCTTACCGCAAGCTTTCAAAAAAATATCACCCGGACATCAACAAAGAAGCCGGAGCGGATGAGAAATTCAAAGAAGTCAAAGAAGCCTATGAAACACTTTCTGATGACCAAAAACGGGCCCATTACGACCAGTTTGGCCACACCGATCCAAATCAGGGATTCGGAGGCGGAGGTTTCGGAGGCGGCGACTTCGGCGGCTTTGGGTTTGACGATATTTTCTCAAGCATTTTCGGAGGCGGCGCAAGGCGGAGAGATCCGAATGCTCCGAGGCAGGGCGCCGATCTGCAGTATACGATGACACTGTCATTTGAAGAAGCGGCCTTCGGAAAAGAGACGACGATCGAAATTCCGCGTGAAGAAACATGTGAAACATGCAGCGGCTCAGGCGCGAAACCGGGAACAAAGCCGGAAACATGTTCACACTGCGGCGGCTCAGGCCAGCTGAACATGGAGCAGTCGACTCCGTTCGGAAAAGTCGTCAACAGAAGAGTATGTCATTACTGTAATGGAACGGGTAAGCAAATTAAACACAAATGTTCCACTTGCGGCGGTTCAGGAAAAGTGAAAAAACGCAAGAAAATCAATGTCACCATCCCAGCGGGTGTGGATGATGGCCAGCAGCTTCGAGTATCCGGACAGGGTGAACCGGGGATCAACGGCGGTCCGTCAGGTGACTTATTCGTCGTTTTCCGCGTCCAAGAACACGAATTTTTCGAGCGCGATGGAGACGATATTTACTGCGAAATGCCGCTGACATTTGCACAGGCTGCGCTCGGGGACGAAATTGAAGTGCCTACTCTTCACGGTAAAGTAAAATTAAAAGTGCCGGCGGGCACGCAGACTGGCACTAAGTTCCGCTTAAAAGGAAAAGGCGTTGCCAACGTACGCGGGTACGGTCAAGGCGATCAGCACATCGTCGTCCGCGTCGTGACACCGACGAATTTAACAGAAAACCAGAAAAATATTCTCCGCGAATTTGCAGAAGTGAGCGGAAATATGCCGGATGAACAGGAAATGAGTTTTTTCGATAAAGTAAAGCGTGCCTTTAAAGGCGATTAATGATTGGATGAGGAGTTGGTAGTATGAAATGGTCCGAAATCTGCATTCACACGACACATGAAGCGGTTGAGCCCATCTCGAATATTTTACATGAAGCTGGTGCGAGTGGAGTCGTGATTGAAGATCCGCTTGATTTAATTAAAGAGCGTGAGAATGTATACGGAGAAATCTACCAGCTCGATCCCAATGATTATCCTGATGAAGGAGTCATCATCAAAGCGTATCTCCCGATCAACAGCTTTTTGGGGGAGACTGTAGAAGGAATCAAGGAAACCATCAATAATCTGCTGCTGTATGATATTGACCTCGGACGAAACAAAATTACCATCAGCGAGGTTAACGAAGAAGAATGGGCGACAGCATGGAAAAAATATTATCATCCCGTAAAAATTTCCGAGAAGTTTACGATTGTTCCGACATGGGAAGAGTACACACCGGTTCATACGGATGAGCTCATCATCGAGATGGACCCGGGAATGGCATTCGGAACAGGCACACACCCGACAACCGTACTTTGCATACAGGCGCTCGAAAGGTATGTGAAAGAAGGGGATTCGGTCGTGGATGTCGGAACGGGAACAGGCATTTTGAGCATTGCATCAGCCATGCTTCGCGCCAAACAGGTTGAAGGATATGATCTCGATCCCGTAGCCGTGGAAAGCGCCCGCTTGAACTCCAAGCTCAATAAAGTCAGCGATCATATCGAGATCAAGCAAAATAATCTGCTCGACGGCGTTGAAGGAGAAAAAGACGTCATCGTTGCCAATATCCTGGCCGAGGTCATCTTGCGCTTTACGGATCAGGCATACGATCTGTTGAAAGACGGCGGCTATTTCATTACGTCGGGAATCATCCAGCAGAAAAAACAGGAAGTCAAAGATGCACTGGTGAAAGAAGGCTTTACGATCGTCGAGGTTCTTTCAATGGAGGACTGGGTCAGCATCATCGCTAAAAAATAATCGTTAGTAGGTGTGACAAGCGTATGCAACGATATTTTATCGAACAATCAAAACAAGAGGTCACAGCCGCACCCGCGTTCTCGATCAAAGGCGAAGACGTTCATCACATTGCGACCGTGATGAGGATGTCTCCCGGAGACGAGGTCATTTGCTGTGCAAAAGACGGCCATGAAGCGAAATGCCGGATCGAGTCCGTCACAAAAGAAGAGGTTTTATTGAGCGTAATCGAATGGACGGGGCAAACACGCGAACTGCCCGTCCAGATCCATATTGCCAATGGCCTTCCTAAAGGAGATAAGCTGGAATGGATCATTCAAAAAGGGACAGAGCTCGGTGCAAGCTCGTTTATTCCTTTTCAGGCATCACGCTCCGTTGTTAAACTTGATGAAAAAAAGGCAAAGAAAAAGCGGGAAAGGTGGGCGAAAATCGCCAAAGAAGCCGCAGAACAGTCCCACAGAAACGCGATTCCCGATGTAGCGCCGGTTCACACGTTTCAACGTTTGCTTGAGAGCCTTGAGGACTTCGATAAATGTGTCGTTGCATACGAAGAGTCATCAAAGCAAGGCGAGACGAGCCGGTTTCAATCCGTGCTCAAAAGCCTGCCGGAAGGATCATCCGTACTCATGGTGTTCGGTCCTGAAGGCGGATTTTCAGAGGATGAAATTGAGGCGCTTAAAGAAAAAGGAGCCCTCGCCTGCGGGCTCGGTCCGCGGATTTTAAGGGCGGAAACAGCTCCGCTGTACGCGTTGGCGGCAGTTTCTTATCATACAGAGTTATTAAGAGGTGAATAACAATGGCAACCGTTGCATTTCATACACTTGGCTGCAAGGTCAACCATTATGAAACAGAAGCAATCTGGCAGCTTTTCAAAGAAGCCGGCTACGAAAGAAAAGAATTTGAAAGTTCGGCGGACGTATACGTCATTAATACATGCACCGTCACAAATACAGGTGATAAAAAAAGCCGCCAGGTGATCAGACGGGCGATCCGCCAAAATCCTGACGCCGTCATTTGCGTGACAGGGTGCTACGCCCAGACTTCCCCGGCGGAAATCATGGCGATCCCAGGCGTTGATATCGTCGTCGGTACGCAGGACCGCGAAAAAATGCTCGGCTATATTAAGCAGTACCAGGAAGAAAGACAGCCGATTAACGGCGTCAGCAATATTATGAAAGCAAGAGTGTTTGAGGAGCTTGATGTTCCTGCGTTTACCGACAGAACGCGTGCTTCTTTGAAAATTCAAGAAGGCTGCAACAATTTCTGCACATTCTGCATCATTCCGTGGGCGCGCGGCCTGCTTCGTTCCCGCGACCCTGAGGAAGTCATCCGCCAGGCGCAGCAGCTCGTTGATGCCGGCTATAAAGAAATCGTTTTGACCGGTATTCATACCGGCGGTTATGGAGAAGATATGAAAGACTACAACTTTGCGCAGCTGTTGAAAGAATTGGACAGCCGTGTGAAAGGTCTGAAACGAATCCGTATCTCTTCAATCGAAGCGAGCCAAATTACAGACGAAGTGATCGAAGTGCTTGACCGCTCAGACAAGATCGTCAGACACCTTCACATTCCGCTTCAATCCGGCTCAAACAGCGTTTTAAAACGGATGAGAAGAAAGTATACGATGGAGTTTTTCGCCGACAGGCTGACGAAACTCAAAAAAGCTCTTCCGGGGCTCGCAGTCACTTCTGATGTGATCGTCGGCTTCCCGGGGGAAACGGAAGAAGAATTTATGGAGACGTACAACTTTATTAAAGAGCACAAGTTTTCCGAGCTCCACGTCTTCCCGTACAGCAAACGGACCGGAACCCCGGCAGCACGCATGGACGGCCAAGTTGACGAGAACGTGAAAAACGAACGAGTTCACAAACTGATCGCTCTTTCAGATCAGCTTGCGAAAGAATACGCATCAGACTATGAAGGCGATGTTCTGGAAATTATTCCGGAAGAGCCGTTCACGGAAACGGACGAAGACAATCTGCTTGTCGGCTACACGGACAACTATATGAAGGTTGTTTTCGAAGGTTCCGAAGACCTGATCGGCCAGCTTGTTAAAGTGAAGATCTTAAAAGCCGGCTATCCGTACAATAAAGGACAGTTCGTCCGCGTCGCCGAAGACGGCGTCCATGAAAACATCCGCTTATCGTCATAAATGATCAACTCAGCCGGTTCACAAAAAGGTGTTCCGGCTTTTTTGCGAATCTCATAAGAGACAACCACTTGAAAAGGAGTCGGGACGATGACAAAACAAATGGCACGAATGATCGATCACACGCTATTGAAGCCTGATGCTGTCAAATCCGAAATCGAAGCGCTTTGCAAAGAAGCACGTGAATACGGTTTTGCTTCCGTTTGCGTCAATCCTTGCTGGGTAAAGCTGTGCGCCGAGCTTCTTGAAGATTCAGAAGTGAAAGTATGCACGGTTATCGGCTTTCCTTTAGGTGCGGCGTCTCCGGAAACAAAAGCTTTTGAAACCAGGCAGGCGATCGCAGACGGAGCCGGTGAAGTTGATATGGTGATCAACATCGGTGCATTAAAAGATCGCGATACCGGAACCGTGGAGCATGACATCAGAGCGGTGACAGACGCGGCCGCCGGCAAAGCTCTCGTAAAAGTCATCATAGAGACCTCACTGTTGACGGATGAAGAAAAAAGGCTCGCTTGTGAACTGGCCGTAAAAGCAGGCGCCGACTTTGTCAAAACATCGACCGGTTTTTCCGGCGGCGGTGCGACAGTTCAAGATATAAAACTGATGCGGGAAGCTGTCGGACCTTATATCGGCGTTAAAGCTTCAGGGGGCGTCCGCGATAAGGAAATTGCCCTTGCCATGATTGAAGCCGGAGCGACGAGAATCGGAGCAAGCGCGGGCGTGTCGATTGTCAAAGGCTTAACAGCGAATGAAGACTACTAATCAAACAAAACCAGGCGTTTACCGGGCCTGGTTTTTGTTTGGAATGAGAAACATGATCAGCGAATGAAACAGATTTGAGAGCGGCAGAAACAATAGGGACGTGACGACGTTGAAGAGCAGGCTGAAATGGGCAATCTGCTGAGCGGGGCTTGCCGACAGTCCGGAAATAAAGCCTGTTATTGATGAGAGCAGGGGGTATACAGCTGCTACACCGATGACATTAAACAGCACATGGGCATAAGCCGTTTGCCTGGCTGCAGCTCCGCCTTTGAAGGACGCCATCACGGCTGTGATACATGTCCCGATATTGGAGCCGAGAACAACGCTCATCGCTTCGGTCAAACCGACGACATCTTGATCCATAAAGCTCATCAGGATGCCGACACACGCCGAACTGGAATGAATCATCGCGGTCAAAACCGTCCCGATGATCAAGGCGTAAAGCGGTGAATCTTCGGCAAGCTGCACAATATAAGCGCCCGAGTCTAGCTGTGACAACGGCACGGCAAGCCGGCTGAAGCCGCTGATACAGAAAAAAATAACACCCAAGCCGATCATGCTTACGCCCACTTGCCGAAAAGGGGATTTTCCGGCAATGAAAAGAACCGCACCTGCGGCAAAAAGGGCAAAAATCAAAAATTCCAGCTTCACTGCCAAAAATTCCGTTGTGAAGGTGGACCCGATGTTTGTTCCCAAAATGAGCGGAATCGAACGTTTAAATGAAAGGGCGCCTACCGAGACAAAGCCAATAACGATCACCATAAAAGCCGAGCTGCTTTGCAAAACCCCCGTAAATACAATGCTGACCAAAAAGGCTTTCACCGGATGATCCGTGAAAAACAGCAGCCGCTTTTCGATTTTTTCAAATGTCAGTGAAATCAAGCCTTTTCTCAGCATGCTCATGCCTTTGAGAAAAAGAACGATCAATAATATGAATAAGATCAGGATTATCATCAGTTTTTCGAACAGCCTCCTTTATAAATATATACAGACAAGCTGCCGAAATCATGACTGAACAATAAAACGTTCTCCTTGGTTGACCTTACCGGAGGCTTATATTATAATGTCAAAGTACATGTTTATATGTATGTCTTTTTTTAAAGCAGTCGATTGGTGTATTCGGAGGGAGGGAAAGAGAATGTCAAAAACGGTCGTTAGAAAAAACGAATCGCTTGAAGATGCTCTTCGTCGCTTCAAACGCAGTGTATCAAAGACAGGTACTTTGCAGGAAGCAAGAAAGCGTGAATTTTATGAAAAACCTAGCGTAAGACGCAAGAAAAAGTCTGAAGCTGCAAGAAAGCGCAAATACTAAAAGAGGGTGGATTTATGAGTCTTCTTGAGCGGCTGAATCAAGATATGAAGCTCTATATGAAAAACCGTGAGAAAGACAAACTGACTGTCATTCGCATGGTCAAAGCTTCGCTTCAAAACGAAGCAATCAAGCTTAAGAAAGACAGGCTGACCGATGATGAAGAACTGACTGTTCTTTCTCGTGAATTAAAACAGCGTAAAGACTCCCTCCATGAATTTTCAAACGCTAATCGTTCAGATTTAGTAGATAAAGTTCAAAAAGAGTTAGACATTCTGGAAGCTTATATGCCTGAACAGCTGACGGAAGAAGAGCTGCTCGGCATCGTCAACGAGACGATCGCCGAAGTCGGCGCCTCTTCAAAAGCGGATATGGGCAAAGTGATGAGCGCTATCATGCCGAAAGTCAAAGGCAAGGCGGACGGCGGTCTCGTCAATAAGCTTGTCAGCAAACAACTGTCTTAAGAAAAAGACGCCTTTAAGCAATTAAAGGCGTCTTTTTTTGTGCGTGTTCATACAATAGAAAAGTAGTAGAAAGATGAAACCTTTGTTACATTTATAACGTATGTAATGTTAATGATAATAGGGGAAGGAGGCCTCAGACATCATTGCTGCTGAAAAAATTTAGAATTTTTGTTGCTCTGGCCAGCGGTTTTGTTTTATTCTTATTACTAGGCGTTCATTTGACCGTGAAAGCGGATGGAGATACAGTGTATGTCATTCCGATCGAAGAAACGGTTGAAAAAGGGCTTTCAAAATTTCTTGAGCGCTCTTTTCAAGAAGCGGAAGATATGAATGCCAAACATATCATACTCGATATCAATACCCCCGGCGGAGCGGTCGACGCAGTCCTTGACATGGCTGATACGATACATAACTCCGACATTCCGGTGACCGCTTATGTGAATAGAAGGGCTCTGTCCGCAGGCGCTTACCTCGCCTTGAATGCAGACGATATTTATATGGCGCCCGGCGGGAAAATGGGAGCTGCCGCGATCATTGATACGCAGGGAAATGCCGCTGATAAAAAGTCGGAATCTCTGTGGCTCGCTGAAATGGAAGACGCAGCCAAAAAAAACGGGCGTGATCCGAAATACGCTCTCGCGATGGCCGATGCTGACGTCGATGCTAAAGAAGTTGGGGCGCCGAAGGGCGAGCTGCTCACATTAAGCCCTGACAAAGCGCTGGAAGTCGGCTATTCAGAAGGCACAGTTTCGAGCCTTGATGATCTTTTGAAAAAGCTGAACTTGAAGGATGCTAAAATCGAGCGTGCTGAGGTGAGCTTCGCCGAAAAGGTGGCCCGGTTCATCACGCATCCGGTCGTGATTCCGATTCTCCTTTCAATTGGAAGTCTCGGGTTGATTGTGGAGCTTTATTCGCCTGGTTTTGGGATCCCCGGCTTTATGGGACTCTCCGCGCTGCTGCTCTTTTTCTACGGTCATCTCGTCGCCGGGCTTGCCGGAATGGAAACGATCCTTCTGTTTGCAGCAGGCATTATTTTAATCATTTTAGAGATTTTTCTGCCGGGCGGAATAGCAGGGATTGCCGGCCTGATCGCAATTGTTTCGAGCCTCTTTTTAGCATCGGGAAGCTTTAAGGTCATGGCCGTCTCCATTTTGATTGCAACTGCTGTTTCTATAGCGGCATCCATTCTATTGACAAGGGTGTTGGGGAAGCGTATGAAATTTTTCAAAAAATTGATCTTAACCGACTCGACAAGCACGGAAAGCGGATATGTGTCAAATGAAAGCCGGCGCGATTTAATTGGTAAAACCGGCGTCACGTTTACACCGCTCAGACCGTCCGGAACGGTCATCATCGGCGATGAACGGCTTGATGTCGTATCTGAAGGCTCGTTCACCGCGAAGGACAAGAAAGTGAAAGTGGTTAAAGTGGAAGGCTCACGCATTGTTGTGAGAGAATTATAAATTACATTATTAGGAGGAATATTATGGATCCGTCAACACTGTTTCTTTTGCTTATTATAGCAGCCGGAATCATCTTACTAGCTGTCTTCTTTACATTCGTCCCGGTCATGCTGTGGATCTCGGCTTTGGCCGCTGGTGTTAAAATCAGCATTTTCACACTGATCGGAATGAGGCTCCGCCGCGTCATTCCAAACCGCGTGGTGAACCCGCTGATCAAAGCGCATAAAGCGGGACTTGATGTTACGATCAATCAGCTCGAGAGCCACTATCTTGCAGGGGGTAATGTTGACCGGGTTGTCAACGCGCTCATCGCTGCCCAACGTGCAAACATTGAACTCACATTCGCCAGATGTGCGGCCATCGATTTAGCGGGCCGTGACGTGCTTGAAGCCGTTCAAATGAGCGTTAATCCGAAAGTCATCGAAACGCCGTTTATTGCCGGTGTAGCAATGGACGGTATCGAGGTGAAAGCAAAAGCGAGAATCACGGTTCGCGCAAACATCGACCGCCTTGTCGGGGGAGCGGGAGAAGAAACAATCATTGCCCGTGTCGGCGAAGGGATCGTTTCGACAATCGGTTCCTCCGATAATCATAAAAAAGTGCTTGAAAACCCGGATATGATTTCACAAACCGTCTTGAGCAAAGGATTGGATTCAGGCACAGCGTTTGAAATTCTATCGATCGATATCGCTGACGTTGACATCGGCAAAAACATCGGAGCGATTCTGCAGACCGACCAGGCTGAAGCCGATAAAAACATTGCCCAGGCGAAAGCGGAAGAACGCCGCGCCATGGCGGTTGCGCAAGAACAGGAAATGCGCGCCCGCGTCGAAGAAATGCGCGCTAAAGTCGTCGAGGCAGAAGCCGAAGTGCCGCTTGCGATGTCTGAAGCTCTCCGCAGCGGAAAGATCGGAGTCATGGACTACCTTAATATGAAAAACATCGACGCCGACACAGACATGCGCGATTCTTTTGGAAAGATGACGAAAGACCAAAATGAAGAGGATCATAAATAAACAAGCCCCTGTAAAAAGGAGGGAGCTCATTGCTTGATATCCTGTTCGACAATCCGATTATCATGGCGGCCATCATCGCAGCCATCTCCTTCATATTCAACAAGCTCGGAAAAAATGATGAAAATGAAGAAACAAAGCGTAAACCGGCGCCTGAACGGCCGAAAACGCAGACGACGCCGAAGCAGACGGCACAGCGCCGGCCGGCAGAAAACAATAAACAACGGCCTGCAGCAGCTGCGGCTGCTGCAAAAAGCGAAGATATGGCCGCAGAGCTCCGCAGAATCCAAGCGGATGCCGAGCGGTCCATGCCGGCCGTTGAACGGGCCATTAAAAAGCAGAGCAGCCGGGTGATCAACCGGAAACAAGAGCTGCTCGATTTGAATAAAAACACGATTGTCCAAGGCGTTGTACTCAGCGAAGTATTCGGCCCTCCACGGTCGAGAAAGCCGCATTACACAATGAGGCGCCGCCCTAAAATTTAAGTATTAGAACCCCCATATCACTCATACATATGAGATGAAAGGGGGTTCTTTTTTTTATGGCGCAAAGAAAAAATCGCATCAAAGCGTGGCTGACAAGAACATTGGAAATTCCCCCTGATGTCATGATGGATCTTCCGAGAATCACGATGATAGGAAGACTTCACATATATATTGAAAACCACAGAGGGCTTTTGCTTTTCAGCGATACCGAAGTAAGGCTGATGCTCAAACAGGGGCAGTGCATCATTCAAGGTAAAAACTTTGTCATCAAAACGATTTTGCCTGAGGAAATTCTGCTTGAAGGCACGATTGAGCTCGTACGCTATATCGATTCATAAGTCGGGGGGAAAGAATCGTGAAGAATAAATGGCTTTCTTTTTTTTCAGGAAAGATCCAGCTTGAGATAACGGGAAAGGGGATCGAACGATTATTAAATGAATGCACCAGGCGCAGCATCCCGATGTTTAATGTTAAGAAAAAGAAAGACGCTGTCTTTCTTTATATTCCGCTTTCTGATGTACATGCCTTCCGGAGGGTCATCAGGGATTTTGACTGCAAGTGCCGCTTCGTCAGACGAAAAGGTTTTCCTTTCCTCGTGCAGAAGTCTAAACGGAATAGCGGCTTCACGATTGGAATTGCTGGTTTTTTTATCATCATGTTTTTATTGTCCAACATGCTTTGGAAGATTGACATAACAGGAGCCAATCCGGAGACAGAACATCAAATCAGACAGCACTTGAATGAAATCGGCGTCAAAAAAGGCCGCCTTCAGTTTACAATGCTGACCCCGGAAAAAATTCAGCAGGCGCTTACAAAGCGCGTCGAAAACATCACCTGGGTGGGCATTGAATTAAACGGCACGGCCCTTCACATGAAAGTGGTTGAAAAAAATGAACCTGACAAAGAAAAATATATTGGTCCGAGGCACATCGTCGCCAAAAAAGGGGCAACCATCTCGAAAATGTTCGTGGAAAAAGGCGAGCCGCTCGTCACCGTGAACCAGCACGTTGAAAAAGGGCAAATGCTTGTTTCCGGACTGATCGGGAGCGAAGAGGAAAAGCAAAAAGTCGGAGCCAAAGGGAAAATCTACGGTGAAACCTGGTACAAGTCAAAGGTAACGGTTCCGCTTGAGACATCATTTGACGTTTTTACGGGCAAAGTAAGGACAAGTCACAAGCTATCCTTCGGTTCTTTTTCCGTGCCGGTCTGGGGCTTTTCTTTTAAAAAAGAAGAGTTCTCACGCCCGAAGACAGAAACCGAAAAACACTCGCTGCATTTTATGAATTTTACGCTTCCTGTCGCGTATGAAAAGGAGCATACGAGGGAGAGCGAACAAATCAAAAGGGTGTACTCGAAAAAAGAAGCGGTCCTTGAAGGGATCGAAATGGGAAAAAGAGACATCAGGAAAAAAATCGGCAGCGACGGGAACATTATCAGTGAAAAAGTTTTGCACGAAACGAGTGAGAATGGTAAAGTTAAATTGATCATCCTTTACCAGGTTATTGAAGACATTGTTCAAACAACACCAATTGTTCAGGAGACTAAAGAATGACAGAACACTTACTTGCGATTCATCAGCAACTGGAAAGTCCGAACGAGGCTCAAGCGCTGTTTGGGAACCAGGACTCCCATTTGAAGTTAATGGAGGAAGAGCTGAACATTTCGATTGTCACGCGCGGTGAAACCGTCTATGTGACCGGAGACGAAGAAACGTTTGAAATCGTGGACAGCCTGCTTGCATCCCTCTTGAATCTCATCCGCAAAGGAATCGAGATATCAGAACGCGATGTCTTGTATGCGGTCAAGATGGCGAAAAAGCAGAAGCTTGAGTTTTTTGAAAGCATGTATGAAGAGGAAATTACGAAAAACGCCAAAGGAAAACCGATCAGAGTCAAAACCATCGGTCAAAGAGAATATATCGCCGCCATGAAAAGGCACGACTTAATCTTCGGCATCGGCCCTGCAGGAACGGGGAAAACCTATTTGGCTGTCGTAAAGGCCGTTCATGAACTGAAAAACGGACGCATCAAAAAAATCATTTTGACAAGACCAGCTGTTGAAGCAGGGGAAAGCCTCGGGTTTTTGCCTGGGGATTTAAAGGAGAAAGTCGACCCTTATTTAAGGCCGCTCTATGACGCGCTCCATGATGTGCTCGGAACGGACCATACGGCACGGCTGCTTGAAAGAGGAACGATTGAAATCGCGCCGCTTGCTTACATGAGGGGGCGAACGCTCGACGACGCATTTGTGATTTTGGATGAAGCGCAGAATACGACACCGGCACAAATGAAAATGTTTTTGACGAGATTGGGTTTTGGTTCTAAAATGGTCATTACAGGCGATATTACGCAAATCGATTTGCCGAAGGGCGTCACATCGGGGCTTGCCGTTGCAAAAAAGATGCTCCTTGATATCGAAGGCATTTCAATTGTTGAACTGGATCAGACGGACGTGGTCAGACACCCGCTTGTCGCCCGTATTATTGAAGCATACGAAAAGTCAAAATAATTCCGAATGGCCCGATCGCCCGTTATCGGGTCATTTTTTAGTTTCCCGCGGGAAAAGAGGTGCTTTTGTTGAAAAAGAAAAAAAGAGACGGAAAGTTTCGGCTCATCCGCTTGGAAAACGGCCGTTTCCTTCCCGTCATTCTTTATGCGGCTTTATCCGCGCTGATGTTCATCCTGCTGTTTTTCCATGTGAGGCCCGAGTCTCTCGACCTCGATTTATTTTCGATCAGCGAGAATACGATCTATGCGCCGGCGACAGTCGAAGATCAAAAGGCAACAGCTAATAAAAAACAGGAAGCGAGAGAGGAAGTTCCCGACCAGTACACCTTGAAAAAAGAGTACTCTGACAACAGGGTCGACCTTGTCTCATCAATATTCGACATCATTAAAGAAGTGAAAAAAGAAAGCGCAGAACAAGAGAAAAAAGACAAGCAGGCCCCGTCTGAAAAAGACCAGATCAAATCTGTTGAAGAAAAGCTGACTTCAGATGTGACGGACTCGCTGTCGCAGGATTCAGTCAAACACCTGCTGAAGGCCAGCGACGGAGAGCTTTCCATGACACAGGATTCGGTCATCACCGCCGTCAATGACGTGATGAGTAAAGAAATCCGCGCCGGCAAGCTTGATGAAGCGAAAGAGCATGTAACGAAAGAGCTGAAAGGTAATTCGATACCTTCAAAATTAAAAAACGCCGCTGATGAAATCGGACGCTTTGCAATCATTCCCAACTATGTATACGATCCCGACAAGACGGAGCAGAAGCGTCAGGAAGCGGCTGACAGCGTGCAGCAGGTGCAGATCAAGCAGGGGCAGATACTCGTTGAGGAAAATCAGCTGATCGACAGGGAAGTCTATCGAAAGCTTGAACTGACAGGACTCTTAAGCGGAGCCAACATCTTCAAGCCTGTCGGCGGACTGCTGCTTTTAATCGCGCTTTTCATCTCAGCTTTGGTTTACTATTTCGAAAAGCAGTACAGCAGCCGGATTCCGAAAAATAAGTCGCTCATGCTGTTTTCATTGATTACAGCAATCGTTTTAATCGTCATGGAAGTGATCAGCCTGTTTCAGCAGCTTGAAATCGGCCATATCGGCTATCTCGTGCCGATTGCGATGGGCGTGATGCTTATTAAACTGCTGATCAATGAAAGGCTGGCGATCCTGTCGAGCATGATCCTTTCCATTTGCGGAAGCATGATGTTTAACCAAGGTGTGACAGGCACGTTTAATTATGGAATCGGAACGTATTTCTTGATCAGCTCGATGGCGGGTATACTGTTTTTAGGGAAGCATAATGCGAGGGCGAAAATCCTCCAGGCCGGCTTGTTTGTCTCCCTGATCAACATCGTCGTCCTGTTTACCCTGCAGCTCATTCAAAACACGGCGCAAACCGGACTTGAGATGGGTACATACCTTGTCATGGGAGCGGTGTCCGGCATCGGATCGTCAGTTCTTGTGCTCGGGCTCATGCCGTTTTTTGAAAGCGGCTTTGGGATTCTGTCCACGATGAAGCTTCTCGAGCTTTCAAACCCGAATCATCCGCTGCTCCGCAAAATTCTGACGGAAACACCCGGCACATACCATCACAGCGTTATGGTTGCGAACTTGTCGGAGGCGGCATGCGAAGCTGTCGGAGCAAACGGGCTTTTGGCAAGAGTCGGAGCCTATTACCATGATATCGGCAAGACAAAGCGGCCCCAATATTTTATAGAAAACCAAATGAATATTGATAATCCGCATGACAAGCTTTCTCCGCAGCTCAGCAAAAACATTATCATTGCCCATGCGACAGACGGCGCCGATATGCTGAGGGATCATAAAATGCCGAAGGAGCTTGTCGACATCGCCGAACAGCATCACGGCACATCGCTGCTCAAGTTCTTTTATTATAAGGCGAAAGAAAAAGGCGATCAGACGACTGAAGAAGAGTTCCGCTATCCCGGTCCGAAGCCCCAGACAAAAGAGGCGGCGATCATCTCGGTGGCCGACAGCGTTGAAGCAGCCGTCCGCTCAATGCATAACCCGAATCCCGAAAGGATTGAAAAGCTGGTGCGCGGGATCATATCAGATAAGCTGCAGGACGGGCAGTTTGACGAATGCGATTTGACTTTAAAAGAGCTCAATATTATCGCGAAGACGCTCTGCGAAACGCTGAAAGGCATTTTTCATTCCCGGATCGAATATCCGGAAGCTAATCCTAAACAGAAGGTGAAACACACATGAGTTTAATTCTAGATATCACAGACGAGACCGGACGGGTCCCTGAAGACCAGCTTGCTGAAATTGAGAAGATTCTTCAATTCGCAGCGGCAGAGGAAGGCGTCGCAGACGGCGCTGAAGTTTCGGTTACGATCGTCAACAATGAAGAGATACAAAAAATCAACAAAGAGTACAGAGGCAAAGATTATCCGACTGACGTCATTTCATTTGCCCTTGAAGAAGACGGCGAAGGAGAGATTGCAATTATCGGCGCTGACATGCCGCCCGTTCTCGGAGATATCATCATCAGCGCTGATAAAGCACGAGAACAGGCCGAAGAATACGGGCATTCACTGATGAGAGAGCTGGGTTTTCTGACGGTTCACGGCTTTTTGCACCTCCTCGGCTATGACCATATGACAGAGGAAGAGGAAAAAGAGATGTTCACTAAGCAAAAGGAAATTTTGAATCGATATGGGCTCTCAAGATCCTCATAAACAAAACGAATGGCGCCGTCTGAAATGGAGTTTTTCAAACGCCTTTACAGGAATAGTCAAGACGTTCATGTCGGAGCGCAATTTTAGAATTCATTCTGGAGCCGCCATCCTCGTGATCGTCTGCGGCTTTTTCTTCAGGCTGACTCTGATCGAATGGTCCATCATCTTGATCCTGATCGGCGGAATGCTCGCCTTGGAGCTGATGAATACGGCTGTGGAGCATACGATCGACCTTTTCACAAAAGAGAACCACCCGCTTGCAAAGGCGGCAAAGGACGCGGCGGCCGGGGCGGTTTGCGTGTTTGCGGCCGTTTCGTGTATGATTGGGTTACTCATCTTTTTGTCAAAATTGTTTTGATGCCGTGCTTTTCATTGTGCGCAATTCTTACAAAAATTTTACATTTGTGATTTGGGCGTGAAAAAGAAGCCATTTTTATGTAAAATAAAAGTGTTAGCGGTACCATAACCGCTATAGGAAGGAATACACACATTGACTAAACAAGAATTGATTGCAGAAGCTTTAAAAGCAAGGGAATTTGCATATGTTCCGTATTCGAAATTCAAAGTCGGCGCTGCCCTTTTGTCTGAGGACGGCAAGGTGTACAAAGGCTGCAACATTGAAAATGCTGCATACAGCCTGTGCAACTGCGCCGAGCGGACAGCGTTGTTCAAGGCTTACTCGGAAGGGGAAAAATCGTTTAAGATGCTTGCCGTCGCTGCGGATACGCCGGGTCCGGTGTCGCCGTGCGGAGCGTGCAGACAGGTGATTTCCGAACTTTGTTCAGCAAACATGCCTGTCATCTTAACCAATCTGAATGGCCAAGTCAAAGAAATGACGGTTCAAGAATTACTGCCAGGAGCATTTTCATCGGAGGACTTACATGACACAGGAAAGCTTTAAATCAGGATTTGTCTCCATTATCGGACGACCAAACGTAGGAAAATCTACATTTTTGAATCGCGTGATCGGCCAAAAAATCGCCATCATGAGCGACAAACCGCAAACAACAAGAAACAAAGTGCAAGGTGTGCTGACAACCGATACATCCCAGACGATTTTTATCGATACGCCGGGCATTCATAAACCGAAGCATAAATTGGGCGATTTTATGATGAAGGTGGCGCAGAACACTTTAAAGGAAGTCGACTTGATCTTGTTTATGATCAATGCAGAGGAAGGCTACGGGAAAGGCGACGAATTTATCATCGAGCGCTTAAAAGGAGTCAAGACGCCGGTATTTTTGATCGTCAACAAAATCGACCGGATTCATCCGGATGAGCTTCTTGTGCTAATCGATGAGTACAGAACCAGGTATCCGTTTCAGGAAATCGTTCCGATCTCCGCCCTTGAGGGAAATAATATCGATACGCTTTTAAAGCAAATTGAGGATTATTTGCCGGAAGGTCCGCAGTTTTACCCGAGTGACCAGGTGACCGATCATCCGGAGCGATTTATCATTTCTGAGCTGATTCGGGAAAAAGTGCTGCATCTGACAAGGGAAGAGATCCCTCACAGCATTGCGGTCTCGATCGAGTCCATTCAAGAACGGGAAAACGGTTCTGTGTATGTGAGCGCGACCATCGTCGTCGAACGCGACTCGCAAAAAGGGATCGTCATCGGAAAAAGAGGCAGTCTGCTTAAAGAAATCGGCAAGCGGGCAAGAACCGATATCGAGGCGCTGCTCGGATCATCGGTGTTTTTAGAGCTGTGGGTTAAAGTGCAGAAAGACTGGCGCAACAAGATGTCTCAGCTTCGTGATTTTGGATTTAGAGAAGACGAGTATTAACGGACAGAGCTTGACCGCGGTTTAGTCGTGACAAAATCTCTCGAAATCAAAGATATATTAGAAAAAATTGTTTAACATGAAATGGAGGATACAAGGTCAAGATAATCTTAAGAATTTGGATGTTTAAAAAGCTAGTTATAAACAGAAAGGTGGGGCTTTTTATGTTGAATTTTACTTGGAATGTATTTTCACAAACAGGAAGCGTTGACACGTACCTCCTTTTTAAAGAATTGGAAAAGGAGAACCTGGAAAGACCCGAAGTACTTGAAGAAGAGCTAGCGCAAATTGACTTTCCAATTTTGTGATCATGCTTGACCCCTCCAATTTTTGGATGGTGCACATATGCTGACGAAATGTGAAGGTATCGTCCTTCGTACAAATGACTATGGTGAAACAAATAAAATCATTACGCTGTTGACGAGAGAACACGGGAAAATCGGTGTGCTGGCAAGGGGCGCCAAAAAGCCGAACAGCCGCTTGTCAGCGATTTCCCAGCCGTTCCTTTATGCTTCTTTTTTATTCCGCAAATCATCCGGTCTCGGCACATTGGAGCAGGGCGAGATGATCGAAAGCATGAGGCATATCCGCGAGGATCTGTTTTTAACAGCATATGCGGCCTACATCGCTGAATTAATCGACAAAGGAACGGAGGAAAAGAAACCGAATCCGTTTTTATTTGAGCTGCTTCTTCAGTCGATGAGGAGGCTCGATGACGGTACAGATCCCGACATTATCGCCAACCTTATCGAAGTTAAAATGCTCAGCGTGATGGGGCTGTATCCGGAGCTGGATGAATGTGTGCACTGCAAAAGCAAAGACGGTACATTTCATTTTTCGATCCGCGACAACGGCTTTATCTGCCACCGCTGTTTTGCGAAAGATCCATACAGGATACCGCTGTCTCCCGCATCCGCCAGGCTGTTGAGGCTGTTTTTTTATTTTGACCTGTCAAGGCTCGGAAATGTCTCGGTCAAACGGGAGACGAAGGATGAGCTGAAAAGGGTCATTCAGACGTACTATGACGAGTACTCAGGGATATACCTGAAATCGCGGCGCTTCATGGAACAAATGGACAATATGAAAAAGATGCTGGGCGATGAAAACAAAAGTTGACAACCTCTTCATCTTTTTATAAGATCATGTCATGAAGATTGGATTCAATAATGACGTTGCGTTGACGGAAAGAAGTAATTGCGCACGGCCTCATTGAAGCGACTCCGGGGCGGTGAAAGCCGGGGATGAGAGCGTAATGAAAGGCATTCCCTGAGCAACTTTTAAAAAAGAGGCTGAGACATTTCCTCTCAGCAATTAGGGTGGAACCGCGGGAGAACTCTCGTCCCTATGTTTGTGGGCAAACAAGCATAGGGACGGGAGTTTTTTTCTGCCCAAACCAGCCCTATGCCAAAAATTAAACTTGAAAACACGTTATGTGGAGGTGCTTCATTTGAATATTCAAGAAATGATTCTGACCCTGCAAAAGCACTGGTCCAATGAAGGATGCGTACTTTTGCAGTCGTATGATGTAGAGAAGGGTGCAGGAACGATGAGTCCATATACATTTTTGCGGAGCCTTGGTCCTGAACCTTGGAAAGTCGCTTATGTGGAGCCGTCAAGACGCCCTGCGGACGGAAGATACGGGGACAATCCGAACAGGCTTTATCAGCACCATCAATTCCAGGTGATCATTAAGCCGTCTCCCGACAATATTCAAGAGCTTTATTTAGATTCATTAAAAGCCCTTGGAATCGACCCTCTGGAGCATGATATCCGTTTTGTCGAGGATAACTGGGAAAATCCGTCGCTCGGCTGCGCCGGGCTTGGCTGGGAAGTGTGGCTTGACGGCATGGAAATCACCCAGTTTACCTATTTTCAGCAGGTCGGCGGGCTTGAGTGCAAACCGGTTTCTGTTGAAATCACATACGGGATTGAACGCCTTGCTTCTTATATTCAAGACAAAGAAAACGTCTTTGACCTCGAATGGACGAACGGCTATACGATAAAAGATCTGTTCAAGATGGCTGAATACGAGCATTCCGTCTATACGTTCGAGACATCTGACGTCGACATGCTGTTCGAATTGTTTGCAACGTATGAAAAAGAAGCGAACCGCCAGATGGATCATGGACTTGTCCATCCTGCTTATGATTATGTACTGAAATGCTCGCATACGTTCAACTTGCTTGACGCAAAAGGAGCGATTTCCGTGACGGAGCGCACAGGATATATTGGTAGGGTGAGAAACCTGGCCAGAAAAGTGGCGAAAACGTATTATGATGAACGCGAAAAGTTGGGTTTCCCAATGCTGAAGGAGGAAGAGGCTTCACATGAGTAATCAAGATTTGCTTTTAGAAATCGGATTAGAAGAAATGCCGGCGCGCTTCATGCATGACAGCATGACTCAGCTTGGTGAAAAACTGGAAAGCTGGCTCAAGGAAAAAAATATTGCCTTCGGCTCCGTTAAGCTGTATAACTCTCCTAGAAGACTGGCCGTTCTTGTCGAGAACGTGGCGGAGAAGCAGGACGATGTGAGAGAAGAAGCGAAAGGACCGGCAAAGAAAATCGCCCTTGACGAAAACGGCGAATGGACAAAGGCGGCCATCGGCTTTTCACGGGGGCAAGGAGCAAGTCCGGAAGATTTGTATTTTAAAGACATCAAAGGAACGGAATATGTTTTTGTGCAAAAATTCCAAAAAGGTCAGGATACGTTTTCATTACTTCCTGAGCTCGGCGACTTGGTGACAAGCCTCCACTTTCCAAAAAACATGCGCTGGGGCAGCGAAGATTTGAAATATATTAGGCCGATTAAATGGATCGTCGCGCTGTTCGGCAGTGAAGTCGTTCCATTTTCAGTCGCTCATGTCGAAACCGGCCGCACAACACAGGGGCACCGCTTCCTCGGAAAAGCAGCCGACTTGAGCGCACCTTCTGAATACGAAGCGGCACTGGAAAGTCAGTTTGTGATTGCCGATCCGGACAAACGGAAGCAGCTGATCGTAAAGCAGCTTGACGAACTGGCGGCTGAAAAGTCTTGGGACATTCCGAGGGACGAGGATCTGCTGGATGAGGTTACCCATCTGGTTGAATATCCAACGGTTCTGTTCGGTTCGTACGAAGAGGAATTTCTCGCAATTCCTGAAGAGGTGCTCGTGACAACGATGAAAGAGCATCAGCGTTATTTCCCTGTCAAAGATAAAAACGGCGATTTGCTTCCTTACTTTGTGACCGTCCGCAACGGAGACAGCCGCGCCCTTGAAAACGTGGCGAGAGGGAACGAAAAAGTGCTGAGAGCAAGGCTTTCAGACGCCGCCTTCTTCTATAAAGAAGATCAAAAATTAAACATTGACGAGAATGTGAAAAAGCTCGAAAAGATCGTTTTCCACGAAGAATTGGGATCGCTTGGAGACAAAGTGAGACGCACTGAGGCGGTTGCTGAACGGATCGCTGAAGTCATCGGTGCGGATCAAGAGACGGTGCAGCTGATCAAGCGCGCTTCGCACATTTCAAAATTCGACCTTGTGACACATATGGTTTACGAATTTCCTGAGCTGCAGGGCATCATGGGTGAAAAATATGCGCGAATGCTCGGTGAGAAAGAAGAAGTGGCGCTCGCTGTCAATGAGCACTATATGCCGAGACAAGCCGGAGGGGAAACGCCTTCATCAATCGTCGGCGCCGTCGTCGCATTAGCGGATAAACTCGATACGGTCGCTTCATTCTTTAAAATCGGCGTCATTCCGACAGGATCTCAGGACCCGTATGGACTGAGAAGACAGGCGACCGGCATCGTCCAAATCCTGCTTGACCGGAACTGGGGCATTTCATTCAAAGAACTGGCTGCGTTTGCCGGACAGGAAGCAAACAGCGAACTGCTTGAATTCTTTAAACAGCGCCTCAAATACGTATTAACAGCGGAAAACATCCGCTACGATGTCGTGGATGCCGTGCTCGAAAGCTCGAACCTTGAGCCGTATTCGGCTGTCAAAAAAGCCGCTGTCCTTGAATCGGCTGCAGCAAAACCGGAATTTAAAGAAACGGCTGAAGCGCTGGCAAGGGTTATTTCGATCAGCAAAAAGAGCGAAACGAACGCCATTGACGCGTCACTGTTTGAAAACCCTCAAGAAGAGGAGCTTTTCAAAGCTTATGAGGCGTGCAGACAGCAATTAGAAAGCCTTTACGAAGCAAAAGATTATGAGGGCGCCTTCAGTGAGCTGTCCAAGCTGAAAGAGCCGATCGAAGCTTATTTTGATCACACGATGGTCCATGCCGAAGATGAAAGATTAAAAGCGAGCCGCCTGGCGCAAATGGCAAGCCTTGCGGAGCTGATCCGATCTTTTGCAAACATCAATGCCATCATTGTAAAATAAACACCGCAGAAGACGGTTGCTGACAAGCTGGCAATCGTCTTTTTGCTCAAATCGGTTTTTCACATCCTTGTCAAATTGTGCCTGTCTTTTTCATAGAATTCAATTGTAATTGCTGTTATTTTAGTCTTCATATGCGTTATAATATGTTATCGACTTTTATACATAACGAACGAATTGTGAGCTTCGGCTTAAAGGTGGTGAGTACGATCGAACTAAATAAACGTCAAGAGCATATTTTGCAGATTGTCAAAGAGAACGGGCCGATTACCGGAGAACATATCGCGGAAAAGCTGAATCTGACAAGGGCTACACTTCGTCCGGACTTGGCGATATTGACGATGTCAGGATTTTTGGAAGCAAGGCCGCGGGTCGGTTATTTCTACACGGGAAAGACGGGCACGCAGCTCTTGGCTGATAAGCTGAAAAAGCTGCAGGTGAAAGACTTCCAGTCCATTCCGGTGGTCATTCATGAAAATGTCTCCGTTTATGATGCGATTTGCACGATGTTTTTAGAGGACGTAGGAACGCTTTTTGTCGTTGATGATAATGCCATCTTAGTCGGTGTACTTTCACGAAAAGACTTGCTCAGAGCCAGCATCGGCAAACAGGAGCTCCCTTCAATACCCGTCCATATCATAATGACGAGAATGCCGAACATTACGCTTTGCAGGCGCGACGATTTCATTTTGGACATTGCCAAGATGCTTATTGAAAAACAAATTGACGCACTGCCTGTTGTAAAAGATACAGAAAAAGGCTATGAAGTTGTGGGAAGAATTACGAAAACGAACATGACAAAAATTTTAGTCGGCTTATCTGAAAATGAAATCATGTAGAGTAACTTCAAATGGAGGGATATCATGAGTAATCGGACGATTTATGTTGTATCAGACTCTGTCGGCGAGACCGCTGAGCTCGTAGTCAAGGCGGCTATCAGCCAGTTTAACGGTTCATCCGAGCAGACAAACATCAGGCGGATTCCTTATGTCGAAGACCGCGGAACAATAAAAGAAGTGATCTCGCTGGCAGAAGCGGACGGCGGCATCATCTGTTTTACGCTTGTTGTCCCGGAGATTCGTGATTTTTTAATCGCCGAAGCGGAAAAGGCGAATGTCGTGTATTACGATATCATCGGCCCGCTGATTGAGAAAATGGAGACGGTCTACGGCTTCAGCGCGAAATACGAACCGGGCAGAGTCCGCCAGCTTGACGAAGATTATTTTAAGAAGGTAGAGGCCATCGAATTTGCCGTAAAATATGACGACGGCAGAGACCCGAGGGGCATCTTAAAAGCGGATATCGTGCTGATCGGTGTGTCGAGAACGTCCAAAACTCCGTTATCCCAATACTTGGCGCACAAACGGTTAAAAGTGGCAAACGTTCCGATCGTTCCCGAGGTGGATCCTCCCGAAGAGCTCTTTACCGTTGATCCGTCTAAATGCATCGGGTTAAAAATCAGCCCGGATAAGCTGAACCATATTCGCAAGGAGCGCCTGAAATCGCTCGGCCTCAACGACAAAGCGATTTACGCTAATATCAATCGCATCAAAGAAGAGCTGGAGTTCTTTGAAAAGATCGTCGGCCGCATCGGCTGCAATGTCGTAGACGTGTCAAATAAAGCGGTAGAGGAAACGGCCAACATAATTCACAACATGATGACAAAAAGGGTCTAAGAATAAAACTCAGGACACCCCATCCTGGGTTTTTGCTTTGATGGTTTTGGGAAAAGTGAAAATGATAGCATCTTTAACCCATTTGTATTATAATAAAAAATTGTGATAAAATAATTAACTTTTAGGTTTAAGCTTAGTACAGAACGAATAAACTATTATGGGTATCGTGTCAAGAATTTCCCGGAAAAAACTTTCGACAAATTCTTATAGATCGATTATTTTTGAAACCTGTGTGATTTTGCCTGTATTTATAGCAGGAGATTGATGGAGGGATGGAGAATTAGTCTTCTTGAAAAAGAAAGGACGATTTTTGTCGATGCAGACGCATGCCCGGTGAAAGATGAAGTGCTCAAAACAGCGGCGGATTTCGACGTAAAGGTGGTATTCGTGGCTTCATTCGAGCATTTTCAAGTCACAAGGAAAGAAGAAGAGAATTGGACATATGTCGATCCGCACAAAGAAGCAGCCGATCTGTACATTGCCAACCATGTTCGACCAGGTGATGTCGTCGTGACACAAGATATCGGGCTGGCATCGCTTTTGCTTGGCAAAAAGGTCTATGTGATGTCGGAGAGAGGCTTTCTTTTCGAAGAGGACACAATTGATCATGCTCTTTTCCGCCGTCACGTCGCACAAAAATTGAGAAGAAGCGGACGTTACACGAAAGGCCCGAAAAAACTGGTCAAGGAAGACCGAGAGCGATTTGTCAAAGAGCTGCAAAAAATCTTGTCGAAAATTGAAGGATTTACGTACTAAGCAGCGAATTATGTACGACGGAGTGTTGGAACATGGGCAATCGTATACCAGACGAAATTGTAGAACAGGTGCAAAAATCAGCTGATATCGTAGAAGTTATCGGAGAGTACGTCCAGTTGAGAAAACAGGGGCGTAATTATTTTGGGCTTTGTCCTTTTCATGGTGAGAATACGCCATCTTTTTCCGTTTCCGGAGAAAAACAGATTTTTCATTGTTTTGGCTGCGGAGCGGGAGGGAATGTTTTTTCATTTTTAAGACAAATGGAAGGCTATTCATTTACCGAGGCCGTCTCTCACCTGGCGGACAAATATCAAATAGATCTGCCGGAACAGGTTGCAGCTGTATCAGCATACAGCACAGGCAGTTCGGATGAACAGAAAATGGCGGAAGCTCATGATCTGTTAAAGAAATTTTATCATCATTTGCTGGTCAATACAAAGGAAGGCCAGGAAGCGCTCGATTATTTGCTCGGAAGAGGCTTTGAGATGGAGCAGATCGAGCAGTTTGAAATCGGATGCGCCCTTGATTCATGGGATTTCATCACAAAATTTTTGGAACGGAGAGGTTTTGATCTTGCGCTGATGGAAAGAGCCGGACTCATCATCAGACGCGAGAACGGTGACGGCTATTTTGACCGTTTCAGAAACAGGATTATGTTTCCGATTCATGATCATCACGGCGCAACGGTCGCTTTTTCCGGACGGACGTTCACCGGGGAGCAGCCAAAATACATGAACAGCCCGGAAACGCCGCTTTTTCGAAAAAGCAAGCTTCTCTATCATTTCCATCAGGCCCGCCTTCACATTCGAAAAGAAGAGAGGGCCGTCCTTTTTGAAGGATTTGCCGACGTCATTTCAGCCGTCAGTTCCGGTGTGAAAGAATCGATCGCCACGATGGGCACATCGCTGACAGAAGAACATGCGAAGATCATCAGGCGAAATGTCGGAGAGGTCATCCTGTGCTATGACTCGGATCATGCCGGTTATGAAGCCACGCTGAAAGCGGCGGAGATTCTTCAGAAAAAAGGCTGCGACGTCAAGGTGGCCATGATACCTGACGGGCTGGATCCCGATGACTACATCAAAAAATTCGGCAGCGAGAAATTCAAGAATGATGTAATAGGGGCCAGCGTTACGATGATGACGTTTAAAATGAACTATTTCCGCAAGGGCAGAAACCTGTCTGATGAAGGAGACCGTTTAGCCTATATCAATGATGTACTGAAGGAAGTCAGCCTTCTCAGCGGCCCTTTGGAACAGGAAATATACATCAAACAGCTGGCAAATGAATTTTCAATCTCATTTGAATCCTTGAAGGATCAGCTTTCCGTATTTGAAAAGCAGGCTGTAAGCCGCAGCAGGGAAAGCAGCCGCCAGGACTCAAAAGAGCGGCAGTCCGCCGTTTCGCGCGCGCCGCGAAGAAAGACGGGTCTTCGGCCGGCTCATGAGAACGCGGAGCGGATGCTCCTGGCTCACATGATTCATGACCGGGACGTCATTCGAAAGGTTTTAGACCGGGTGGGCTTTGAATTCAACCTTGATCAGCACCGCGCGATTGCCGCTTATTTGTACGCCATGTATGAAGAAGGGGCGGACATTTCCATCCAGGAGCTCTTTAAAAGAGTTGAGGATCAGGAACTCGGTCAGCTTCTGACAGATATCTTAATGCTTCAGGTGAACGAAGAATTAAGTGAAGCGGAATTATCTGATTATGTAAAAAAAGTGTTGAATTATCGAAATTGGTCAATGATAAAAGAAAAAGAAGCTGCAAGGGCGGAAGCCGAGAGGCAAAAAGATTTCATCAAAGCGGCAACTTTGGCACAGGAAATTGTTAAGCTGAACCGTTCGCTGAAATAAACCGTTATATATAATAGGAAAAGCTTTTGGCAATGAATCCTAACGGAGGAGCAAAAGCTGCTTGTCCTAATCATATATTGTCAATTTATGATTTGCTTTCCCGTGAAGCCATAGAAGAGAGAGAAGGCTTTACTCGTGAAATAGGAACAAAAAAAGCGGGATGCTTTTAGAATTCGTCTGTAAGTTTTGGAAGGAGGGATCCATGAATGGCTGATAAACAAGCACACGAGACCGAAACTGAATTCACATTTGAACAGGTGAGGGATCAATTAACAGAAGCCGGAAAAAAACGCGGAGTGCTCACATATGAAGAAATTGCAGAGCGCATGTCCAGCTTCGAGATCGAATCAGACCAAATGGATGAGTATTATGAATTTTTAGGAGAACAAGGCGTTGAATTAATTAGCGAGAACGAAGAAACTGAGGATCCTAATATTCAACAGCTGGCCAAGGCCGAAGAAGAATTTGACCTTAACGATTTAAGCGTGCCTCCGGGCGTTAAGATAAACGACCCTGTCCGCATGTATCTGAAAGAAATCGGACGGGTAAACCTTTTGTCTGCAAAAGAAGAAATCGAATACGCGAAAAAAATCGAAGAAGGCGACGAAGAGTCGAAGCGCCGTCTCGCTGAAGCCAACTTGAGACTTGTCGTCAGCATCGCAAAACGGTATGTCGGCCGCGGAATGCTTTTCCTTGACCTTATTCAGGAAGGAAACATGGGCCTGATGAAGGCGGTAGAAAAGTTTGACTACCGCAAAGGATACAAATTCAGCACATACGCCACATGGTGGATCAGACAGGCGATTACAAGAGCGATTGCCGACCAGGCGAGAACGATCAGGATTCCTGTTCATATGGTTGAAACCATCAACAAGCTGATTCGTGTTCAAAGGCAGCTCCTTCAGGATCTCGGCCGCGAACCAACGCCTGAAGAGATTGCGGAAGATATGGATCTGACGCCTGAAAAAGTCCGTGAAATCCTAAAGATCGCCCAGGAACCGGTTTCACTCGAGACTCCGATCGGTGAAGAGGACGATTCACATCTGGGAGACTTCATTGAGGATCAGGAAGCGACTTCTCCGTCAGATCATGCAGCATATGAATTGCTGAAAGAACAGCTTGAAGATGTACTGGATACATTGACAGACCGTGAAGAAAATGTGCTCCGCCTTCGCTTCGGCCTTGATGATGGTCGTACAAGAACATTAGAAGAAGTTGGTAAGGTATTTGGGGTAACAAGAGAACGAATTCGTCAAATAGAAGCTAAAGCACTTCGTAAATTAAGACATCCAAGCAGAAGCAAACGCTTGAAAGATTTTCTCGAATAAACTTGAACGGGTCAGGAGATCCGTTCTTTTTTCACGACATAATGAAAGCGCTATTATTGGTAACCCGATTATATTTTACTTAATTTCTTTCGAATTTGCAAATATCCAAAAGTGCATTTTGAGTCATTATAACCTTGAGATCGAAGGAAAAGCCCTTTATAATTGTTGTTGTAACCGTATTCAAAAACTGGTCTTTAAATGGAAAATGAACAATCGCTTCATCATCCGTTATTTTGTCTAAAATGTGAACTTCATCAGCTTTTGTTTCATAATCGGTTTACTTTTTGTAAAATTAAAGTAGAATTAGAATTGTTTACATAAGGGGCAGGGGTAAATTAAAAAGGGGGATGTAAAATGAACCGCAATCCATTGATACCATTTTTGTTAATCGCCATTATGGGCATAGGACTTGTTTTTATCTTATCCATAAAAGGCCTTTATGACGAAAAAGAAATTGCAGGCGAAGGGAATAAAACAGCTCAAGAAGACAAAGCGGATGCCTCGCCTGAAGAAATTTACAAAGCGAACTGTGTAACCTGCCACGGCGAGAATTATGAAGGTGTATCAGGTCCTAAACTGAAGGGCGTCGGGGACCGGATGGATACAGGTGCGATTAAAGAAAAGATTGAAAAAGGCGGTAACGGAATGCCGGGAGGACTTGTTCCGGCGGAAAAGCTTGATGATATGGCAAAATGGGTGTCAGAGATTAAATAGCTTTTCAAGATTGGCTAAATCACCAAAAGGATTCGTAATGAAAGCTTAGACAAGAGCTTTTGTGCGAATCCTTTTTTGTTTTCATTAAACGGGGGTTTTTGCTTAGCGGTGAGTCATGTTGAAAGGGTGATTTGGACTATTTAGATTTTCGGTCCCGGCCTTTAAGAGGATGATGCGTCTGTCGGAAATAGGCCTTTGTTACTTTTTTTGGGGCGCATTCCAGCTTTACAGGGAAAAAATAAGCAATCCACCCTATTTAAGTAAGATTGCATCTATTTTACTATTATATAAATGGAGAAAATGCAGCGGATGCACTGGTGCCATCCGTCTATTTGAGTATTTCCCTGAGGTGAATCATATGAGTCATGAGAGCACATTGAATCATATCCACAGCACGATTAACCAAAAGCTGGCTGATGTAGAAAGCCGGATTGAACGTGTCAAAACAGCAAAAAAGGAGATTGAGAAAGAACACGAAACCGGGATTGTCGAGATCAGACAAATCTTGCACCCTCATCTGAACAGCCACTGGACGGGGGACTTCGCCAATGATTTTGATGACGAACGGGATGAAGCTCATACATCAATGTACAACATCGTGAACGGAAAGTACGAAGGCTATATTTCACAGCTGGAGAGAAAAATTTTCGCGCTGGAAATTGAAAAACACAGCCTTGAATTGGCGGGAGCGGCAGCTAAAGAGGCGGATCATTTGCTTTCTCTCGGAGAAAAAGCGGTAAATCAGTTGAGCGATAAACTCCGCTCAATCAAAAACAGTTGGAGCTGGTTTTAATGACGACAATCAAGCTGAAACATGAAGCGGTCATCAAAAAGCTGGAGGCCGTAAGAGAGGCGCTCGAGGCCCTAGACCTGCCAAATCCTCCGAAAGCTGCGGGGAAAAATAACTTGACATATGTGACAAAATGCAACGAACGCGAGCAGAACATTCATCAGATGGTGGCCGATTACAAAAAAGCCGTACACAAAAACATAAAGGATACGAAGGAAAATGTCGATTTGCTGAAAGAGCAGGACAAAGCAATCGCCAGAAAATAGCCCTTAGGTTAGAGAGGACAATTCAATGAAAGTATTTGAAGCGCATTCTTTAATTGAAGCAGCGAATAACCGCAAGAAACAATACGAAACCTTTGAGGATCAACTGCAGACACTCAAAAAAGCGTTTCTTGGGGTCGCTGATTTAGGTGAAGATTTTCAGGGGAAAGGTGCCGACAACATTAAAGACTTCTACAAAGGACAGGCAGAGATCGTAGACAGCTGGTTAAAGCTTGTTGAAGCGCAGATTGCTTTTTTTAAAGGTGTATCGGGTGATATAAAGGACAAAAAGCTGTCCGATTCTTATGTGGAAGTCTCTTTTTTGGATCATGAACTGAAAAACGCTGATTTGAAAGCGACGGAAATCGTCTCGGGGCTCAAGCTGGAAATGGATAAAATCATCGCAAGTATCAGCGATATCGTTGACTTGGACAATTGGACGCTCGACGATTATATTGATAAAATGTCTAAAGCGCAAACAACCCGTCAAAACACCATCGACGCCGTTAATCAGCTGGATGAATCGCTCAAGACCGAATACACAAACTTACAAGCGCTCGACAGCGCCGTGCTCGGCAAATATTCCGGGCTGATGGAAGCTACAAGCCACGGAAAAACCGCCTCGCCGATGTATTTTAGCTTGAAATCGTTCCACTCAAGCGAGATCTATAAAAATACGATAGAAGTCGAAAATCAAGCCGCCAATTATATTGAATTCAAAAATGAACAGGCAGAAGCGCGCAGGCTTCAGGAAAAACAAGAAGAAGAAGCGAACAAGCCTTGGTATTTAAAAGCGCTTGACGCAGCCGGAACATTTGTCGGAGAAGTCAGCGGGTATTATGATTATAAGAGAGCCGCTGAAGGTGTCGACCCGGTCACAGGAGAAAAGCTGACAGACGGCCAGCGTGTCGCCGCCGGAGCAATGGCGGCAGCAGGATTTATTCCGATCGTAGGGTGGGCAGGCCGAGCCTTCAAAGGCGGCAAAGCCATTTATAAAACAGGAAAAGGACTCATCGCCGCTGAACACGCGCTTGACGCTTACAAAGCCTCAAAAACGTTGAACGTCTTGAAAATGACGGAAATGGGCGCCTACGGCCTTGTCGCTTCAAATGGGTTCTCAGAAGCCGTCACGGGCAAGGACATGTTTGGAAACAAAGTTTCTGAAGAGAGGCGGAAACAAGGACTGATCGAAGCCACCTTGAGTCTCGTCGGTGCAGGTGCTGTCGCAAAAACGGCAAACCACGGCGCTCAAACATTGGCCAAAACGGCCGGCAAAAACATTCCGCTCGCGAAATCGCCAAAAGTGGAACTGGTACAAAAAGGAAACAACATCCTTGAAAAGGTGAAATCCTTCCAAGTTCCGACAAACGTCCGCGTCTACGTCGAACAGCCGGCCTCCGCAACAGGCCACCATATCGGCACCCCAATTGTCCGCGTGAATGTGGAAAAAACGCCGGTGAAAGAGATTGGGATTGTGAAGATGGTGAGTGGTGGGGGGACTGGTACTGGGAGAGCTACTAGACTTATTCCTGGTACACCTGGAAAACCAACGACAGGAGACCCAACTAAATTAGGAAAAAACATACTAGAGTCAATGGGTTTACCACGATCCGCAAGTTGGAAAGGCTATCAAGCACAGCACATCATTCCATCTCAGCTAAACAAACACCCTGTTATAAAAAAAATTGGAATGGAAATGAATGACGCGTCAAACGGAATATTTTTACCTATACCGATGGACGACATCAGCGGTTTATCTAGACATAGAGGTTACCATAGTGTATATAACAATGTTGTAAGACGACAACTTGATAAATTGGATGTAAACCAAGACATAACAATATTAGAAAAACAAGTGTATGAACTACAACAAAAATTAAAAAAAGGAGTGGAGATTGGAATACCATTGTATAAGACTAAGGTGAAAAATCTCGAAGAATTTTATAAAAGTGGAAAAAATAAAAAGCTCCCTATTTGGAACAGAGGCGGTGGAGCAACCGAAGAATTATGGGAAAGGTGGTTATCTAAATGAATTTTGGTAAGAACACTCAATTAGTCGAAGAAGTAATGAGCTTTATTCGTAATAACAAGATGTTTTTCAATAAGAACTTTAGTGTACCTAATTTGCAAGTCATTAATAATTTTAGTGATGCGCAAAATTTTGCTTGGTCACAAGATTTAAATGAAGTTGATACAGTGTGGGAGCATGTTAAATCATTAGAAACTGAAAATATTGTAGAAAAGATATACGATTTAGATTTAGCTACTCAGCAAGATGAATTATACGAGCATTTCGGTGACTATGAAAATTACTCTGAAGATTTTCTTCCGTTTGATTATGTAGATATTCATGAGGAGATTGAAGGAGACCTCACAATGTGTGCTTTAAATCGGTTGGTCAATGGAAAAACAAATAATTTTTATGAAAAGGTTTTTGAGATATATAAAGAAGGCGGATGGCCTTGCGGTTGGAAGGGAACATATCCTAAAGGGGAATTTATTGTCTTTGTCCCATCTAGTAGCAACGAATAAGAAAAAATAAATATAATCACTTGCAAACCTTGATTGGCCGTATGCTTTCCAAGGTTTTTGGAAATTTGAGACAGTTTAGTGATAACAAGTTAATGTATATAAAGGTAAATGAATTACAACGAGAAAGTTCAGCCTATCACTTCCTACAGTTAGAGCATAAAGAAAAGCGTCTCCGTAGAACAGCCGACCACATCGGCACTCCAATTTTCCGCCCTGAATAAGGGGGGGGATCATGGATAATATTTTTTTGGACAATTTACAAAATGAAGTTAAAGTAGGATTTGTTTTAACAGTTGCCGAAAGAGTATTTTCTGTAATCAGCAAAGACGATGAAAGGTATCCGGAAGGAAGAGAAGCATTGGACAAATGTTGGTTATGGGTTGAATCTCATGCTGTTACTGGTGAGGACTTATACGAGCTTATTGATAACGCAGACTTTACAGGAATTTCAGAATTTGCTGAGGAAGAAGAAGACTTGAATATTGCTAGGCTGTGGTCACTATTGGTTGATGCTGTCGCTTATACTTCTTGGGAAGCTTATAAAAAAGAAAAAGTAAAATATTTACCACAAGCTTTAGAAGGTATAAATAAAGATAGCATTACCATCTTTTTAAACAGCGCAGTGGAAACTGGTTTTATCACATCGAAAGAGGTTGAAAAGATAAGAAAGGGCATTGAGGATTATCAGAGTACAAACGAGGAGATCCCCACAAAAAGAGAAGAGTTTATAAAGTTATTTTAATTAGGAAAGAACTCAATCGTAAGTTTAATATATGTTTATTAACCGTTCCTAAAGTTAAGAATAAAGCACTTGATTGCCAAGCAAGGCGACAAGTGTTTTTTCAGTTTTAGGATAGAAAATGAGTACCAGACGGGGTATTTAAATTCCCCAATTTAACGATAAAAGTAACTTCTGAGACTATTCAAGGAATCAAGCCAAACGGAAGATTGAATTTAGTTATTAAAAATGGTGAATATATTTAATTGAGGAGTGTAGTAGATGTTTCAAGAGTGGGAAGAATTGAATGATCATTTAAAATTAGCATATTATTTAGGACTTTGTGAAGCAATAGTTCCTGCATTAAAACAATCAAACGATTTCAATTATATAAAAGAAGCATTAGATGCCTGCTGGAAGTGGCTTGAACACAAGAATATAGAAGCAGACGATCTTTATGCTTACCTGGAAAATTTAGATGTCACAGGGATTTTAACTTTAATGCAGCTTGAATCAAATGAAGATGATCTAGATGCTTGGATATGTATTGCCGATGCAATATCTTATACAATTCACAAAGCATATAAATATCAGAAAGATGAGTATTTACCTGAAACCATCGAATCCATTGATTCTTACGAGTTATTTGAGGAATTTCATAGTCACTTTAATTTATTATTTGAAAATCCAGGTCAAAAAGAAAAAGCTTTTTTGAAGTTTTTGAAAAAAGAAGGGTCAGAAAAAGTTTCCAAGGAGAGCGTTCAAGATTTTTTACTTGATAGTTAGAATAGAAATAAGAAAGCTGGCATATCCAAGCTACGGATTGGACACTCGACAATGATATTAATAAAATGTCAAATCGCAAAAAACGGCAAAACACCATCGTGAATACGCGCTTGACGCCTACAAAGCCTCATAAACGTTGAACGTCTTTGTAAGATCAGAAATTGATGAAAGCATTAAAGTAACTGGCAGACTTAATCTAAGGATTTAATTGATTAGTTGGAGGTTAAATTCATGGCAGATACAAACTTCGATCGTTTCACAGAAGACAGTAAAGTAATATTTTTTCTTGGACTTTCGGAAAAAGTTTCGTCGGTATTTTCCCGAAAGGAAGACCAAATTTTTGCCAAGGGAAGCTCTAGAAAAATGTTGGGAGTGGATAAAAGATAAAAATAATATGGGGGATATTCTTTATGATTTATTGGATAATGAGGAAAATGGCATAACTATAATTCAAGAGATGTCAGATAATGAAATAGCTGTCGCAGCTTGGAACTGTATGATTGATGCAGTTGCATACACTAGTAGAAAAGCATTTGAACGAGAAGGTGTTAAATATTACCCAGAACCAATTACTTTAGTTGATGACACATTAGTGGACCATTTTATTGACTGTTTTGAAAAATGTATAGAGGATGCAGATAATTATATTCAGAGAATAAATTCTTTGCTGGACGATTACAGAAATGGAGATATTGCGAGTGATTTGAGGAAAAAAATATTAAAGGAATTACAAATACAAAATTAACTACAGCTCTCCTATTTTATGAGCCTTTGTGAATTAGAACTTATCAAATTAGAAAAGGATGTTTAAAGTTTAGAGTTACAGGAAATTCCTGAGCAGAGATACAGAGATATAGCAGAAAACAAATCAACAGTTCATAAAGAAAATCAGGAGTGAACACTTTGTCTAATTCCATTAAATCATTAGAACCTATAAATATACCAAGCGGCTGGTTCGTTAAATATAATAATTTAACCGTCACTCAAGAACAAGTTGAACCAAATACCAAATTATTAGAATTAGAAAAACAAAGATATCATGCTGCGGTTAAAATCATAAAAGGCCAGGATGAATATCTTATTCATATTTATGATAATCATAGAGAAACGATTGACACAATCCATGTTGAAGATCGCCGGCAGTTAGTGAACGAATTGGAACGGATCATTTGGAAAATTGAAGCGGCGGCATTTGGAGGAAACATTTTCATTTTTGAAGGACCCCCTGACTATTTACGTCTGAGAATTCCTCAAGGATGGACCGTCTCTTATAATAAACTAATTGATATCGATCCAGATCAGTTAGAGGAAGACAGTGATGACTGGTTTAACTTTACGTCATCATTATTGCAGTTGGAGCATAAAGAAAGCCGCTTGATTTTAGATGTCGGCTGGTACATAGATATTGATCCTTCAGGCACTTTTTATATGCTGTTAATAAAGAATCAGGACTGGGAAAACCCGTTAGAAGACAGGGAAACGAGAAGACCGGAAAAATTAGTGGCCCATATAGAAGCTACCCTTCAAAAAGCAGGGGAACTTAAATATAAATAGCTATCTGATAATTTGTTAGATTTTGGCCAGGGAAAGTTGTATTCCATGTATCCGGGGCCGGCCGCGATATGTTTGGAAATCAATTATCTGAAGAAAAGCGTAAACAAAGCCTGATGATTGCAGTGGCTATTGGGGGATATGGGTCACTATTTGAATCGTGTACATACCAGAAATATGCCTGTTTCTTATTCACCTGTAAATAGGAGTAAAGCAGATAAAAAGGTTACAGACATGATTGATAGCGCTAATCGAACAGTTGAAAAGGTAAGTCCATCAACTGATGTGGTTACTTACAGACGAGTTCAAGGCGGAATTCCACCAAATGCAAGCAGGGTTCGTATAAACATAGATAAAATGGCAGAGTTAGTATTCCAAATACAGTTCTTGCTCCATGGATGGAGTGGATAGAAGAGTACGCTGCTAATGGCAGGATAATAAAAAATGAGTGACTGAGAACGGTAAGGGGGGGGGGGAGAGCTAAAATGTTATTAGAACCAACGTATGCTGAAAATATAATAGTTGGGGTTGTTTATAATAACGCATGGAACTGGTATGTCACAGAAAAAGATGTATGGTTTTTAGATTATAATAAACTCGACGAGGCCTACAAAGCTAAAGGGTTTCAACTAGATGATTTCATTGATGAGAGTGAGCGGGGTGGTATTCAGGTATTAAACAATAACAATGCATTAGAATTCTTGCAACGAATCAAAAAGTACAAGGTAACAACTGAAGAACTAAATCATCTCATGCATGAAATTTTTCAACACAATGCAACTGATGATCTGTTAGATTTCAGTCCTTCATTATTAATTGATTTTGATAAGCGAAAGTTGTATTCCATGTACCCAGAGCCGGCATCTTATGAAGAATATGTACCGAATCACTGGAGCGGGATTTATGAGGACTTTACAAGTCTAGTTCCTGCAAATCAAAAGTATTGGATCAATCATAAAGGGAAAAGTTTTTTTTCAAAAAGATAGGAGAGTGTCTTATGAATAGTAATGATACGGTAACCATGTTAAATGAGGAATTTGTGAATGATCAGACAGGTGAAAAGGTCGAAGGCATTACGATTATCATAGATGGACAATTTAAACAAGTTCTAGATATCATTAAAGCCAAAAGCGACAGTTATGAGAATTACACTGAGATCATACGGGACGCTGTTTTTGAGGGTGTAAACAGTATGACGATGAAGCTGAGAAATAAAGAATAATAATGAATGATTAAAACATACCCCGATTTACCAAAAGACAAACAGAGCTCCCCATTTTTTGCTTGCTGAGGGGTTCTTTTTTTATATGCTGATCATTCTATAAGACATCTTACTGTCCCGGCTTATCCCGGTATGAATCAATAACTTTGAATGAACTGAACAATTTAGATATGATCTGGATAAAAGTGCTTTAAAAAATGGGATGATAGAAAGTTGGTTTTTAAAGATGAACATCAACAACATACACGATTTTAATTTAAACCAAGAAAATGACTTTTTAGCGATACAAACAAAACTAAAAAAACATATCAATCTAGTAAACTCCATCAGTAAAGACGATCTGCAAACCTGTGCGGGGGTTGATTTAGCTTATTGGGAGGAAGATGGTGAAGCGTTTGGTGTCTGCAGTATCATCGTGCTGGATTTTCATACGAAGCGTGTCATTGAAAAAGTACATAGTGCAGGGAAAATCGATGTGCCTTATATCGCGGGGTTTCTTGCTTTTAGGGAGCTGCCGCTTATTATAAAGGCGGCTAAGAAGCTGACGATTGAACCGGATGTTTTTTTATTTGACGGGAATGGCTATCTCCATTTTAACCATATGGGGATTGCGACACATGCGGCGTTTTTTCTCGAAAAGCCAACGATCGGCATTGCGAAAACTTACTTGAAAATAAAACAAACTGATTTTGTGATGCCTGATAATAAATTCGGCGCTTATACCGATATTGTGATTCATGGCGAAGTCTACGGACGTGCGGTGCGGACAAGGCAAGATGTCAAACCGATTTTTCTATCATGCGGACATTTGCTTGATTTAGACAGCAGTTATGACATCGCGATGAGCTTGGTCAATCGAGAAAGCAGGCTGCCGATTCCGGTTCGGCTCGCGGATCTTGAGACACATGCTTTACGTGCGTACTACAGAGAAAATCAAAAATTGGCCGAGTAGAATGTTGATTTGCTGTTCCAGCTTGGAAACTACAGCGATTTTTTATATGATAGTAAAAGAAAAATGAATCTAGAAAAGTTGTGATAATTGTGAATGAATTGAAGTTATCGAAAAGGCTGCAGACTGTGGCGGAATACATAACAAAAGGGGCGGTTGTGGCTGATATCGGGTCTGATCATGCGTATTTGCCTTGCTATTGTGTGCTGAATCGCCTGGCAAGCGCCGCGATCGCCGGAGAAATCACAGATGGTCCTTTTCTTTCTGCGAAGCAGCAGGTTGAGAAACTGCAGTTAAGTTCGCTCATATCCGTAAGGAAAGGAGACGGGCTTGAAGTGATTGAAAAGGGCGAAGCTGATGTGATCACGATTGCCGGAATGGGGGGCTCGCTCATTGCTCACATTCTAAAAGCGGGCAAGGATAAGCTCTCAGGTAAGGAACGTTTGGTTTTGCAGCCGAATATCCACGCTCACCATATTAGAGAGTGGCTCTATCAGGAAGGCTATGCACTGATCAATGAAGAAATCCTTGAAGAAGACGGCAAGTACTATGAGGTTCTTGTCGCGGAAGCGGGCGATCGGGATGCGGCTTACGATGGGGTTTCCTTTGCGGCAGGCATGCTTGTCGGCCCATTTTTGGCCAAACAACAAAATGCTGTTTTTATCAAAAAATGGTCGCAAGAACTGAAACATACAGAAAACATCTATCAACAAATTGAAGCGGCTCTTCCGAGTGCAGAAAATCGACAAAAATTGCTTGAGCTGTCAGAACGGATAGAGATCTTAAAGGAGGTACTTAGAAGATGACAAAAACGATAAACGGGCATGGAATCATTCAATTGTTTGAACAATTTTCACCAAAGTCATTCGCCGTTGAAGGCGATAAAATCGGCCTGCAAATCGGCACGCTGAACAAAACGGTGGCTAATGTCATGGTCACGCTTGATGTTCTCGAAGAAACGGTTGATGAAGCGATTGCAAAGAACGTTGACTTAATCATTGCGCATCATCCGCCTGTTTTCAGGCCGCTGAAACATGTCATCACAGATCAGCCCGGGGGAAGGCTGATCGAAAAGTGCATCAAGCATGATATCGCCGTTTATGCGGCTCATACAAATCTCGATGTCGCTGACGGCGGAGTCAATGACATGCTTGCGGAAGCGCTGGAATTAAAGAACACAAAAGTGCTCGTTCCGACCTATGAAGAGCCGCTGAAAAAACTTGCCGTTTATGTCCCGAAAGATTATGAAGAACAGGTGCGCGCAGCGCTTGGAGACGCCGGAGCCGGTCATATCGGCGCCTACAGCCACTGTGCGTTTTCTTCAGAAGGAGTCGGCAGCTTCAAGCCGCTGTCTGAAGCCGATCCGTTTATCGGCAAGCGGGGCGAGCTTGAACGGGTCGAAGAGGTAAGAATCGAGACCGTTTATCCGTCAGGTATTGAAAAATCCGTGATCAAAGCGATGAATGAGGCCCATCCGTATGAAGAAGTGGCCTTTGATATTTACCCCGTCGAGCAGAATCCGCTCCAAAAAGGGCTGGGCCGTATCGGTGAATTGAAAGAAGAGATGACACTTGGAACATTTGCCAGCTATGTAAAAGAAAAGCTGGAAGCGAACGGAGCGCGGATGGTAGGCAAGTCTGATGCGAAAGTAAGGAAGGTCGCTGTATTAGGGGGCGACGGCAACAAATACATCCATCATGCAAAACGAATGGGCGCCGATGTATATGTCACAGGAGACCTTTATTTCCATACGGCGCACGATGCTATGATGATCGGGCTGAATGTGGTCGACCCCGGACATTATGCCGAACAAATCATGAAAAACGGAGTTGCGAAAAAGCTGACGGCGATGTGCCGGGAGAAAAAATACGATGTCGCCGTCTTTCCATCAGATACAAATACGAACCCGTTTACATTTGTATAAAAACAAAACCTGAAGCTGAAGAGCTTCAGGTTTTTGCTTTTACTTTAGGCAAGATTTTTTGAAGAGGTACTTCGTGACTGATCTGCCATGTTGACGGGTCTTCATGATCGAATTGTTCTAAAAAGCGGATGACTTCTTTTGTAATCGGGGTCGGGGTCGATGCGCCGGCCGTTACAGCGACGGTTTCCACGCCGTCGAGCCATTCCAGCTTTAATTCGCTTAAATCGCCGATCCGGTATGCTTTCGTACCTGCGATTTCTTCGGAGACCTGGGCGAGACGGTTCGAGTTATTGCTTTTCGGATCGCCGACAACGATTGTCAAGTCGGCTTTTTTCGCCTGCTCGGATACCGCTTCCTGACGCACTTGGGTGGCCAGGCAAATCTCCTGGTGGAATTCAACATCCGGATATTTTTCTTTTACTTTTTCCATAATATCATGGACATCCCATTGGGACATCGTCGTTTGGTTCGTGACAATCAGTTTCTCCGCATCAATGTCCAGCCTTTCCACGTCTTCTTCGGTTTCAACAAGATGAACGATATCCGGGGCGACACCGACCGCTCCTTCAGGCTCCGGGTGTCCTTTTTTTCCGATGTAGATGACGTGATAGCCTTCCGCTTTCATTTTTCGGATTAAATCGTGTGTTTTTGTCACATCAGGGCAGGTGGCGTCAATCGCGACAAGACCTTTATCCTCAGCTATTTTGCGGACTTCAGGCGAAACGCCGTGAGCGGTGAAGATCACCGTTCCTTTGTCGACCTGATTCAAAATCTCAAGCCGGTTCGGACCGTCAAGCGTATAAATGCCCTCTTTTTCAAATGCGTCGGTGACATGTTTATTGTGAACGATCATACCTAAAATATATATAGGTCTCGGCAGACTTTTATCGAGAGCCGCGTTTTTGGCGATGACCATGGCGTCGACGACACCGTAGCAATAGCCGCGCGGCGATATTTTAATTACGTTCATTCTTAGTCCTCCTATAAAGAAGTAAGAGCCGGGCATGATAAAAAGCCGTAAAAAACGGCTTATTTTTGCAGTCTCTATAGACCTCATTATATCTGATCCCGCAGGAGATATCAAAGAATGTTATACATACAGTTTAGGTTTTGATCCTCCGGTTTTTCTTTTTGAAGACGGAGGGGCTGAACGGCTCTGTTTTTTTCTGATTTCTTCGGCTTTGGATTTTTCGGGTGTTTTGGAAGATACTTTTATTTCTTCTTTCTTTTCGCCGCTCGTTTCGGTCTTGTTGTCCGGTTCGTCTTTTTGTTGTTCGCTGTCCTCCGCTTCAGTATCATCGGAATTCAGCTGTCTGAACATTTTCACCATGCCAGGGAGATTGCGGACGAGGGGTCCGTATTGCTGAATCATCGGCGTTACTTGCTGGGCTACACCGAGCGCTTTTTGAACATTGCCGAGCATGTTAGAAATGGTAGCCGGATTGGCAAGACCTTGAAT
The DNA here is from genome assembly GCF_022832475.1 of Bacillus sp. B19-2. NCBI lineage: Bacteria > Bacillati > Bacillota > Bacilli > Caryophanales > Bacillaceae > Bacillus > Bacillus sp. B19-2. The sequence goes on from NZ_JALHKQ010000003.1 coordinate 469,010, forward strand.
GCCTCCAAGGCCGCTTCCGGTTCCGCCGAGGCCCGCACCTGTTCCCCCGGACGCGGCAGATCCGGGAAGAAATTTCGAGAGCAACCCTTGAATCCCTCCTCCTCGCGCGCCTGCTTGCTGCTGGGCGGCGCCCAGCGGCTGAAACATTTGCTGCAGGCCGCGGGGCTGCGCTTGAGGGGGCTGCATTCTCATCCCCTGATGTCTCGGCATCAAGGCTCTGCCGGGCCTTTGCGGCATCTGCGGTCTTGGCTGATTTCTCATCGGCTGTTGCTGAAACATACTTGTACCTCCTTTCAAAATCCTTCTCTTGATAGGGTATGCACCAACAGTGGCAAAGTGCCTTTGCCGCCGGCCCGAATAGGGCGGGGGTGATGGTTTTTTTCCGCAGGATCAGTTATAATTTAATGATGGACATGATATCAGCCTTTTTTTAAGCAGTGCGGCATAAAAAAGGATACATAAGCGCACAATTCAGCCATATAGGATAAAGCTTGGAGCGCCGGAATAAAGGCTTTCCAAGAAGGAGTTGGGAAAATGAAACAAACGAAATTTGAAATGTACGATTTAAAGCCGTTTATTATAGAGGCTGTTCACCACTTGGGATTTTATGAGCCGACTGATATTCAAAAGCGGTTAATTCCATCGGCGCTGAAAGGGGAGAGTGCAATCGGGCAGTCGCAGACAGGTACGGGAAAAACGCATGCCTATCTGCTCCCGCTCTTAAGCAGGATCGATCTTGAAAAAGAGTTCGTTCAAGTCGTGATTACGGCTCCGACAAGGGAGCTCGCCAACCAAATTCATCAGGAAGTCCTGAAAATCACCAAATTTTTAGGGCCTGATGAAGCGGTTCGTTCTAAATGTTTCATCGGCGGGACCGATAAACAAAAATCGATTGACAAATTAAAAACGCAGCCTCATCTGGTGGTTGGTACGCCGGGGCGAATTGCAGATCTGATCAGGGAGCAGGCGCTCGATGTTCATAAAGCCGGTTCGCTCGTTATCGACGAGGCGGACTTAATGCTTGATATGGGATTTTTGGAAGATGTCGATTTTATCGGATCGCATATGCCTGAAGGCTTGCAGATGCTCGTATTTTCCGCAACGATTCCCGAAAAATTAAAGCCTTTCCTGAAAAAGTACATGGCCAATCCGAGGTATGCGCATGTTGAGCCGAAGCACATCACGGCCGAAAAAATCGAACACGTGCTCATACCTTCCAGACACAGGAATAAAAATGAGCTGCTGCTCGAGGTTATGACCCATTTGAATCCGTATTTGGCGATTGTTTTTGCCAATACAAAAACAACGGCTGACGAAATCGCCGCTTACCTGGCGGACAAAGGGATGAAAGTCGGACTTCTTCACGGAGGGCTTACGCCGCGGGAACGAAAAAAAGTGATGAAGCAAATCGGCGATCTGGAATTCACCTATATCATAGCCACTGATTTGGCTGCAAGGGGAATCGATATTAAAGGCGTCAGCCATGTCATTAACTATGAACTGCCTGACGATCTTGATTTTTACGTTCACCGCGTCGGTCGTACAGCGCGCGCCGGAACATCCGGAACAGCGATGACGTTTTATGATACATCTGACGAAGATGCACTTGTGAAGCTAGAACAGATGGGAATCGTGTTTGAAAACATGAGGCTTGAAAAAGGCGAGTGGAAAAAGATCGATGACCGCAAGCGCCGTCAGAACCGAAAAAGAACGCCTGATGAAACGGATGAAGTCGCCAAGCGGCTTGTAAAAAAACCGAGAAAAGTCAAGCCCGGATATAAGAAGAAAATGCAGACGGAAATCAATAAAATAAAAAGACAGCAAAAAAGAAAGCAATTTAGAAAAGGAAAGTAGGGGAAACAGTTTTGTTGAAAATCGGTTCACACGTCTCAATGAGCGGAAAACATATGCTGCTCGCGGCCAGTCAGGAGGCAAGCTCCTACGGCGCCAATACATTTATGATCTATACGGGAGCGCCGCAAAACACGCGCAGGAAAAAAATCGAGGATTTGAATATTGAAGCAGGAAGGGCTCATATGGAGGAGAACGGCATCTCTGATATCGTCGTTCATGCCCCGTATATTATCAATATCGGCAATACAACAAATCCGGCCACATTTGAGCTCGGTGTCGAGTTCCTGCGTTCTGAAATTGAAAGGACATCGGCGATCGGCGCCAGACAAATCGTTCTTCACCCGGGAGCTCATGTAGGTGCGGGCGCAGAAGCGGGCATACAAAAAATCATCGAAGGATTGAACGAGGTCATCGACCCGAATCAGAATGTGCAGATCGCTTTGGAAACGATGGCCGGCAAAGGTTCAGAATGCGGGCGGTCGTTTGAGGAGCTGGCACAGATCATCGACGGCGTTACACACAATGAACATTTATCCGTCTGCTTCGATACATGCCATACCCATGACGCAGGTTACGATGTAGTATCCGACTTTGACGGTGTCTTAAACGAATTCGATAAAATCGTCGGAATCGACCGTTTAAAAGTGCTTCATATTAATGACAGCAAGAATGTCAGAGGCGCGAGAAAAGACCGGCACGAAAACATCGGATTTGGAGAAATCGGTTTTGATGCGCTTCAATACATCGTTCACCACGATCAGCTGACAGATATTCCGAAAATCCTTGAAACGCCTTATGTAGGAGAAGATAAAAAGAACAAAAAGCCGCCGTACCGGTTTGAAATTGAAATGCTTAAAAATAAACAGTTTGATGAAGGGCTGCTGGAAAAAATCAAGCAGCAATAAAAAAGGGGGGCGTATCAGCTCCCCTTTTTATGATACGTATTGAGAAAACAGCTGGTTCAAAAGCTGCACCGCTTCTTTTGAAGTGACCGCTTCCACCTGCTTGAGCAGTTTATTGCGTTCTTCCTCATTAAAAATATTGATGTTTTTTCCTTTCACAAGCTTTTCTACTTCAAGCGCTTGTTTTCTTGTTACATGAATTCCGTATTGTTTAGCGTACTTCAGCACCTCGTCAGCCGTGACCTGATTTAAACGCTGCAGCACGATTTTTTGAAATAAAATCACGTCCATTCCTCCCCTCTGAACTAATGTATGGCGTAAAATTAAAAATGTGTCATTTTTTTATTTCAGTCTGTTAAATGATATGATGATGATAAGGGACGGTTTGGCCAGTTTGGGAAAAGGAGAGACAGAATGGCAAATACCACAAAACAGCATAAAAAAGAATCAGCGGTCAAAATGGCATTCCGGATCGTCATGATTCTCGTCGGGGCTGCCTGCGCAGCCGCCAGCATCGAATTATTTTTAGTGCCGAACAACATCATTGATGGGGGCATTATCGGCATTTCACTAATATTGGACTACATTTTTAAAGATACTCCGTATATCAACTTCGCACTGCTCGTCGTCGTTCTTAACATTCCGTTTATGTTTTCAGGCTACAAGCACATCGGAAAAACGTTCTTAATTTCAACCCTGATCGGAATCATCAGCTTGTCAATTATCGAAACCTTGTTGCATCATGTAGAAGGGGTTACGACTCAGCCCGTCCTGGCAGCCGTATTTGGCGGTCTTCTGCTCGGATTCGGCGTAGGGCTTGTTATTCGTAACGGCGGTTCTATGGATGGAACTGAGATACTCGGCATTTTGCTTACGAAAAAGCTGCCGTTTTCAGTCGGCGAATTTGTCATGTTCGTCAATGTCTTTATTTTTGCGTGGGCAAGCTTTGTATTCGGCCTTGAGCAGGCTATGTTTTCGGTTATGACATACTATATTGCGATGAAGACGATCGACGCCGTTATTCAAGGGCTTGATGAGACGAAAGCGGTTATCATCGTTTCAGATCAATACGAGGAGATTTCCGATGCGCTGCTGCATCGCCTCGGCCGGGGAACGACCAAGCTCAAAGGGAAAGGCGGCTATTCCGATGAGGACACAGAGGTGATTTATGCCGTTGTGACCAGGCTTGAAGTGACGAAGCTGAAATCGATTGTTTTCGATATTGATCACAATGCTTTTATTACGATTATGGACACGCACGAAACGCGTGGAGGAAAGTTCAAAAACGCCATCCATTAGGCTTTCATTTACTTTTTTTTAGTTTATATGTATAATTTAAAGATGAACTGGTCAATCGTGAAAATGGCTTGCTGCTTTTCGGCTGCCATTTTCTTTTTGTGCGATAAATCGTAATGATTCTGGAGAGTTTGAAGGTGAACGTATTGAAACAACCTATTATTGAAATGAAGCATGTATCATATTCCTATGATCATCGAAATGTGATAGAAGATATCAATTTAAACATTGAAGAAGGGACTTTTCTCGGCTTGGTCGGTCCAAACGGATCGGGAAAGACGACATTGCTGAAATGCATTCTCGGGCTGATTAAGCCGCAGACAGGCGAACTTAATTTGTTCGGCGTCCCTCTCAGAAAATTTAAGGACTGGAGCAAAATCGGCTTCGTATCCCAAAAAGCAAACAGCTTTAACACCGGTTTTCCCGCTTCCGTATATGAAGTGGTGGCAAGCGGTTTAACAGCGAAGCTCGGCTTATTCAGGCGCATGTCTAAAGCCGATAAGCAAAAGGTGGATGAAGCGATCGAAGCCGTCGGCATCACGTCCTTGAAAGACAGAAACATCGGCGAGCTTTCGGGAGGACAGCAGCAAAGAACTTTCATCGCGAGAGCGCTTGTGAGCGAACCGAAGCTGCTCATTCTTGACGAGCCAACGGTTGGAGTCGATCAAAAAACAGTTGAAGGGTTTTACAAGCTGCTGGAGAAGTTGAATCGTGAAAAAGGCATTACGCTCATTCTTGTCACCCATGATGTCGGCACGGTTTCCGATAAAGTCACACACGTTGCCTGCATGAATAAACATCTTCATTTTCACGGCAATACAGAAGAGTTTGAGTCCATGACAGATCAAGACTTGTCTCAATTTTACGGGCATGATGTTCAAGCCATCAGCCACAATCACCATCATCATGGAGGACACGAATAATGCTGACACCTTTTTTTCATTATGAGTTTTTGCAAAACGCTTTTATTTCAGGAATATTAATCGGCCTCATCGCGCCCTTGCTCGGTGTATTCATCGTTGTCAGGCGTCTGTCGCTGATCGCGGATGCGCTCAGCCACGTTTCTTTAGCCGGCATAGCGGCGAGCCTGTATGCAGGCAAACAGTTTGCAGTGCTCGCCGGGGTCAGCCCAATCTATTTCGGAATGGCGTTTTCCGTTGCCGGATCTTTGATTATCGAGAGGCTGAGAACGGTTTATAAACATTATCAGGAGCTGGCGATCCCGATTATCATGTCGGGAGGAATCGGGATTTCCGTTATTTTTATTTCGCTTGCGGACGGATTTAATACGGATCTGTTCAGCTATCTATTTGGCAGCGTCAGCGCTGTTTCGCGGGAAGACATGCTGGTGATCGTCGGAATTTCCGCAGCCGTTCTGATCGTGGTGTTTTCCCTTTTTAAAGAGCTGTTTCTTCTGTCATTTGATGAAGAGCATGCAAAAGCTTCGGGGATTTCCGCAAAGTGGATTCATTTTATATTTATTTTGATCGTTGCGCTTGTGATCGCCGCCTCTATGAGAATCGTCGGTACGCTTCTCGTTTCAGCGCTGATGACGCTCCCTGTCGCTGCAAGCATGCGCATTGCCAAGGGGTTTAAGCAGGCGATCTTCTTATCGATCCTATTCGGTGAACTTTCCGTCATCGTCGGCCTGGTGCTTGCTTATCATCTCGATCTGGCGCCGGGGGGAACGATCGTGATGCTGTCGATCTTTATCCTGATACTGTGCATCAGTTATAATAAAATCAAAAGGAGGATTCGCCGTGAACGTACAGGAAGCGCTTGATTTACTGAAGGAAAAAGGATATAAATATACAAGCAAACGGGAGGATATGCTTCAGCTGTTTAGTGATTCTGATAAATATTTAACGGCGAAAAATGTCCTTTCCGCTTTAAACGATGATTATCCGGGGTTAAGCTTTGATACGATCTACAGGAATTTGTCGCTGTTTGAAGAACTCGGCATATTGGAAACGACTGAGCTTTCCGGTGAAAAGCTGTTTCGTTTTAAATGTTCTTCTGCTCATCACCACCATCATTTTATTTGCATGGTGTGCGGCAAAACGAAGGAAATCGAGCTATGTCCGATGGAAAAGCTGACAGACGATCTTGACGGCTACCAGATCAGCGGCCATAAGTTTGAAATTTACGGAACGTGCCCGCGATGCGAAGAAAATAGCACGGAAGCGCAGTAAAGAAAAGCGGCATATGGCGTTTAAAGCCATATGCCTTTTTAACGCAAAAGCATGTAAGAGACTTTATCTTACATGCTTTTTGCGCCTTTAATCGTTTTCGCGTTCTTTTTCAGCCATTCGGCGGCTTCAAGCCAGCTGTCGACTCTGACGATGTTTGAATCGGTCGGAAGCTGATTGTACGGCGTATTAAACAACAGAACCGGAATGCCTGCTTCTTTTGCAATCATGGTTGCATTCCCGTGGTGGTCCTCAAAGAAAACATCGATTTCATGCCTGAAGACGGCTTCCAGTTTATCGTGTCCGCCGACAAGTTCTATATGGTCATAATGAATGTCGCGTTTCTCGAACCAGTCAAAGGTGATATCCTCCAGATGGTGTCTTCTTGCCGTAATGTATATCAGCTTATGCTGTTTTTTCAGTTCATCCAGCGTCTGTTTGGCATATTGAGCCAGCAGCGCTTCCTGATAGATGCGGGGCTCGTTTTCGTTCATCCATTTCCAAAAATCTTCTTGGGATATATTCAGCAGCTTTGTTAAGTCATATTCCTTAATATCTTCCAATGTAATGGAGAGGCTGAACGACTCGTTCAAATAGGGAACAAAAGTATCCTGGGCAGTAATCGTTCCATCAATATCGATTCCTAAATGTAACATGTCCACACTCCTTATCATCCATTCCTCCAGTGTATCATAATCTTTTAACATTTACAGTAAAGTTTAGCAAACATGAATCGGGCTAAAATGCTTAAACTATAAATGCTCCTTTATGGATTAAAGAGGGGGGATATCGAATGGAAAGAGATCAAAATGTTCGCGATCGTAACCGGGCCGGTTATGATGCTGACCTAGTCGATGCGACTTTAGATAATGATGACTTTTTAGAAGAAACAGCAGCAGAAGTTGCCCCGACTTATCGTACAGATAACAGGGACAACGGCGAAGCGCGTAACGATGCCGATGCTGCCGGCGGACGTGTAACCGGATATATCGCGCTTGCGCTTTCGATTATTTCCTTGTTTATGCTTCCAGTGCTGTTAGGAATTGCAGGGATCATTGTCGGTTATATAGCCAGAAGACAAGGAGCAGCTGGCTTAGGAGCATGGGCAATGGGTATCGGTGCAGTTTCCTTGGTGCTTGGCATATTCATCACCCCGTTTTTCTAACGGAAAAAGCTTGACGGATATCCGTCAAGCTTTTTTTATTATGTGTTTAATTTTTCTTTTTCGGCCGCTTGTTTGGCATAATGCTCTTCGGCGAGCTTGTCGATTTCTTTTTTCAATTCATCGACCATCGTTTCCTCAGGCACTTTCCGGACGATTTCGCCTTTGCGGAACAGGAGGCCTTCGCCGCGTGCGCCGGCAATTCCGATATCGGCTTCGCGCGCTTCTCCGGGACCGTTGACGGCACAGCCGAGAACGGCAACTTTGATCGGCGCCTTGATTTTAGCGATGTAATCTTCGACTTCATTGGCGATGCTGATCAAATCGATTTCGATCCGGCCGCAAGTCGGGCAGGAAATCAATGTCGCCGCATTGGAAGCGAGCCCGAAAGATTTCAGGAGCTCCCTGGCGACTTTTACTTCTTCGACCGGGTCCGCGCTTAAAGAAATCCGCAATGTATTGCCGATTCCTTTTGAAAGGATCGCGCCGAGACCGGCGGCGCTTTTCACCGTACCGGCAAACAGCGTTCCCGATTCGGTGATGCCTAAATGAAGCGGATAATCGAATGCTTTTGCCGCTTTTTCGTACGCTTCAATCGCCAGATTTACATCAGACGCTTTCATGCTGACGATGATATCGTGGAAATCGAGATCTTCAAGAATTTTAATGTGGTGCAGTGCACTTTCGACCATGCCGTCTGCTGTCGGATAGCCGTATTTCTCAAGGATACGTTTTTCCAGAGAGCCTGCATTGACGCCGATCCGGATCGGAATGCCCTTTTCCTTCGCTGCATTGACAACGGCTTCAACCTTTTCGCGGCGGCCGATGTTTCCCGGATTGATGCGGATTTTATCGGCTCCGCCTTCGATCGCTTTTAAAGCCAATTTATAGTTGAAATGAATATCCACGACAAGAGGGATGGATATCCGCTTTTTGATCTCAGGAATCGCGTCTGCAGCCCGTTCATCAGGACAGGCGACGCGGACGATTTGACATCCCGCTTCCGCGAGTCTGTTGATTTCGGCGACGGTTGCTTCAACGTCATGTGTTTTCGTTGTTGTCATGCTTTGAATGACGACTTCGTTATTGCCGCCTATTGTTAAAGGTCCCACTTTAACGGGACGCGTTTTTGTACGATGTGTGATTTCACTCACTTGAATTCGCTCCTTAAGTATAATTCGGAGGCGGTTGCTCCTTTTCTTATACCAAATCGTTTACAAGTCTTATTGTAACAGCCCGTTCATGAAACTGACAAGAAATTAACGCTTATTCAGGATAAACGGGAAACTTGTAGGTGACGCCTGCTTGAATGCGGCTCGCCTTCACATTCGGATTCAGCGCTTCAAAATCTTCGGCTATTTTGTCGGCCGGAACGGCGCTGTTCCCGATGATTGAAAATACGGTCTGTCCGGGTTTGACGGTAACGGTCTTATATTGCAGGCTTGCAGCCGGAGCTTCCGCTGCCATGGTTGAAGCCGGCAAGGCGTTTTGAGGGATGGTGCCTGATTTCAAGTCATAATAAACAATGAACAGGGCGAGCAAAATCGAAAACAGCACAATCACACGTTTCATCTGTTTTGTCCCCATTTCGTGCATTTTTTATTATGTTACGCTTGTCCCTCTTTCAACATGACAATAAATTTGCTCCTGCCCGTTTTACCTTGCTGTTTTAGAAGCCGGCGTCTCTTTAATGGCGAGAAACAGGATGATAAAGTTCACAAACCAGTTCAGGAGAAACTGACTTGGAACCACTGCCTCCAGCGCGTCCATAATTGCAAAAAACACGGTTGCGAGCGTGATCGAATAAGCAGACATCACCCAAAGCTGTTTATAAGAGAGCATTTTCTTCTGACCATTGCGAATGATCAGCCCGATGACGGCAAGAACCGAAACATCAATGAATTTTCCGGCTGCCGTCGCCAAAAACAGCAGAACGCATAAGACGGGAACAATCACTGATTTATTTTGATCAACTAAAGAAAGGATATCATCCTTAGACATGTCCTCGGGAAGCATTGTGTATGGCATTTCCTGGACTTGGCCGTCAATGGCGATGACGAACTTATCTTTCAGGATGCCGACGGAATTCCGTTTGTCTTCAATCTGTTTTGTTTTATAAGAGCCGCTCGGATCAAAAACGATGACAAATCCGAATGACTGTGATTCAATCGCTTTCTTTGCATCTGTTTGCAGTGAGCCGTCTTTTATGGAGAAATCGGGGAATTCTTTCACAGCTGACTGAAAGCTGTTCATTGTATTCACCACTCCGCTGCTGATATGGTAAAGGTTCGGGAGAGCGGCGATGATGCTGAGCAAAAATACGTATAAAATCGTTCTCCCTATGCCTTGGAAACGCATTTTGCCAATCGCGTGAGGGGAATATGTACTTTTAAAAAATCGCTGAAATAAATTCATTCGTTTTTCACTTCCTATTTCTATAATGTATCTGCATTATTGTATCGTCACAAAAGGACGAATACAAGAAAACTTATCGATCAACAGGGGTTCTGGAAGTTTCCTTTTGGAAAAATGGGTATAATATGAAGCATCACAATCGATTGGAGGGGATTCGCATGGATGTTTTATATTGGATCATCGTTGCGGCGATGTTCATCATTGCGTTCATCGGCCTTGTTTATCCCATCATTCCGAGCGTCGTTTTCATCGTAGCCGGCTTTGTTCTATACGGATTTTTATTTACATTCGGGCATTACTCCTACTTATTCTGGATCATTGAAGGCATTTTTACAGCCGTATTGTTTGCCGCCGACTATATTACAAATCTCCTCGGTATTAAGCGCTTCGGCGGCAGCAGGGCGGCGATATGGGGCAGCACGATCGGCCTTTTGATCGGACCGTTTGTGATACCGGTGGCAGGCATTATTTTGGGGCCTTTTATCGGGGCCTTGGCAGGTGAGATGATTGTTCATCAGAAGGATATCAAAACTGCCGCTAAAATTGGAATCGGTTCGCTGATCGGTTTTATTTCCGGAGTTTTAGCTAAAAGCGTGATCCAGTTAATCATGATCGGCTACTTTTTATATACTGTGCTTTAAATTTTCCCCTGCATGTTTAAAAAGAAGGTGAAAAGGATAAAGTTTAGTGAGCGCTTGAAATGCACTTGTGATCATTTTGTGAGCATTTCCATTGAAACAAGCCTTTTCTTTTGATACATTGAAAGAGGAAAGGCTTGCTAAAGGCGGCATTTCAATACATACAATATTAAGGAGGAATTGATGATGGCTTACAAACTTCCAGAATTACCTTATGCTTACGATGCGTTAGAACCACACATCGACAAAGAGACGATGAATATTCACCATACGAAGCACCATAACACATATGTTACAAAATTGAACGAAGCGGTGGCAGGCAAACAGGATCTTGAAAGCAAATCTGTTGAAGAGCTTGTTGCAAACCTTGATGCTGTACCGGAAAACATCCGCACAGCTGTCCGCAACAATGGCGGTGGACATGCCAACCACTCATTGTTCTGGAAACTTCTTTCTCCAAACGGAGGAGGCGCTCCGACTGGTGAATTGGCAGAAGCGATCAACGGCAAATTTGGCAGCTTCGATCAATTCAAAGAAGACTTTGCCGCTGCAGCAGCTGGCCGTTTCGGCTCCGGCTGGGCATGGCTTGTTGTCAATAACGGAGAGCTTGAAATCACAAGCACGCCAAACCAAGATTCTCCTCTTTCAGAAGGCAAGACTCCTATTTTAGGTCTTGACGTATGGGAGCACGCATACTACCTGAATTACCAAAACCGTCGTCCAGATTACATTAAAGGGTTCTGGAACGTCGTTAACTGGGATGAAGTTGCACGCCTTTACAGCGAAGCAAAATAATCCAGCTTGAGAAAAGAGGCCCGCTTAATAGCGGGCCTTTTTATGTGTTGTTCGCGAAGCAAAGCGTCTGCTGAAGGATCGGCAAAAAAGCAGGTTTGGTTGTTTTTCGTTTCTTTTGTTCTGAAGTACATAACTGACTTTTGATGAGACAGACTAATGGTGATTAGTAAAGGGGAGTCAGTTATGAGCAGAATCAAAAACATAATAGGCGATGTTGAAGTAAACAGGGACCTCCTGCTGCTGCTTGCAGTCGGCGGCCTTTATTCTCTTAGCATTGCCCTTTCCAATACGTTTGTGAATGTATATCTGTGGAAGCAGTCCGGACAGTTCGTCGATTTGGCCATTTACAATTTGTCGATCGTCGTGATGCAGCCGATCATCTTTATGTTTGCCGGCCGCCTTGCCAAAAAAATCGACAGGGTGTTTATCCTCAGGTTTGGCGTTTCGTTTTTAGCTGTATTTTATTTAACCGTGCTGTTGGCGGGGGAGAATGCGGGATCACGGCTTGTGCTGCTCGGCAGTGTGCTCGGAATTGGCTATGGATTTTATTGGCTTGCGTTTAATGTCCTGACATTTGAAATCACTGAGCCGGACACGAGAGATTTTTTTAACGGATTTCTCGGCATTTTAAATTCCGGCGCGGGAATGATCGGTCCGATTGTTGCCGGCTATGTCATTTCAAGGCTTGCTGACAACACGGGGTACACGGTGATTTTCAGCCTGTCCTTGGCTTTATTTTCAGTGGCCGTCATCACGAGCTTTTTTTTAAAGAGGCGTGAATCGCGCGGCCGCTACATTTTGAAAAAAATCTGGACGGAACGAAATTCAGACCCGAATTGGCGCAGCATTACAAATGCTCATTTTTTTCAGGGGCTGAGAGAAGGGATTTTCGTTTTTTTAATCAATGTCTTTGTCTTTATCACGACAAAAAGCGAGTTGGCATTGGGGAAGTTCGGCTTGATTAATTCAGCTGTTTCTTTTTTTGCATACTATTTCGCAACGCGGCTTATTAAAAAGGGAGCGCGCAAAAAGGCGATTTTAATGGGCGGTCTCGTCCTGTTCGGCGCTCTCTTTCTGATTTTGTTTCATATGACGTATGTGACGCTGCTGCTGTATGCTGTTGCGATTGCGATCGGCTATCCGATATTGCTCGTACCGTATTCATCGCTCACATATGATGTGATCGGGAAAGCAAGGTATGCCAGGAAAGCGCGGATCGAATACATTGTCGTCAGAGAAGTTTTTTTAAACATCGGACGGATTGTCTCGATCTTGGTTTTTTTGCTGCTCGTGTCGCTCCTGAAGGAAGACTTGGGCATTCCGGTTTCCCTCGTTTTACTGGGGGCAGGCCACACGCTGATCTACTATTTCGTCAAAGATATCCGTCTGACAGAGCCCGCCCGCGAAACGGTCGGAAAAGATGCGCATAAACAAACAGCTGAACCGAATTATTTAGAAGGAAAAAGGTAAGCCCCAAGGGAAAATAGTAGAAAAATGCCGAAAAAAACTTTACAATAGATTTGGCACCTTTTCATAAGGTGTCTTTTCTTTATTTCAAAAAGGTGATGCTAATGATGAACAAAAAAATGAAAACCGAAAAACGCAAATCGCTCCCCATCAGATTGAACATATTGTTCCTGCTCGCTTTTATTATTTTCACAATCGTCGTCGTGCGCCTCGGCATGGTGCAGATCGTCTTTGGCGAAGACTATACGAACGAAGTGCAGAAGCAGGAAGAAGTCGATGTCTCGACAAGCGTTCCGCGGGGGAAAATATATGATCGGAACTTGAACACGATCGTGAAAAATAAACCGATGAATGCCATTACATACACAAGGACATCATCGACCTCTCAGGAAGACAGGCTCAAAATAGCAAAAAAACTTGCAGAAATGATCGAAATCGATACAGATAAAATAACGGAGCGCGATAAAAAGGACTACTGGATTTTAACGCGGCCGAAAAAAGCCGAGAAGCTCATCACCGATCAGGACCGGAAAAAAGTTAAGGACGGCAAGCTGAAAGAAGACGATTTATACCAGCTGCAGCTTGACAGGATCACGGAAGATAAACTGAATGAACTGACAGATCAAGATTTGAAAGTCTTGGCAATCAAGCGCCAGATGGATTCAGGGTACGCGCTGACTCCGCAGTATATTAAAAACAAAGACGTATCGGCAAAAGAAATGGCGGTTGTCAGCGAACACCTGGACGAGCTGCCTGGAGTCGACGTGACGTCAGATTGGAAGCGGGATTATCCTTATAACGGTTTGCTCAGAACGATGATCGGCAGCATATCCGATTCAAATGAAGGGCTTCCGAAAAGTCTGCTCGATCATTATTTGTCGCTCGGCTACAACCGGAATGACCGGGTCGGAAAAAGCTACCTAGAAGCCGAATATGAAAATGTGCTTCAGGGACAGAAAGAGAAAGTAAAAAATATTACCAACAAATCAGGGGATATCGTCGATAAGGAAGTCATTTCCGAGGGGAAAAGCGGAAAAGATTTAGTCTTGACGATTGATGTTGATATGCAAAAAGCGATTGAAAAAATTATCGAGGATGAACTGAAATCTGCCAAAGCCCAGCATAGCGCTCCGCTTCTCGACCGCGCATTCGTCGTCATGATGGATCCGCGAAACGGGGAAGTGTTGTCGATTGCCGGCAAGCAGCTTAAAAACGAAAGCGGCAAATTAAAGGTTGACGACTATGCGCTCGGCACGATGACGTCTTCTTACGCGATGGGCTCGGCTGTCAAAGGGGCCACTGTTTTAACAGGTCTGCAGACAGGAGCCATTAATTTAAATACGACTTTTCTTGATGAACCGCTTTGGATCGGTGACTCGCCGAATGCGAAAAAGTCATGGAGAGTAGGCTTGGGAACACTGGGTATCCAGGGAGCGCTTGAACAATCTTCAAACGTGTTCATGTTTAAAACGGCGATCGCCCTTGGTAAAGGCCATTATAAGGCGCATCAGCCTCTCAACCTTCAAACAAAAGCATTTGACACATTCAGGTATTATTTCAGCCAGTTCGGCCTCGGCGTCAAAACCGGAATCGATCTGCCAAATGAAGCTTCAGGCTACAAAGGATCTCAAAGACTGCCTGGTTTCTTGCTTGACTATTCCATCGGACAGTATGACACATACACACCGCTGCAGCTGGCACAGTACGTGTCAACGATTGCCAATGGCGGGTACCGCATGAAGCCGCAGCTCGTGAAAGAGATCAGAGAGCCTGATTCGAAAAAAGGAATCGGGGCCGTTACACAGTCCGTGCAGCCTGAAGTATTGAACAAATTAGACATGAGCGATCAATATATTAAAGAAGTCCAAAACGGATTCAGGCGTGTCATGACAAAAGGTACGGCAGCGGGACAGTTTGCTTCTGCTTCATATAAACCAGCCGGAAAAACAGGAACGGCCCAGTCTTTCTATGACGGACCGGACAAATCGAAAACGGGAACACCGACATACAATACAACGCTTGTCGCCTACGCTCCTTACGATAATCCGGAAGTCGCAATTTCCGTCGTCGTTCCTTGGGTTTATAACGACTATGGTCAAAGATATTCAATTACAAACGAAATCGGCCGAAAAGTGCTTGATAAGTATTTTGAACTGAAATCAAAACAATCAAAAGAAAATACCGCCGAAAAAAATAAAGACAAAATCGAAAAAGAAGCTACAGAATAGGACTTTTTCATTAAAACACCTGCATTGAACCATGCAGGTGTTAGATTGTTGACAAAATCCCAAAACGACTTTTTGTTTTGGGATTTTGTCATCCCTTTCAGCGTGATTGAAAACCCTTGCAGTCTAGGAAGGCCGAGCATCGGAGAGGAGCGAATGTTGGAATTCGTGAGCACCGACGCGCAGGCCTGACAACGAATGCGAGGGTTTGTCGACACGCTGGCACCTGCATTGAACCATGCAGGTGTTTTTTTGTGCGCCCGTTCCTTTCGTGTGCATTCTATACAAAGTTCAAGCTTATTTTACAAAACCTTAATAATTCATTTAAACAAGATTAATACTGAAAAGTTACGCTATACCCGTAGGACAAATTACACATTTACGCGGGAGGATTAAGAAGTGAAACCATTTAAAAAAATCACACTGATGTTCATCATGTCCGTTTTAGTTGTCTTCGCAGCAGCTTGCGGAAGCAGCAGTACAAACAACAATGCAGACGAAGGCAAACAAAGCGATAAAACAGAGAATAAGGCTTCAGGATCTTTAACGATTTCGGGTTCTTCGGCGATGCAGCCCCTTGTCTTAGCAGCGGCTGAAAAATTCATGGATGAAAATCCTGATGCCGATATTCAAGTTCAGGCTGGAGGTTCTGGCACAGGCCTTTCGCAAGTGTCTGAAGGCACAGTCCAAATCGGAAACTCCGATGTCTTTGCCGAAGAAAAAGAAGGCATTCCTGCCAAAGAGCTTACCGATCATCAAGTTGCGGTTGTCGGAATGGCAGCTGCCATCAACCCTGAAGTAGGCATCGATGACATTTCGTTAGAGGATCTCAAAAAGGTATTCACAGGTAAAATCAAAAACTGGAAGGAACTAGGCGGGAAAGATCAAAAGATCACGCTTGTCAACCGTCCTGATTCTTCAGGAACCCGCGCGACTTTTGTCAAATATGCACTTGACGGAGAAACTCCGGCTGAAGGAATCACTGAAGATTCTTCAAACACAGTGAAAAAGTTAATCGCTGAAACGCCTGGAGCAATCGGATATCTTGCGTTTTCTTATATCAAGGATGACACAGTCACTCCGCTTTCAATCGACGGCGTTAAGCCGACAGCCGAAAATGTACAAAAAGGCAAATTCCCGATCTGGGCATACCAGCATTCTTATACGAAAGGCGAGCCTGAAGGCTTGGCAAAAGAATTCCTCGACTATTTGATGAAAGATGACATTCAAAAATCCATCGTGACGGAGCAGGGCTACATTCCAGTAACAGACATGGAAGTAAAGCGCGATGCGAATGGGAAGCAAACTGATAAATAATTGACAATAGAAGGCGGGAAAGTGTGCTCCTGACACTTTCCCTCTTATGACTTGTTCTTATAGGAGTGTAAAAAATGGTTCAAAAAATAGAGAAACTGTCCGCGAAAGAGCGGCTGATCAGCTCCAAGCATAATCGCAAAATGGATGAAATTCGCGGGAGGATTTTGGTTACGTCGTGCGCGTTTATCATGATGACGGCGGCGATTTCGATCACAATTTTTCTCGGAAATAAGGGGTTGCAATCTTTTCTGGCCAATGGTGTAAGTCCAATTGAGTTCTTAACCAGTCTAGATTGGAATCCAACGAACGAAAACCCTGAATACGGAGCCCTTCCGTTTATACTCGGATCTTTTGCAGTGACCCTTCTTGCATCTTTGATTGCTGCACCGCTTGGAATAGGAGGTGCGATTTTTATGACGGAAATCGCGCCATCATGGGGCAGAAAAGTACTGCAGCCGGTTGTCGAATTGCTTGTTGGTATTCCTTCCGTCGTTTATGGATTCATAGGCCTTACAGTGTTAGTGCCGTTCATTTCACAGTTTAAGTCAAGCGGGTCGGGCCACAGCCTTCTGGCGGGAACGATCGTCCTGGCTGTCATGATTTTGCCGACGGTCACTTCTATTTCAACGGATGCGCTCATGTCGCTGCCGAAAAATCTGCGCGAAGGATCATACGCATTAGGCGCAACCCGTTGGCAGACGATCCGCAAAGTGCTGATACCGGCAGCGCTGCCTTCGCTTCTGACAGCCGTCGTCTTAGGAATGGCGAGGGCGTTCGGCGAAGCACTGGCCGTGCAGATGGTCATCGGAAATTCCCGAAACCTGTTTGAGAGCCTTTTAGACCCTGCGGGGACATTAACAACGATCATAACGTTGAATATGGGCCATACAACATACGGGAGCGTGGAAAACAATACGCTCTGGTCAATGGGGCTTGTCCTTCTGATCATGTCGTTCTTGTTCATCCTGCTCATCCGTTATCTGTCATCCAGGAGGAAACTGTAATGAACAGCAAAGTAACAGATCGTTTAGCAACCGGTGTTTTTGGATTGATTGCTGCGGTAATCGCCGCCATTCTTGTCGGTTTGTTCGCTTATATCATCATCAATGGTGTTTCACATATCAGCCTCAGCTTTTTAACTTCGCGTTCCAGTGCGCTTTCAAGCGGCGGCGGAATCCGCGATCAGCTGTTCAACTCGTTTTATATTCTCGCGCTGACGATGCTGATCACGGTTCCCCTTGGAGTCGGCGGAGGAATTTATATGGCGGAATATGCGCCCGCCAACAAATTGACCGATTTTATCCGTGTCTGTATTGAAGTTTTGTCATCCCTTCCTTCGATCGTTATGGGGATGTTCGGCATGCTGATGTTTGTTAATCTGACCGGATGGGGGTACAGCATTATCGGCGGAGCGCTTGCTTTGACGATTTTCAACCTTCCCGTCATGGTCAGGGTGACAGAGGATGCGATCCGCTCTGTACCTAAGGAACAAAAAGAAGCTTCCCTTGCTTTAGGTGTGTCCAAATGGCATACGATTAAAACGGTATTGATCCCTGGTGCGGTGCCGTCCATCATCACAGGCGCGATTCTTGCGTCGGGGCGCGTATTTGGCGAAGCTGCCGCTTTGCTGTTTACAGCCGGACTAACCACGCCGAGACTGAATTTCGCCGATTGGAATCCGTTTTCTGAGACATCGCCGCTCAATATTTTCAGACCGGCTGAAACGCTGGCCGTTCATATTTGGAATGTAAACACGCAGGGGATCATCCCTGATGCTGAAGCGATCGCAAACGGTGCATCCGCTGTTCTCGTACTGTCCGTCTTGATCTTTAATTTGGCGGCCCGATGGCTCGGCTCTTTTATTCATAAAAAGTTAACGGCAAACAAATAAGAAGGAAGGATGAAATCATATGGCTCAGGTCCAAATGCCGGTTTTGGAAACCGTGCGCGACACTATCGGAATCGCTCCGTTTCCTGAAACGAAAGAACATATTTTAGAAGTGAAAAATTTAAATATTTACTATGGAGAAAAGCGGGCCGTCAACGACATTTCCATGCATGTTGACAAACATGCCGTTACCGCTTTGATCGGTCCGTCAGGCTGCGGAAAATCGACTTTTTTAAGAAGTATCAACCGGATGAACGATCTGATTCCATCAGCCAGAACATCCGGAGAAATACGATATGAAGGGCTTAACATCCTTGATTCCAATATCAATGTCGTCAATCTGAGAAGGGAAATCGGAATGGTATTTCAGAAGCCGAACCCCTTTCCAAAATCAATTTACAGCAACATTACCCACGCTTTAAAGTATGCGGGCGAACGGCGTAAATCCGTGCTTGATGAGATCGTGGAAGAAAGCTTGAGGAAAGCCGCACTGTGGGATGAAGTGAAAGACAGGCTGCATGAGTCGGCTTTTTCGCTGTCAGGCGGGCAGCAGCAGCGCCTCTGCATCGCCCGGACGCTCGCGATGAAGCCTGAAGTCCTGCTCTTGGATGAGCCCGCTTCAGCGCTCGATCCGATTTCAAACGCGAAAATAGAGGAATTAATCGTCGGTTTAAAAGAGGAATACTCGATCATCATTGTCACCCATAACATGCAGCAAGCTTCAAGAATTTCCGATCAAACGGCATTTTTCCTTAACGGAGATTTGATCGAATACGATCGTACGGAAAAGATTTTTATGAATCCTTCAGAAAAAAAGACAGAGGATTACATCAACGGCAGGTTTGGATAAGGAGGGGCCGGTATGAGCGCTGTAACAGCTGTAAAGTCAAAAGATGTGTACCAGATCAACGATTTGAATTTATGGTACGGCGAACATCACGCATTAAAGAACATTAACTTGACAATACCCGAGTACGAAATTACCGCCATCATCGGTCCGTCGGGCTGCGGAAAGTCGACCTTCATTAAAACGCTGAATCTCATGATCAATATGGTTCCGAATGTCAAAATGACCGGAGAGATCAGCTACAACGGAACGAACGTACTCAACAGCAAAGTCGACCTTGTTGAGCTGCGGAAGAAAGTTGGTATGGTGTTTCAAAAAGGAAATCCGTTTCCCCAGTCGATTTTTGATAATGTCGCATACGGACCAAGGATCCATGGACTGAAAAACAAAAAAGAATTGAATGAAAGGGTGGAAAAAGCGCTTATAGATGTGGCGCTGTGGGATGAAGTGAAAGACCGCCTTCATTCCCAGGCGCTCGGACTTTCCGGGGGGCAGCAGCAGCGCCTCTGCATCGCAAGGGCGCTGGCCACCAATCCGGACGTTCTCTTGATGGATGAACCGACATCCGCGCTTGATCCCGTTTCGACTTTGAAAATCGAAGAACTGATGCTCAAGCTGAAAGAGAAATATACGATTGCAATCGTCACGCACAATATGCAGCAGGCTTCGAGAATTTCCGATCAAACGGCATTTTTCCTCATGGGCGAGCTGATTGAGTGCAACGATACGGTCAAAATGTTTTCAAGTCCTGACGATTATCGGACAAAAGATTATATTACAGGCCGGTTCGGATGAGAAAGAGGCTGCCGTTTTAAAGCGGCAGTCTTTTTTGCACCGGCGGCGGAGGCAATAAAAAAGCAGGCTGGAACGAAGAGGACTGATCCCATAAGATGGGACAAATAAAAAACACCTTCAAGTTTGAACGGATAGCTGTTATCCGAAATAAGACATGGAGGTGTTTTTTCTATGGGACAAGAGTGAGTTCCGGTTGAAGTCAAACGGAAGGCTGTAGAAATGAGATTGATAGGCGTACCTATGAAAATGATCGTGCACAAATCGAATATCAAGAATAAGGCGCGGGTTCAGACATGGTTCAGGTGGTATAAGGCTGCGGATAAACACCGATTCGAACAGCCTGTTGGAAAACAATATACTGATGGAAAGGATGCCGAGTATTCTTCTGAATTAGAGAGACTGCAGGCAGAAAGTCGTTAGCTGAAACAACAAAATGAAGTTTTAAAAAAAGGGGGTAGTCCCAGAGGCATTCTTTTCGATTTTTACGAAACAATTCAACCTTAAATCTACCTTAATAAATAAAATTCCATATTGACCAAACATTGTAAAAGGTGATACATTATTTAATAGAATTAACAAAAAATACTTTTGTTTATATAAGGAGCATTTATGGATAACAAACAAAACTTTATTACTCTCATCCATCATTTCATATTTTCTCCAAAGGACTTTCTTTCTATTAAGTATTCTAGCGATAAGAATTATCGTCATTCTTGGTTTGTCTTCCTAGCTGTATTGTTTCTGTTCTTAGGCTTTTATTTAGCTATCTTCCCAACGCTCTCTACCTTGATTAATAATTCATTTCAAGACAATGGAATTGATTATACAACTGATATGAATACACTCATTATGATTATTACATTAGTATTAGGTATTATTCAATTTACCTCGATGGTTCTTGTAAGCTTTTTTATTATACATATTATTGGGATATTAATTGGCGGGACCGCTACAGCCAAAGAATTTTTCCCTAGTTTTATTTATTCAATCATACCCATAGGCATCAAATTTACAATACTCATTATTTTTTCTTTCTTTTTAGGTAGTGATTTCGCCTTTTCAGTTATTTACCCAAATTCTCAACAGCCGCTAGATATTATCTTGAATATTATTATCGACCCTTTCTTTTGGTGGTCTACCATTCTAGGGTGTATTGCCTTAAAAGCAATACATCAAATTTCTTATAAAAAAACAATCATAATCATTAGCATTACAATGTCTTTAGGTATTATTTCTCTTTTTTCAACCAGTTTATTTTTATAAACTGAAAGGAGGTGAAATTTCAAGATGAAAAACAGCAATCTTTTTAAAATTGCAAGTATTACAGGTGTAGTTTCTCTCTTTGCCATTGCTACTTTCCTTATGGGCTCTTCAGAAGGTATTGCAGGTTTAGCTTCTATTGACTTTAGTTCAGGTCATCAGTTCGCTTTAGACCTTGCAACAAACCTAGGAATTAGTAAAAAAACAGCCTATGTAGCAATCGGTGTTATAATGACAACAGGCGATGTATTGACAATTCTCAGCCTATTGGCTGTTGTTTTGGGAGGAACGGGTCTAATTACAGCTGCAATGGTTGCTACAGCGAAAAAGCTGGCTAAAAAATACGGCAAGAAATATGCTGCTGAATGGTAAAATGACCAAAAGGAAGAGATTGAGGAGTATAATTATACTCCTCCTTATTTTCGTTCTAGGAGGAATATACACATGCTCAACAAAAGGGTTCTCATTGCAAACTTTAAACTAACCTATAGACGAACTTTAAATCGCTTGATTTATTTTTTTCCATCAAGCGAAAATTTACTTAAATCAAATAAAATTCTATTTGTCTTTGCGCCCTTTTTCTTAGTGTATCTATTTATTCTATATAAAGCCTCACAGACTCTTTTAACTGGAGTTCCAGAGCATATTCTAACTCTAGGTACTAACTTTATCATTCTCTTTTTTGTTTTGAATATATTAAAATCATCGACTGATATCATACATCGATATGTATATCCTGAAGATTTTCTTCTTCTCCATACTTTAAAAACGGATCCAAAAAAAATTTTATTATCAAGGTTCTTTACAACAATTTTTCTAAACATCCTGTTTAAATTAACAGTAGTGTTATTCCCTATACTCTTTTTTATAAATTTTTCTACACATGACCGTATATATCTTTTGTTATCATTTCCATCACTGCTAATATTTATTGTTGGACTGACAAGTCTTTATTCTTCGCTTACATACATCGTTTATTCTAAATTTCTACATAACATTTTAAATTCACGATTAAAAAGCTTGTTATCCCTTATAGGAATTGCCTGTATATCTGCCATTTCAACTACTTTTCTTGGCTGGATTGGACTTAATTATTTTTATCAAAATGATCTCCTTGAAGCTATTGGAAATTTCATATATCTATTCAAATTAGATACGATATTAACCACCAATTGGCTACCTACAAATTGGTTTTTGCTTTCAACAAGTGATATACATTTATTTTTTATATATTCTATAGGTTATATTGCTTTAGGTTGTCTTTGCGTCTTTATTACCTTTCATTTAATTTTGAAAGTATTGATTATAAAAGAAGCAGTACCTAATAATCTTTTGCCAAAATTAAAACCGATTAAGTTGCCTTTTTTAAGTTTCTTACAAAAGGCCTTACCACGGCAAAATATTGCTATTCTAAAGAAAGACCTTACTGCATTATTAAGAGCTAATTTTACAATAAAAAAACGACTGGTACTTTCCATTAATATGATTGCAATAGAACTAGGTGTATTGATAGGTCTTAGTTTAAATCAAATGTGGTTTGATTTCTCAGATATCTTTGTTATCTACCCAATTTTATTTGCTGTGACTTATAATACATCTTTATTAGGAGAGGGATTACTTGGCGTAACTTCAGCAGATGCAGAGCGTGAGAACCTTTATGTTTATAAGAGTTCGGGTGCTTCTATTTTTAAATTGATCGCAGGAAAATCTTTATTGCACTTATCTGTGATTCTTATTTTAATGAATACGTTATTTCTATTTATCTTATTGTTATTCAACTTGGATATTATGACGCAATTTATATTGTTCATCATGATTAACTCCATCAGTCTTATCATAGGTTCTGGACAAATTATTGGAACATTTCTCTATCCTCGTTTAGATTGGGAGAATTTCGAAGATATTGGTTCATCTGTTAAAGCATCATTTTTTGAACATACTATTCTTGGAGTGTTACTGGCATTTTATCTTCAGTTGTATGGTATCACAGGCGTTCTCGTTACATTTGATATTATTAATAGGGGAATATTCTTTTTAATCATTGTGACAGGCACCATTTTATTTGTTATAGGTATTGGATTCTTTTATTATTTTTGGATTAAAAGAATAGGAACGAAAAATTGGGAGATGAAAACATGAACATTGAAAATGTGTCTTTCAAATATAAAGATAAACTGATCCTTAAATCTATTAATTTAAAGATAGAGAAAGGCAAAGTGTACGGCTTGCTTGGACCAAATGGAGCTGGTAAATCAACTCTTTTAAAATGTATCCTTGGTATAGTGAAACCTTACGAAGGTAAAATCACTGTCAAAGGAGAAACCTTGGAATCTGAAAGATCCTCTTACCTTAAATATATAGGATACGTTCCAGACGCGCCTTTTATCTATCATTATTTAACACCTAGAGAGTACCTTGAGTTTGTTGCTGATTTACAAGATGTCCCTTATGAGATTAAAAATGATAGAATAGATCTTTTGTTAAGTCAATTTAACTTGAAAGATAATGAAAATGACATGATATCTACATTTTCTTTTGGTATGAAACATAAGTTATCTGTTGCAGGAGCCATACTTCATGAACCAGAAATATTAATATTAGATGAACCATTAGGTGCATTTGATCCTCCAACTACAAAGATGATGAAAAGTTTTCTCAAACGTTATGCTGAACAGGGAAACACTGTCATCATGTCTACACACCTTGTAAACATAGCACAACAACTATGTGATAAGGTTGGAATACTGATTAATGGTACTTTAGTTAAAGAATATAATCACCTTACAGACATAAAGGATTTTGAAGATTTGATTATAAGGGATATGGATACGATACTAAAATGAAGGAATTATTAAAAAGAAATAAGCGTATACTCTATATAGCAAGCTCCTTTTACATAGTGGGTTTAGTTCTTGGTGGGATTTTTAACAATATTCTACCTAGTCTTAGTCAAGATAATGTTCAACATATCACAGTATTGGGTTATTTTACACATAATTTTGCAGCAAATTTATTTCTCATTTTTTCAATGTTTACATTTGGAATTTTGACATCTATCTTATTAATATTGAATGGCTTCTTAGTCGGTCTATCTTCTTTACATAGTATCACCGACCATGGCAATGATGTCTTATTTATATTAACTGCTTTGGTTCCTCACGGTATTTTTGAGATTCCCGCAATGATTTTATCGGGAGCACTTGGTTTCAAATTGTTAGATTACGTATATATGAAGATAAGGGGCATTAATTTTCCAAAAAAACAGTTTTTCCTAGATTTTTTGTACTTTGTTATTATACTATTTTTATTGACATTACTTGCTGCTGTTACAGAAGCATTAATAACGCCTTATTTACTTAACAAATTAACATTAGGAGGCTCTTATGTTCTTTAATAAAAAGCAGATAGATAAATTACTGGATGATCATACAGAAGAAGAACAAAAAGAAACGAAAAGTAAAGTTAATACTTCATTTATAATAGTATTTTATTTTTCAATACTGCTAGCAATCTGTACTTTCTTTTTTGATTACAGGTACTTTTTGATTGCTTTGTTTGGCCCGACCATTTTAGTAACTTTTATATCCCCACCTTTCCAAACCAAAAAAGGTATTTATAGAATTTTTTCGGCCATATATTTAATACTTTTAATTACAGTTACTTTCTTTTGGTTAAATTAAGTGCTTAATTCTCAATCAAAAAACATCCTTAATGAATGGATGTTTTTTGATATCGTTTAAATTAACTTTTCGACAAGTTCCACCTCGTACTACGAATGGGTTCTCCATCTTTTTTTATTGTATAGGTATGTAAACGGTTTATTGTAGGGGGGAGGGCTTATGTTAACGTTTGCTGATTTTGGGAAAGCAAGTCCGACCATGGTGCCTCTGATAGGGGTGCTTTTTGCTGGATTTGGCATCAATGATATTTAAACCTTCTTTGAAGAAGGGCGACCATGTTTATCTTCGCCACTTTATTTTTTGCATTTTACATGACACAGGATTCTTTGAACCAATCAAAGCATTAAACAGCTGACAAAGGGGAATGTTGTCACTGTTTCCATGGGGAAAGCTGCAATTGGGATGATCTCACACTTAGAAGGTGCAGGATCCACAACCTTTTTATTAAACTGTACCCGCACTGCTTCCGCTTGTAAAAATTACATATAAGTCCTTGCTTACTGTACGACCAAGG
Organism: Bacillus sp. B19-2; assembly: GCF_022832475.1. Classification (NCBI taxonomy): domain Bacteria; kingdom Bacillati; phylum Bacillota; class Bacilli; order Caryophanales; family Bacillaceae; genus Bacillus; species Bacillus sp. B19-2. The sequence goes on from NZ_JALHKQ010000003.1 coordinate 494,254, forward strand.
TTAAGTGTATACATCTTACGAGTATCAGAAAGCTATTAATATAATGCCTCCATCGGATCGTTTCATTCCTCACTAAAGTCTGAAACGTTCTATCTTAACAGCATTGATCGAACTACGACTGCCATCGTAGAACGCACTGTTAAAGAATACATTCAATATTTTAACAATATTCATATTCAAACAAAACCTAAACAACCAATCACCGGTTAACTATCGGGAATTGGTTGTTTAAAGGTGTTTTTGAATCCTGTCTCAAAACGGGGGTCGTTCCAGCCTGCTTTTTTATTTGGACAGCGTTTTGACGATGTTTTTCAAGCTGTCACCGCGCTTCAGTTCGTATTTACCTGCGCGGATTTTAGATTCGTTTCCGGTCTTTTTCACATAATCTTTGAAGTCATCAGCAGATGAAATCACTTTTCCTTTTGCAAGGAGGTCTGCTATCTCAGCCGTGCTCATGCCGCTTTTGATTTCAAGCTTATACTTGGAATCTTTTTTTTCTGCTTCTTTCTCTTTTTTGTTTTGAGACGAAGCATCCTGCTTCAGAGCGGTCTCTTTATAATGGAGCAGCTGCTGGTATTCTTCGCGTTTCAGCGAAACCTGCTGATTGTCCTTTAAATAGGTTTTGACATCGGTTTCGCTGATGTTTTGAGCGTCTTTAGAAGCTTCAGCTTTTCCGTTATCCGTCAAATAAAATGCGCCTGCAAGAACGGCGGTAGCCAAAATCATTCCTCCGGCAAATGCTTGTACACTTTGTCTGGTCATACAAGCACCCTCTCATTGTCTTTAATGATCGCTTTGACATCTTCGACAGATACGTGCTCAGCTTTTGCGATGGCGTCTACAGACATGCCGTTTTGGTATTTTGAAAGAATCTGCTTCGCAATATGCTGGCTGATTCCGGCATTTGGTCTGCGGACGACCACATTTGAATCGAGGAGCTCTTCCTCAAGCACGGTCATCTTCTTTTTCAATTTATAGATTTCCTGCATGGCGGACAGCTGAAGGGTTTCCAACTCCTGTTCAACTTCCTTGATCGGTTCTCTTTGAAAATATGAGAATGCAATCAGCGCAATACTGACAACGAGCAGCGCAATGATAGCAATTTCCACGTTCATCACCTTCAATTCTAATTTTCTCCTTCTTTTTTATACCATAAAAACGCTTGCTTCAAAAGGAGTTAATGCAAAAAATAAAAATTTTGTCGAAGAATTTTATTTTCGTTGCGCCTGCGGGGCCATTTCCAATAGGATAGATACATAACAGGACTTAACGGGAGGGCGCAAGGTGAAAAGGATAATCATCTCGAAAAAACCTTTTCAACATAGTATTCGAAGCGAATCTTCGTTTTGTAACGATATTTTAAAAATATCTTCGCCGGATCATGAAACCGTTCGGCTGAGCTGGGAGATCTCAGATGCGGCGCTTTCTGCGGCTGAAGCGGTTCTGTTTGAAAGGATAAGAGACGTCGAAAAGCAAATTCTTCTCTTTTCCGTAAAAAACGGAGAGCGCAGCGTACGGACGATCCATACCGATGCATTTAAAGGGGAAGCCTCGGTTTTTCCCGCTGCAGGCAATGCGTTCTATAAAGCGGAATACCGGATATACAATTCGCTCAACATGTCGCTGGCTGTTCTCACCTCCGGCTGCTTCTACCTTGGGGAAAACGGAATTCATTCAAACAGCAGCTGTTTTCTGTATCACGACAATCAGCAGGATTGGACGACTCAATTTTCCGCGTATACGAGTTATTCTTTAATAGAAGGAAAGGAGCGTTTCCGTTGATCAACGTATTGCTGCTGTCGCTGGAAAATCCCCTTTTATTGAAAAGCGGAGCGGGGCGCTATGTGAAAAGTCACCTTGAACTATTGCGGAACGAAGTCAGCTTTACCGTCTGCACGACGGCTGCCGGGCAAAACAGCCATTTATGGGAAACGCTTGAGATTCCGCTTGATTTAAAAGCGTTCGCTTCTTTTGAAGAGGCGGTGGCCGCCATGAATTTTCAGATGATCAAAACCGTGCTGGCGTATAAAGGACAATTTCATTTCATCCATGCAAATGATGATATTACCGCGCCTGCCGCCGTTTATCTCAGCGAGGTGCTGGCTGTGCCGCTGATTTCCACGGTACACGGCCTTGAAAGCGGCCGGAAAACGGCAGCAGGCGAAAATGTCCACCCATACAGAGCAAGCCTCGAGCGGCTTCTGTCTGAAAAAAGCGATCAAATCCTCGTGCTGAGCAGCATGATGAAGTCAGACATACAAAAGGCGTTTTCACTTCCTTTCGAGCAAGTCCGCGTCATTCCCCATCCGTGCATAAAAAGCCGCACAGTGAAAAAACGAATGAAAAGCGCGCCATACTTTTTTTCCTGCGGAAGGTTTGTTCCGGAAAAAGGGTTTATCGCATTGCTGCACGCCTTTCAGCAGCTTCGCAAACGGCGGCCTGATCTTGAACTTGTCATTGCCGGGGAGGGACCGCTTCAAAGCGGGATTGAGGCAAAGGCAAGAGAATTGGGTATTAAGGAAAGTGTGACAATTCTTCCTTTCCTTTGTGAAGAGGAAAGAGAGAGCTGGCTGGCATTTTGTGAAATGGCTGTTTTCCCAAGTTATTATGAACCGTTCGGCATCGCTGCTCAAGAAAGCATGGCCGCAGGCGCTGCCGTCGCCGTCGGAATCAACGGGGGATGGAACGATTTCGTTATCGATCGTGTGACAGGCTTTCATGTTGATTTTAATGATCCGGATAAGGCTGCATATGCGCTCGCAGAAATTGTCGGCGCTAAGGAGCAGCTGCTCAAGGTCGGGCAAACGGCAGAGGCTTATATATTGGATTTGCATGATCCTGGATATTTCAAAAATATGTTTTTGCAACATGTGTATCACACGTCTTTATAAAAACCGTGACAAACTAAAAAAAACGCCTGGCATTCCGGCATCATAAGTGGTATTATAGATAAGTCTGAACAGAAATGATATATAGTTTGGAGGGAAAAATAAATGCGCGTTAATATTACTTTAGCTTGCACTGAATGCGGCGAGCGTAACTATATTTCTACAAAGAACAAGCGTAACAATCCAGATCGCGTTGAATTCAAAAAGTATTGCCCACGTGACAAAAAATCAACATTACACCGCGAAACAAAGTAAGCAGCAGGGATTTTCCTGCTGTTTTTCTGTTGTTAAGGGGGAAAGAGATGTGAAGCGTTCTTTACGTAATGAGGTCAGAAAGAGGCTTGCAAACATGCCGGAACAGGAGTTTCTTCTAAAGGCGGGAGCGATTCACCGGAAGCTTTTTCAATCAAAACAGTGGAAAAAAGCGTCTGTCATTGCCCTCACGATATCCAGAAATCGCGAAGTTCCGACAAAACCGATTATTGAACAGGCACGGCTTGAAGGAAAAACGGTGTGCATTCCGAAATGTATGCCTGATACAAAAGAGATGCATTTTCGCAGCTATCAGGATGAAAGCGATCTTGAAGTTGTGTATTTTGGGCTGCAGGAACCGATCGTGCACAAAACCGGGCGGATGGAGCCTGAAGACATCGATTTCATCCTTGTGCCGGGAATTTGCTATGACCGGACAGGATACAGAATCGGCTATGGAGGCGGCTATTATGACAGATACCTGGCCGGTTTCACAAAAGATACCGCATCGCTGGCTTTCGAGTGCCAAGTGATCGATCATGTCCCAAAAGAACCGCACGACATTCCGGTTGAGCAAATTTTTACTGAAGACGCCGTTTACACCTGCAGCGGGTCTGCTGAATAATTATTAAAAAATGAGACACGATACGGTTATAGGAGGGATCATATGAGAAAAGTTACATTCATTGCAGTAGGCGTCATTGCCGCTCTTGTGTTTTTTCAAAACCGTTATCGTGTCATCAATTTCATTCTTGGTCAAAACCAGATCCGCCACTATTTTATCCATTTGATGATGAGAATTCCGTTTTTTCGCAATAAGTTTATACAGCAGGCTTTCTGAATCCCGTTTAAAAACGGGATTTTTTTAAAAGCGCTTAAAAGGCGCAGAATGACGCGTTTCCTGTTATAATGGACAAAAACAATTGTGGAGCGTCGGTATGTATTCAATCGATTATTTGTATTGGAATTTCATCGGGAACCTCTTAGACAGGGATTTTGAGCTTGTGCAGGCACCCGCTTCATTCGGAGAAGCCTGGCTTGAAGCAAGGGGGAGCGCGCCGTATGATTTGGTTCGCGTTTTTCGGAAGGATATCGATTTCAGACAGGATCTCGTTGGTGACTTGGAATCTCTTTATGAAAGAGCGGAGCGCCTGAGAGCAGCATCAAGGCAGCGAAAGCTCTCAATATTGAACGTCTATTTGTCACAGGAAGCCCCTGTAGATGAGTGGGAAGATGTTGTCAGTCATCCGGTCGCAGATAAACGGATCAGCATCGTTCCGGTTTTTATTGAGCACGCTTCGGCTGAAGAAGGCTTCCGTAAACTCGCCGTTGCATTAAACATGGGGCCGGATGAGCTGACAGGCAACATGCACGATGCCGGATACGAGAATGTGGAAGAGAAGAGAGCCGAAGTATTAGCAGCGGCTAAAGCAAGAGAAGAAGAAAGGCGGCGGGAAGCAGCTGTATTTGAGAAAGGCAAACCGATGTTTACCTGGATTTTTGCAGTGCTTCAAGTCTTTATGTTTTTGCTTCTGGAAATGTCAGGCGGCAGTCAGAATACCGACACGCTCATCCGGTTCGGTGCGAAGGAAAACAGCCTCCTGTTAGCCGGGGAATGGTGGCGGCTTGTCACGCCGATCGTTCTTCATATCGGATTGGTCCACCTCATGTTCAATACATTTGCATTGCTGTCTGTCGGAGCCGCGGCAGAAAGGGTGTTTGGATCATTCCGCTTTCTTGTTATATACATATCAGCCGGAATTTTTGGATCGATCGGCAGCTTTCTGTTCAGCCCGTATCCGTCCGCAGGGGCTTCGGGAGCGATCTTCGGTTGTTTGGGAGCACTTTTGTATCTGGCTTTTTCAAACCGGAAAGCTTTCTTAAAAACGATCGGAACAAATATCATTGTGATTATCATTCTGAACCTCGGCCTCGGTTTCACCATTTCAAATGTTGACAATGCCGGCCATATCGGCGGATTGATCGGCGGACTCCTGACAGCCTTGGCGGTTGGAATCCCCGGAAAAAAAAGACCGCTCCAGCGGCTGGCAGGCTGGGTTCTCATCTTTGTCATCGGAGGAGGAGCCCTGTACTTTGGGACACATTCAGTTTCGATGCAGGAAAATGCCATGCTGCATCAGGCGGCGAAATGGTTTGAAGAGGGAGACTATGAAAAGGTAAAAGATGCTTTGCAGGAAGCCGGCTCAAAGCAGGATGCTTCCAGCGACACTTTAAGACTGCTCGCTTATTCCGAATATCAGCTCGGCGAGTATGAAAACGCCGGGAAAAGGTTCGAGGCCGTCGTTGAAAAAGATCCATCAGACCACGCCTCACTCTATATTCTTGCCAGGCTCTATGCTAAAAAAGGCGAGTTCGCCAAAGCCGAACAGTCTGTTGAAAGAGCGTTGGCGGAAAAGCCTGATGAAGAGATGTATAAAGCGTTTCGGGACGAACTTAAGAAAGAAACCGCCCGGTAACCAAGTATGAAAAGCTTCCGTTATGTTAAAAATGGTCTTTAGTATAGACTCATTTGACGGGAGCTTTTAATATACAATGGAAAAAAAGCATGCGGTCCAAAAAAATTTAGCAAAAAATGTTGAATATTTAAATGAAAAGCTGGGGGTCGACAAAAGCTTCGACATGATCCGGCTTGATGTTGTTTATGCTGATAGAGACATGTCGCTTTATCTTGTCGACGGCTTTGTAAAAGATGATATTATGCACTACTTGCTTAAGAATCTCTCAAGGCTCACCCCTGAAAGTCTGGAAGACGATCCGCTTGAGAAGCTGATCAAAACGTACATCCCATACATCGAAATTGATACGGAAGACGACCTCGACAAAGCAGCCGCCCAGGTGCTGTCCGGGCCGGCCGTTCTCCTTGTCGACGGGGTGGACCATGCCATTATTATCGATGCGCGGACATATCCGGCAAGAAACCCGGAGGAACCCGACAATGAACGTGTCGTCAGGGGTTCAAGAGACGGCTTCGTCGAAACGATCGTGTTCAACACGGCACTGACGAGAAGGAGAATCCGCGACCGTTCCCTCAGAATGGAGTTCCTTCAGATCGGCAGAAGAAGCAAAACGGATGTCGTCATCTGCTATTTGGAAGATATCGCTGATTTGGAAAGTGTAAAAAAGCTGAAACAATCGCTTGAAGCGATCGATACGGACGCTTTGACAATGGCGGAAAAGACACTGGAAGAATATATCGGCGGCCGTCATTGGAACCCTTATCCGACGGTCCGTTATACAGAAAGGCCTGATACTGCGGCCGTTCATTTGTACGAAGGCCACATTCTCGTCTTTGTAGACGGTTCGCCAAGCGCGCTGATTACCCCTGTTACTTTTTGGCACCATCTGCAGCATGCCGAAGAGTACAGAAACAAACCTCTTGCAGGCGCCTATTTGCGAATGGTCCGTTTTATATCTGTGTTGGCATCGATCTTTTTGCTGCCGCTGTGGTTTTTGCTTTCCGTCCATCCCGATCTTTTGCCGGACGCCCTTGAATATATAGGGCCTGACAAAAAAGGGGCTCTTCCGCTGCTTGCGCAATTCATCATAATTGAAATAGGCGTCGACATGATGCGGATGGCTGCAATCCACACCCCGTCGTCTCTGGCTACGGCTCTCGGACTTGTAGCTGCTTTAATGATCGGGGAAGTGGCGGTGCAGGTCGGACTTTTCTCGCATGAAGTCGTCTTGTATCTCGCTGTTGCGGCTATCGGCACGTTTGCTACGCCGAGCTATGAGCTAAGCATAGCGAACAGGCTTGCACGAATCGTTCTCCTGATCGCGGCCGGTGCATTTGGACCGATCGGCTTTGTCATCGCGATATTCTGCTGGGTGATTTATCTGGTCAGAATGAAGTCGTTTCATGTGCCGTATTTATGGCCGTTTATCCCCTTTGACTACAGAGCCTTTCGAGATATCGCGATTCGAACGCCAATGCCGCTGAAAAATAGAAGACCCGTATTTTTGGATCCCCAGGATCCCGACCGCTGAATGTCTGTTTTCCTTCAAGAAAACAGGCTTTTTTTTGCTTGACGGCGGACAGCTTTATGAATACTCTAATGTTAGACCTTTAAAGAATGGTGAAATAAAATGAAAACAGCCTATGATGTACAGCTGTTGCTGAAACAGTTTGGATGTTATGTTTATTTTGGAGACCGCGAACTTGAACTTGAATATATGATGGACGAACTGAAAGAAATGTTTCTTTCGAATCTGATAGAAAAAGAACAATGGCTTAAAGGCGTATCAATTTTGCAGAATGAACTCACAAAAGTAAAGAGAAAATAAAACAGGGATTAGAGGGGGAGCAGAATGAATGACAGCTGGCTGGTCGGAGTCGACCTTGGAGGAACAACGGTAAAGCTCGCTTTTGTAAGCGCTTATGGTGAAATCCTGCACAAGTGGGAAATTCCGACCGATAAATCGGGGGAAACGGTTACGGTAAGCATCGCAAAAGCCATCGACGGCAAATTGAAAGAGCTCGGCAAACCGAAGCGCATCTTAAAATGGATCGGCATGGGCGCTCCGGGTCCCGTCAATACGGAGACCGGCATCGTTTATAAAACGACGAACATGGGCTGGGAAAACTATCCGTTAAAAGACCATCTTGAAGCAGAGACAGGAATAGCGGCGGTCATTGAAAATGACGCGAACATCGCGGCTCTCGGCGAAATGTGGAAAGGAGCGGGAGACGGCGCAAAGGATTTGATTCTTGTCACATTGGGAACGGGTGTCGGAGGCGGCATTATTGTAAACGGAGAAATCGTCCGCGGGCAAAACGGAGCAGGCGGTGAAATCGGCCACATCTGTTCAGTTCCTGAAGGAGGAGCGCCGTGCAACTGCGGAAAAAGCGGCTGTATCGAAACGATCGCTTCGGCTACGGGGATCGTCAGGATTGCCAAAGAAAAAATAGAAACCGGCCATCGAGATACTAGCTTGCGTGCATGTCCGGAGATCACGGCGCGCGATATTTTTGAAGCGGCCCGGGAAAATGATCCTGTTGCTTGCGAAGTCGTCGATTATGTGGCGGGTCATTTAGGAATGGTCCTCGGCAACTTGGCGAGCTCGCTCAATCCTTCGAAAATCGTAATTGGCGGAGGCGTGTCAAAAGCAGGAGAAATCCTGCGCTCAAAAGTTGAACAATCTTTCAACCGCTTCGTATTTCCGCGGGCCGGCGAGGCGGCTGAGATCGTAATCGCTTCACTTGGAAACGACGCAGGCGTGATCGGCGGCGCATGGATCGCAAAAAACCAATGGCTGAAAAGCCAGGTGGAGCCTGTTTTATAAGCATTTACGGACCGCTTTGCAGCATTGTTAACACTTTTAAGCCAATGTGAAAAATGATTGATTTTTTTGTACAGACAGGTTAAGATATGATTTAGTAATTTTAGCGATTTTTCTAAAATAAAACAATATGTGGAAATCAGTTTGCGGAAACATGCGTCTTGCTGCATAGGGAGGTTTCGAATGCGAAAGTCATTTTTTTCAAAAATTTCGTTTTTGTTAATTGCGACATTGCTGATGTGGCTGAAAACGTATGTCGTCTACAAAACAAGCTTCAACATTAAAATTGAAAACTTCATGCAAGAGTTTATATTGTTCATCAATCCTTTAAGCTTTTTGCTGTTTATATTCGGAATCGGCCTGTTTTTCAAAGAAAAAAACAGGGACCGGTTTATTATCGGGGCAAGCATCGTCCTGACATTTGTCTTGCTTGCGAACATGATCTTCTACCGTTTTTACAACGACTTTTTAACGATTCCTGTATTGTTCCAGACGAATAATATGGGCGATTTGGGAAGCAGTATCAACTCTTTGTTTATGCCGACCGATTTGCTTCTCATCGTCGACATTGCCATTTTAATTTGGCTGTACAAGCGCCAGCCTGCCAAAACAGGCGGAAAGGCGACAAGAAAGGAGCGCGCGGCTTACTATCTATTTGTCGCTGCCGTTTTCTTTTTCAATTTAGGGATTTCTGAAACAGAAAGACCGCAGCTTTTGACAAGATCGTTTGACAGGGAAGTTCTTGTGAAGAACATCAGCCTTTACAACTTCCATATCTATGACGGGCTGATCCAGTCAAAGCAATCTGCACAGCGTGCGCTCGCCGACAGCAACAGCCTCACGGAGATTGAAAACTATGTCAACGCAAACCGCACGGACACCAATCAGAACCTGGCCGGGATCGCCAAGGGTCGAAATGTGATCCTCGTTTCCCTGGAATCCACCCAGAGCTTTGTCGTGAACCAAAAGTTAAACGGCAAAGAGATTACGCCTTATTTAAACGACCTGATAAAGAAAAGCTACAGCTTCGAGAATTTCTATCATCAGACAGGCCAAGGCAAAACGGCAGATTCCGAATTCATCGTCGACAACTCTCTCTACCCTCTTGGAAGAGGAGCGGTCTTCTTTACGAATGCAGGAAACGAATATACGGCAATGCCTGAAATATTGAAGAACCACGGCTATTATTCCTCGATTTTCCATGCGAACAACAAAAGTTTCTGGAATCGGGATATTATGTACGATACGTTGAAATACGATAAGTTTTACGATATCAATTCCTATGATGTAAACGAAGAAAACTCAGTGGGCTGGGGACTGAAAGATAAGGAATTCTTTGAACAAACATCAGAGCTGATGAAAGAAATGCCTCAGCCGTTTTATACCCGCCTGATCACGCTGACAAACCATTTTCCGTTTGAGCTGGATGAGGAAGATAAACTGATCGATGAATTTGATTCAAAAAGCCGTACGTTAAACAGATATTTCCCGACCGTCCGCTATCAGGATGAAGCGCTTAAACGTTTTATTGAAAAGCTGAAAGAAGACGGCCTCTACGATAATTCTGTTATCGTGTTATACGGTGACCATTACGGGATTTCCGAAAACCATAACGAAGCGATGAGCCAATTCCTCGGCAGAGAAGTAACCCCGTTTGAGGAAGTGCAGCTTCAAAGAGTCCCGCTTGTGATCCACATTCCGGGAGTCACGGATAAAGAGCCGAAAGCCATTGACACCGTCGGCGGCCAAATCGACATTCGGCCGACTGTACTGAACCTTCTCGGAATCGATTCAAGCGATCAGATCCAGTTTGGAAACGACCTGTTTGCCAAAGACAAAACGGAGTTTACAGTGCTTCGTGACGGCAGCTTTATTACGAAAGACAAAGTATACACAGACGGCATATGCTATGATAAATCGACAGGAAAGCCGTCTAAAGATAAAAAAGGCTGTGAGCCGTACATTGAAAAAGCGAAACAGGAGCTTTCATATTCAGATCAAATCATTTATGGCGACTTGCTGAGGTTTTATGACAGCGAGCGCTTAAAAAAGCAATCTGACGCCAAGCCGAAAGACGAGTAAGCTTTTCTTTTGGCGGAGAAAGCTGATGCAGCAGGCCGGATATCGTTCCGGCCTGTTTTTAATGACAAGCGTCCGTCATCAAAATCATGATCCAAGCCGATGCCGGTTATGATATAATTGATAATGATTCTCTTTATCGATATTCAAACCAGAAGGAAGGTATGAAAGGTGAATATGAAAGGAAAGACGCTCGCGGGAGCATGCTTTGTACTATTATTGATCGCAGCATTGACAGCATGCGGCAATCAAACAGAGAGCAAAGATTCTTCTTCTAAATCAAAAAGCGAAGAAACGATTACATACAAGGCTGAAAACGGAACGGTTAAAGTTCCGAAGCATCCGAAACGGGTGGTTGTCATGGCTGACGACTATTTCGGCTATTTCAAAACGCTCGGTCTCAATGTAGTGGGTGCCCCTGACAGGGTATTCAAAAATCCTTATTTCAAGGGGAAAACCGATGGTGTGACAAATATTGGTGAAGGAAATTCCGCTGAAAAGGTTATTCAATTAAAACCGGACCTGATTGTCGTATGGACGACCCAAGGCGCTGATATCGAAAAGCTGGAAAAAATCGCTCCGACGGTCGCTTTAAAATATGACAGCTTGAATAACACTGAACGGCTGAAGGATTTCGCAAAAATGACAGGTACTGAAGATCAAGCGGAGAAATGGCTGGCTGAATGGGACAAAAAAGTTGCCGCGGCAAAATCAAAAATTCAAAAAGCAGTCGGGGACAAAACGGTTTCCATTATGCAAACGAACGGCAAAGAAATCTTTGTATTCGGCGATCAATTCGGAAGGGGAGGAAGCATTATTTATCAAGATCTCGGCTTAAAGGCGACAAAGCTGACGAAGGAAAAAGCAATCGACGAAGGGCCGGGCTACACGAGCATTTCATTAGAAAAGCTGCCTGAATTCGCCGGAGATTATATCTTTATAGGGCCCTGGGAATCAAGCGGAGACGAGAGCGCCGTGCTTAATACCTCCATTTGGAAGAACCTTGGCGCGGTCAAACATCAACATGTCTATAAAATCGACCCTGTCGGCTTCTACTTTTCCGATCCGATTTCATTAGAGGGCCAGCTTGACTTTATTACAGAACGCTTAGCAAAATAATAGAAGAACTTCCGCCTATTTGGCCGGAAGTTTTTTTGCGGGCTGAAACCTTATTGAAAAAGCGTTTTTTAAGTGCAAACCGGGAGAGTTTTTAAACGAGCCTTCATCATATGCTATTGTGGGAGGGATCATTGATGGCATTCATCAACATCAAACCGGAGTTAAAGCAGAATATGGAAAGATTGTCTGATATCCTGAACATACCCGAACCGCTTTTAATCAGCGCAAACGCGAATGCAGCCGCGAACGAATTTTATTTTCCGGGAGCATCTTTTCAAGCAGGAAAAAACGTTCCAGCAGCCGAAACATATGAACAGTTGCAATTATTGGCGAATCAATACACACTTGAAGATGAACAGTGGCTGACAAAAACAGCCGTTTACGATTCAGCAGAACTGAAAAAGGAAATTGACAGATTGACGGAGTGCTTTCCGTTTGTTACTTCCCGCATCATCGGCTGCTCAACCATGGGCCAGCCTATATACGAACTGCTCCTCGGAGCTGAAAATGCCGAAAAAAAAACGCATATGAATGCCTCTTTTCATGCCAATGAATGGATCACCACTTCTGTTTTGATGAAATGGCTCAAAGAATACTGTTATCATTTATGTACAGGCCGGTCCGCTTTAGGTTTTTCACCGCTTGACATTTTTTCATCAACAAAGCTTTCCGTCGTGCCGATCGTTAATCCCGACGGGGTTGATCTTGTGCTTAACGGTCCCGGTCATCTTGGGATCGCGCGGGAAGCACTGGATGAGATGAATGAGCATCAGCCAGATTTCCGGGAATGGAAAGCCAATATAAACGGAGTGGATTTAAATAATCAGTTTCCGTCTTTTTGGGAGATCGAAAAACAGAGAAAACCTCCCAAATCCCCTTCCTACAGGGACTACCCCGGAGATGAACCGCTGACAGAACCGGAAGCGGCAGCGATGAAGGATTTAATCGCAAACGAGCCGCCTGATCGGCTTGTGGCGCTTCACACACAGGGAGAGGAAATTTATTGGGGATACAAGGGGCTGGAGCCTCCTGAATCTGCTGATGTGATCCAAACATTTGAGCGCCTGAGCGGTTATAAGGGCGTCAGATATATAGACAGCTATGCAGGATTTAGAGATTGGTTTATTCATTTTTTCGGAAGAGAAGGATATACTGTTGAACTCGGCAAAGGAAAAAATCCTTTACCGCTCAAACAATTTGACGATATATATTGTAAAAGCAGAGGCATACTTTGGGCATCCTGCTTTTTTGAAAGTTGAAACTTTTCACAGTGAAAATCGTAAATTAGACAGCCAATCATTTATGGAGGGAGAATGGCCGGTTTGAGAGTTTCGTTATGGCTTATTGCCGTTGTGATGACCGTGGCTGCGGCTGGTTGCACACCGCAGCATCAGGAAGGATCAAAAAGCGTTCATCATGAGGAGCCGGAAGGGAAAAGAGAAAGCAGTGCAGCAGTAAAAGATAAAAAAGTGATAGCGCTCAAGGACCGGCACTTTGATGAGGCGGCAGGATGGCTGGATAATGAAACCGTTATATACACCGCAACCGATCCGGTCGCAGGAAGTGAAGTCAAATCATATGATATATTTAAAGGGACGGGCGAAACGATCTACAAGACGGAAGACAGGCTGATAGCGGCGGAAGTAAACAGGGAAAAGGGCATGATTCTCATCCAAACCGCCGGAAACGACCCTGAAATGAAGTTAACTTTGCTTAATTTGCAGGGAAAACAGCTATACACAAAGAAATTTCGCACGCATGAACTGCAAGTGGACTGGAATCGGTTTGACCCTTATCTTTTATACGTCACAACTTTTACGCAAGACTGGAATTATGAATCGCGCCTGATTGATGCGAAAGAAGAGCAAACGGAAAAAGACATCGCACAGGCCGCCTTTGTTCATTGGACTTCCGCCGACACTTTTGAATATATCAAATGGAATGAACGGGACCGGGAAAAACCGGCTCCTGTTTATTCCTACAACACAGCGGACGGACGGGAAAAGAAGCTCGCCGGTGATGCCGTACTGCTCGATGTTCTGGGGGATATGCGGCTGATCGTAGCGCCTTCATCCAATCATCGTCAGGGCACCTACATATTTTCAGACGTTTCTTCGTCGGAAAAGAAAATTTCTTTCAAGTTGCCGCTGTTCTCGGAATATGGCAGCCTGTCACCAATGGAATACAGCTACGACCCTCGGCATGAGCTGTTTTACACGTATCAGCCGAATGAGTCGGGCTCCTTGTATGATCTGATTTCCGTCAGTCTCAAATCCGGGAAACGGGAAGTCATTCGTGAAAAAGTGGAGATGCTTCCGATTACCGTATCTCCTGACGGGGATTATGCATTGTACGGTTATACCCAGGATCAAATCATTTCATTCAGCTCAAAAACAGCAGCGCCCCTTGTAACCAAGGAATAGAAAGGAGAATGGACAGTGGCCATAGCAGATGTCACCATCATACCGATCGGTACTGAGACTCCGAGCGTAAGCGCGTATGTAGCGGAGATTCAAACCATTTTGGAAGGATTTAAAAAAGAAGGCAAAATCCATTATCAGCTGACACCGATGAATACTTTGATTGAAGGAGAATTAAGCGATTTATTTGAGGTGATTCAGACGATTCACGAAGCGCCTTTCCAAAAAGGCATCCACAGAGTGGCGACGAATATCAGGATTGACGACCGCCGTGACAAGAAAACGACAATGGAAGGCAAGCTTGCAAGCGTCCAGCGTCATTTCAGCCAATAAGAAAAACAGCCTTATTCCGTAATTCCGGAATAAGGCTGTTTTTGTCTAAGGCACCGGGTTTAGTGGACTGTCGGATATCCGCTGTTAATGATTGTCATGACGGTAAACCATCCAAACACTAAAAAAGCCGCCCCGCCAAATAAGATGCCAAGAACGTTGATTTGTTTAAGAGAACGAAGAACTCCAAGAGCAGATAATATCGTGACTAGACCGAAAATGATCACGAGCAACATCAATATAAACCCCCTTCGTTTGGATCCCCTGCAGTATATTTCCAATTTTATTTTAACCGTTTTCATCAAGTTTGTCGAGGACAACATGATTCATTGAAAGTTTCTCACAAAACCTTCATAATGGAACAAAGAAAGATGAATCTGAGGTGAAGAAAATGAAATGGAGAAGAATGCCTTTAGGGCCTATCCAGACGAATGCTTATATTTTATCCCATGACGACGGTACCTGCTTAATATTTGATCCCGGCAGCGAATCAGGGAAGCTGAATGCATACATAAAAGAAAAAGGGCTGAAACCTCTTGCTGTATTGCTTACTCACGCTCATTTTGATCATATCGGAGCTGTGGACAATGTCAGAAAAGAATGGAACATTCCTGTATATGTACATAAAAATGAAGCTGAATGGCTGATTGATCCTTCATTAAACGGTTCAGCGCTGCTTACGGGACAGACGATCACTGCAGAAAAAGCAGATCATCTGATTGAAGAAGAGGGTGATCTTAAAATCGGCCCTTTTACGCTCCGCATGCTCTTTACGCCTGGACATTCTCCGGGCAGCATCTCGTATTATGCGGAAGAGGAAAACCTGATCGTTTCCGGAGATGTTTTGTTTCAAGGAGGGATCGGGCGTACAGACCTGCCAGGAGGCAATCAACAGGTGCTGATGGACAGTATTCATCAAAAACTGCTGACGCTTCCGGAAGAGACGCTTGTGTTAAGCGGTCACGGCCCAGAGACGGACATAGCAACAGAACAGGAACAAAACCCGTTCATCAACGGATTTACTTTGTAAAATATAAAAAAGACGATCCCGATGGATCGTCTTTTTTAATGGCCTCCCTGCCCGGGAACCATAATGAACACAGAATAATATGTAAATGCGGCAAAAAAGACTGTCAAGTAAGCACCGAAAATATAAATGTACATCCGCTCGGTCAAGTTGAGATACGATAAGAACACAAAGAATACAGTTTGACCGAAGAACAGCAGTGATGCATCTTTCATATTTCCTAAATAAAACATGACCGCAAAGATACCTGTCCAGAAACCTAACACACGGAACATGCGATTCATTTATATCCCTCCCAAAAAGCCCCTTTGATTTTATTATAAGCCAATTTATCTTGAAATGTAAACATTTTCATTTTGGGAAAATCAATTCATTTTTTACAATTTTGTGATAAGCATTTTTAAAAAATCACCTGTCACGTGTTTAAACGGAAAATATCACGGGTACTAAAACATACAAAGACAAAGTCAGTACATTTTAAGGAGGAATCATTCATGGAAGAGCTGACCTTTTATTCATACCCGAGCTGCACATCATGCCGGAAAACGAAACATTGGCTGAAAGCGAACCAGGTTGATTTTACAGAGCGGCATCTTTTCAGGGAAACGCCGAATCAGGACGAGCTGAAACATATTTTGTCTCTCACGACCGAAGGAATCGATGAGATATTGGCGACAAGAAGCCAGGCATTTAAAGAGTTAAATCTTGATATTGAAGAATTAACGGTAAGCGAAGTGCTGGAATTGTTAATTCAAAAACCAAAGCTGCTGAGACGCCCGATTATCGTAAACGGCGATAAGCTGGTTGTCGGATATAATCCCGGCGAACTCTTAAAATTAAAAAAACACACCTTACACCGTTCTGTTTCCTGAAAAAAACGAAGATTGCTGACACATTGCATGTTCAGCATATCTTCGTTTTTTCGCCTGTGTAACTGGGCTAGCTGGATTCGAACCAGCGCGTCACGGAGTCAAAGTCCGTTGCCTTACCGCTTGGCTATAGCCCAATGCGCTTACGCATAGTGTAGACAATCGATTTCGTTTTATACATAGTGATCAAAATGTCGGTCATAAAAACGATTGATTTTAAAGGAAAACAATGAGGAGGATTGACATGGAAAACAAGCATGCAGCCCTTTATGAGTATCTGGTCAAACAGGCGGACAGAATCACCGGTGAATGGCTGTCCCGAACAGCGTCTGAAAAAGAAAAAACGGCACAGCAATATAAGGACTTTATACTGTCTGTTTCAAGGGTATTTGCCAAGGATGAACAGGCGCTATGCTGGGATAAAGCCTCCGGATGCGCCAAGGAAATTGCCTACGACAGGGCTGTCAGCCAAATTCCGGTGACTGACAGCATAAAGGGTTTTAAAGTGTGCCGTGAACTTTTAATAGATGAAATCGAGCATTTTTCAGATAAACATGCACCGGACTGTTCGAAAAAAGATTTTTTTATCTGGAATAAACAGCTTCACTCAATGATGGATGAGGTTATTGAACAGTTTATTCTTGAATATGAGCATACGACAAAGAGCCAATTGAAGGCGCAGACCGAGATGATACGCGAACTGAGCGCACCGGTTATACCGGTATCAGAACACATCGGTGTCCTGCCGCTCATTGGCGAAATTGATACTCACAGGGCAACGGTGATCATTGAATCTGCGCTCAAGCAGTCTGCTGAGCTTCATCTCTCGCATCTGTTTATTGATATTTCCGGTGTTCCTGTCGTCGATACGATGGTTGCCTACCAGTTGTTCAAAGTCGTAGACAGCACAAAACTACTTGGCGTTGAGACGGTTCTTTCGGGGTTAAGACCGGAGATTGCCCAAACAGTTGTGAAGCTTGGCATGGATTTTTCGCATATTAAAACAGAACAGAGCCTTGCTAAGGCGCTTTGCAATAAAGGCTTTTGCATCCGTGAAAACGGCAAGTCTGAAGAGAAGGTTTAAATTTCTCATTTCAGCAGTTGGAAGCTGAATAAAATAGTCAAATCGGTATTCGGAAATTCCGTTTTTGCTTCGCATTCAGCTTGATTTGCGATTTTTAAGGATTTGATGCTTCCGATGTTTTTCGTATAAACTGCGCTTAGAAAGGAGGCGCAATGGTTTGTACACGATTGAATCATTAAGCGGAAGATTAATTGACGAGGCATATAGAATGAAGGCGTCAGACATTCATATTGTTCCCGGTGAAAAAGAGGCGGTGGTCCGCTTCAGGATTGATGATGAACTGTTTCAAAAAGACAGATTAACGAGAAATGAGTGCTCAAGGCTCATTTCTCACTTTAAATTCCTCTCTTCGATGGACATTGGTGAAAGACGGCTGCCGCAAAGCGGGGCTTTAACTCTTTATATCAACCGTCAGCCCGTTCATTTAAGAATGTCCACTCTGCCCACCATCCATGATGAAAGCTTGGTCATCAGACTTCTTCCCAAGATGAGCAGCAAGCCGCTCACAAAGCTTTCATTGTTTCCGAGTGCAACAGTTAAGCTGCTGTCTTTTCTAAAGCATTCCCACGGATTAATGCTGTTCACCGGTCCGACAGGCTCGGGGAAAACGACAACACTCTATTCTTTAATTGAATACGCCAAGCGGCATTTTAAGCGAAATATCATTACATTGGAAGACCCTGTCGAATCAAGAAGCGAAAACATTTTGCAAGTGCAAGTGAATGAAAAAGCGGGCATGACTTATTCTGCGGGGTTGAAGGCGGTGCTTCGCCACGATCCGGACATGATCATCCTTGGAGAAATTCGCGATGCCGAAACAGCCCAAATCGCAGTCAGGGCAGCTTTGACAGGACACCTTGTTTTATCGAGCATGCATGCGAAAAATGCAAAAGGCGCGATAAACAGACTGCTCGAGCTCGGCGTTGATATGACAGAAATTGAACAAACATTGGTTGCAATCAGCGCCCAACGCCTCGTCGGTCTCGTCTGCCCGTTTTGCGGCGACAGCTGCTCTTTATATTGCAGATTGTCGAGGCCTGTGAGAAGAGCAAGCGTCTTTGAACTTTTGTACGGAAAAAGCCTCAATCTCTGCATCGAAGAAGCAAAAGGCAGGTGCGGTGACATGAAAACAGAAACTTTGAAAACGCTGATCCAGAAGGGAATAGCACTCGGATATCTGCCGTCGAATACTTATGAACGCTGGATAGGCCATGAAGATTAAAATGAGGTGGCCCGTCCGGGAACAGGCGGACATTCTGAAAAAGCTCGGAGACATGATGAAGAGCGGATATACGATTTTGGATGCTTTAAGTATGCTGGAACTGCAATTGAATGAAAGGCGAAGAGCAGATCTGACATTTGCGATGGAGAAGCTGACAGAAGGTCGACCTGTGTTTCAAGTGCTTGAAATGATCTCATTTCATAAGGATGCTGTTACCATTGTTTACTTTGCCGAACAGCACGGGAATTTGCCATATGCCTTTCGGCAGAGCGGAGAGCTGCTTCACCGCAAGATCGCTCAAACCGAAAAACTAAAGAAAGCCGCCAGATATCCTTTGTTTTTAGTTTTAACGGTCTGCGTCATTATCTCTATTATGAAATCGGCAATCATCCCGCAATTTTCCGCGATCTATGAATCAATGAACGTTGAAACGTCTTTTGCAACGACCCTCATCTTTTCGGTTTTTGATCATTTTTATCTTTTTTTCGCAGGAATGCTGATGATTGCTGCAGCTTTATCCCTCTATTACCTGTGTTCATTTCGCCATAAACCTCCAGAAGACAAAATGACCTTTCTCATTAGAATTCCCTTGCTGGGCCAAACCTTCAAACTATTCAACAGTTATTTTTTATCGCTCCAATTGAGCAATCTTTTGCAAGCGGGTCTGTCTGTATATGACAGTTTAAAAGCATTTGAAAGCCAGCCGTTTTTATCATTTCATAAAAATGAAGCGAAGCGCCTGATTGAGCGGCTGAAACAAGGGGAGAGTCTGGAGCAGATGCTGGCCGGGCATCCGTTTTATGAAAATGATTTGGCAAAGGCTGTTGCTCACGGCCAATTAAACGGACACTTATACAGAGAGCTGTATTCATACAGTCAATTTTTGATTGAGCGGCTTGAACGGAAAGCAGAAAAATGGACAGGTCTGATTCAGCCATTGATTTACGGGCTGACCGCGGCGATGATATTCATTCTTTATTTGTCTATGCTTTTGCCAATGTATCAAATGATGAACCAGTTATAAGGAGGACGGAACTGTGAATGAAAAGGGATTTACACTGATAGAAATGTTAGTCGTCATGCTCGTCATCTCCATCCTGCTGTTGATCACCATACCGAATGTGACCAAGCATAATCAAAGTATTCAAAAGAAAGGATGCGAAGGGTTAATCAATATGGTTCAAGCGCAAATCACGGCTTATCAAATGGATCATGACGGGAAGATGCCGAGCAGGGCGGACCTTGAATCTGAAGGTTACGTGAAGAAGAACTTAAAGTGTCCGAATGGGAAAGCAATTAAAATTTCAAACGGCAAAGCACAGGCTGATTGACGGTTATGAATCAAAAAGGATTCACGCTTTTGGAAAGTTTAACTGTATTGATGATCGGTTCCATTATGCTCTCTCTTCTCTTTGCCGCACTGCCTCCCGTTTATGAAAAAAGAGTCGTTCAGCACTTTGTCTCACAGCTTGAAGAGGATTTGCTTTACGCTCAGCAGACAGCTCTCGTCCGCCATGCGACGGTTAAGGTGCAGTTTGACTTTGCCGGCTGCCGCTATATTATTAAGCATTCGGACGAAGGCTCATCGTCTGAGCTGGTCAGGAAATACAGTTGCAATATCGCGGTCAAAAAAGCGACGCTCAAACGAACTCTTACTTTTAACCCAAGCGGAGCTCCGAATCAAGGGGGGAAAATCGTGATCGATACACAGCACGCCTCTTTTGCACTGACGATCTATTTAGGAAGCGGAAAGATTAATGTGCAAAAAAAATAGAGGCTTTACAACAGTTGAAGCTGTTTCCGCGTTCGGCATATGGGTCATGATCACCATGTTATTGATTCCTATGGTTCATCAGCTGTCTTTGCAGCGCGGGACATCCGAAAAAGAAGAAGAGGCATATCGCATATTGGATGAAAAGATCAGCCGCTACACGCTGACAGGACAGTTTCAGCCTAAAGAAACCGTGCTTTACCGGAACACATCTTACTTTATTGAATGGAAGGAGCAGGGAGATGATTATGAAGTGTGCATCTCCATTGAAAAAAGAGACAGCCAAAGGCGTTGTTTCACCATTTTGCGGGCAAAAGGGATTTACCCTTCTTAATGTACTGGTTTCCTTAATGGTGTATATGTTCGTTGCAGGAACGATGGCCTCGATATTTCATCTGTTTTTATCCCCGGAAAGAAACGGTGCGGATATTCACCTGCGTGAATGGACGATTACTGCCGAGCAAATATTGAAGGAGTGCAGGAATTCACTTGATATAAGAGCGGCCGGCGATCAGCAGTCATTAGAAATGACAAATCGCCAAGGTGACGCCGTTCGCTATGAGAAATATCAAACAGTTATTCGAAAAAGAGTGAATGGAAAAGGTCATGTGCCGCTTTTACAACATGTCAAACACATGAGGTTTGTGATTGAAGATCACTTGCTGATCCTTGAAGCGACAAGTCTAAGCGGCAAGTCATACCGTAAGTCCATTCCGCTCTATCATATGTAAAAGGTGATCGCGTGAAAAATTCAAAAGGATTCATTTATCCAGCTGCTGTTTTCACAGCTGTGGTTTGCATGCTCTGCGCGAGTCATTCAGCCGTTTTATTAACGAATCAACGAATGTTTGCAGAGCAAACAAAAGAATTTCACATTCAGCAAAACCTTCTCCAAAATGGAATTCTCCATGCTTTGTCCCATATTCACGAAGAGACAAAAGAGAAAATTCAAAAACGGTATGGCTTAATATCGTACACTGTAAATCCGGCTCATCAGCAGCTCAAGCGAGTGAAGATAGAGGTAACGACAGATTCGGGCGCAGAAACGAGCGCGGAGTTTCAATATGATTTGAGAAATCGAAAAATCACAAAGTGGAAAGAATATTAAAAATTGTGTGTCGGGATCATGAAGAATGTATAAAAAAAGATTCGCATGACAACACTTCAACTGACAGAACTCCCCAAGAGGTGATGTGATGAAAACGAACGATTATGTTAAATATATGACGGAACAGCTCGTAAAATATATGGACACGCCTAAGCAGGAAAGAAAAGAAATGAAAGAAAAACGCAAAGAATCAAAGCCGCCGTCCAGGATATATCAATGGTTCGGCATTCTTCCTCTTGGCTGTATTATGTTTTTTAAACGGCATAAATAAAGACAAGCCGCTTTCACTGCAAAGCGGCTTATTTATATTCTTCCACAACGACGACTTTGTTGATTTTGTGTGTCGCAGGTTCAAATGAAATGGTGACAAACACTCCGAAATTTTTATTTCCTTCACTCAATGTGACATGGTATTGTTTGACCGCTTCATCCGCCCGCTTTCGATCCCATACTTTTTTCGTGAGACGCACTTCTGCTTCCGGATACCTCTTTTTTGCTTCCTCAACCGCTTTTTCTTCCCACTTAGACATGCGGGCTGTTTCGTAAGCCGCCGCATGGGCATTGAGCGGCCCAATGCTTGCAAGCAGCAAAAAAGAGCATAACATGACGTTTTTCAGCACGGGGCATCATCCTTTCTATCCTATTTTTTCCTTGTTAACAGTGTTTATACAAAAATCAAGAAGAAATTATGTACTCTATAAAGAACTTCAAACTTTTCAAAAAGATGAGAATTTGAGAGATTTTTTGAGGAATTAAACGAAAATGTTCTGTAAAACGAACCTAATCGACTATTTTGATAGTTTTCAAATGGTACGTTTGTTCTTTATACTCAAACTATCAAGTTCTTTAAAACGAACGAGCGAATAAAGTCATTACATACTCGCTAGGAGGGTAGTCATGATCCGATTATCTCGAACTAGGAGATGCCGAAAAAGAGCCGGAAAAAACATCATCGTTTTTCAAACGCTGCTGATCATTTATCTTTTAATTGGATTGGGGAGTCAGCTGTCACAGCATACAAACGCATCATTTCACGATGTGGAAACATACAGCATGACAATGAAAGCGGCCTCATCATTTCCTCAAGATGAGAAACAGTGGGACGGGAGCAATTTGAAGCTTCAAAAACAGACAAAGACGAAAGGTACGGTCTGTGCACCGCTGACATTGTTTGCAGAATATAAAAACCGCGGCAGCCAAATCGCCGACTCTGAATGGAAGTGGGAGCTTCATAAACTCGGCAGTGCCAAAAAGCCGCTAGAAGACGGGACGGTGATCGATAAAGGCGCGTTCAAAAAAGAAGCCGAAAAGAGCATCTACCGGATAGAGTCAAAGCGGGCGGCAAAAGGAGGGCTCTACGCTTTTAAACTGATTAAGCCCGAAGGCCATCCCGATGTGAAAAAAGGCAAGCCTTTCATTTGGTCAAATGTGATGGAGCTTCAAGACTGCAAAGAAGAAACACCGAAGCCGCCTAAAAAAGCTTCAGCAAAGCCGAAGCAAACAGAACAGACAGAAACACGGGAAAAGTCTGAACAGGACATAGAGAAAACACCAAAGAGCAGTGAATCCGTAGATAAAGAAAATAGAAAAGAAGAAAATTCATTAGAAAGCGGGGAAGCGTCATGAAACATGTGATGAAATGGGTCAGCAATATCTTATATGTGATTATTTTCACACTCATCATCGCCGCGGTCATCGTCGTGATTTCGACAAAGTCGTCTGGCGGAGAGCCGCAACTCTTCGGCTATCAATTGAAAACGGTTTTATCCGGTTCGATGGAGCCGGAGTTTAAAACAGGTTCTGTGATAGCCGTTCAAAAGATTGAAAATCCCGGGTCTTTGAAAAAGGGAGATATCATTACATTCATGCAAGACGAAAACACCATGGTTACCCACCGAATTATCGGTATAACAAAAAATAAATCAAATCTCATGTTTAAAACAAAGGGTGACAATAACCAAAACCCTGATTCCGATCCGGTGCTGGCGGAAAATGTTGTCGCTAAGTATTCGGGCATTACGGTTCCGTATGCCGGGTATTTGCTGGATTTTGCAAGTAAACCGATCGGCACAGCCATATTGCTGATCGTGCCGGGACTCTTGTTGATTCTTTATGCAGTGATTACTGTATCCGCGGCTTTAAGAGAGATTGACCAAAAAACTAAAGCAATTGAAGCCGCCGGGAAAGATCAATCAGTTTCCATGTAATCTTCGTTGGTCACCTGAACATTCAGGTCTCCATATATACAGATTTTCTTATTATAAAAGGAGGAGTTATCAATGGGTACAAAGAAAAAACTCGGATTAGGCGTTGCGTCTGCTGCGCTTGGACTGGCATTAGTAGGAGGAGGAACTTGGGCTGCGTTTAACGACATCGAAACAACTCAAGCAACTTATGCAGCAGGTACGCTTGACCTGAATGCGAAAGATACATCTGCAAGGGTGAACTTGTCCAACTTAAAACCTGGCGACAAATTCACTAAAGATTTCGAATTCAAAAATGACGGATCACTTGCGATTAAAGAAGTGCTTATGCAGCTTGGGTACAGCAATTTCGTTGACGGAAACGCGAAAAACGGCGGGAAGAACTCTGCTGAAGACTTCCTGAAACAATTTAAAGTCAGCGTTCTGACTGTCGGAGTTGAAGGCGGAAACGGCTATCCTAAAAACATCATTTTAGATGAAGCCAACCTTTATGATCTGTACAATATGTCCGCGAAAAAAGATAAGGCTGCGTATGAAAAAGTGAAAAAAGCAATCCAGCCAGAGTTTCTGCATGACAATGGCAAAATCAATGTAGCGACAATCAACGGAAAAACGGCGCCTGAATACGACGGCATTCCAAAAGATCCATATGACTTTGACAAAGTTCAATTGGTGATTGAGTTCGTCAATGACAAAACAACAGACGCCAATGGCAGAATGGTACAGAACAAATATCAAGGAGATTCTGTGCAGCTTGACTTCTCATTCGAAGGTACTCAATGGAACGGCTTGACAATCGACGGCAAAAAACATGCCGATGAAAAAGGTTATGTAAAAGAGAACGAAAGAGCGCACAGTGAAGATAAATAATGGTGCAATTTAAAAAACGGATCTATATGATCCGTTTTTTTATGTTCATGAGGAATCGGCTTATTCAGCGTAAAAAATGCCAAAGGGAGTAAGATATGTTTCCCTTACTCCTTTTCCTGTCTTTTCTTCCACTTTTGATAATCTAAAAATTCTCGAAATTGTTTTTTAGAAACCCCTGATGCCATAGCGTCACGAACTAGATTTTCCCATTCACTATCTAATTGACCATCGTATTCGGTTTCATCTTTCTCATCGAGCAGGGTATGAACCGAGACGTCCAGAACAGCGGAGACTTTTTCTAGAAATTGAATGGAGGGGTTTGTTTGCAAGTTTCTTTCTATTGAACTTAAATAAGACTTCGCTACCCCAGCCTTTTCAGCTAGTTCAGATAGTGAGTAGCCTTTTTCTTTTCGATATTGTTTAATACGCTGGCCAATCAATGTCATCACCTTCCTTTCGATATTATAGCACATTCAGAAAGGATTTATTGAATGACTTCTTTCAATTGATGCGGAAGGTTTTGAAGACTTCTTATCCAAATTGAGAAAAATACGTATATCCTCTGGACTAATGCCTTGTTCAAGAGCGTGTTTAATCAGTTCTGTCCACTCCTCATCCAATTCTTCTTTCTCATTTTTATCTTTATTCATACATTTCCCCCCCAAAATACTTGATTATGTATTTCAGACAACCGTGTTGTGATAAACAAAGATAAACCCCGAGACTCAACACTTTACCAACCTTGTCCAAATGGTGTTACGAAAGTTCCTCCTATCTCTTTAGTTCTATTATAAGTCCAGCTCGCTGAATAAAAACAAGAATGGTGTCGAATCGGAAAAATTATCCTGAATTTTTTTTGTGCAAGTAAAATAACCCCCCGTTTTGAACTTTAATATCGATTTTAGGTTCGTAAAGCGTTTGGAGTGCCTTTTTCTCAATTTCGTATTCCTCCGGTTTTTCTTCAGTATCCTCATAAAATTGGTTTAAAAGTGACAGGTCGTTATTCCAACGTTTCAGGGAAGCTTCAGCCCAATCAAGCGGCTCGCTTCTGGCCGCCTGTTCGATATAGCGCTCAAGCCGTTTAATGCCGCTTTCCGGCTTAATCAACGGCGACATCGTGTAGCAGTAGTCAGAGATCTGTGAAGAGAGCTCGCGGGCCTCCATTTGTTCTTGAAACGATTCGACCAGCTGACCGCTGATTAAATGAAGGCCGAGAGACAAAAGCTTATCTTTTTTCATGTCGGATTGGTACGAGATCGTCACATTCATGCCGAGCCACGGTTCCAGGGAAATATGGGATCCATCGGAACGGATTTTCTCATAAAGGCGAATAAATTTGCCGTTTTTTTGCACGGCCTGGAAAATTTGAAAAAGTCTTGGTGATCCAAAATGAATAAACTCACCTTCGATATCGGAAGGGGCCTCGTCTTCATTCGTGATCAGCGTGATTTTCATCGGATTAGGCTCTCCCCCCGTCTTTTCGAGCCAGTGCCAGTAAAACGGCCTGTTCATAATCTGTTTATCGACTTCAACAGTCAGCTGCACGGTCATGTGGCCTGAACTCTTGTCGATGATCGTGCAGCCGTTTGCGATGAAAAAGCGTTCTAAAAACAGGTATATTTCTTCCTGACGCATTTGATTTTAGCCTCCGATCTGTTTTTGGTTTGAATCGGCTTCATTTCCGTATGAAATGAAAGAGGTTAAGTTTTCCATTTTGATCTTCATTTCCTCGTCTGTTGCGGAGTAAAAGAGAATGTCGTGAAGGTGGTCTTCAAAATTGCCGACCTCGATTTTTGTTAAAATATCATCCAAGTCTCCGACGACTTTTTCGAACAAATGGATCTTTTCATAGAGAAGCTTTAAAATATGCTCTTCTACGGTATGCTTTGTTGCCATGTTGTAAATGTAAACATCGCGTTCCTGGCCGAGCCGGTGAATCCGGCCGATCCTTTGCTCGAGACGCATCGGGTTCCACGGAAGGTCATAGTTGATGATTTTATTGCAAAATTGAAGGTTGATCCCTTCGCCGCCTGCTTCAGTCGCGATCAGAACTTGAACTTTGCCCCTGAACAAATCTTTCATCCAGTCTTTCTTTCCTCTTTTAAATCCGCCTCTGAACGGTACAGAACTGATGCCGTTCTGCTGGAGGAACCATTGCAGATAAATCTGCGTCGCCCTGTATTCAGTAAAGATGATGACTTTGTCATCGAGTTCTTGAATGAGTTCAACAACTTTCAGCGCTTTTGAATTTTGCGCGACCTCGTTGACCTTTTCGATCAAATGGTGGATGACAGGTTCAGAGATCACCGGCGCTTCGCGATCCTTTCGGTCAAGCATGTTTTTCAGCGTCATATAGACAGCTTCTCTGCTTGAACAGCATTCGCGCTCCAATGTCATGATTGAGAACATGCTTGATGAATGCTGATGACTTGTCTTCAGTTTTTTAATCTCGTCATACAAAGCCTGTTCTGTAGGAGAAAAGGAAATGGGCACGGTTTCGACATGGCGCTTCGTCCAGGTAATGCCGGTATCATGCCGTCTGTTTCTGATCATGACTTTATTGATAAGGGATTTCAAGCGTTCATGCGCTTCAGCTGAATTGATCTGTTTTGTATAATCTTTGTTGAAGTTGCTTTCATTTCCCAAGTGTCCGGGTTTTAGCAGGGAAACGAGATTAAATATTTCGTCGATCTTGTTTTGGATTGGCGTCGCCGTCAGCATCAGGCAATATTTTTTCTTTAAGCTGCGGACAAACTCGTAATTTTTTGTTTTATTGTTTTTCAGTTTATGAGCTTCATCAATAATCACCACATCATACTGGATCGACAAAACTGTCTCCCTGTGCGGCGACCGCTTTGCCGTGTCAAGGGAGGAGACGACAACATCGCACTGCTCCCAGACATAGCTTTTTTTCTGTTCCACGGCCGGAATTAAAAATTTTTCCCGCAGTTCCTTCACCCATTGCGAGACGAGCGAGGCGGGGACGAGGATTAAGATTTTCTTGGCCAGCCCGCGAATCATGTATTCTTTTAATATCAGCCCAGCCTCGACCGTTTTGCCGAGGCCCACTTCATCCGCCAAGATGGCTTTTCCGTTCATCTGCTCGACTACCTTCCGGGCGACTTCAAGCTGATGGGGAAGCGGGGTGAAGCCTGGGAGGTGATAAGGGGCCTGCAAGCCTTCAAACGTCGGAATGGCAAGCCTTTTCTGCACTTCACAGGAAAGCTTGTAAAGCTCCCAATTCGCCCACGGTCCGTCTTCATCAAGGTGCTTTTTGAACTGTTCCGGCCACTCGTTGTCGAAATGAATGTCTGGTCTCATCACTAATGCCGCCTTTCTCTTCTGAGATTCAAATGTTCTTTTTTAAAAGAAAATCTTGCGTGAAAAAAACGGATTTTGCTAACAAATAAACAAAACACGAACATTCTTATTTTAAAATAATAAATTGTTAATGATTTTTCCTGTTGCCCAATTGTTGTGATGATGGTAGGATATTTGTAGATCATCAGTAAAAAAATCATAAGCTTTATATAGTATGTCCATGAAAAGAAATGAATATGAGCGAATGACAGCAAGGGGAGAGACCGGTAGCGGGAAACCTAAAAGCGGCGCCGAAGGAGCAAGCTGGGGAAACAGTGAATCTCTCAGGCAAAAGAACTCTTGCTTGACGCAACTCTGGAGAGAGTTTGTATCATATGATGTTTTAGCAAACCACCAAAGGGGACATCTTTGCTTTTGATGCAAAGTAAACTTTCAGGTGCCAGGACAGAGAGCCTCAGAACTGACAAAGGGGCTTCTCTGTCCTTTTTTGTGCCGTCCAAAGCGGCGGAACCATCCGGATGGCGTTGGAATCTTTCTTGTTTTCTGATGATTGGCAAACTTGTTTTTAGTTTGAAAAGCGAAGGGGGAAGCAGAATGCTTAAACGAACGCCTTTATTTGACCTTTATAAGGAATATGGCGGAAAAACGATTGATTTTGGCGGCTGGGAACTGCCTGTTCAATTTTCTTCAATTAAAGAGGAGCATGAAACCGTCAGGACGAAAGCGGGGCTTTTTGACGTCTCACACATGGGGGAGGTCGAAATCACAGGAACAGACAGCCTTCCGTTTTTGCAAAAACTGTTGACAAACGATGTTTCGACGCTGAAAGAAGGCGGTGCCCAGTATACGGCCATGTGCTATGAAGACGGCGGAACGATCGACGATCTCCTCGTCTATAAAAAAGCGGCCAATGTCTACATGCTCGTCATTAACGCAGCCAATATCGACAAAGACGTCGAGTGGATGAACAAGCACCAAGAAGGAGACGTTTCGGTTCGAAACGTGTCTGACGAGGTTGCGCTGCTTGCCCTTCAAGGACCGAAGGCCGAAGCGATTTTAAAACAGGTCGCAGATAGCGATCTTGCCGGGTTAAAGCCGTTTACGTTCAGGGATGATGCGGCGATCGGCAGCGTGCAGGCGCTTGTGTCCAGAACGGGATACACGGGAGAGGACGGCTTTGAGATTTACTGCCGGAGTGAAGATGCATCCTACATTTGGAAGCTGCTCCTTGAAACGGGCAAGGATTCGGGATTGGTACCATGCGGCCTCGGGGCGAGGGATACGCTGAGGTTTGAAGCGAAGCTGCCGCTGTACGGACAGGAGCTCTCAAAAGACATTACACCGATCGAAGCCGGCATCGGATTCGCCGTCAAAACAAACAAAGCCTCGGATTTCTTCGGAAAAGCCGTCCTGGCAAGCCAAAAGGAACATGGAGCGGACAGAAAGCTCGTCGGCCTCGAAATGATCGATAAAGGCATTCCAAGACACGGATACGCCGTCTATTATCAAGGCGAACAAGCAGGCGAGGTGACAACCGGCACACAGTCGCCGACCTTAAAGAAAAACGTCGGCCTCGCATTGCTGAAAAAAGAAGCCTGCGCCCTCGACACCGTCGTTGAAGTGGAAATCAGAAATAAGCGTTTGAAAGCGAAAATCGTGAAAACCCCATTTTACAAACGGCAGCCGTAAGTTTGCCAAGGCCGTGAAAGGAGACTGAAGATGAAGCACCGTTACCTGCCAGCTACAGATCAGGATAAAAAGGAGATGCTTGAGGCAATTGGAGTCGAGAAGATCGACGAGCTATTTTCCGATATACCCGAAAGCGTCAGATTTAAAGGGGAATACCAAATTAAAAAGGCAAAGTCCGAGACTGAACTCACAAAAGAGCTGACGAAACTCGCGGCTAAAAATAAAGATACAGTGACGTACGCCTCTTTTTTGGGAGCGGGCGTATACGATCATTACCAGCCCGTCATCGTGGACCACGTGATTTCGCGGTCGGAATTTTACACGGCTTATACACCGTATCAGCCTGAAATTTCTCAAGGGGAGCTCCAGGCGATCTTTGAATTTCAAACGATGATTTGCGAGCTGACGGGCATGGATATCAGCAACTCGTCGATGTATGACGGGGGAACGGCATTAGCCGAAGCGGCAATGCTTGCTTCAGGACATACAAAAAAGAAAAAAATCGTCGTTTCGGAAACCGTCCATCCCGAATCGCGCGAGGTTTTAGTAACGTATGCGAAAGGACAGTACATCGACGTGGTAGAAGTCCCTGCCAAAAACGGAACAACAGATCTTGCGGCTCTTGATGAAGCCGTCTGCGAAGATACAGCAGCAGTGATCGTCCAATACCCTAACTTTTTCGGGCGAATCGAGCCGCTGAAAGACATTGAACCGATTGCCCATAAAGGGAAAAGCATGTTCATCGTTTCCGCCAATCCGCTTGCTCTCGGGCTTTTAACACCGCCCGGGGCATTGGGAGCTGACATCGTTGTCGGGGATGCCCAGCCGTTCGGAATACCGGCCGCTTTCGGCGGGCCGCACTGCGGATTCTTTGCCGTCACCAAAAAATTGATGAGAAAAGTGCCTGGCCGTCTCGTCGGTCAGACGGAAGATGAAAACGGGAAAAGGGGATTCGTTCTCACTTTGCAGGCACGCGAGCAGCATATCAGACGGGATAAAGCAACATCAAATATATGCTCCAACCAGGCGCTCAATGCACTTGCCGCATCAGTCGCCATGACGGCGCTCGGCAAAAAAGGCGTCAAGGAAATCGCATGGCAGAACCTGCAAAAAGCGGCTTATGCAAAAGAAGCAGCTAAACGGGCCGGTCTTGAAGTCGTGTTTGACGGGCCGATGTTCAACGAGTTTGTCGTCAGGCTCAATGAACCTGTGGAAAAAGCGAATGAACGCCTGCTTGAGAAAAATATGATCGGAGGCTACGATCTCGGCGCTTCATATCCGGATTTAAAACAGCACATGCTGATTGCCGTGACAGAGCTCAGAACAAGAGAGGAAATCGATACACTCATGAATGAATTGGGGGATCGCCATGAATAAACAAGATCAATCGCTTATTTTTGAAGTATCAAAAGAAGGGCGGGTCGGCTACAGCCTTCCTGAGCTTGACGTCCCTGAAACAGATGTGACAGATGTCCTTGATGAAGCGTATCTCAGAGACGAACCGGCAGATCTCCCCGAAGTGTCTGAGCTTGATATTATGCGCCATTATACAGCTCTATCAAGGCGCAACCACGGAGTGGATTCGGGCTTTTATCCGCTCGGTTCATGCACGATGAAGTACAATCCGAAGATTAACGAAAAAATCGCGAGAATCCCGGGTTTTTCTGCGATCCATCCGCTCCAGGCTGAACGGACCGTGCAGGGAGCGCTGGAACTCTTGTACGACTTGAGCGAGCATTTGGAAGAGATCACGGGGATGGATGAAGTCACCCTTCAGCCGGCTGCAGGTGCGCACGGCGAGTGGACCGGGCTGATGATGATCCGCGCGTTCCATGAGGCAAACGGCGATCATAAAAGGACGAAGGTCATTGTTCCTGATTCGGCCCACGGCACAAATCCGGCGTCTGCGACTGTTGCCGGATTTGAAACGGTCACCGTCAAATCGAATGACGACGGCCTTGTTGATCTCGAAGATTTAAAGCGTGTCGTAGATGAAGAAACAGCCGCGTTAATGCTGACCAATCCAAATACGCTCGGCCTTTTTGAAGAAAATATTTTAGAAATGGCTGAAATCGTCCATAAAGCCGGAGGAAAGCTGTACTATGACGGAGCGAATCTGAACGCCGTACTCAGCAAAGCAAGGCCGGGTGACATGGGATTTGACGTCGTCCATTTGAACCTTCACAAAACCTTTACAGGACCGCACGGAGGCGGAGGACCTGGATCAGGCCCTGTCGGTGTCAAGAAGGAATTGATTCCGTATTTGCCGAAGCCGGTGCTGGTGAAAAGAGACGGCTGCTATACCTTTGACCATGACCGTCCGCATTCGATCGGCAGGGTGAAACCTTACTACGGAAACTTCGGGATCAATGTGAGAGCCTATACGTACATTCGTTCAATGGGGCCGGACGGGCTCAAAGAAGTAACGGAAAACGCCGTTTTAAATGCCAATTATATGATGAGAAAGCTTGCTCCATACTACGATCTGCCGTTTGACCGGCACTGTAAGCACGAATTTGTGCTGTCGGGAAGGCGCCAAAAAAAGCTGGGAGTCAGGACGCTTGACATCGCAAAGCGGCTTTTGGACTTCGGCTTCCATCCGCCAACCATCTATTTCCCGCTCAATGTCGAGGAATGCATCATGATTGAACCGACAGAAACAGAGTCGAAAGAAACGCTCGATGCGTTTATCGATACGATGATCCAGATCGCAAAAGAAGCGGAGGAAACGCCTGAAGTCGTTCAGGAAGCACCGCATTCAACCGTTGTAAAACGCATGGATGAAACAAAAGCCGCGCGGAAGCCCGTGCTGCGTTATGAAAAATGATGAGAAGCCGGCGGATCGATTTCGCCGGTTTTTTTATTGTGAAACATAACATCTTTATGTAAGCGATTAACTAATTGAATGAGAAGGATTTCTCCAGTATTAAATAGTAAATTCATCAAATTTAAAATTGAAAATAAAAATTACATTGCAAAACGTGATAGTTTCAATGTTTTATTGAAAGATAATGGTTTAATTTACCTTGAAAGAAGAGGATTATGGAGCATTTAGAAGGATTCACAAGGGTAGAGAGTGATAACGATGAATATGAAGGTATGATACAAAATGACAGCGAATATGCCGTTTGTCTCATATGTTACATAAATGTTACGGTATATTAGATTGCTTCATACGGGAGGAGAAATATGAATTCAGACGAAAATCCAATCAAGATAAAAGTAGAAAAAGTGTCCAAAGTTTTTGGGAAAAATGCAAAGAAAGCAACGCAGCTGCTTGCCGATGGCAAAACCAAAAAAGAAATTCTGAAAGAAACCGGGGCGACCGTCGGGGTGAACCAAGCGGATTTTAGCGTGTATGAAGGTGAGATATTTGTCATCATGGGTCTATCAGGGAGCGGTAAATCAACCTTGGTGCGGCTTTTAAACCGGCTGATTGAACCGACTGCAGGACATGTGTACATAGATGGTGACATGATAACAAATATGTCCAAAGACCAGCTTCGGGAAATACGCCGGAAAAAAATCAGCATGGTCTTTCAAAAGTTCGCTCTGTTTCCGCACAAAACGATTCTTGAAAACACAGAGTACGGATTGGAACTGCAAAAAGTCGATAAAAGTAAACGCCGGATAAGAGCTATGGAATCATTAAAGCTTGTCGGTCTTGAAGGATATGAACAGCAATATCCGGATCAGCTGAGCGGCGGGATGCAGCAGCGCGTCGGGCTTGCCCGCGCATTGACGAATGATCCGGACATTCTGCTGATGGACGAAGCGTTCAGCGCGCTTGACCCGCTGATTCGCAAGGATATGCAGGATGAACTCCTTGATTTGCATGAATCAGTAGGCAAAACGATTATTTTCATCACTCATGATCTTGATGAAGCGCTGAGGATCGGCGATCGAATCGCATTGATGAAAGACGGAAACATCGTTCAAATAGGTACGCCGGAAGAGATCTTAATGAACCCGTCAAACGAATATGTTGAAAAATTCGTTGAAGATGTCGACTTGTCTAAAGTGCTGACAGCCGGCCATATTATGAAACGCGCTGAAACCGTACGCGCAGACAAAGGGCCGCGCGTCGCTCTGACGCTGATGAAAAACCTGGGGATTTCCTCGATTTATGCCGTTGACAAACACAATAGGCTTCTTGGCTCCGTTGATGCTGAAACAGCTAAAAAAGCAGCCGAAAAAAGCCAGACGCTGGAGAGCGTCATCTCAAGAGACATTACAACCGTGGAAGAGAATGCGGTCCTGACGGATATTTTTGAATTGGTCTCTGATGCCAGCATCCCGATCGCTGTCGTCGATGAAAAACAGCGGATGAAAGGGATCATCGTCAAAGGCGCGTTAATCGGAGCGCTTGCCGGAAATGACCGGTATATTAATGCACATTCAGATCATGAACCAGCTCATGAAACTGCTGTTCAGGAGGTGAGATAATGTTTACTTTATCATCGCTTCCCCGCATTCCTTTAGCCGATTGGATCGATCAGTTTGTTGACTGGCTGACGGTGTCGTTCGGCGGGGTATTTAACGGAATTGCCAGCGGAGTGGAATCGTTTGTTGATGCGATTGTCCAAGGCCTGGGTATTGTTCCGCCGGTTATTTTAACCGTTATCTTTGCCGCGCTCGTCTGGCTGATCAGCAAAAGAGGCATTGCGCTGTTTACTTTAATCGGATTTTTAATCATTGATTATTTAGGATATTGGGACGCCATGCTCCAGACATTGGCGCTTGTCGTCACATCCGTTCTGATTTCTGTCATTATCGGCATTCCGGTCGGAATCTGGGGCTCACAAAAGAAAACTGTTCGGAGAATCGTTACGCCCATCCTTGACTTAATGCAGACGATGCCGGCATTTGTTTATTTGCTTCCGGCCATCTTCTTTTTCAATATCGGGGTTGTGCCGGGTGTTGTCGCTTCCGTTATCTTTGCGATGCCTCCGACAATCCGGATGACGATCTTAGGAATACAGCAGGTGCCGGAAGATCTGATTGAAGCTACAGAAGCATTTGGTTCAACGACAAGCCAGCGGCTCTTTAAAGTGCAGCTGCCGCTCGCGACAAAAACCATTCTGGCCGGTATCAATCAAAGCATCATGCTTGCGTTGTCAATGGTCGTTATTGCATCCATGGTAGGTGCACCTGGACTTGGAGAAGAAGTTTACCGGGCTGTTACACAGCTGCAAACGGGTACCGGTGTAGAAACCGGGCTTGCGATTGTTATTATTGCGATCGTACTTGACCGGGTTACACAAAATATAAAATTGAAAAAAAGCAGGGGGAATGCATAATGTGGAAAAAGATAGCGGGAATCGGCACTGCGGCAGTACTGACATTGGGTCTGGCTGCCTGCGGAAGCAGCAATAATGATAAAAACGCGTCAGTTGGCGATCAAGTCGGTTATAAAATTACCGGCATTGATCCTGGAGCGGGCATTATGAATGCAACGGACCAGGCGCTTAAGGATTACGATCTCAGCAAGTGGACTGTAACATCAGGCTCAAGCTCAGCGATGACAGCCGCATTGAAAAAAGCTTACGATAAAAAAGATCCGATCATCATTACGGGCTGGACACCGCATTGGATGTTTGCAAAATACGATCTCAAATACTTGAAAGATCCAAAAGGTTCTTACGGCGATGCCGAAGAAATCCATACTGTTACGCGCAAAGGATTCAAGGACGACCATCCGGGCGCACACAAGCTGCTCAGCCAATTCAGCTGGACAGAGGATGATATGGGAGAAGTTATGCTTGCCGTTCAGGAAGGCAAAAAAGCGGAAGAAGCTGCAGCAGATTTCGTAAAAAAACATCAAGACCTTGTTAAGAAATGGACAAAAGGCGTCGATAAAGCGGACGGCGAAAAAATTAAGCTCGGCTATGTAGCATGGGACAGTGAAATTGCGAGCACGAATGTCATCGCAAAAGTTCTTGAAGACTTAGGTTACAACGTGACGCTCAGCCAAGTAGAAGCAGGCCCGATGTGGACTGGAATTGCAAATGGAAGCGTCGATGCTTCACTTGCTGCATGGCTGCCGCAAACGCATAAAACATATGCTGAAAAATATAAAGGCAAATACGAAGATATCGGTACAAGCATGACAGGCGTAAAAATTGGCCTTGTCGTTCCGACATACATGAAAGATGTCAATTCAATCGAAGACTTGAAAAAATAACGAACAAAGCCGGCGAACCCATTTCGCCGGCTTATTTTGATCTGAAACGTCAACCGCCCCCGCCTGTTTTGATTGACTGCCGGATAGGCTAAAAAAACATCCTAAAACGTGAAGACGCTTTAGGATGTTGGCTGCAACTGGAGACAGCTGCGGTTATTAATTTTTCGTTTTAATTTTCCCGCCCCATTTTTTGAACCCGCCTTTCAGGTTGTAAATCTCCTTACAGCCGTGTTTGCGGAGCGTTTGGGCGGCTCTTCCGCTCCTGACGTTGTTTTGGCAGTACAGGTAAACCGGTTTGTCAGGACGGATTTCGCTTTTTCTTTGCTTAAGCTGTGAAAGCGGAATGTTTCTCGCGCCCAAAATGTGGCCGCCTTCATACTCGTTCGGCTCGCGCACATCGATGAGCTGCGCTTTGCGATAGCCGGCACGGAATTCTTCTTCTGTCAAGGTTTTCATAATGCGCTGCTGATAGATGTATGAAACGACCGCGTAGATGATGAGCGCGGCGCAAATCAAGAGAACGATAATGCTGCTGGTAGACAATCTGATCCGACTCCTTTTTGAATTCATCCCGTCTGATAAGCGGGAGATTTTTAACGATATGTTAAGACAAATACTATTATAGTAAAGCCTCAGAAATCTGTCATCTGATTCGCCGAATTTATTTTCAATTTTAAGAGGGAATGGTAGACTTATTTTATACCAAAGAAAAAGAGGGTAGGTTATGGAAAAAGAAATATGGCGTTTTATCGATTCGGGAAGACAGGATCCCGCTTTTAATATGGCGCTTGACGAGGCGCTCCTTTATTGGCACAGCGAAAATAAGATTCCGCCGACCATCCGCTTTTACGGCTGGAATCCGCCGACGCTTTCAGTCGGCTATTTCCAAAATATCGAAAAAGAAATCAATCTGGATGCCGTCAAAAAACACGGTTTAGGCTTTGTGAGAAGGCCGACCGGCGGAAGAGGCGTGCTCCATGATCAAGAGCTGACCTACAGTGTTATTGTGTCTGAAGAACACCCGGAAATGCCGAAGACGGTGACGGAAGCGTACCGCGTCATCTCAGAAGGTATTCTTGAAGGCTTCAGAGAGCTGGGACTTGATGCGTATTTCGCCATCCCAAGAACGGAAAAAGAGAAACAGAGCCTGAAAAACCCGAGATCTTCCGTTTGTTTTGACGCGCCGTCGTGGTACGAGCTCGTTGTCGAAGGCAGAAAGGTCGCCGGAAGCGCCCAGACGAGGCAGAAAGGAGTCATTCTCCAGCACGGTTCGATCCTTCTTGATCTGGATGAGGACAAGCTCTTTGATTTGTTTATTTACAAAAATGACCGCCTCAGAGAGCGTATGCAGAGAAACTTCAAACAAAAAGCGGTCGCCATCAATGAGCTGGCAAAAGAAAAAGTCACGATTGAAGAAGCGAGCGAAGCTTTTAAAAAAGGGTTCGAAAAAGGGCTTAACATTCATTTGGAGCCTTATGAACTGACAGAAGAGGAAACGGCATTTGTCGCCGATCTCGCCAGGACGAAGTATGCGGCAGATGAATGGAATTATAGAAGGTAATCGGGTGAAAACGTTATCTCGTTGCTTGTTTTTTACATGCACATAGTGTAAACTTGTTATGATTTGAATAGGTGTGATTTGGAGGGATTTGATGACAACACCGAGTATGGAAGATTACATAGAACAAATTTATATGCTGATTGAAGAAAAAGGATATGCAAGGGTCTCAGATATAGCCGAAGCTCTGGCCGTCCATCCCTCCTCGGTTACAAAAATGGTTCAAAAACTCGATAAAGACGAATACTTGATTTATGAAAAGTATCGCGGCCTCGTGCTGACGCCTAAAGGGAAGAAAATAGGCAAGCGTTTAGTATACAGACATGAATTATTGGAGCAGTTTTTACGAATCATTGGTGTTGACGAAGAGAAAATTTATGATGATGTGGAAGGAATCGAGCATCATTTAAGCTGGAACAGCATTGATCGTGTCGGAGATCTCGTGCAGTATTTTGAAGACGATAGCAAAAGAATCGACGATTTGAGAAGCGTCCAAAAAAGAAACGAACAGGAAAATCAATAAAAGCCGCCGGGTATCGGCGGCTTTTCTCTTTCAGTATCAGTTTTTCCGTCTGCCGCTTTGTCTCATGGTCTTTTTTTTCGGTCCGTTTCTTAAAATGGTGTAAAGCCATCTTTTAAGGGAGGGAGATCGCGATGTACATCGACGGGGTTTTTTCAGGCGGCGGCATGAAAGGGATTGCACTCGTGGGAGCGTACGAGGCGCTTGAGAAACGGGGCTTCCGATTTAAAAGGCTGGCCGGAACGAGTGCCGGTTCGATTATTGCCTCGTTTATCGCGGCCGGCTATACAAGCGCGGAGATCCGTCAAATGATGGAAGAATTAAATGAAAGCGAGCTCCTTGACCCGAGATTTTCACTCTTGCCTTTGAAAATGCTGCAATGGGCATCGATTTATTGGCGGCTCGGTTTATATAAAGGAGATAAACTGGAAAACTGGATTTCCGAAAAGTTGAAAGCGAAGGGCATTTCAGTGTTCGGGGATCTTGAACAGGGAAAACTGAAGTTGATCGCCTCCGACTTATCGAATGGCAAGATGCTTGTGCTGCCTGACGATTTAAACAGGTACGGCTTAAATCCAAGACGTTTTTCCGTTGCTAGGGCGGTCCGGATGAGCTGCAGCATCCCTTATTTTTTTGAGCCGGTGAAGCTCAAGTCCTCCAGCGGCATCAGCGTTGTCGTAGACGGCGGAGTTCTGAGCAATTTTCCGATGTGGCTGTTTACAACAGAAAAAAAACGGCCGGTATTGGGCATCACGCTGATGCCCAATGAAAAAGAAAGGCCGAAGAAAACGATTAAAAATGCGTTCGAACTGTTCGGGGCGCTGTTTGAGACGATGAAAGAGGCGCATGACGCCAGGCACATTGCCACAAAACATGAGCGGAACATCATTTTTTTACCTGTGGAGGAAGTCTTGTCGACTGAATTCGCGATGTCGGCAGAAAAAAAACTAGCTCTAATCGAGCTAGGAAAAAAACGAACAGAATTATTTTTGAAACAGTGGACGTTTTAAAAGAAAGCCCTGTTTTTCTTTTTGCTTTTTTTGCCTTCAATCACTGTCAGCTGAGTCTGGCTTTTTTTCTTCACCAATACCGGCTTCGATTTATTGATAGTCGGTACGCTTCTCAGATGATTAACCTTGCCTTTTACAGAGCGTTTTTTGTGATCCTGAAAACGCTTGTTGGATTGCTTGGCTGCTTTCTTAAAAGCGGCTCCTTCACTGCCCATATCGCGATTGGAAATGCGCCTGATCACGAAATAAATGATGGCGCCGACCGCTGCAAAAACAACCAAGTATTGGAGCAGGCGGCCCGGACTTGTGACGGCGAAATAGACAAACCCAAAAATTCCAAACGCAATAATTAAAGCTGAGACAGGATGTACGCGTTGCTTCATAACTGTCCACCTCCCAAAAAATTAACCAATTCGTTGCATTACATTACGATATTAGAAGGTTCCTTCTGTTCGTCCTCTGCTTTGGTCTCCATATGAAGAAGCTCATTGAAACTTGCGATGGCCACTTCCACCTGATCGTCAGACGGCTCTTTCGTTGTTAAAAGCTGCAGCCACAAACCCGGATAGCCGAGCACCTTCAATACGGGGATGTCTCTCAGTTTGTTTGTCAGCTGCAGAACTTCAAATGAAATGCCGAGAACGACGGGTATCAGTGCGAGTCTATTCAAAATACGTACCCAGAGAGGGTCAGTAGGAACAAGCAAGTAAACAAACATGCCCACGATGACGGTGAATAGAATAAAGCTGCTTCCGCATCGGTAGTGCAGTCTTGACTGCCGCTGAACGTTTTCAACCGTGACCGGCAGATTTTGCTCGTAACAGTTTATGACCTTGTGTTCTGCTCCGTGATATTGAAAAACTCTTTTAATAAAAGGAGTGCAAGATATGGCGTAAATATAGCTTAAGAGAAGGAGCAGCTTAAAAAAGCTTTCGATCATAATCTGCGCGACGTCCGACTGAAAGACCGGACGGGTGAGCTCCGCTAAAAAAACGGGCACGAGCGTAAAAATAAACTTGCTGAACAAAAAAGACAGGACGCCGACTGCGGCGAGGCCAAAAATCATCGTCAGCTTGGACGGCTTCTCTTCTTTCAATTGATCGTCTAAAGAAGGATCGAGGTCATAGCGTTCGCTCGAAAAATTCAAGTGCTTGGTGCCGTTCGCGCTCGCTTCAATAATCGCGATAATCCCTCTGAGAAAAGGAATTTTCTTTAATTTTTCAAGCGCCGGATTGGTTTTCCGAGGCAGCTTGAAAAATTCAATGCTTCCGTCTTTTCTGCGGATCGCGGTTACATAATGGCGCCTGCCGCCGAACATAACGCCTTCGACGACAGCCTGCCCTCCGTATGCGGGCTGTTTTGTTTGATTTGACATTTGCATCAACCTATCTGTATCAATCTATGAGTACATTAACCATTTCCTTACACCTATTGTACAGGAAAAACGCTGAAACCTCTAGATTGACGGGCTCAAAAATTTAAGAAATTCGAACCTCTTACAATGCCAAATCTAATTAAAGTATACCCTTTTTCATGCTTTTTACACTCGGATCTTAAAAATCCGGGAAAGCGGATGTTGGCGAGGCTGTTTTTGGACATACTGGAAATGGAGGTGATCTGGACTGTATGGGTAATGAAGACAATCAAAAGCAGCCGGAAGAGCTTGAGCAAAATAAGCGTGAAGCTCCGATGACTTTCATCGGAAGGGTGATCACGACTGGCTTTGTCGGCGGAGTGCTTTGGAGTGCACTCGGTGAACTGGCGTACCTTTTTAAGTTCTCCGAAGTCAATGCAAACATGATTCTCCAGCCTTTTGTCATCGGCGATTGGAAAAACGGATTTCTCGGGACGTTTATCAGCATCCTGCTGATCGGAGTTATTTCCATCGGGGCTGCCCTGCTTTACTACGGCACTTTGAAGCAGGTCAAAGGCATGTGGGCAGGCATTGTATATGGAGCCGTTTTGTGGGCAGTCGTGTTTTACCTGTTCAATCCGATGTTCCCAGATGTTCAGACTGTGGCTGAATTAAAGAGGGAAACGGTTGTGACGACGCTTTGCATTTACCTGCTTTACGGTTTATTCGTCGGCTATTCGATTTCGTTTGAATACAATGAGCTCAATTCTGAAAAGCTGACGAGGGCCCTTGGAGAAACAAGAGAATAGTGTCTGATCAGGAAGCAATATGATAAAATGTTCACTGTAAGTGGACATTTTTTTGCGTGATGAGAAGGGGGAGGCAGAGTTGCCGCATATTTTAATATTGAACGGACCGAATTTAAACCGGCTTGGAAAACGCGAACCCGATGTATACGGTACAGACACATTAACGGATTTGGAGCAAAAACTTTTTCAATTTGCCGAAGGCATTCAGATTGAATTGACTTTTTTTCAATCAAACCACGAAGGGGACCTGATTGATGCTCTTCATGAGGCAGAGGAACAATACGATGGAATCGTCTTGAATCCGGGGGCTTTCTCCCATTACAGCTATGCCATCCGCGATGCGGTTGCTGCAATCAGCATACCGGTGATTGAGGTGCATCTTTCAAACCCTCATGCGAGGGAAGAGTTCCGGCACCGCTCGGTCATCGCTCCGGTTGCAAGAGGCCAGATCACGGGACTCGGCTTTGAAGGTTATAAGCTGGCCATCTGTTATTTTATGAACGCAAATAACAAATAGGGGGACTAGTGGACAATGAAACTAAACAAATTGAGAGAGCTTTTCGGCGGTTTGGGCATTGACGGGATTTTGGTGACGAGCAGTGTTAATCTGCGGTACATCACCGGATTTACCGGATCTTCAGGACTGGCGGTCATCTCCGGCGACAAAGCAGTCTTTATT
Organism: Bacillus sp. B19-2; assembly: GCF_022832475.1. Lineage (NCBI taxonomy): Bacteria > Bacillati > Bacillota > Bacilli > Caryophanales > Bacillaceae > Bacillus > Bacillus sp. B19-2. The sequence continues at coordinate 535,922 of NZ_JALHKQ010000003.1, forward strand.
ACAGATTTCCGATATACAGAACAGGCGAAAGATCAAATCAAAGGCTTTGACATTGTTCAGCATGCCGGCGGATTCGTTCAAAAGGCCGCCGAAGTGATCAAAGAGATGGGGATAAACAAAATCGGTTTTGAACAGGATAAAATGACATACGGAACGTATGCCGCCTACAAAGAGCAGCTTGGCGCAGCTGAACTCGTTCCTGTTTCTCAATCTGTGGAAAAGTTGCGCTTGATTAAGTCTAGTGAAGAGATTAAGATATTAAAGGAAGCTGCAAAGATTGCAGATGATGCATTCAGCCATATTCTGACGGTCATAAAGCCCGGCATCACCGAAATTGAAGTCGCCAATGAACTCGAGTTTTACATGCGGAGCCAGGGAGCGGATCATTCGTCCTTCGATATGATCGTGGCATCAGGCGTACGCTCAAGTCTGCCGCACGGAGTGGCAAGCGGCAAAGCGATTGAGAAAGGCGACCTTGTGACATTGGACTTCGGGGCTTACTATAAAGGTTACTGCTCGGACATAACGCGTACGGTCGCGGTAGGAGAGCCGGATGATGAGCTGAAACGCATTTATCAAACCGTGTTTGAGGCGCAGGCTATCGGCATGCGCAGCATCAAGCCGGGAATCACCGGGAAACAGGCTGACGCTTATACAAGGGACTACATATCTTCACAAGGCTACGGCGAGTATTTCGGCCATTCAACAGGCCACGGCCTCGGCATGGAAGTTCATGAAAGTCCGGCGCTTTCAGCACGTTCGGACCAGATGCTTGAACAAGGCATGGTTGTAACGGTTGAACCGGGAATTTACATACCGGGCAAAGGCGGGGTCAGGATAGAAGATGATATTGTCCTGACAGAGGAAGGAAATGAATCCCTTACCCATTCCGCGAAAGAATTAATTATTTTATAATCCGTTTGATTGGAGCAATAGGAGGATAATCATGATTTCAGTAAACGATTTTCGTACAGGATTAACGATTGAAGTAGACGGAGGCATCTGGCGCGTTGTTGACTTCCAGCACGTTAAGCCGGGAAAAGGTGCGGCATTTGTCCGCTCCAAACTGAGAAATCTTCGTACAGGCGCGATTCAGGAAAAAACATTCCGCGCAGGTGAAAAAGTGGCGCGCGCCCAAATTGAAACGAAAACGATGCAGTACTTGTATGCCAACGGCGACCAGCACGTTTTTATGGATACGACATCTTACGAGCAGCTTGAGCTGAACGAGAAGCAAATCGAACACGAGCTCAAATTTCTGCTTGAAAATATGTCTGTCCACATCATGATGTATCAGACAGAGACGATCGGAATCGAACTTCCGAATACGGTCGAACTGAAAGTTGTTGAAACAGAACCGGGCATCAAAGGCGACACAGCCTCAGGCGGAACAAAACCGGCAAAAACAGAAACAGGCCTTGTTGTCAACGTGCCGTTCTTCGTAAACGAAGGAGATACGCTTGTTGTCAATACTTCTGACGGATCTTACGTATCAAGAGCATAAGAGTAACAGCGGGAAAGAGCCGGCTTCATTGAAGCCGGCTCTTTTTTTGCTGTCTGAAATCTTTTACCTCTCACAGGCTAAATAGAAAAATCGGAAGACTACTTTTTCAATGGAGAGCATAGATTGTAAAAAAAAGAGGAAGTGTTACTGGAGGTTTAAGATCATGAAGCTTTTCTTTGGACAAGTCAATCCGACGGTTTTGACAATGGCGGCGTTAAGGGTGGTATCATCTTTGATCGAACTGACGGCGGCTGTTGTGATGCTTTTGACAAATGACGTCAGAAAAGCCGTGGCGGTCAACAGCGTGCTTGCGATGGTCGGGCCGCTCATCTTTATTATTACAATGACAATCGGCATCTATCAGATTGCAGGGCAGCTTTCTTACGCAAAGCTGATTTTGATCTTTATGGGAGTGGTGTTGATCATCGCGGGGATCTATAAATAGTGACACATGATAAGAGAGACCGACTTGTCATAATGTCTTCCTTTGATCATACATTTTTATAGAAGACAAGCAAAAAGAGGAGGGAGTGTTTTTGCATCACATCACAGAGATTCTCCCCGATACGATCAAACGCGCGCTCAGCGGTCTTGGCGACCATGAAATCAATCAGATAGAAGAAATTCGGATTCGGACAAGTCGTCCGCTCGAACTGGTGAACAAAGGAAAGCCGCGCTTTCTCCCTTATGCGGCGACACCTGAAGACTCGGCGCTTCTTTTAAACAGGCTGGGAAATTACAGCATGTATACACTGGAAGAGGAATTGAAAAAAGGATATGTCACGATCAGAGGCGGTCACCGCGTGGGGCTTGCCGGCCGGGTTGTCGTCGAGAACGGAGCAGTCAAAGGGATCAGAGAAATATCATCATTTAATATCCGCATTGCCAAAGAAAAAATCGGCATTTCCGAACTGTATGTCCCTCATTTATTTCAAAACTCGTGGCTGAACACGCTGATCATCGGTCCGCCGCAAACCGGAAAAACAACACTGCTCAGAGATCTCGCCAGGCTGATCAGCTCAGGAAGCGGCAACGCGCCTGCCAAAAAAGTGGGAATCGTTGACGAAAGGTCTGAAATCGCAGGTTGTGTAAACGGCATCCCGCAATATCGGCTCGGCGACAGGGCAGACATCCTTGACGCCTGTCCAAAAGCGGAAGGCCTGATGATGATGATCAGATCGATGAGTCCGGAGGTCATGATCGCCGATGAGATCGGAAGAATGGAAGATGCAGAAGCGCTCTTGGAAGCGGTCCATGCGGGGGTGTCTGTCATCGTTTCGGCTCACGGCTGCACATATGCCGATATGGCCAGGCGTCCATCATTGAAAATGCTTCAGGAGCACCGGGTATTTGAGAGAATCGTGGAACTTTCCAGAAAGAACGGTCCCGGCAGCCTGAGCCGCATCTTAAACGGGAACGGAGAGCCGCTCGGCGCGGCGAAGAGGATGTTATCATGCTGAAGCTTTTAGGTGCCGTGCTTATTTTGGCAGCAGCCACATGGACAGGTTTTGAAATGGCGAAGCCTTTCAGGGATAGACCGAAGCAAATCCGCCAGCTGCTGGCCGCTTTGCAGTCTTTAGAGGCTGAAATCATGTACGGGCACACACCGCTCCTTCAGGCATCAAAGCAGATTGCACACCAGGTTTCCGGACCGATAGCTTCTTTGTTTCAGACATTTGCAGAACAGCTGGAAAAAGGCAGCGCTTCAGCGGGGACGGCATGGGAAGACAGCTTGGAGAAAGTATGGCCCGAAACGGCTCTCAAAAAGAAAGAATACGAGATTTTACGGCAATTCGGCGAAACGCTTGGCCGTCATGATCTGATTTCTCAGCAAAAACATATCAAACTGGCGTTAACCCATTTAGAGACAGAGGAAGCTGAAGCAAATCTCGCCCAGGCGAAAAATGAAAAAATGGTGAAGAGCCTTGGATTCTTGTCGGGACTGCTGCTGATTCTTCTATTGATGTAATGAAGAGGGGAGCATACACGAAATGGGAGTAGACGTAAATATTATTTTTCAAATTGCCGGCGTCGGGATCGTCGTCGCTTTTCTTCACACCATACTGGATCAAATGGGGAAGAAGGAATATGCCCAATGGGTCACGCTTTTAGGATTTATTTATATATTGTTCATGGTGGCTACTGTTGTCGATGATCTGTTCCAAAAGATAAAAGCTGTCTTTCTATTTCAAGGATAGGGGGGCTCACTCATTGAAATCGTTCAAATCGTAGGATTGGGAATGATCGCCACCTTCCTCAGCTTGATTGTGAAAGAGCAAAAACCGACGTTTGCTTTTATGATTGTCGTTTTTGCCGGATGCACGATTTTTTTATTCTTAGTCGATCAAGTCTACGAAATCATTCGGATGATTGAAAAAATAGCTGCCAATGCCAACATCAACATGATGTATGTCGAAACGATTTTGAAAATTATCGGGATTGCTTATATAGCGGAGTTTGGCGCCCAGTTGACGAAGGATGCCGGACAGGGTGCGATTGCTTCAAAAATCGAACTGGCAGGCAAAATCCTCATCTTAGTCATGGCCGTGCCTATTTTAACCGTCATTATCGAAACGATCATCGGACTCATCCCTTCCATGTCTTAGTCAAAAAGGAGGATTTCCCTGAGTGAAGCGTTTTCTGTTCTGGCTCTTGATCATCGGAATCGTATGCTTTGGAGCGCGTGATGTACAAGCTTCGCCAAAAGAAGCGGAGCCGGCTGGGGAACCCGCCGCGGAAGAATCGGCTGAAGCGATGGCCAGAAAGCAGGCTGAAGGTTTGGAGCTCGACCGGGTCGGGGAGTTCTGGAACAACATTTTGACTGAGTATGGGGGACACCTTCCCGAAAGTCAAAAAGGAAGCCTGCTTGAATTTGTCAAAGGTGAAAAGCACTTTTCGCCTGAGGAATGGGGCAAAGCGCTGTTTTCTTACTTGTTTCATGAAGTGCTGGCTAACGGGAAACTGCTCGGGACGCTGATCCTGTTGACCATCTTCTGCGTGCTGCTTCAGCTTTTGCAAAACGCCTTTCAGCAAAGCACCGTCAGCAAAGTGGCGTATGCAATTGTCTATATGGTGCTGATCATTCTTGCGCTCAACAGCTTTCGGGTTGCCGTCACATATGCGAATGAAGCGATCCAGACGATGACAAGTTTTATCTTGTCGCTCGTACCTCTGCTTCTAGCGCTGATGGCGACTTCGGGAGGAGCCGCCTCAGCCGCATTTTTTCATCCGGTCATTCTCTTTCTCATGAACACGAGCGGCTTGTTTATCCAATATATCGTGCTGCCGCTTTTGTTTTTATCAGCGATTTTAAGCATTGTCAGCACGATGACGGACCAGTATAAAGTCACACAGCTGGCCCAGCTCCTCAGAAATGCGGCGATCGGCACGCTGGCTGCATTTTTAACCGTGTTCCTCGGTGTCATCTCGGTTCAGGGCGCCTCAGCCGCAGTGACGGACGGCATTACTTTGCGGACGGCCAAATTCATCACCGGAAACTTCATCCCCGTATTGGGCCGCATGTTTACCGAAGCGACGGACACGGTGATCAGCGCGTCTCTCCTGCTGAAAAACACCGTCGGGATACTCGGCGTGGCGATCTTGATTTGCATCGCAGCCTTTCCCGCGATCAAAATCCTCTCCCTCGCGCTCATATATAAAATTGCCGCAGCCGTTCTCCAGCCTCTCGGAGGCGGTCCGGTGATCAGCTGCCTGGACGTCATCAGCAAAAGCGTCATCTATATTTTCGCGGCCATGGCCATCGTTTCGCTGATGTTTTTTTTAAGCTTAACCGTGATCATTACAGCGGGGAATCTGACGATGATGATGAAGTAGGGAGGGATGAGATGGAATTTCTGACAGAGTGGCTCACGAACATTATTCTATTTATTCTGATGGCGATCGTCATCGATATGCTTCTGCCGAATTCGAGCATGCAAAAATACGCGAAAATGGTGATCAGCCTGCTCTTGATCGTTGTGATACTGAATCCGATTTTCTCTTTATTCAGGACCGATCCGGATGTCATCTTTGAGAGGCTTACAAAAAACGGACAAGTTCAGTCAAACGAAATAAAAAATCAGCTGAATTCAGAAAAAAAAGAAATACAAGCCTCACAACAAGCATATATCTTAGAACAGATGGCTGTTCAATTGAAAAAGAGCGCAGAGGGAAGGTTTACAAGCGACAAATACAAGATTGACCGAGTCACGGTCTCTTCTGACAGCCAGCTGGAAACAGAGAAAGACCTCAGTAAGCATGCGGAAGTCTCGGTATTCATGGAACCGGCATCCGAAAAAACGGTCCAAGCCGTCGCTCCTGTCGAAATCAATACGGATCGCGGCTACCAGCCACTGCGAGAAAGAGAAAAGAAAGAGACGGGGGAAGTCAGAGAACAGCTTGCAGGCATATGGGAAATAAGCCCCGACAAGATTACAGTTCATATTGAAGGGGGAGAACGAAGCGGCAATGAATAAAAGAACCTGGATCGAAAAGCTCATCAGCCACCTGCTGCCAAAAGACGAGAAAAACGGGAAAAAGCTGACGAAATATCACTACTTTCTGCTGCTTTTTGTTCTCGGCGTTTCCTTCATGCTCGTCAGTCAAATCTTCTCTCCCGAACCTTCTCCAGATCGAGCGGCAGATCAGCCGGCGGCTTCACAAAAAGTTTCGTCTGAAAGCGCCGGACAGAGCGGTGAGGGTGAAAAAGAAGTGTTCAAACCCGCTTCAGATGACAAACCGAAGGACTCGATCCAAGATTACGAACAGGAATATGAGAATCAGCTCAAAGACATATTGGAAACGATCATCGGCGTTGAAGACGTATCAATCGTCGTCAATGTTGACGCAACCTCATTGAAAATATTCGAGAAAAATAGAAAAACCCAGGAGACTTCAACGAATGAGACAGATAAACAGGGAGGCAAGCGAACGGTGTCTGAAATGTCTTCCGACGAAGAAATTGTCATCATCAAAAACGGAGATAAAGAGACGCCTGTCGTCGTTCAGACGAAAAAGCCCGATATCAGGGGTGTTCTCGTTGTCGCTCAAGGAGTCGACAACGTTCAAATAAAAAAGACCATCATTGAAGCAGTGACAAGGGTTCTTGATGTTCCGAGCCACCGCGTCGCTGTTGCCCCTAAAAAAATGAAGGAGGATTCATAAATGATGCTGAAAAAACAAACGGTTTGGCTTTTAACCATGTTAAGTCTCGTCGTTGTGCTGAGTGTCTACTACATTATGTCGCCTGAAGGAGAAAATGTCGTCACGGTGGATGACAAAGAACAAGTCGCCGCTGAAAAAGAAAAACCGATGAAAGAAGAGCCTGCTAAGGATGGCAAAGAAGATACAGCGCCTGCTAAAGACAAAACTGAAGGGAAAGACGCAAAAGATAAAGAAACGTCTGCGAGTGAACAGAACGGAGAAGTCGTAACAAAAGAATCATCCGGTGATGAAGATTTATTCACGACATACCGCATGGAAATGGACGATCAGCGCAGCAGGGAGAGGGAGGAATTAACCGAAATCGTCAGAAGCGATAAAGCGACGGCAAAAGAAAAAAGCGAAGCTTACGACAAGATGACAGAGCTCAGCGAAGCTGAAGGAACGGAAAAGACGCTTGAAACCCTGATCAAAACAAAAGGCTATAAAGACGCCTTGGTCAATGCAGACGGCGATAAAGTCAATATTACGGTGAAGGCGAAGGAGCACTCGAAGGCCGCTGCCACCGATATCATCGACATCGTCGCAAAAGAAGTGAAAAACTTAAACGATGTGGCTGTGACGTTCGAGCCAGCAGATTAAACATGTCCCGCTTGCAAAAAGCGGGATTTTTTTATGTCTGAGGCCCCTGTTGATGCAGGGCGCTCATGATTGTAGTTGAATTCGGCATTCCTCTCCTGTAAGATGAATATAGTATGTACTTTTAGTACTAACTGATAAATGCGTAAAATCTTTTTCATTAGGAGTGCGATAGCATGTTAAACATTGATGAAATCAGACAGTTGATAAAATTAATTGATGAATCTTCGATAAATGAATTTACATACGAAAACGAAGGATCGAAGGTTGAACTGAAAAAACAAAGCGGAACCGTGCAAACCATCCAGCAAGTGGCCGCAGCGCCTGTTCAAACACCGGCTCCGGAAGCGCCGGCGAAGCAAGCGCCAGTTCAGGATGCGCCTGCAGCAGAAGAAGCCGCAAAAGATGGCGGAAACCTCCACAAAATCACCTCTCCGATGGTCGGAACGTTTTATGCGTCTTCTTCGCCTGAAGCCGACCCTTACGTAACAGTCGGTTCGAAGGTAACAGAATCCTCTGTCGTCTGCATTGTGGAAGCGATGAAGCTCTTTAATGAGATCGAAGCCGAAGTGAAAGGCGAGATCGTTGAAGTATTGGTTGAAAACGGCCAGCTGGTTGAATACGGACAACCTTTATTTTTAGTAAAAGCAGAGTAAGGAGCAATAAGATGATCAAAAAGCTATTAATTGCGAACAGGGGAGAAATTGCTGTCAGAATTATCAGAGCTTGTAAAGAACTGGGGATCGATACGGTAGCCGTCTTTTCCGAGGCCGACAGAGAGGCGCTCCATGTTCAGATGGCTGATGAAGCGTTTTGCATCGGACCTAAGCTTTCAAAAGACAGCTACTTGAATATCACGAACATCGTCAGCGTCGCCAAAATGACCGGCGCTGATGCGATTCACCCGGGCTACGGCTTCCTGGCGGAAAACGCCGATTTTGCCGAGCTTTGCGAAGAGGTAAACGTAACCTTCGTCGGCCCGACAGCAGACGCGATCTCTAAGATGGGGACAAAGGATGTTGCCAGGGAAACGATGCAGCAGGCTGGCGTTCCGATCGTACCGGGTTCCAAAGGAATTATTGAAGATATTGAAGGTGCGGTTTCATTGGCGCGCGATATAGGGTATCCTGTCATTATAAAGGCAACTGCCGGGGGCGGCGGAAAAGGAATCAGGGTCGCTCGTACGGAAGAAGAACTGATCAACGGCATTAAAATCACTCAGCAGGAAGCGGCCACCGCTTTTGGCAACCCGGGTGTGTACATTGAAAAGTACATTGAAGACTTCAGACACGTCGAGATCCAAGTGCTTGCGGACACACACGGAAATACGATTCACTTGGGTGAACGCGACTGCTCAATCCAAAGAAGGCTCCAAAAGCTGCTTGAAGAAACCCCTTCACCTGCGCTTGATGAAGGAATCAGGGAGCAAATGGGTCAGGCGGCCGTCAAAGCGGCTGAAGCCGTGAAGTACACGGGCGCGGGAACAGTTGAATTTATCTACGATTACCGCGAGCAGAAGTTCTACTTTATGGAAATGAACACGCGCATTCAGGTTGAGCATCCGGTGACAGAGATGGTGACGGGCGTTGATTTGATTAAAGAGCAGATCAGAGTGGCGTCAGGCGAAAAATTAACCCTCACCCAAGATGAAGTCACTTTTAACGGTTGGGCCATCGAATGCCGGATTAATGCGGAAAACCCTGAGAAAAACTTCATGCCTTCTCCGGGAAAAATCGAGATGTATCTGCCTCCGGGCGGGCTCGGCGTCAGAGTGGACTCTGCGGCTTATCCGGGATACTCGATTCCCCCTTATTACGACAGCATGATTGCAAAAGTCATCACATACGGGAAGACGAGGGAAGAAGCTGTATCAAGAATGAAAAGAGCGTTGAGCGAATTCGTCATCGAAGGCGTTCATACGACGATACCGTTCCATCTGAAACTGCTCGAGCACGAAACATTCGTAAGCGGAGAATTTAATACGAAGTTTTTAGAAATATATGATGTAATGGGGTCGTAATTTTAACGGAGGTGAACATATTGAAAGACGACAACAGCTTATTGGAAATGAGCCATGAAGACAATCATTTAGGAAAAGTGGAAATCGCTCCGGAAGTCATCGAAGTCATTGCCGGAATCGCAGCTTCCGAAGTTGAAGGCGTAGCTGAAATGCGCGGCAATTTTGCGACAGGTGTCGTGGAACGGTTTGGAAAAAAGAATCACGGCAAAGGCGTCAAAGTTGATTTGTCAGATGACGGAATTATCATTGATGTTTATTGCGTGATGATGTTTGGCGTTTCGATTCCTAAAGTTGCAAATGCCGTTCAGGATAATATCCGCCAGACGCTTCTCAATATGACAGCTCTTTCGATTAATGAAATCAATATTCACATCGTTGGCATTCAATTCGATTCAAAAACGCACGAGGTGGAAGTCGATCAAGAGATGTAGTGCGGTGAAGTGGAAGAACCAAGGGGAATGACGGCCCTTTGGTTTTTTCATGTTCCGTTTTAAAAAATGACGTTTCAAAGCATCTTTCCGCTGTTATCGACCAAAAATAAGAGGAACCGGAAAGTTTGCAAAGAAGTTCGAAAAACGAATGATAATAAATGATTGTTTCTTATTATTCGGTTATTGACGATAAAACCGCGATTTTTGCATGCGGAAAGACTAAAAATATGATATGATCTCTTTGTGGCTTAAACGGCAAGCAGCAAAGAGGGTTAAAGGAGAAAAAGAAAGAATGAAAAGAAGAACAGCAAGAGAAAAGGCTTTGCAGTCACTATTCCAGATTGATGTCAGTGATACAGATCCGAATGAAGCGATGCAGCACGCCTTGGATGGGCAGGAAAGCGACGCTTTTTTCGAGCAGCTTGTTTACGGGGTCTTAGAGAACAAAGAGAAAATCGATGAGATGATCAAACGGCATCTCGTCAATTGGAAGCTTGACAGGCTGGCGAATGTCGACCGTGCGATTTTGCGTTTGTCCGCCTACGAAATGATCTTTTTAGAAGACATACCTGTCAACGTCTCTATGAATGAAGCGATTGAACTGGCGAAGCAATTTGGAGATGACAAGTCGGCGAAGTTTGTAAACGGTGTTCTTTCTAACATTAAATCCGATCTTGAATAATCTAGGAGGAGAGCAAATGACAGCAATCATCATCGACGGGAAAGAAACAGCAAAGGAAAAGCGCGGGCAGCTGGCCAAGGAAGTTGAAGAACTGAAAAAACAAGGAGTGACCCCGGGACTGGCCGTTATTTTAATTGGTGATGATCCGGCGTCTCTTTCATATGTACGGGGAAAGAAAAAAGCAGCTGAAGCCATGGGGATTCGTTTTCAGCTGGATCATTTCGATGCAAGCTTCTCCGAACAGGAGCTTCTTGAAGTGATTGACCAGTACAACCAAAATAACGACTTTCACGGAATTCTTGTCCAGCTGCCTCTTCCGGATCATATTTCCGAACAAGCGGTGATTGAAAGAATATCCCCTGACAAAGATGTTGACGGTTTTCATCCATTAAACGTAGGAAAGATGCTGCTCGGCGAAGATACATTTCTGCCTTGCACGCCTGCGGGCATCGTGGAGCTTTTAAAGAAAACCGAGATTGATCTGTCGGGAAAAGAGGTTGTTGTCGTCGGGCGAAGCAATATCGTCGGAAAGCCGGTAGGGCAGCTGCTCTTGAACGAAAACGCAACCGTTACGTACTGCCATTCAAGAACGGCCGACATTACGGCTCACACAAAAAAAGCCGACATTCTGATTGTCGCTGTCGGTAAGGCGAATTTCATCAAAGCGGATCAAATGAAAGAGGGAGCCGTTGTCATTGATGTCGGCGTTAACCGCCTTGACAACGGAAAGCTCGTCGGTGATGTCGATTTTGAAGAAGCGAAGGAAAAGGCTTCCTATATTACACCCGTACCGGGCGGTGTCGGTCCGATGACGATTACAATGCTGGCCCATAACACGGTTAAATCAGCGAAGCGTACAATTTAACTTTAATGTGCAGCCGTTCATCCGCCTGGTCTCGCGCCGGCGGATGAACGTGCTTGTGCCTTCTTAGAAAGGAGACTGTGCCATGAGTGAAATTTCATTTGTCACGGTCACGGCTTTGACAAAATATATTAAGCGCAAATTTGACGTGGACCCCCATCTTGAAGATATTTGGATCAAGGGCGAGCTGTCAAATGTTAAAATACATAGCAGAGGCCATATTTATTTTACACTGAAAGATGATAACGCCCGCATTCAATCCGTCATGTTCGCCAGACAAAACAGAAATCTCGCCTTTACCCCTGAAAACGGGATGAAAGTATTGGTGAGAGGCGGCATTTCGGTATATGAACCGAGCGGCAACTATCAGCTCTATGCAAAAGAAATACAGCCTGACGGCATAGGTGCGCTTCATCTCGCGTATGAGGAACTTAAGAAAAAGCTATCGCAAGAAGGCTTGTTTGATGAAAAACATAAGAAACCCATCCCCGCGTTCCCATCCGTCGTCGGTGTTGTCACGTCTCCAACCGGAGCGGCTGTACGCGATGTGATCACCACCATTAAAAGAAGATACCCCCTTGTAAAAGTGATCGTCTTTCCAACGCTCGTTCAAGGAGTAAACGCGGGCGAGTCCATCGTCAGCAGCATTAAAGAGGCTAACCGCAGAGAGTTATGCGATGTATTAATCGTCGGACGCGGAGGAGGATCGATCGAAGAGCTGTGGGCATTTAATGAAGAGGCTGTCGCCAGGGCCATTTTTTCTTCCGGCATTCCGATCATTTCCGCCGTCGGGCATGAAACGGATTTTACAATCAGCGATTTTGTCGCGGATTTGCGCGCGGCGACCCCGACAGGAGCGGCCGAACTGGCCGTCCCTAATATGCTTGATTTGCGGGAGCGTCTGAAAACGCTCGAAGCGAGAATTGCAAAAGCGATGCAGCAGGATTTAAGAAAGCGGCAGGAGCGGGTGAAAACCCTTCAGTCCTCTTATGCCTTCCGCTACCCGAAACGGCTGTATGCCCAAAAGGAACAGGAATTCGACCTGATATTCGACCGTTTCCAAAAACAGCTGGCGATGACCGTTGAACGCAAAAAACAAAAACTGAACGAACAGACATACAAGCTGGAGATGCTTCATCCCGAGGAGCAGCTTAAACAAGCAAGAAAGAGGCATGAAGAGCAAACAGTCCGGCTGAAGCGGAATATGGATGTGCAGCTGAAGCAGATTCACTCGCAGTTTCAAACGGTTCTTGGTAAACTGAATGCATTAAGCCCTCTCCAAGTGATGGAAAGAGGGTACAGTTTGACATATAAAGAAAACGAATTGATTAAAAGTATTGAACAGGTTGATGAAAAAGACGAGATCCGCGTCACATTAAACGACGGGACATTGACCTGTGAGGTACTGCAAAAGAGAGGCGAAACAAATGGCTGAAGAAAACAAAACAAACCGGGAGAACCTGACATTTGAAGAGGCAATGAAAGGTCTGGAACAGATCGTATCAAAGCTTGAAGAAGGGGATGTGCCTTTGGAAAAGGCGATCGATTATTTCCAGGAAGGGATGGCGCTTTCGAAAATGTGCCACGAAAAACTGCAAAATGTCGAAAAGCAAATGGACTACATTTTGCGGGAAAATGGGGAATTAGCTCCTTTCAGTGTTCGGGAGGAGGAAAAAGGTGACCGGTAAACTTGACGGATTTTTAAATTCGAGAAAAACAGTAATCGAAGAACGCCTTCCGATGTATATTAAAGACCTGCGAGCACCGTCCATTCTCAAGGAATCGATGCTGTACTCATTGGAAGCCGGAGGGAAACGGCTGAGACCGATTTTGGTTCTTGCGCTTCTTCATGCGTACGGAAAAGACGAAGAAGCCGGAATTCCGGTCGGGTGCGCGGTTGAAATGATCCATACGTATTCATTAATCCATGACGATCTCCCTTGTATGGATGACGATGACCTCAGAAGGGGAAAGCCGACAAACCACAAAATTTACGGGGAGGCGACGGCCATTCTCGCCGGAGACGCCTTATTAACCGAAAGCTTCAAAATGATCACTTCCAATATGCCTTCTGATGTATCCGCTGAAAAACGCATCAGACTGGTGAATGAGCTGATATCGGCAGCGGGGGCTGAAGGCATGGTCGGCGGTCAGATTTTAGATATGGAAGCGGAATCAAAGTCTGTCTCTCTTGATGAACTGCAGCGGATTCACGAAGGAAAAACGGCTAAACTCCTCAGCTTCAGCGTCATCGCGGGGGCGATTCTAGCAGATGCATCTGAAAAGGAGATCGAAAAGCTCCGCGAATTTAGCCATCATATCGGCATCGGCTTCCAGATCAGAGATGACATTCTCGACCTTGAAGGCTCAGAGGATAAAATCGGCAAACGGATCGGATCTGACGAGACAAACGGAAAATCGACCTATCCGTCGCTCCTTTCGCTTGAGGGCGCCAGCCAAAAGCTTGATGAACATATTGAAAAAGCAAAACGGCTGATTTCAGAGCTTCCGCTTGAAAAAGAGCTTATGTACGAGTTCTGCGATATGATTGCCGCAAGGGATCATTGATTTACAGGGCTTCCATTTGAGCATCAAAGGCTTATTATGATAAAATGTAAAGAGTTGAACTCTAAAACGCCGCGCCGTTATCACGTTGTGTTAGCGGCTGTTTTTTCAAACGAAGCGTCCGCATATGCAAGTTTGCGCATGGGGATGAATTCGTCATATAATAATTCAAGCTGAAACTTAAAATGAAGCAAGGCGCATACTTGCAGAAATCATGCTGAAAGTGAGTTGATCCGATTGGATCTGTTATCGATAAAGGACCCTGCATTTTTGAAGAACCTTTCAAATCAAGAACTGGAAGATTTAAGCGCTGAAATTCGCCGTTTTTTAATTGAAACGCTTTCTGAATCCGGAGGGCACATTGGTCCGAATCTCGGCGTTGTCGAGCTTACCATTGCATTGCATAAAGAATTTAACAGCCCGAAAGATAAGTTTTTGTGGGATGTGGGGCATCAATCGTATGTCCATAAACTGTTGACCGGCCGCGGAAAGGACTTCGCCACGCTGCGTCAGCATAAAGGACTGTGCGGTTTTCCAAAGCGGAATGAAAGCGAACATGATGTCTGGGAAACGGGCCACAGTTCGACTTCTCTCTCCGGTGCGATGGGGATGGCAGCTGCGAGAGACTTGAAAGGGACAAACGAATATATCATCCCGATCATCGGAGATGGTGCACTGACCGGCGGCATGGCTCTTGAAGCGCTTAACCATATCGGCCATGAGCAAAAAGACATGATTGTCATTTTGAATGACAACGAAATGAGCATCGCTCCAAACGTCGGAGCGATTCATTCCATGCTCGGAAGGCTGCGCACAGCCGGAAAATACCAATGGGTCAAAGATGAGCTTGAGTATTTGTTCAAGCGGATTCCTGCTGTTGGCGGGAAGCTTGCCGCTACAGCCGAGCGGATCAAAGACAGCCTTAAATACCTGCTGGTATCCGGGATGTTCTTTGAAGAGCTCGGATTTACGTATTTAGGGCCTGTAGACGGTCATTCCTATGATGAACTCTTTGAAAATTTGCAGTATGCGAAAAAGACGAAAGGCCCGGTACTCCTCCACGTGATTACGAAAAAAGGAAAAGGCTATAAGCCTGCGGAAACCGATAAAACCGGCACATGGCACGGAACCGGCCCATATAAAATCGATACCGGTGATTTTGTTAAGCCGAAAGCCGCTGCGCCATCATGGAGCGCGCTCGTAAGCGAAACGGTCAGGAAGCTTGCCCGCGAGGATGAACGGATTGTGGCTATTACTCCGGCCATGCCTGTCGGTTCAAAACTTGAAGGGTTTGCGAGCGAGTTTCCGGAGCGCATGTTTGATGTCGGCATTGCGGAACAGCATGCGGCAACGATGGCGGCTGGTCTCGCGACTCAGGATATGAAGCCGTTTCTGGCGATTTATTCGACATTTCTTCAGCGCGCTTATGACCAGGTTGTCCATGATATTTGCCGGCAAAACTTAAATGTATTTATCGGCATTGACAGGGCGGGCCTTGTCGGCGCTGACGGGGAAACACATCAGGGCGTGTTTGACATTGCTTTTTTACGGCATATTCCGAATTTGGTTCTCATGATGCCGAAAGACGAAAACGAAGGCCAGCACATGGTCAACACGGCTGTCAAATACGACGACGGCCCGATTGCCATGCGCTATCCGCGCGGAAACGGACTCGGCGTCAAAATGGATAAAGAATTGAAAACGATCCCGATTGGAACGTGGGAAGTGTTGAAACCCGGGACAGACGCGGTCATTTTAACATTCGGCACCACCATTCCGATGGCGCTTGCTGCCGCGGAGGAGCTGCAGAAAGAAGGGCGTTCGGTCAGAGTGGTTAACGCCCGTTTTATCAAGCCGCTTGACGAAAACATGCTGATGGAAATCCTGAACGAAGGGCTTCCGATTTTAACGATCGAAGAGGCTGTGCTTCAAGGCGGATTCGGCAGCTCGATCCTTGAGTATGCCCATGAACATCAGTCTTACAGCCCGATCATTGACAGAATGGGGATACCTGATCAATTTATTGAACATGGCAGCGTCGCCAAGCTTCTGGAAGAGATCGGAATGACAAAAGAAGACGTCATCAGACGAATAAGACTCTTGACGCCCGTAAAGACTCATAAAGGAATTGGATCATGACAGGAAAAAAAGAACGGCTCGACGTTTTATTAGTAGAAAGAGGGTTAATGGAAACGCGGGAAAAAGCGAAAAGAGCCATCATGGCCGGCATCGTCTATACGAATGAAAACAGACTGGACAAGCCGGGTGAAAAGGTCGACCGCACGATTCCGCTGACCGTTAAAGGAAACCCGTTAAAATACGTCTCAAGAGGCGGATTAAAACTTGAAAAAGCATTAAAAGAGTTTCAGCTTTCCGTTCAAGGCAAGCTGATGATTGACATCGGCTCTTCCACCGGCGGCTTCACAGACTGCGCGCTGCAAAACGGTGCTCTCCGCTCATACGCCGTTGATGTCGGGTATAATCAGCTCGCCTGGAAGCTGAGACAGGATGAGCGGGTTGTTGTGATGGAACGCACTAATTTCCGGTATTGCACACCAGCCGATTTTACGGAAGGACTGCCGGAGTTCGCGACGATCGATGTCTCATTTATCTCACTGAGAATCATCCTGCCTGTGCTGAAAAACATTTTAGTGCCGGGAAGCGACTGTATCGCTCTCGTCAAACCGCAGTTTGAAGCAGGGCGGGAATCCGTCGGGAAAAAAGGGATCGTCCGCGATCCCCTCGTCCATCAAGCTGTGCTTGATGACATCAGCCGGTTTGCAGCTCGGGAAGGATACGACTGCCGAAACGCCTCGTTTTCGCCGATTACCGGCGGCGACGGCAACATCGAATTCCTTCTCCATTTGCATTGGGACGGAGAGGCGCAGCCCGGCACGCCGATAGCAGAAGAAACGATCAATCAAATTGTCGAAGAGGCTCACAAGACATTAAAAGCGAAAAAAACAGATCAGCGTGATTAAAAACCCTTGAGAGCCGTACGGCGAATGCGAGGGTGGCTGGCACGCAAAAAGGAATAATAGCGGGCTATTATTCCTTTTTTACTGCAAACATGTACTTTTCCGACAAAATCATTTAACATAAATGTATAAACATACACAATTTGTGTATAAAACGAGGTGTGAAATGAACAAAGGTCAAAGGCATATTAAAATCAGGGAGATTATCACCGCCAATGAAATTGAAACGCAGGATGAGCTTGTCGATATTTTAAAGAAAGACGGCTATAATGTGACGCAGGCCACCGTCTCGCGGGACATTAAAGAGCTTCATTTGGTCAAGGTGCCGACAAACAACGGTTCCTACAAATACAGTCTGCCTGCTGATCAGCGCTTTAATCCTCTTTCCAAATTAAAAAGATCATTGATGGACGCATTTGTCAAAATCGACTCAGCCAGTCATCTGATCGTTTTAAAAACAATGCCCGGCAACGCGCAGGCGATCGGGGCGCTGATGGACAATTTGGATTGGGAAGAAATCATGGGAACGATCTGCGGAGATGATACCATTTTGATCATCTGCCGGACGCATGATGAAACCAAAATCGTACAGAAGAAAATATTGGAGCTTTTATAAACGAAGGCCTGAAAAGAGGTGTCATGAAAGCTTGTTAGCTGAATTATCGATCAAAAACTTTGCCATTATCGAAGAATTAACCGTATCTTTTGAAAAAGGGCTGACGGTTCTGACCGGTGAAACCGGGGCCGGAAAATCGATCATCATCGACGCCGTCTCTTTGCTTGTCGGAGGCCGCGGCTCGTCCGAATATGTCAGATATGGCGAGAAAAGAGCCGAATTGGAAGGGCTATTCCTCCTTGACAGCGGCCATCCGGTTTTTGATTTGTGCACAGAACTGGGGATTGAAGCCTCGGATGACATGATCGTCATGAGGAGAGATATTAACGCAAACGGTAAGAGCATCTGCCGCGTCAATGGAAAACTTGTCACCATTGCCGCTTTGCGGGAAGTCGGCAGACTGCTGCTTGACATTCACGGGCAGCACGACAATCAGCTGCTGATGGAGGACGAGCACCATCTTCAGCTTCTGGACAGGTTTGCGGGAGAAGAAATCGAGCATGCTTTAAAAGCGTATCAGGAAGTTTACAGCCGCTACATGGACGTCATGAAAAAAGTGAAAGAGCTTTCTGAAAGCGAGCAGGAAATGGCTCACAGACTCGATTTAATACAGTTCCAGCTTGATGAAATCGAATCTGCAAACCTTGAGCCGAAAGAAGACGAGCTTCTTCAGGAAGAGCGCCGTCAAATCGCAAATTTTGAAAAGATATACGAAGCCCTGCAAAATGCCTATAATGCGCTTCGCAACGAGCAGGCAGGGCTTGACTGGGTCGGCATGGCTTCAAGCGAGCTTGAAAACGTCTCAGGCATCAATGAAAGGCTCAATAAAGTATCTGAATCGGTGGCCAACGCATACTACATTCTCGAAGATTCAACTTTTCAAATCAGAAATATGCTGGATGAACTCGAATACGACCCCGAGCGCCTCGATTATATCGAATCGCGATTAAACGAAATCAAACAGCTGAAACGCAAATACGGCGCTACTGTCGAAGATATCCAAGCTTATTCGGCTAAGATAGAGGAAGAGATCGATCGGATTGAAAACCGGGACAGCCACTTGCAGGCTTTAAAATCCCGACTCGAATCAATCGGCAAGGATGTGGCGATTGAAGCCGCCAATGTGTCCGAAATCAGAAAAAAATGGGCGAAAAAACTGGCCAAACAGATTCAGCAGGAATTGAAAGATCTGTATATGGAAAAATCGACATTCGATACGGAATTTCAGGTGAAAAAAGCGGAACGGGATGATGATGCACCCGTCGTCAACGGTATGCCGGTTCAGCTCACAAAGCACGGCATTGACACCGTCCATTTCCTAATCTCAACAAACACGGGAGAACCGCTCAAATCTTTGTCAAAGGTTGCATCTGGAGGAGAGTTGTCAAGAATCATGCTGGCGATGAAAAGCATTTTCTCTGCTCAGCAGGATGTCACCTCGATCATTTTCGATGAAGTGGATACGGGTGTAAGCGGCAGAGTCGCACAGGCGATCGCCGAAAAAATACACCGCGTCTCGATCGGCTCTCAAGTTTTATGCATTACCCACTTGCCGCAGGTGGCCGCGATGGCTGACACCCACCTTTTGATTACGAAACAGTCAAAAGACGGAAGAACGACGACAAGCGTCACACCGTTGTCAAAACAGGAAAAAATAGCGGAAATCGGACGGATGATCGCCGGAGTTGAAGTAACGGATCTGACGAAGCGCCATGCGAAAGAACTTTTGAACCAAGCTAAGCTTGTTAAAACTACCGGATAAGCTGTTCATCTTGAACAGCTTATTTTTTGTCGGCATTTTCTTATACAAACTCATTCTTATCATTTTATCCAATGATTTTCTTCCGTCCGCAGTTATAAATCGCTGTCCGAAAGGCAAAAGTAATGAATGTAGCGAAAGAAATTTTATATGGTGTGGGTTAGGTGCGAGGAGAGTGAAAAGGTGGATGTTGAAAAAATCAGAAAAGTTGTGGGTATGATTCTCCTTGTTTCTTTAATAAGTGTAGGATTTTACAAACCGGTGAAAGAATACATTGTAATCCCAAAAAACTTGAACATTTTTGAGACGGGTACCCGTGCGGTTGAAACGAGTTTATCCGTCAGTGCTCCGAAAGATGGATCATCGGAAGCATTCACACTGAAAGAAAATCAAAGCGAAGTGGAAATAAAAGGTGAAAAGAATGGAAAGGCAGAACTCGTCTATGATTTTGCCGGATTCCCAGTTAAAAAAACGAAAGTAAATGTCCTGCCTGATTTGAAAGTGGTCCCCGGCGGGCAGTCAATTGGTGTAAAGCTTCACTCCGTTGGCGTATTGGTCGTAGGTTTTCATCAAATCAATACCTCTGAAGGCAAAAAATCGCCCGGTGAAGCAGCCGGAATCGCGGTAGGCGACATTATCACCGAAATCAACGGCACGAAAATTGAAAAAATGAATGACATTACCCCTTTTATTCAAAAGGCCGGGAAAACAGGAGAAACCTTACATCTGTCGATTAAAAGAGATAAACAAGAAATCAAAACGAAGCTCATTCCGAAAAAAGACCAGGCTGAAGATAAATACAGAATCGGCTTATATATCAGGGACTCTGCCGCAGGAATCGGCACAATGACTTTTTTCGAGCCGAAATCGAAAAAATACGGAGCGCTTGGTCACGTCATTTCAGACATGGATACGAAAAAACCGATCGTTGTTGAAAAAGGGCAAATCGTGAAATCGACCGTCACCTCGATTGAAAAAGGAACAGGCGGAAATCCCGGAGAGAAACTGGCCCGTTTCGCATCAGAACGAAAAGTGATCGGTGATATCAACAGAAACAGCCCATTCGGGATCTTCGGGACGCTTCACGAGTCAATCAAAAACCGCATCGCTGACAAAGCCATTCCGATTGCATTTTCAGATGAAGTAAAAGAAGGCCCTGCCCAAATTTTAACGGTCATCGAAAACGACAAAGTCGAGAAATTCGATATTCAGGTCGTCAGTACGACACCTCAGAAGTTTCCGGCTACAAAAGGCATGGTGCTGAAAATCACCGACCCGAGGCTGTTGAGCAAAACAGGAGGCATCGTTCAAGGGATGAGCGGAAGCCCGATCATCCAAAACGGAAAGATCATTGGCGCCGTAACTCACGTTTTCGTCAATGATCCGACGAGCGGATACGGCGTGCATATTGAATGGATGCTGTCTGAAGCGGGAATCGATATTTATAAAAAAGAAAAAGCAAGCTGACTGCCGGATTCCTCCGGCAGTTTTTGATTTCGTCTTTTTTTCTTGCGCGTTGTGCGTTAAAATGAAAGAAGAAAAGATTTTTCGACAAATTCACGTTCCCCGGTTTGTCAAGTCGCATTTCGAGTCGAAAAATCGAGAAAATAAGAAAAAAACGGAGAAAAAGCGAGATATACCACTATTATTGGAAAAACCATTTTTAAAAAAAGGGAATAAAGTGGTGCTGTCGAATTAAACATATTAGAAAAAGAATGATGAAATTTATCAACATACACATTGGGGAGGAAGAAACGTGGAGAAAATTAAAGTATGTGTTGCTGATGATAACAGGGAGCTTGTCGGCCTATTAAGCGAATATATCGAGGGGCAAAGCGACATGGAAGTGCTTGGTGTCGCATACAACGGACAGGAATGCCTTTCGTTGTTTAAAGACAAGGAGCCCGATGTGCTTGTGCTGGATATTATCATGCCTCATCTCGACGGATTGGCCGTTCTTGAAAGGCTGAGGGAATCGCAGCTTAAAAAGCAGCCGAATGTCATCATGCTGACGGCGTTCGGCCAGGAAGACGTGACGAAAAAAGCTGTAGATTTGGGAGCGTCGTATTTTATTTTGAAGCCTTTTGACATGGAGAACTTAGTCGGCCATATCCGCCAGGTCAGCGGAAACGGGTCTCAATTGACACACCGCGCCCCGTCTTCTCAAAGCAGTGTGCTTCGGCCGCAGCCGGAATCGCCGAAGAAAAACCTGGACGCCAGCATCACGACCATCATCCACGAGATCGGTGTGCCCGCTCATATAAAAGGCTATTTATACTTAAGGGAAGCCATCTCCATGGTGTATAACGACATCGAACTGCTCGGAAGCATTACAAAAGTGCTTTATCCGGATATCGCCAAAAAATTCAACACGACGGCAAGCCGCGTCGAACGGGCAATTCGCCACGCCATCGAAGTCGCATGGAGCAGAGGCAACATCGACTCGATTTCGTCACTTTTCGGCTACACAGTCAGCATGTCAAAAGCAAAGCCGACCAATAGTGAGTTCATCGCGATGGTCGCAGACAAGCTGAGACTGGAGCATAAGGCTTCTTAAACGTTGACATGGCGCAGTTTTGACGAATATTTAACCGTTGAATTGTCGACCTGTTTCTAACGAATAGTTTATCGTCATTCCGATGAATTTTTTCGCCCTTATTGCGATGAATTGTGCTGCGATCCGAAGGGGTTCATACAGTATTTGAAGGTCTCGTTTTTATAAACGAGGCCGTTTTTTTGCTCTTAAATGTACTGTTTGTGTTTCAGCACGTTGTGTATTTTGTAAAGTCAGCCTAACAGCTTATCAAAAAAATGCTGAAATATTGTAATTTATGCACTTTTTAGACATGCCTGCATGTTATAAGATGAAATTGAAATGAAATAAATGGAAAAGAAGTTGTTTTAAAATGAAAGTCAATAAATTATTAACTGGTGCGACTCTGGGTGTTGGTTTACTTATTTCAGCAGCGCCGGTATTTTCTGCATCGCATTCATCTGAGGTGATTGCACATCCGACTGCGTTCAATACATCAATTGTCCAAGTGACAAGCTCATTCAAAAACAGCAAATCATAAAAATGTGTAAAATCTTCTTCTGGAGTTTTCAGTAACAAATTTTCTGATCGCGATGGAACACGGTATTTCAAAGGGAAATTTTACAGTAATGTTTTTAACGCTTGGGTTGGTTTTTACGAGGATGAACTAAAAAAGGGGCTCCCTTTTCTTTTTAGTAATTTAATGTAGGAAATAGATGACGGGGAATGTAAAACCCTTCGAAAAGCCAATCTCGACTTAAAAGTATGAAATAAGCAGGTGGTATGATGATCTTTATGAAAACAGATCTTCGCTATTATCTCGAACAAGACAAGAAAGCGTTAGGAATCTCAAGTCGGAAAAGGCCTAAATGGTTTGGCGATGATATTTGGAAGTATCAGATAGCCTTGCGCAAACATGAATATTACTCAAATGCCAACTCCAAAGTGTTCAAGCATGTTTACCGGTATCTGCATAAAAAGAGAGGATTGAAGCTCGGATTTGACATCCCGGTGAATGTTTTCGGTCCTGGGTTGAGGATCAACCATTACGGATTGCTCATCGTAAACAGCAATGCAAAAATAGGTGCAAACTGTGACATTCATCAAGGGGTTAACATCGGGCAAAATCACGCTCACCACGATGTTCCAACAATCGGAGACAATGTCTGGATCGGTCCGGGAGCAAAGCTCTTTGGCAGCATTCACATTGCCGACGGCATTTCGATTGGCGCAAATGCCGTAG
This sequence comes from Bacillus sp. B19-2, assembly GCF_022832475.1. Taxonomy (NCBI): domain Bacteria; kingdom Bacillati; phylum Bacillota; class Bacilli; order Caryophanales; family Bacillaceae; genus Bacillus; species Bacillus sp. B19-2. Next base: position 558,914 of record NZ_JALHKQ010000003.1, read on the forward strand.
TCAACAAATCTTTCACTGAGGAAAACATTACAATAGCCGGTGTCCCTGCCAAAAAGATTAAAGAGGCGCCGTCAACAAGGGACCGGAAGCAGGCTGTGCAGCAGCAAATATAAGCATGAGAACTGCGGAAGGAGCAGCGCTACTAAATCATCCGCTATGAAGGACTATGAAGCAGCCGGGCTTTAAAAAATGTTTAAAATAAAAGAATTTTTGTACTTGCATTCCTGCAAGTTCTGACAAAAACTACATAGCATGCGGCCAGCTTTCGGTGTATCCGTCTATTTTTCAAAGTTTGTCTCACGCCCGGTGCGTTGGCGGCATAGACTGAATCATATAAAGCGAAAGCCGCATGAAACGTCTTTTTTCTTATGAAAAAAGACGTTTTTTTATACAAAAAAATAAAAATGATGAAATAGATCTGATTTCTTCCAGATGACAACCATTTTCCGCCTTGAGTAGACCGTTTTTCACAGGCGTTTTTGAGCGGGTGGCTTCTAACAATTCGGAAATCGTTGGGGCGTTGGACGGGTAAATCGGGCGGATATTTGCTGCAGCGGCCTGCTTTACAGCCGCCGGGTATTAAAGATAAGGTACGGGGTGTAAAAAATTCAGCGGGCGAGGTGGTCGACATGAAAAAAGGAGTCATCCTTGTTTTGTTCGCTATGCTGCTATTGGCAGGCTGCGGCACAACGCAACATAATGGGCAAAGCGGCGATGAGAGCCGACAAGGAACAGGCGGGGAAACGTTTGTGAAAGAAGGCACCTTTGTCGGTTTGGCGGATCAGCATACCGTCGCCGTCAATATTGACGGCAAAGAAACGACGTTTCAGGTCCCTCCCGAAAAACGGGACAAATATAAAGGGATCAAGGATGGAACAAAGGTAAAAGTGGAGTACACGAAAGCAGAGGACGGAACATTACAGCTTGAAGAAATGAAAAAGAAAGAATGACCGTTTGCAAAAAGGGATTGTAGGAGGAACAAATCGTGAAACTGTTAATGAGGAGTTTTGTTTTGCTGCTGTTTTCGTTTATTGCGGTTTTTCCAGCTGCTTTTGCGGCTGAGCCGCTTTCCGGGAAGACGGTATATGTTGACGCAGGTCACGGGGGCGAAGACAGCGGCGCGGTCGGAAACGGGCTGCTTGAGAAAGATGTCAACCTTGAAGTGGCAAAGCTGGTTGATGAAAAACTGAAGGAAGAAGGAGCCGCCACAATCGCCTCAAGAACGGATGATACGTTTTTGACGCTGGAAGATCGGGTGGCCAAAGCGAGCAAGAACGCTTCAGACTTGCTGATCAGCATTCATGCAAACTCAGCCGTTCCGGAAGCGTCCGGTACAGAAACATACTTCGATTCTGCGTATCAAGCCGCTGACAGCGAACGGCTGGCGTCTAACATTCAAGAACGCCTTCCGGATGCGCTTGGCACTCGGGACAGAGGTGTAAAAGAATCAGGGTTTTATGTCATCAAAAATTCTCAAATGCCGAGTGTTTTAGTGGAACTCGGCTTTATCACGAACAAAACTGATGCAGATAAACTCGAAAGTCCGGAATATCAGGAAAAAGCGGCAGACGCGATTGCTGACGCTGTTGCAGCTTATTACGAATAACAGAAGGGGCCCCGGTATATAACCGGGGTTCTTGTGTTATGTTTATGTTAAAAAAGGCCTTATGTGTGGAAAGAAAACAGTAAGACCTTCATAATGGGATATAAACTTGCAATTCTTATAGAGGTGAACCAGAGATGACGAAAATATTTGCACACCGAGGAGCTTCAGGCACTTTTCCCGAAAATACAATGGCGGCGTTTAAGCACGCGGCGGCCATCGGTGCAGACGGCATCGAATTGGATGTACAAATGGCAAAAGACGGACGTCTTGTTGTGATACATGATGAAAAGCTTGACAGGACGACTTCGCTGAAAGGATATGTGAAGGATCTTACATATGAGGAGATCAAACGCGGAGACGCAAGCCACCGTTTTTCCGAAAAAACCGGCTCTGTCCCGGTGCCGACCCTTGAAGAAGTGTTTGAGTGGGCGGCAGATGCTAAATTTCTTCTCAATGTGGAACTGAAAAACAGCATTATCCGTTATGAAGGAATGGAAGAAAAGGTGATGTCGATGATTGAAGCGTACGGTCTTCAAGACCGGATCATTCTTTCATCATTCAATCATGAAAGCCTTGCGTTATGCAGCAGACTGAATCCGAGTATCGAGTTGGCCGCGCTTTACATGGATGTCATCTACAAGCCAGAGGAGTACATTGAAATGATTCCGGCTGCAGGATTTCATCCGTACCGCCGTTCAATGTCGGCTGACATGATCAAAAACGCCCATTTGAAACAAAAAGCGGTCAGGCCGTTCACCATCAACCGTGAAGAGGAGATGAAAAAGCTGATTGCTGAAGGAATTGACGGTTTTTTCACCGATTTTCCCGAAAAAGCGTTAAAAATAAAAGCCGAGATGTGACATGCTGAAAGGATGACAAAATCCCAAAACTAAAAGCCGTTTTGGGATTTTGTCAACAATCTGAAAGCCGCAGACAGTATCTGCGGCTTTTTGCTTTCCGTTCGCAGAGATCACACCTCGCGGCCGCTCTGCTTTTTTCTGAAACGGGGGCTTACTTGATTGCGCTTTCTGTCTCTGTATAGAATAAATCCGCCTAATAAATAAAGGCCGCCTGCGAAGCATATAAGCCCCGCCAGCCCCTGAAGCCAAAGGATCTGAAACGGGCTGATCAAAACGCCGAAAACAGTGTCGCGCATCAATTTAATTCCGAGAGCAGCCAGGCCTCCCGGTATCAGCAAAACGAGCAGTGCGATCATTCTCCCCATACACGAATCCCCTTACCAATGATTTACCTTTATTGTCTATTTGAAAAAAAAGTTTGTCAAGAAAGGAAAACATGATAACATAGATGTTGTGCAAATTGTTGCAAGTGAACGTGAAGGTGTGCAAAATTTTTCATACAAAGGGGTAAAGGGATGATGCAAAAAGTACTGATCGTTGGTGCTGGAAAAGGGGGGACCGCTCTCTTGGATGTGCTGTTGAAAACAAAGACGATGCATATCGAGGCGGTCATCGATAAAAATCCGGAAGCGCCCGGGCTTTTCATCGCGCAAAAAAACGATATCGAAACGGCGCTCGATTGGACGCCATACATCACAGAACAGATCGATATCATCATTGAAACGACCGGAGACGCCGGCGTATTAAAGCAGCTGATGCGAAAAAAGCACGACAGTACGATCGTGGTGCCGGGATCGCTCGCTTATATCATCTCTCAGCTGATGAACGAAAAGCAGCAGCTCATCCAAATGTTAAAAGAGCAGACGTATAAACACGACCGTATTTTCAACTCTATGAATGACGGCATGATTTTTATCGACATTAACGAAGAGATCATTTTGTTTAACAAAATGGCGGAAGTGATGACCGGAACAAAGCGCAGCGAAGCGATCGGCCAGCATATTCAAAGCGTGATCCCGACGACGAAGCTGCCGCGCATTCTCAATACGAGAGAGCCTGAGTATCATCAAAAGCAATTTCTCCATCCGAACAGGCAGATCGTCACGACCCGAATTCCGATTATCGATGACGGAGGGACGCTGCTCGGGGCGCTCAGCATATTTAAGGACATTACCGATGCGGTCGAGCTGGCTGAAGAGGTGACCAACCTGAAGGAAGTCAGAACGATGCTTGAAGCGATCATTCAATCTTCGGATGAAGCGATATCGGTCGTTGATGAAAACGGAAACGGGATGATGATCAACAGGGCGTATACGAAGATGACGGGCCTGACAAAAGACCAGGTGATCGGGAAGCCGGCCAATACCGACATATCCGAAGGGGAAAGTATGCATTTGAAAGTGCTTGAAACGAGGCGCCCTGTCAGAGGGGTCAGAATGAAAGTCGGCCCTAATAAAAAAGAAGTGATCGTCAATGTCGCGCCGATTATCGTCGACGGCATTTTAAAAGGGAGCGTCGGCGTCATTCACGATGTATCTGAAATTCAATCGCTCACAAACGAGCTGAACAGAGCGCGCCAGATTATTCGCACACTCGAGGCGAAATATACATTTGCCGACATCATCGGTTCAAGCGAGCAGATGCTTGTCGCGCTGGAACAGGCGAAATTGGGGGCGAAGACGCCTGCGACGATTTTGCTGAGAGGCGAATCAGGAACGGGGAAAGAGCTTTTTGCCCATGCCATACATAACGAAAGTGACCGAAAGTATAATAAGTTTGTCCGCGTCAATTGTGCGGCCATTTCGGAATCACTGCTTGAATCAGAGCTGTTCGGCTATGAAGAAGGCGCTTTTTCAGGCGCGCGCCGCGGCGGGAAAAAAGGATTTTTTGAAGAGGCGAACAACGGCAGCATTTTCTTGGATGAAATCGGAGAGCTCGCGCAAAACACACAAGCGAAGCTCCTCCGCGTTCTTCAGGAAAAAGAAATTGTCAGAGTCGGCGGGACCAAACCCATCCCTGTGAACGTCAGGGTCATCGCAGCGACAAACGTCAATATTGAAAAAGCGCTCGCTGAGGGCAGGTTTCGCGAAGACTTGTACTACCGGATCAATCGCTATCCGATATCGATTCCGCCGCTCAGGCAGCGGAAAGAGGATATCGAAGACTTGAGCAGGCATTTGATTGGGAAGATCAACCAAGAATACGGACGCAATGTAAAGGGGCTTACGAAAAACGCGCTCAAATCGTTAAAAGCACGGAAGTGGCCGGGGAATGTCAGAGAGCTTGAAAATGTCCTTGAGCGGGCGATGATCTTTTTAAAACCGCAAATGGAATGGATTGATCTCGAACACCTGCCTGAAGCAGAGCGCCCGAAAAAAAAGGCGGAAGCCGGTGCAGCTTTCCCTGAGGTTGAAGATGAAAAGCTGTCTGATGCGGTTGAACGGTTTGAAGCTCATGTCATTAAAGAAACGCTTGAAAAGCATCAATACAACAGAACGAAAACGGCAAAAGCGCTTGGAATCAGTATTCGCAATCTCTATTACAAAATGGATAAATACAATCTTGCAAAAGATAGCATGCAATAAATTGCAAAACGAGTGCAAAATCATGCAAACTGTAAACAGGATCACAGTACCGAACCGCTTTTTTTATACTGGCACGAAACTTGCATGATATAGTGGGCGGATGTTTGCTAAGAAAGGTGGGTACTATGAAGCTGAAACAATTATTGCAAAAAGCGGCGGAGCTTGACAATAAAACGGTCGCCGTCGCACATGCAGAAGATGACGAAGTGCTGCAAGCAGTTAAACTTGCGGTCGACAAGCAATTTGCCCGGTTCTTGCTGATTGGGCACAGAGAAAAGATCAGGCATATGATGACAGAACAGAACATTTCAAAACGGCACGTGGATATCATTCATTCGGAATCGCCGGCGGATTCGGCGAGAATTGCTGTTCAAGCTGTCAAAAGCGGAAATGCTGATGTTCTCATGAAGGGGAATGTCCCGACAGCCGTGCTATTAAAAGCCGTTTTGAATAAAGAGTACGGGCTCCGTTCCTCGCACGTTCTGTCACATGTAGCAGCTTTTGAAGTCAGCGGGTTTGAGAGGCTGATTTATGTAACAGATGCGGCAATGAATATCAGCCCCAAGCTCGATGGGCTGAAACAGATTTTAGAAAACGCAGTCGGCGTGGCGAGAGCGGTCGGCGTGCAAATGCCGAAAGTCGCTTGTCTCGCCGCGGTGGAAACGGTGAATCCCGCAATGGAAGCGACATTGAATGCAGCCGCCTTGACGCAGATGAATCATCGGGGCCAAATCAAAAACTGCATTGTTGACGGGCCTCTCGCATTGGATAATGCGATCTCACCGCTTGCCGCCCGGCATAAAAACATTTCCGGAATCGTAGCGGGAGAGGCCGACATCCTGCTTGTTCCTTCAATTGAAACAGGCAATGTCCTTTACAAATCATTGATTCATTTTGCGGGTGCGAAAGTGGGAGCTATTTTGGCAGGGGCAAAAGCGCCCATCGCCTTGACAAGCAGGGCCGATTCCGCAGAAAACAAGCTGTATTCGATTGCTTTGGCTCTGTGTACGTCTGAAGCACGACAAGAGGAGGAATAAAAAATGGAACTATTTCGATATATGGAACAGTATGACTATGAGCAATTGGTATTTTGCCAAGATAAACAGTCCGGATTAAAAGCGATCATCGCGATTCATGATACAACGCTCGGGCCGGCTCTCGGCGGCACGAGAATGTGGACATACGAAAGTGAAGAAGCCGCAATTGAAGATGCGCTGCGCCTTGCGCGGGGAATGACCTATAAAAACGCGGCGGCCGGACTGAACCTCGGAGGAGGCAAAACCGTTATTATCGGTGATCCGCGCAAAGATAAAAACGAAGAAATGTTCCGCGCTTTCGGCCGTTACATTCAAGGGTTGAACGGAAGATACATCACCGCGGAAGACGTCGGTACAACCGTTGAAGATATGGACATCATTCATGACGAAACAGATTTTGTTACAGGCATTTCGCCTGCTTTCGGTTCATCAGGCAATCCTTCTCCGGTAACGGCTTACGGGGTATATAAAGGGATGAAGGCGGCGGCAAAAGCGGCCTTCGGGACAGATTCGCTTGAAGGAAAAACCGTTGCCGTCCAAGGCGTCGGAAACGTGGCCTACAATCTGTGCCGCCATCTCCACGAAGAAGGCGCGAAACTGATCGTGACTGACATCAATAAAGAAGCGGTCGAACGCGCAGTCGCCGAATTCGGCGCCCGTGCCGTCGATCCGGATGATATTTATTCACAGGAGTGCGATATATATGCGCCATGTGCCCTCGGAGCGACAATCAATGATGATACGATTCCGCAGCTGAAAGCCAAAGTGATTGCCGGGGCAGCTAACAACCAGCTGAAAGAAACCTGCCACGGGGATCAAATCCACGACATGGGCATCGTTTATGCCCCGGACTATGTCATCAATGCCGGCGGTGTCATCAATGTCGCTGACGAGCTTTACGGATATAATTCGGAGCGTGCCCTGAAAAAAGTCGAAGGCATCTACGGAAATATTGAACGCGTCCTTGAAATTTCAAATCGCGACCGCATTCCGACATACTTGGCCGCTGACCGCTTGGCGGAAGAACGTATTGAGCGCATGCGCCAATCGAGAAGTCAATTTTTGCAAAACGGCCATCACATCTTAAGCAGACGTTAAGATCATAACCCCTATTCGCTATTGGAGGTTTTATATCAATGCAGGTACAGGAAAAACGTATTCTCGTCATCAATCCGGGATCAACATCTACAAAGATCGGCGTTTTTCATGATGACCGTTCGATTTTCGAAAAATCAATCCGTCATGACGAGACTGAGTTACAGCAATATCAAACCATTATTGATCAATATTCGTTCAGAAAACAGGCGATACTCGAAACCCTGCATGAACAGGGAATCAACATTTCTAAATTGGATGCCGTTTGCGCCCGGGGAGGGCTGCTCAGACCGATTGAAGGCGGCACTTACGAAGTCAATGATGCGATGATCGTCGATTTGAAAAACGGCTATGCGGGGCAGCATGCATCAAATCTCGGGGGCATCATCGCCAGGGAGATTGCCGACGGATTAAATATTCCCGCTTTTATCGTCGACCCCGTTGTTGTGGATGAAATGGCCCCTGTCGCAAAGATTTCCGGCACGCCGGCCATCGAAAGGCGTAGTATTTTTCACGCGCTCAACCAAAAAGCTGTCGCGAGGAAAGCGGCCTGGCAGTTTGGAAAGCGGTATGAAGATATGAAAATGATCATCACCCACATGGGAGGCGGCATTACGACCGGCGTCCATTGCCACGGACGGGTGATCGATGTCAACAACGGCCTCCACGGAGAAGGTCCGCTCAGTCCGGAGCGGGCCGGAACCATTCCTGCGGGTGATCTGATCGAAATGGCCTTTTCCGGCGAATATACGAAAGGCGAGCTGATGAAAATGCTTGTCGGCGGCGGAGGCCTCGCCGGCTATCTCGGTACGACGGATGCGGTAAAAGTTGAGAAAATGATCAAGGAAGGCGATCAAAAGGCTGCGCTCGTCTATGAAGCGATGGCTTATCAAATCGCCAAAGAAATCGGGGCGGCCAGCGCCGTCTTAAAAGGCGAAGTGGATGTCATTATTTTGACAGGCGGACTGGCGTACGGAAAATCGTTTGTTACCTCGATCAGACAATACATAGACTGGATTTCGGATGTCGTCGTCTTTCCGGGAGAAAATGAGCTTCAAGCATTGGCTGAAGGTGCATTTCGAGTATTGAACGGTGAAGAAGAGGCGAAACAGTATCCGAACCAGAGGAGGGAAAGTCATGGCAACTGAATACGATCTCGTGATTCTTGGAGGGGGCACAGGCGGCTATGTGGCTGCCATCAGAGCTTCGCAGCTGGGGCTGAAAACAGCCGTCGTTGAAAAGCGGAAACTCGGCGGCACGTGTCTTCATAAAGGCTGCATCCCGTCGAAAGCGCTCCTTAGAAGTGCGGAAGTTTACAGGACAGCAAAAAAGGCGGACGAATTTGGAGTGGTCATTTCTGAAGTCGGCCTGAGGTTTTCTCAAGTTCAAAGCAGAAAACAAAAAATAATTGACCAGCTGCACAACGGTGTCAAACACTTGATGAAAAAAGGAAAGATCGATGTTTACGAAGGAATCGGACGGATTCTCGGGCCGTCGATTTTTTCCCCGCTGCCGGGGACGGTTTCCGTTGAGATGGCGAATGGGGATGAGAATGAGATGCTCATACCGAAAAACGTCATCATCGCCACAGGCTCAAGGCCCAGGTCGCTGCCGGGGCTTGAGCTTGACGGGGAAAGCGTACTGTCATCCGACGAAGCGCTTGAACTAGAGCAGCTTCCGGCTTCCATGCTGATTGTCGGAGGAGGTGTCATCGGAATCGAGTGGGCTTCCATGTTGTGCGATTTCGGTGTTGACGTGACCGTCATTGAGTATGCAGACCGGATTTTGCCGACGGAAGATGCCGATATTTCTAACGAAATGCAGACGCAGCTGGTGAAAAAAGGCATCACCATCATCACGGGAGCGAAAGTGCTGCCCGACACATTGGTGAAAGGCGATACGGTCAGCATTCAAGCTGAAAAAGACGGAGAAAAACAGACCTATTCCGCTGAGAAAATGCTCGTATCGGTTGGAAGGCAGGCAAATGTTGAAGGGATCGGTCTGGAAAACACAGATATCCAAGTGGAAAACGGCTTTATCGTGACAAACAGCATGTACCAGACAAAAGAATCCCACATCTATGCGATCGGGGATGTGATCGGCGGCCTTCAGCTTGCACATGTTGCTTCCCACGAAGGGATTACGGCCGTTGAGCATATTGCTGGCGAGAACCCGCACGCCATCGATTATTCGCTTGTCTCAAAATGCATTTATTCAAGTCCTGAAGCCGCATCGGTCGGCTTGACAGAGGATGAGGCGAAGGCGCAGGGCAAGAGCGTCAAAGTAGGCAAATTTCCGTTTCAGGCGATTGGCAAAGCGCTCGTGTACGGTGAGACGGACGGCTTTGTCAAAATCGTCGCCGATCGCGAATCAGATGATATTTTGGGCGTTCACATGATCGGCCCGCATGTGACAGACATGATATCTGAAGCCGGCCTGGCAAAGGTGCTTGACGCTACTCCGTGGGAAGTCGGACAAACGATCCATCCGCATCCGACGCTGTCGGAGGCGATCGGAGAAGCCGCCCTTGCCGTAGATGGAAAGGCGATTCATTTTTAGAAAGCATGAAGGAGTGAAAAAAATGGGCAATAACCGTCATGAAGCAGTTGGATTAACAGATGAACAAGCAATCGACATGTACAAAACCATGCTTTTAGCCAGAAAACTCGATGAGCGGATGTGGCTCTTAAACCGTTCAGGCAAAATTCCTTTTGTCATCTCTTGTCAAGGACAGGAAGCCGCCCAGGTCGGAGCGGCATTCGCTTTAGACCGTGAGAACGATTATGTGCTTCCGTATTACAGAGATATGGGCGTTGTGCTTGCTTTTGGAATGACGGCAAAAGATTTAATGCTGTCGGCGTTTGCAAAAGCCGAGGATCCGAATTCGGGAGGAAAGCAGATGCCGAGCCACTTCGGTCAAAAGAAAAACCGGATCGTCACGGGCTCTTCGCCGGTGACAACGCAAGTTCCGCACGCGGTTGGTGTAGCGCTTGCCGGAAGGCTTGACAAGAAAGACGTCGCGACTTTTGTGACGTTCGGCGAAGGCTCTTCAAACCAGGGGGACTTCCATGAAGGGGCGAACTTTGCGGCCGTGCATAAGCTTCCCGTCATTTTCATGTGTGAAAACAATAAATACGCCATCTCGGTTCCTTACGAAAAGCAGGTGGCTTGTGAAAACATTTCCGACCGCGCCGTCGGTTACGGCATGCCTGGCGTGACCGTTGACGGAAATGATCCGCTTGAAGTCTACAAAGCGGTTAAAGAAGCAAGGGAACGTGCCGGAAGAGGCGAAGGTCCGACACTAATCGAAACGATATCATACCGGCTGACCCCGCACTCCAGCGATGATGACGATCGAAGCTACAGAGGGCGCGAAGAGGTGGCGGAGGCGAAGAAAAATGATCCGCTTAACAAATTCACGCATTACTTAAAAGAAACAGGGCTTCTGGACGACCAGTCTGAGAAGCAAATGTCGGATGAGATCACAACCATCGTCAATGAAGCAACAGATTATGCTGAACATGCACCTTATGCAGATCCGGAAGATGCGCTGCGGCATGTTTATGCGGAGTAAGGGGGAAGAACAATGCCAGTTATGTCATATATAGATGCTGTCACTTTGGCTATGAAAGAAGAAATGGAAAAGGATCCCCGCGTCTTTGTTTTAGGGGAGGATGTCGGCAAAAAAGGCGGTGTGTTCAAGGCAACAGCCGGTCTTTACGACCAGTTCGGCGAAGAGCGGGTGATGGACACGCCTTTGGCGGAATCCGCAATTGCCGGCGTCGGAATCGGGGCTGCCATGTACGGGATGAGACCGGTCGCCGAAATGCAGTTTGCAGATTTTATTATGCCGGCTGTCAACCAGATTATTTCGGAAGCGGCAAAAATCCGCTACCGCTCCAACAATGACTGGAACTGTCCGATCGTCATCCGCGCACCTTACGGCGGAGGCGTGCACGGCGCGCTGTACCATTCACAGTCGGTTGAAGCCGTATTTGCCAACCAGCCCGGGCTGAAAATCGTCATGCCTTCGACGCCTTATGATGTCAAAGGGCTTTTGAAAGCGGCCATCCGCGATGACGACCCTGTCCTGTTCTTCGAACATAAACGTGCGTACCGGCTGATCAAGGGCGAAGTGCCGAGTGACGACTATGTGCTGCCGATCGGAAAGGCGGATGTGAAGCGGGAAGGCGAAGACATTACCGTCATCACATACGGATTGTGCGTCCATTTTGCCCTTCAGGCTGCCGAGCGGCTTGCCAAAGACGGGATTTCCGCACATATCCTTGATTTAAGAACAGTATATCCGCTCGATCAGGAAGCGATTATTGAAGCGGCTTCCAAAACGGGCAAAGTGCTTCTGATGACCGAAGATACGAAGGAAGGCAGCATTATGAGTGAAGTAGCCGCGATCATTTCAGAACATTGCCTGTTCGATTTGGATGCGCCGATTAAGCGGTTGGCGGGCCCTGACGTCCCGGCAATGCCGTATGCTCCTACAATGGAAAAATTCTTTATGGTCAATCCGGATAAAGCGGAAGCAGCGATGAGAGAATTGGCTGAGTTTTAATATAGCGAAGGAGGACATATCGTATGGCAGTGGAACAAATGACAATGCCGCAGCTCGGGGAGAGCGTGACGGAGGGAACCATCAGCAAATGGCTCGTCAGCGTCGGAGATCACGTCAACAAATACGATCCGATTGCTGAAGTGATGACGGATAAGGTCAATGCTGATGTCCCTTCATCGTTCACGGGAACGATTACCGAGCTTGTCGGGAAGGAAGGCGAAACTCTGCAAGTCGGAGACGTCATCTGCAAAGTCGAAACAAACGAAGAAGCGAAACCGGAGGCTGAGGCTGTCTCCAAGCCGGATCAAGCGGAGGCGGAGCCGGCCAAACCGGAGGAGAAAGATACATCTCAGAAAAAACGTTATTCCCCGGCGGTGCTGAGACTTGCCGGAGAGCACAACATCGATTTGGAGCAGGTGGAAGGTACAGGTGCCGGCGGACGGATCACAAGAAAAGACATCCAGCGCATCATTGCTTCCGGAGCTGTTCCTCAAGCTGATGCGGCGCCGGAAAAACAGCCGGATACAGATGCCGCGCGAGCGAGTGAGCCCGCCCAAAAACCGGCGCCAGCGGCCCCTCAAGCTGCACCGCTTCAAAGTGCGGCTGGAGACGTCGAGATTCCTGTGACCGGAATCCGTCATGCGATTGCGACCAACTTGGTCAGAAGCAAGCATGAAATCCCTCATGCCTGGACAATGGTGGAAGTGGATGTCACAAGTCTTGTGAGCTACCGCAACAAAATAAAGGACGAATTTAAGAAGAAAGAGGGCTTCGGCCTGACCTTTTTCGCGTTCTTTGTCAAAGCGGTCGCACAGGCGCTGAAGGAATTCCCGCAAATGAACAGCATGTGGGCCGGGGATAAAATCATTCAGAAAAAAGACATCAACATCTCAATTGCCGTAGCGACTGACGATGCGCTTTACGTTCCTGTCATCAAGCATGCCGATGAAAAAACGATTAAAGGCATCGCGAGAGAAATCTCCGAACTGGCTCATAAGGTCAGAAGCGGCAAGCTGACGAGCGGGGATATGAGCGGAGGTACGTTCACGGTCAACAATACCGGTTCGTTTGGATCCGTTCAATCAATGGGGATCATCAACCATCCGCAGGCGGCCATCCTGCAGGTTGAATCGATCGTCAAGCGTCCCGTCGTCATGGAGCATGGCATGATCGCGGTCAGAGATATGGTGAACCTGTGCTTATCCCTCGACCACAGAGTGCTTGACGGCCTCGTTTGCGGCAGATTCCTTGCCCGTGTGAAAGAGATTTTGGAACAAATCGATGATCATACTTCCATTTATTAAAAAAGAAGCGCTGGCCCGTTAAGGGTCAGCTTCAAGCTGTCGAGAAAATCGACAGCCTGTTTCATTTTCTCCCTTAAATTATCCATTTCCTCATTTTATAATAAAAAAAGCCTTCAAAAGGACGGTGTCTGCCATGTTCCACACAAGGAACTCTTCACAGAACGAAACTGAATTTGTACTACTCGACCAACTTGTCGAAGAGGATCATCTGCTCCGGTAAAATTGACAAGTACATAGATTTCTCATTTATCATTAAAAAGGTAAAGCCTTACTACAGTGAAAACAATGGCCACCCCTCTCTTGATCCATTGATTTTATTCAAAATGATGTTTATTGGATACCTGTACGGTATCCGTTCAAAAAGACAGCTTGAAAAAGAAATTTACTACAATATGGCCTACAGGTGGTTTTTAGGATTAAATATCAATGATCCGGTTCCACATCATTCGACCATCAGTTGGAATAGACGCACCCGCTTTAAAAATACAACCATTTTTCAAGACATTTTTGATGAAATTGTCCTTCAGACCATCAATCACGATATGGTAGGAGGACGTGTCCTTTTCACCGATTCAACCCACCTCAAAGCCAATGCCAATAAGCATAAATATACGAGAAAAAGAATTGAACAGGATACACAAAACTATATAAAGGATTTGGATGAAGCCGTCCAAGAAGATTGGGAAGCACACGGAAAAAAGCCCTTAGAAGCCAAAGAGGAGGTGAAAGCTGAAAAAGACATTCGCCACAGTACAACCGATCCCGAAAGCCGTGACAACAAACCCGAAGGTTTTTTCTATTTGAATCACCGAACATCGGATATGAAATACAATATCATCACCGATGCCTATGTAACGCCAGGCAATGTCCATGATTCTGTGCCCGAAAGACGTATTTTTGGCTTTATCGCCCATAGATGTTTTCATCCGACAAGGGGTTTATTTCCAAAGTGGAAGTCTCAATATGATGGTGAAAAAGATCAATACATATGTCCGATGGGCAGACACTTTTTTACACAACAACCGACCGAAACGGCTACAGATTTTACAAATCAAATCCTGAAAAGTGCGCCTCATGCCCTCTGCTTGAGAACTGTACAAAATCGAAAAACCATCAGAAGGTCGTTTCGAGACACATATGGGAGGAACATAAAGAAAAGATCAGGCAAAATCGTTTGTCTGCCTCTGGAAAAATCCTTTATAAAAAAAGAAAAAATAGAGCGAAACTTTGCAGATTCAAAACAGCTGCATGGGCTTCGCTACCTTCCATAAACATTACAAAAAACATGCTTTGACATCGTCTAAAGCGTGGTAATTATTTAAACTAATATAAAGGTGCTAAGTTGACTTTTTTAGCTCGTTTATTTATTGAATTCATTAACTTGAAGAAGTATTCAGATTTATGAGTTTTATTTAGGTTATACCATGAATGTAATGTCTCTGGTGCAAATACATCTAATTTTTTCAGTACTTCCATCGCAAATTTCAGAGGAGCTACTCCTGACGAAGATCGTTGATTATTGTGAAGATAAGAAAGATTTTAAGCAATAGGGAGAGAATGTACAAAGTTTATTACCTGCAAAACTTCGAAGTCCTATTACAGAACTAATGAATGCAACAATGGATAACATAAAATCGTTGCCAAAGCCTTCTGTACCAATTAACAAAATATTAAAAGACTAATCGATTAAGAAAAATAGCTGCAATCATTGATACCGCCCATTCGATTTGATGGGTGGTTCTTTATATCGATTTGCCTGTTGTAATGTTCTTGTTGGAAGTAAACTGGTTAATTATAAGCATGACAATATTCTGAACCCCCCCTTGTTTTCTTCTTTCAAAAAAGAGAGCTTTGTGGTATATTTAATAAGAAAACAGTAAATATTTAGTATTTGATATTTGAATAATCATGAGGTGATATAATATATGACTAGAATGATGGTATTGGGATTATTACTTACCCATGGTCCTATGTCTGGATATGAGATCCAACAAATGATGCAGTCAGCCAAAACGGATATGTGGGCTTATGTTAAACCAGCATCCATTTATCATGCATTAAAGAAACTGCGCTTTGAAGGCAAAGTTGTTTTGGAAACCGTGGAACAAACAGGATTAAGAACAAAGTCGATTTTTAAAATCACAACTGACGGAGAAAATGAACTTCGAAAATTGCTGATAGATTCCTTTAGCAAATCATCGTTAGTTTTTCCTACCACTTTATATACTGCTTTGACATTTGTGGATAATTTATCAAATGAAGAGGTGTTGGAAGCGCTGGAGAAGCAGGAAACAGAAATCATCGGCATTTATGAAAGCATGAAGAATGGATATAGAGAGAAAGAACGTTATATAGGAGAAATGCCTGGTAATATTGAGGCAATTTTTCAAAACATTTATGCACAATGTGAACTTCAATTAAAGTGTATTTCGGAAATAAAAAATATGATAAAAGAAAGTTAAATCTGTATGCCTCCACTTTTAGTGTTCGTTCAAAAAGGAGGACATAACAGGGACAAGAAGGTCGAGGCGCGGCAGCCACGAGCAGCGCAGCGTACACAGGACGTACGTGAGCAGCGGAGGGACAACGCAACGATGAGATTCGCCGGCTCTGTTTCCCGCCACTTTTTGAACAGACACGAAGCAACGAGCCATTCTTCACTGAGAAGCTGCGAGCTGTCTCAACTCTGCTTGAATAATCTTTTAGTGATACCCCCTCTCAGAATCCCAAAAGAAGGAAGTTGCTCTGTATAAGCACTAGACTTGATGGCGCAACCGATCGAGATCTTGGACACTGAGACGAAATATTCCATCCTGGATGATGACTTGCAAAAATACAGCATACCTCAGTGTGATACGCGCCAATGGAAATCTCTATTTGATGAAAGAGCATCTGCTGAGGGATGCAACTTCCGTATGAAGGCGTATTGACAGCCCAACCTCCACGTTTGGGTGATCAACAAGCTGCAGACTCATGCATTATGGGCATATTGGCGATGTTTAAACAACAACAAGGAGATTATGTAGCGAAAACGGTCATTGATAAGGTTCAATTATCCCATGGATTGAAAATTCAATGTTTTCCTGTCTCAAGAAAGCCGAATTCGTTATGCATGATACCGAATCGTGAATCGGGAGTATAAGCACTGATGTCCTCGTCATTGGTCAAAATAACTGGCACATTTTGATTTGAAGCACTATGCTCATATATTTCCTTAACTTTTCGCTTGAAACACGCCAATGTGTCAGCAGCTTGGTCCTCTTTATCAAACATACATACCAAAGTGAAAACATTTCTGAAGAGCTCGGTGCGGGAAATCTGTCTGGGGGGATTAGGCCACCAATCAGGTGACCTATCTACCCGGACGAGTGCAACGATGGTTTATGCCTTTATTCGTTCATGCTTCAAGAGTTAGGTGAGACAGTGAGCGCTCTGCAATTTCTGGAAAGAAACCTTGAACACAGGCCAGCTTTATTTTTCAACAGGTGATTGCTCGTTTTCAAAACCAGTTCAAACTCTTTCATCGTTTTTTGTCTAAGTTTTGGCTTAAGTTCAATAAAGTTTAAGAAGAAGAATCTTGACTTTTTTGTATGTTATTATTGTTATTTAGAGTTCCGCGAGATAGGATGATGCTTATAAAAATCATATATATAAATACGACACATCCGATTGATATATATGATAACTTAACACCAACAACTTCGGCTAAACTACTGCTCAACATCGGTCCTATGATCATTCCGATGGAGTAAGCTGTATTATAAATAGCAAATGTTAGGCCATATGAGTTTTCTCCCCTGGATTGGGATATATTGGTTAAGTGGGCTAGGCAAGGTACAAGAACAGCTCCCATGCTTACTCCTAATAGAGCTAACGCAGCTATTTGAGGCAGCATAGAATTTGGCAAAACGACAAGCGGTAAAGATACGGAAATAAGAATCAAGCCGATGATAATGGTTTTTATATTTCCTATTCGTCCTGAAACAATTCCTAAAATAGGAGTAGTTAGACCGTATGCTAACGTTGGTACAGCAAACAACAATCCAATAGCACCGGGATTTGTGTTTAGTGTGTTCTGTAAGTGCAGGGGTAGAGTAGGTTGTAGAACAGTTGGGATGCAAGCTCCAATAACAACAATGCTTGTAACAATTAATAATTGACGATCTTTCAGGATTCCAAAAGAAGATAAGACATTTTTTGTTTTAGAACCAGTAACATCTTTTACATATAAAAATCGAAATATCCCATCAATTAAGTTTATACATATGGCAAACAGAAAAAGTATTTCAAAGCTTCCAAGTTGAAAAATCCAACCACCAAATACAGGACCAAGGAGAGTACCAGCAGCTTGACCTGATAGAGATATTCCCATTGCTTTGCCACGTTCTTCGGGTGGATGTGAATCAGCAAGATAGGCTAATCCCGCTGTCCATGTTATAGCTGCACATCCTCCTTGGATAATGCGGGTTAAAATCAATATCCATATATTGGTGGTGAATATAAATAAAATTAAGGACAAGACCATACCAATTGTACCTAATAGCATGGGAGTTCGCCTTCCATATTTGTCAGATATTGTACCTAGAATAGGTGTTGCAATGAAAAGTGCTACTGCGTAACTGCTAAAAATGAGACCAATTTGTGTTTGTGAAATACCGATTGTAGCGGAGTATTCAGGTAATATAGGTACAATAATCCCGTAAATCAGCATATCGGTAAAAACGGCAAATACAATGGTCAATAAAGCAAATTTCTTTTTGTTTTTCATAGTGATTTATTTCCTCCCTCTAGTGTATTAATTAAATTCTCTAAAAATCCAAGTTGTAATTCGCATTGATCATAAATATTTTCAAAGATTAATAACACATTTTTAGGTACCTCCATCATTTTCTCTTTCTCCACCTGCCCTTCTTTCATTTCTTCATAAATATTCATAATACCTTGCTGTTGTACTTTGATTGCCTGAATGACTTGCTCCCTTGGGGCTTCGTCTATAAATGTAAGAGCAGTGTATAAGACTGTTGGAAAAACAACAGAAGGTTTTTTGAGAGAATTGATAACCATACCATCAAACGTATTGATTCCTAATAAGGTTATTTCATAAATTGCCTTGGTACGGTTTCCTGTCTGTTCTATCGTTTTAATGCTTACTAATTTTTCGCTTTCAAGCTTTCTTAAAGCATGATAAATAGATGCTGGCTTTACATAAGCCCATTCATTTGTTTTGGCTGAGCGCATTTTTTGTTGTATTTCATATCCAGACATGGGTCCATATGTTAGCAAAACTCCTAAGACCATCACGTTTGTCATACAATCCCCCCGAGGTTATACAAAAGTTTAAGTATTAAATATTTAGTATTTAATGTTTATTATAATGATATCAGTCTTGAAGTCAAGAAGTAATTATAAAAATATTACTTTAAATGTGCTTTGCAGCAGATGCACCATGAAACAAGCAATCAATTGCTGAGTCATTTCTGTAGCACTTCTGGTTGTCGTAACCATAACAGGTATATAGGAGAGTAAACCTTATCTTGTTGCAGAGATCATTTATTTTTTCCCAACCATCCCGCCAACACGTTCCCCTTATGTTCACCCAGTTTGGTGGGAGCCGTTAGCAACGAACGCCTTTAATGTCTGATGTCCAAATGGTTTGTGGCATAGTCTCGATCCAACTTGCACGCTTGACTTAATGCCTGGGTAAACGGTTGGATAGCATGAAACTTGTTCGTCACGACACAGATGTGAGACCAGAACACATGAACAGTTCTCACCATACCCGGTGCTTAATTTGTCACGACGAAAGTTTGACGTTTGAAAGGGATATTGTATCCAGTGTGAAGTAGTTATGTACATGAGTTTCTCAAGTTTCTCTTGATTTTACTTTGATCTATCGACTTTTATGAGGATACATTATATTCTTTTATTGACAAAAAATATGAAATAAACATATACTTAGGTTAATACTTAATATAAAGTATTTGATTGTTAAATAATATTTAATTGAATATAAAAAATATATTATATGTGTGTGTTCAAAAAGGAGGACATAACAGCGGTAAGAAGATCGTGGTGCGGTTGGCTTTGAGCAGCGGAACGTATACGGAAACGTACGTGAGCAGCACAGAGGCAGCGGAACAATGAGATTGGCAGGCGCTGTTTCCCACACTTTTTGAACATCCTTTATATGATTTGAGATTTCCTGTAGTTCCTATTCTACTTTCACGATGAACCTCTAGAATGAGCGTTTTATTTTGTGAGGAGGAGGATGATCAATCAATGTTTGCAAAATTGAATTGTGATATTCAGGCTATCAAAACACGCGATCCAGCTGCCAGAAATTTTGTAGAGATTCTCCTGTTTTATCCTGGTCTACACGCGCTAATATTACATAGGATTGCTCATTTTCTTTATAACAAGCGTCTCTATTTTTTGGCGAGAGGACTAGCGTTTTTTTCACGATGGTTAACTGACATAGAAATTCATCCAGCCGCCAAAATAGGGTATGGTGTTTTTATTGATCATGGGGCGGGGGTTGTGATTGGTGAAACGACTGAAATAGGGGATAACTGTACGATTTACCAAGGAGCGACACTGGGGGGAACTGGAAAGGATAGGGGAAAGCGTCATCCTACGATCGGCAAAAATGTTGTTATTAGCGCTGGAGCAAAAGTGTTAGGTCCGTTTAAAGTAGGGGACTATGCCAAAATTGGTGCTGGCGCTGTTGTATTGAAAGAAGTGCCTTCCTATTCAACAGTCGTTGGCGTTCCTGGCCAGATTGTACGTAAAACAGACATCCCTTATGATCGAAAAACACCCCACATCGACCTTGATCAAACGCAACAACCAGATATAATTCAAGAGCAATTCCATCTTCTGTTTATGGAAATTCACAATTTAAGGCATCAGTTAAATCAATTAGAGGAAAAACAAGAAAAACTCAAAAATATCTCAAAACGTAATGTCGTCAAATGGTAGGGAGGAAAATATTATGAAGCAAACGACATTTAAAATGAAGCCTAAGCAGTTAAGAAAGGATGAAGTCTACTACTGGTCCCCGTTAATTCATTGGCAAGTAAGAGATCAAATGGTTGTTATTGGCGATTATCAAAATGAAGATGTGTCACCTGAATTATTTGCAACACTTTACAATATGGCCCGAAAAGGTGTAACCCTTACTGATGCTCTGAGTACACTCGAAGACATACACGAAGAGCTTATCCACCAACTGATGAAGGAGCTTGTTCAACGTCATATCCTAGTGAATACCTTGTTGTCGCCAAGAGAATTGTTTGAATCGCAGATGCAATTGCTTGAACAAGTCGATGATCCTGATGTTTTTTTAGATCCTGAAAAATTTAAACATTTTAAAATAAACAAACTGAACAGAGGATTTGAGGGTGCTGTTGATAAAAAAATTCCAATGGCTGACCCAGAGTTCCCACCCTTTATCACACAACGTCGATCACAAAGAGAATTCCAGACAAATAAAAAGGTTCCACTTTCTGTTTTTGCTCAAGTATTGGGTGCATTCAAGCAAACGGATGGTGATCTAGAGTTTCCAACGTATTACTATCCTTCTGCTGGCGGATTGTATCCGATCGATGTCTTTGTTTATGTAAAAGACAATAGAGTGGATGAGGTGCCTGGGGGCTTGTATTACTATAATCCAGTAGATAATGAATTAAAGTTAGTTAGTTCCACTTGCGTGATCACGAAACATGTTCATCATCCCCTCAATCAGGAATGTTTTGAAACATCTGCTTTCACATTATTTTTTATATATAATGCTCAAGTTTCCATGCCTAAATATGGGGGAATGGGGTACTATTTTGGGTGTTTGGATACCGGTATTATGACCCAACTGTTAACAACAGCTGCTGAAATAAATGATTTGGGTGTTTGTTCAATAGGTGAAATGCATTTTGACAAGGTGAAAAAATATTTTAAATTAAGTAGTCATCATGTATTCTTGCACTCATTAGAAGCAGGGCTAAAAAAATCATAAAGGTAAACGGATGATAATGAGAAAAGGAGAAGGTGATTTCATGGGGGAAGCAAATAAGGTGTTATCTGATCAAGATTCATTATGGTGCCTTCATGAGTATGTTGAACATCAAGCAAGGTTAACCCCTGATCACATTGCTATTGTATATCTCGATCAGCAGCTAACTTACGAAGAATTGAATCAACGCGCTAATCAATTGGCAAAACATATATTAAAGAAAGGATTGGCTACAGAAGAATTAGTTGCTGTTTATATGGAAAGGTCTTGTGAATGGGTCATTAGTCTGCTTGCTATTTTGAAGGCGGGAGGGTGTTATCTTCCGATAGACCCCACTTATCCGATGGAGAGAATACAGTATATCTTAGAGGACAGTCAGACTAGAGTCGTATTGACGCAATCCCGTCTTGCTGATGACATCCCTTGGGAAGGTCAGGTTATCGTATATGAAGAAAACGTTTTACAAGCTGAGGCGAAGGATGATTTGAAGCAGCCCTGCTCCCCTGATCAGTTGGCTTATGTTATCTATACTTCTGGTACAACTGGTCGTCCAAAGGGTACAATGTTATCTCATACAGGTATTGTTAACTTAAGAGCGGTATTTACAACATCGCTGCAAATAACGAATGAAGATCGTATTGTCCAGTTTGCCAGCATTTCATTTGATGCCTCAATCTGGGAAGTTTTTATGGCACTATTAACTGGTGCATCTATATATATTTCTCCAAAACAAGTGATAGAAAATATAAATCACTTTGAGACATTTCTTCATCGACATCATATCACCGTTGCTACACTTCCACCAACCTATGCCATTCACCTTTGTCCGGAATATGTGTATACGTTAAAAACTCTGGTTACAGCAGGATCGGCAGCATCAACACAAATTGTAGAAAAATGGAAATCGCATGTAAACTATGTGAATGCTTACGGACCTACTGAAACGAGTATATGTGCTACCCTTTGGTTTTCCTCCGAGTACAAGGAAAGGACTAAAAATGTACCGATTGGTAGGCCGCTTGACCATTATGAAGTTCTAATCCTGAGTGAAAATAATCATCCTTTAGGTGAGGGGGAGGAAGGAGAACTTTGTATTAGTGGATCCGGGTTGGCTAGAGGATACTTGAACCAACCAAAATTAACAAATGAAAAATTCATTGAGCACCCCGTCTCCCCAGGGGAAAAAATATATAAAACTGGAGATTTAGCTAAATGGTTGCCAGACGGCAACATCGAATTTCTCGGACGCATGGACCATCAGGTGAAAATACGAGGTTATCGTATTGAACTGGAAGAAATAGAATCTGTTTTATTGGACTATTCAGATGTACATGAGGTTGTTGTTACCTCCACAGAGAATCACCGTGATCAGCAGACCCTATGTGCATATATGACTGGCACCTCTGATCTTGATTCTGATCAAGTCAAAAAATATGCTTTAGATAAACTACCATCATATATGGCGCCTGCTTATTACATGATATTAGATAAAATGCCGCTAACTCCAAATGGAAAAATAGATAGACAAGCACTCCCCGATGTGCAAGATTGGCTTAAAGAAAAGAATGCCTGTCCATCTCCTCCGAAGGATCGATTAGAAGAAATATTAATAAAGGTTTGGGAGGACGTTTTATCACACTCCCCGATAGGTGTGGATGATGATTTTTATGAGCTAGGTGGAGACTCTATTAACGCCATACAGATTACAGCGAAAATGCATGCACTTGGTCTTCGGTTGGAAACGCGTTATTTGTTGGAGTATCCAACGATTCGCTCTGTTAAACCCTTTATTGACAAAGGGTGGAAAACATCGACTGAACCTATTGAAGGAAAGGTGTTGTTAACACCAATTCAGCGCTGGTTTTTCGACCAACAATTCACCGATCGTGATCACTGGAATCAATCCGTGTGGCTGTACAATAAAGAAGGGTACAGCGTTGAAATTTTAGCAGAAGCATTAGAAGAACTGCTGAAACACCATGATGGATTGCGAACTTATTTTGTGTTTGATCAGGAGATTGAACAATATGTGCAAGCCACTGATAAAACGGAATTGCAATTATTAATGTTTGATCTAAGTGACACACTCGAAGCAGA
The DNA here is from genome assembly GCF_022832475.1 of Bacillus sp. B19-2. Taxonomy (NCBI): domain Bacteria; kingdom Bacillati; phylum Bacillota; class Bacilli; order Caryophanales; family Bacillaceae; genus Bacillus; species Bacillus sp. B19-2. Next base: position 582,073 of record NZ_JALHKQ010000003.1, read on the forward strand.
AAACATCATATACGAGGAAACCAAAAAGATACAGAGCAGCCTTCAACTGACCAGACCTCCGTTATTTAAGGGAGCGGTGTTTCGAACGTCTCAAGGCGATCACCTTTTGCTTATTGCCCATCACCTTATTATTGATGCTGTATCGTATACGATTTTGGTTAAAGATCTGGAATTGTTATATGACCAGCGTCTAAACAACAAAGCAACCCAACTTCCTGTCAAGACTACCCCCTATCAAGAATGGGCCAGGCGTATACACGACTTTACGTGCAGCAACGAAATAAACAACCAAGTGACATATTGGAAAAGCGTACTGGGAGAAGAGACTGTGTCTTTATTGAAAGACAACCCACATGATAACGTTCCTCAAAAAGATAAATCTACTGTGAAAATTAGTTTTGAAGCTCAAGAGACAACGAACTTATTAAAGGATGCGAACAGGGCATATCAGACGGATATACAAGATTTATTATTGCTTTCAGTTGGACTTGCTCTAAAAGAATGGATGGGCGCTCATTCTTATTTGATCAATGTTGAAGGACACGGGCGCGAATATTTATTTGAACAAGTCGATCTGTCAAGAAGCATCGGTTGGTTTACTTCCCAATATCCTGTACTTTTGGATATGAAATCTCCAGGCGATATGAGCCATTTTATAAAGAAAATAAAAGAAATGACAAGGAATGTACCAAACAGAGGATGCCTCTTTATGCCGCTGCTTTATTTAACTGATGGGTTACAGACCATCACGCCGGATGGTTATGGTTATCGACCAGAAATTAATTTTAACTATCTAGGGCAATTGGACAATGTGTATACACCTCGATTCGGGTGTTCTGATCTTGGGGGAGGAGAAGCATTAGGCCCAGATGGGTTTTATAACTTGAGTCCCAATGGAGAGATATACTTCCCTTTATCGATAACCATGTGGGTGTCAAGAGGAAAGTTACACGGTTCTTTTTCTTTCAGTCCGGGACAGTTAATCGAAGAAGCCACTGTCTATGAATTTGCCCATTTTTTTAAATCATCGCTATCACAATTGCTTGATCATTGCTTGAAGAAATTAAGTACCCAAAATAATGTAGATGCTTCTCTGTTTAAAGACATAGAGATGGAAGAAGTGAGCAGGGTATATGAAGTATTAGAAGATGTGTTAGATTAGCGTGTTTTTTATTTCTTGAAAGCGGAGGGTGAGTCGATGGGCAAGTTTTATAAAGAGCAGGTACAGGATATGTATGAGTTGTCTCCTATGCAAAAAGGGATGTTATATCATAGTCTCGAAAGTGAGCGTGATCCTTATCATATACGCTTAAGGATGTGTCTCACTGGTCATATTGAACGTCAAATTCTAGAGCGGAGCTTACAGCAACTAGTAAATATGCATGATGTGTTCCGCACGACGTTTGTCTATGAGAAAGTTAAGCAACCTTTACAAGTTGTCTTAAGAGAACGTACGATACGCATCACATGGGAAGACCTGTCAAACGTATCACCTCTTAAACAGCAAGCGCATATGGAGCACTCATCACGTCATGCGTGGAACAACAAAATTCATTTAACCAAGGATCCATTGTTAAGTGTTATGCTCTTCAAAACTGGAAAGCAATCTTTTATCATGGACTGGCATTTTCATCATCTTATATTAGATGGCTGGTGTTTTGCTCCGATGCTGAAGCAGTGGCTAGATTTATATAGCCTTTGTTCTAAAGACATAGAATCCTCGCGCATCACGGACAGCCCGTTTCCTCAGTATCGTACATATATTGACTGGTTACGGGGGAAGAATCAATCCATGGCTCAAAATTATTGGAAGCAGTTTTTGAATGGGGTGGAGAAGCGAACTGAAATTCCTCAAAAAAATGATGGTGTTTATGACTACAATCATCAATCATATGCCGTTGATTTGGGGGTGAATTTATCACGCCAACTCGTTCATCTTGCCAAAAATAAACGCGTGACGTTAAACACCGTTTATCAGACGATTTGGGCTGTTATTTTGCAACAGTATAACCAAAGTGATGATGTTGTTTTTGGCACAGTGATTTCTGATCGCCCGGCGCATATTGAAGGGATTGAACGTATGTTCGGATTGTGTATCAATACCGTTCCGATACGGCTGAATTCAAGTCGCCATTGTTCTTTTGAAGAATCTCTAAAAAAGATACACAATCAATCCTTGCAGCGACAAGAGTATACTTTCTTATCACTGGCAGATATTCAAAAACAGAGTCCGTATACAGGTCATTTGATTAGCCATTTATTTACGTTTGATCACGCTCCTTTACTTGCGGAACACTTGAATGAGCATAGGAGGGATCTAAAGTTTAAAGTGCAAGACATTGACGTTGTAGAAACCACAAATTATGACTTGAATCTTACCCTTTTTTCAGGTGAGAACGCATCTCTGAAGTTTAATTATAACGCAAATGCTATTCACCCATTGTTAATTAAACAAATGGGAGAGCATTTCCAGCATGTGGCTGACATCGTCGTCGATAACCCGAATATGCCTGTTCAAGATATCTCATTGCTTTCAGATAAAGAAAAAGAAAGAATCATCACATCATTCAATCCAAGAAAACAGGTGTATAGCAAACAGAAAAATATTATTCAGCTGTTTTATGAACAAGTACAGCAGACACCGCAGCAGGAAGCTGTCGTTATAGGCAATCACTCTTGTACCTATGAAGATTTAAAACAAAAGTCCGATCAAGTTGCGGCATGTTTGCATAATGAAGGGGTAAGAGAAGGTCATGTTGTAGGTTTGTTTGCTGAGCGCTCTTTGGAACTGGTCATCGGTATGCTAGCTACTCTGAAAGTAGGGGCGGCCTACCTTCCTTTAGATCCGGAGCTGCCTGTAGAAAGGTTGCGTTTTATGATCGACGATTGTGATGTGAAAATAATATTAGAAAAAAATAAATCCCCGTTTGATGACCTTGAGCATGTTCGAAGCTTTTCACTTTCGCATTTATTGAAAGCTACAACATCAGGAGTCGACTTGAAAAGTGATTATAGTCCCGCAAGTCTAGCGTATATCATGTACACATCGGGTTCAACCGGAAGACCAAAAGGAGTCATGGTTGAGCACAGGAATGTTATTCGCCTGGTCCAGAACACGAACTATGTCACTATTCATCATCGAGATCGCATACTTTTCGCAGGATCGGTAGGGTTTGACGCTGTTACATTTGAAATATTTAGTGCGCTGTTAAACGGCGCCTCCACTCATGTTGTACCTAAGCATGTTTTATTAGACGTATGCAATTTTTCGCAGTTTTTAAGTGAACACAAGATTACTAAAATATTTCTCACCACCGCTCTTTTTAATCAATTAGCTCAAGAGAGGCCAACTATGTTTTCTCAAGTTGACCAGTTGTTTGTGGGGGGAGAAGCTCTTTCACCAAAACATATTAATCGGGTCCGGCATGCTTGTCCCGATCTGAATCTATACAACATATACGGCCCTACAGAAAATACGACATTCTCTACTTTTTTTCCGATTGAAAAGGATTATGAGCAAAAAATTCCAATTGGTAAACCGATCCATCATTCTACAGCATACGTGCTTGGTCAAAACAGGGAGTTATTGCCGGTCGGTATTCCGGGGGAATTGCATGTCGGAGGAGATGGAGTGGCCAGAGGGTATGTTAATCGTCCTGAAATGACTGCGGAAAGATTTATTGCAAATCCCTTTGTTGCCAATGAACGACTGTATCGTACGGGAGACATGGTGCGTTGGACAAATGACGGTGATCTTGAATATATAGGGCGATTGGATCACCAAGTTAAAATAAATGGCTACCGTATAGAACCGGGGGAGGTTCAATTTCATCTTTGCCAGCATCCCGATGTAAAAGAAGGCATCGTTTTGGCTAAAACAGAAGGAGGCAAAACATCATTATATGCTTATATTGTCCCAGCAAACGAATTAGATGACATGACATTGAAGGATTTCTTATCTGAACGACTTCCGCATTTTATGCTTCCTGCACATTATTCCTTTTTAGAAGAAATGCCGTTAACTTCAAACGGAAAAATCGATCACAAAGCCCTTTCAACTCCTTTGGTAAAGACAACAAAAGCTAGAGGAAACAAGCCGCATGGGGAAGTGGAAAAAAATGTAGCGGAGATATGGAGAAATGTATTGGAAGTACAGGATGTAGCTAGAAATGATAATTTTTATGAAATAGGCGGCGATTCAATCAAGGCCGTACAAATCATATCGCGTTTACGAGAAAGAGATATTTTCACAGATATTCGTGAGCTGTTTCGTTATCCCGTACTGTCAGAGTTTTGCCGGATGATCGAAAATAAAAATCATACGCACCAATCTAATCATAAAAATCATCAAACGAAAACAGTGGATTTATCTGTTGATGAATTAAAGGCGATAACAGAAGATCTAAAAACTAATATTCAATCTTGAAAGGGGTGTTCCAAATGAATAGCAAAGTAGATATTGATTCAATTTACGGCTTGACACCTATGCAGGAGGGAATCTTATATCATTCTTTAGCGGTAGAACAGGATCCATATGTCACGCAATTGTCATTTCAGATTAAAGGCAAATTGGACAGCGATATCATGAGGAAAAGCTGGGATGCTTTCATTGATCGACATGACATTTTTCGTTCGGTATTTAATTATGATAAAGCAAGCAAACCCGTTCAAATTGTTATGAGTCATCGCCCGGCTCCCTTTCAATATATTGAGTTGACAGATCGGTCCAGTGCAGAGCAGGAGTCTAGTATTAAGAACTTTTTCCATGAAGATTTTGCTCGTGGATTTGATTTGACCAAGGATTCACCTGTGCGTTTGACGATATTTGAACGGCATCCTGAATGCTTTCATGTCACTATAAGCATGCATCATATTATTGTTGATGGCTGGAGTTTGGAAACCATTCTGAGAGACTTGTTTCATATATACAATGCTTATAAATCAGAGACACCGCTTGATTTGCCAGAATTAGAGCCATTTGAATCTTATGTACGATGGATAATGGAGCAAGATCATGAACAAGCTCGTTATTACTGGAATGACTATTTGCACGAAGTTGATCAGCAAACAGTCATTCCGTGGCGTAAAGAAAAAAAAGCAGAGACCTACCAGCAAGAAAAGCTGCAGATAACGTTGGATGCCAATTTAACCAACCGAATTGCTGCAATCGCTAGGGAAAATCACGTGACACAACATACTGTTTTTCAAACGGCATGGGCACTCTTACTAAGAAAATATAATTTTTGCGATGATATCGTTTTTGGTTCTGTTGTTTCAGAAAGAAATGCTGAGATTCCTTATATAGAGCAAATGGTGGGCTTGTTTATTAATACGGTTCCTGTTCGTTACACTTTTGAAGGGGACAAGCGTTTCAGTGACATTATAAAAGAAGCACAAGAGCATGCGATTGACTCGTCTTCGCAAAGCTATTATCCACTGTCAAAAATACAATCTGAAACGGGTCTAGGCGACGAATTGATTAATCATATCATCGCTTTTGAAAACATTCCACTCACGAATGAAAAAATACAGAACGACTTTCATCAATTCAATCTGGAAATCAATAAACTTGATGTAAATGAGCAGACTAATTTTGATTTTAACATTTTCGTCATCCCGGGTGATCAATGGGATGTTTCATTCGAATATAACGCATACGTATACAGGGGAGTCGATGTTGAACGCATCGGTCAGCACCTTCAGCGTGTGCTTGAACAGATTACACGTGATCCCGATATCAGAATTTCTGATATAAGCCCGTTAACACAGGAAGAGGAGCAAGACATTCACCGTATCAATGATACCAAACAAGACCATCATCTGGATCTCACCTTACATAAGCGATTTGAACAACAGGTTGAACAGCATCCGCATCGCTTAGCGGTCGTTCTTGGTGATCAGAGTATGACGTACACGGAATTAAACGAACGTGCCAATCGTTTGGCTGCTTCCTTGAGAGAAAAAGGTGTTAGACCTAACAGTGTTGTCGGTATCATGAGTGAACGATCATTGGATATGGTTGTTGGTTTGTTGGGGATATTAAAGGCAGGAGGTGCATACTTGCCTATCGATCCAGCATATCCGGAGGATCGCATTGCCTACATGTTAAAAGACAGTGATGTTCAATGTTTATTGCATCAATCCAATGCAAATGTTTCATTCCTATTTAATGGTTGTGCGATTGATCTAAATGACAGTCATGCATATGTTAAAAGCTGCATTAATCTTGAAGAATGGAGCCGTCCAGATGATCTCGCCTATGTCATGTATACCTCAGGTTCTACTGGTAAACCAAAGGGAGTCATGATTGAGCATCGTTCAGTGATGAATAATATGTGTTGGATGCAGCGAGAGTTTCCGCTGACAGATGAAGATGTGATTATGCAAAAAACGACCTTTACCTTTGATGTGTCCGTGATGGAATTATTTTGGTGGTATTTTTCTGGGGCCACTCTATGCTTGCTACCTCCCGGAGGTGAAAAAGATCCGGATACCATCATTTCGGCGATTGAAGAGCAGGAGGTTAGCATTATCCATTTTGTGCCTTCTATGTTGCAAGCATTTATGGAGTACCTTCACTTAGCACCTGATCGTTTACAAAAGCTAAGTACGCTTCGATTCATTTTGGCGAGCGGAGAAGCTCTGCATGCTTCGCATGCCAATCAATTTAACGACATATTTCGAAGTATGAATGTTGAATTAGTCAATGTTTATGGTCCTACAGAGGCTACTATCCACGTTTCATACTACCGTTGTCCTGCCCAGCAAATTTGGCAGGTTCCGATAGGTAAGCCTGTAGACAATATGTCTTTGTATGTTGTAGATCAATCGCTTCAGCTTCAGCCTGTTGGCGTTCCTGGCGAATTATGTATAGGAGGAATAGGACTGTCACGAGGCTACGTTAATCGCCCTGCGCTGAATCAAGAGAAATTTGTTCAGGCCCGATTTGATGCGGATATGAAGCTATATCGAACAGGGGATATTGCTCGATGGCTGCCAAATGGTCAGGTGGAGTATTTGGGACGAATGGATCATCAGATTAAGATAAAGGGATACCGGATTGAATTAGGGGAAATAGAGTCAACTTTGTTACGGCATCCAGCTGTGCAACAAGCAGTTGTCATGGATAAAGTTAATCACCACGGACAAACGGTGTTATGTGCTTACATCATTCAAGCAAAAAATCGGGAACTCGAGTTGAATTTAAATGATGTTAATGCATTTCTAGCTAAAACCTTGCCTGATCATATGCTTGTGCAGTATGTCATCACCTTAGAATCACTGCCTATGCATTCTAACGGTAAAATTAATAGAAAAGAACTTCCGCAACCGGCTTTGGAGTTAGGAGAAGATGTTTATATTGCACCTAGGAATCACACAGAAAGGCTCTTGGCAGATGTTTGGGAAAATGTTCTGGGCATTAATCAGGTTGGCGTTGAGAGTGAATTTTTTTCTCTCGGTGGAGATTCAATTAAAGCTATACAAGTGTCGTCACGTTTGCAGAAGCATGGTCTGCAAGTCAAAATTAAAGATGTATTTAAATATCCCACCATTGCTGCATTAAGTAACCATGTACATCAATGGTCTGTGATAGCTGATCAAGGCTCAGTTGAAGGGACAATCCCGTTTACACCTATTCAATCATGGTTTTTTGAACAACATCAAACAGGTAGATCCCACTGGAATCAAGCATTGATGATTTATCGATCAGAAGGCTTCGATAGTGAAGCAGTACAGAAAGTATTTTCAGAAATAGTAATCCATCATGATGCATTAAGAATGACATTCCAAAACGAAGGTTCACAAATAATCCAATACAACAGGGCGGTTGAAGATCCTCTTTTCGATTTTGAAGTTTTAACTGTTACAGGTGCATCAGATCAGGACAAGCTGATAGAACAGGAAGCAAATCGGATTCAAGCTAGTATTGATTTGCAAACTGGTCCTTTATGCAAAGTGGCATTGTTTAAGACGGATCATGGAGACCACTTGCTCATCGTTATTCATCACTTGGTAGTAGACGGTGTTTCGTGGCGCATTATTCTAGAAGATTTGGCGTTAGGATACGAACAAGTGTTGAAGGAGGAGGCCATACAATTTCCACCGAAATCTAGTTCTTTTCAAGAGTGGGCTCATATAATAAAGGAGCAAGCACAAAAGGAAATATTCCTTAGTGAATATGACTATTGGAAAGACATTAATGTAAAAGCACCTTGTTTCCTTGAAACAAATCAGCAGCCTGTGCTTGTGAAGAATAGTGATAAATTAGTTTTTACATTGGATAAAACCAAAACATATAGTCTGATGCATGATGTTCAACAAACAGTGATTGGTGAACGTACTGTTGAAGTTCAAGATCTGCTGTTAACAGCACTATGTACATCTTTTCAAAAATGGACAGGGCTTGATCAACTTTTTCTAGGTATGGAAGGACACGGGCGTGAATCTATTGATGCAAATGTAGATGTATCACGAACTGTAGGCTGGTTTACGAGCTTGTATCCAGTATGTATTCCTATTAATGGATACAGTACAATGGAAGAGCAGATTGGCGTTGTTCAGGAATGTTTGCGTACTGTTCCAAGGAAAGGAATCGGATACGGTATACTGACCTATTTGAGTGATCATTACGATTTGGAAAAGAGTACTATTGCTGAACACGAACGTGCTTATTTTCCACAAATCAGTTTTAACTATCTGGGGCAATTTGATATTAATTTAGATCACAATCTGTTTACGTTCTCCCCATTATCGACAGGTTCATCGTTAAGCCCAGAATCTGAACGATCATTCTTAGTTGACATCATTGGGGTGATAATGGCTGGAGAGCTGACAGTAGAAATTATTTATGACAATGGGCTTTTTGAACAACAATCCATGGTACAGTTTATGCACTGGTTTGAAGAACATTTGGTGGAGCTCATCCATGATTGTTCCATGAGAAATAACCAAGATCCCTCTTCGTTACCTAGAGGAAGTGATGTCGGCACATTGATCTATCCTGAAATTACTCATAATAAACACGATTTGTATAACCCGTTTCCGTTAAGTGCGATACAGATGGCTTATGTCCTAGGACGTGATAACACATTTGAAATGGGTGGTACATCCACACATGTCTATACGGAAATAGAGACGTCTATTGATATGGAGCGTTTTAATCAAGCTTTACAAATGGTCATCACCCGGCATCCCATGCTTAGAGCTATTGTGTTGAGTAGCGGGGAACAACAAATATTAGAAGAGGTTCCGGAATATATCATTCAAGTAGAAGATTTGACTAATCTTGAACCCGCAGACCAGGAGGAATATATTCAGCAGGTTAGAGAGAGGATGTCTCATCATGTTTTCCAGCCTGATCAATGGCCATTGTTTGAGTTTAAAGCTTTAAAACTATCTGAAGGGTCTTATTGCCTCTGTATTAGTCGAGATTTGTTAATTGCGGATGCAGCAAGCATGGATATTATCGGGAAAGAACTGGCTCATTATTATGAACAAATGGATTCTCAGCTGTCTGAACCTGACATTACCTTTCGAGATTATATGTTGGCTTACAGGGACTTCAAGCAGTCAGAGACGTATGGCCGAGATCGAAAATATTGGTTGAACTTGCTGGAAGATTTTCCTCCTGCTCCTGTTCTGCCGTATCGAATAAGACCAGAGGATATAGCGGTGCCGACATTCAAACGTAAAGAACTCATCTATAAGAAAGAAGACTGGGATCAATTAAAGAAGATGGCTTATCAATACGGTGTGACGCCTTCCACATTGTTATGTACTGTATATGCGGAAGTTCTCAGCTTCTGGAGCAATCAACAAAGTCTGGCACTCAACCTTACGACGTTTAATCGATATCCTTTTCATAAGGATATCGAACATGTCGTTGGAGACTTTACTTCTAATCTACTGCTCGGCCTCGAATTACCATCAGGGGATATTTGGGACAAAGCACGACATGTTCAACAAGTGTTGTTGGAGGCGCTGGAGCACAGACATTATGAAGGTGTTGAGTTTATAAGAGACATCATTAATCGTAAAAATATTGAATTTGGTCGAGCGGTTATGCCAATTGTTTTCACTAGCGTACTGACAGATGAAGGAAAGGATGCTTCGGCAGGGTGGGGACGGTTTGGCGACATAAAAACGGGTATTACACAAACATCTCAAGTGCATATCGACTTTCAAGCGACTATGGTTAATGACGAGTTATGGTTATTTTGGGATTATGTCAAAGAACTCTTTGATTCGCATGTTATTGAAGGGATGTTCGTACAGTTCGAATCAAGATTGAAGGCATTGTTATGGAAATCTACTCCTGCCATAGTAGAAGATAGTCGTACATTGTCTTTAATAGAAAAGTATAATGATACTGCCAAAGAGCTTCCGATTGTGCCTTTGCATCAATTGTTTGTGGAACAAGTGCAGCGCCAGCCTGAAGCGACAGCGCTCGTATTTGGCGAAGAGGAAATGAGCTATGAGGAGTTAGATCAGCACTCCAACCGGATCGCTAAATATTTACAAGATCAAGGTGTCGGTCAAGGGGACCTCATCGGTATAGAAGCCAAGCGAGGAATGGGGAGTATTATTAACGTACTTGGGGTGTTGAAAAGCGGAGCTGGCTACGTTCCAGTTGACCCTGACTACCCGGAAGAGCGCAAGGGTTATATATTGACCAACAGCGGTTGTCGTTTATTACTCGAGGCTGATCTTGCCTGGACAGAAACAGTCCTGTCTTATGACGGGAGCAGTAAGGACTGGTCTGTATCATTGGATGATGTCGCCTATGTTATCTACACATCCGGATCGACCGGAAAACCGAAAGGGGTAATCACGAGTCATCGGTCGGCGGTCAACACCATTTTGGATGTGAATGACACATGGAATATAGACGTGGATGATGTGCACCTCGGTCTGTCCTCTCTCTGTTTCGATCTATCCGTCTATGATGTATTTGGTTCACTTGGGAGTGGAGGGAAGCTCGTCTTAGTGGAAGATCAGCGTGACGTGTGGCAGGTGAGCCGAGTGATATCTGAACAGAACGTGACCGTCTGGAACTCCGTTCCCGCCATTATGGAAATGATGTTGGAACATGTAGGAGAGGGAAAAGGCTCAGAAAGCCTGCGGCTTGTTTTGTTAAGTGGGGACTGGGTTCCACTGTCATTACCAGAGCGCATCACAGCGGAGTATGCAAGGGCTCAAGTCGTCAGTTTAGGTGGAGCCACAGAAGCCGCGATATGGTCTGTCTATTATCCAGTGGATCACGTGCAAGCAGAGTGGAAGAGTATTCCTTATGGTTATCCGTTAGCCAACCAGCAGCTGTACATCCTGAACTATGAAGGGGAATACTGCCCGGTTGGTGTACCGGGAGAGTTATACATCGGCGGAACAGGCCTTGCCCAAGGCTACCAAGATGATGAAGAGAAGACGAACGCCGCTTTCATAGAGCACCCGCAGCTGGGACGGCTATATCGCACGGGAGATTACGGGGTATTACAAGAAGAAGGGTATATTGAATTTATGGGACGGCGTGACCAGCAGATTAAGATTCGCGGCTATCGCGTAGAACTCGGAGAAATCGAGAGCAGCCTGTCCATTCATGATATGATCAAGCAGGCAGTCGTGGTGGACGGTCGTGATCATCGGAATCAGCCATACTTGTGTGCTTACTATGTGAGTGAGGAGGAGTTGACGGGAGAGGAATTACGAATATACTTACAACGTCAACTACCGGAATATATGGTTCCTGCTTACTTCATTCAGCTGGAAGAGCTACCGCTAACTCCGAATGGAAAAATAGACCGTAAGGTCTTGCCTGAACCCGATACTTTTGCCGACCGCGAAGCTCATTATGAAGCCCCGCGAACAGAAACAGAACAAATCTTGAGTGACATGTGGTGTGACGTGTTAGATGTAGAGCGTGTGAGTGTTCATGACAACTTTTTTGAACTGGGCGGCAATTCCATCATGATGGTTCAAATCAGAGCACGCATCAACCGAGAACTGGATGTAGATATCAACTTAAGAGAATTCCTTGAACACGATACGATTGCCAAAATGAGCCAACGCATTATTGCAGGCGGCATCCAACAACACGTGATATACCCAGAAGTAAGTCCGGATCAGGAACACATGCATGAACCATTTCCGCTTACGGATGTACAAATGGCTTATCTCATGGGAAGGGAAGAACTGTTTGAGCTGGGTGGTGTATCAACGCATGGGTATGCTGAAATTGAAACAAAGCTGGATATGGAACGGTTGAACCGGGCGTTACAACATGTGATTGCCTACCATCCAATGTTACGTGTTATTGTATTGCCAGGAGGAGAACAGAAAATTTTAGAGGAAGTACCTCTTTATGAGATAAAGATTGAAAACTTGACAGATTTAAATGAAGAAACGCAAAAGCAGCGAATTCTGGAAGAAAGAGAGCGCATGTCACATTATGTATTTCAGCCCGACCAATGGCCATTGTTTGAATACAAAGCATTTAAACTAACGGAGAATACGCACTATTTGTTCATGGGGTATGACATGTTGATTTTGGATGGGGCAAGCATGCAAATGATTGGTCGATTGCTCATGCAATTTTATCATGATTTACAATGGGAACCGCGTGAACTGACCTTTACATTTCGCGATTATATTTTGGCTTATCATGACTTTCAGACATCTGAAACCTATGCCCGGGACAAACAGTATTGGCTGTCACAATTAGAAGATTTCCCGTTGGCTCCAAGCTTACCTTTGCGGAAAGATCCTTCGCAAATCGAGCAGCCTCGTTTCCAGCGATACGAGAAGACATTTGAAGCTCACGAGTGGAGAGTCTTGAAACAAAAAGCGCAACAGTTAAACGTGACACCGTCCGCTTTGCTTTGTACGGCGTATGCCGAAGTGCTTGGTTTTTGGAGTAATCAGTCAAGCTTCGCTGTCAACCTGACGGTCTTTAACCGTTATCCGTTCCATGAAGATGTGTATGATCTTATCGGGGATTTCACATCAGTCTTACTGTTAGACATCAAGTTAGGGACACATCAGTCTTTTTGGGAACGTGCGAGAATGGTTCAAGATCGGCTATTTGAGGCACTGGAATACCGGCATTATGATGGTATCTCTTTTATTCGCGAATTGTCGAGGTATCATGAATTGGGGACTCGAGCCGTAATGCCAATTGTGTTTACCAGTACTCTTCTTGGGAATGAAGAAAGCCAATCCGGAGGATGGGAAGAGCTGGGGACGATGAAGATGGGCGCAGGGCAAACATCACAAGTGTATTTGGATCATCAGGCCTATGAGCAAAATGGACGATTGACTCTTGTATGGGATTATGTAGAGGATTTATTTGACCCATCCATGATAGGGAGTATGTTTGACCAGTTCATCGGCCTGCTTCAAGGGCAGCTTGAGGACAAGGTTGTGAGCCATTTAACTGTGAACGCAACGACCCAGCAATTGATCACCGGCTATAATGATACTGCCAAAGAGCTTCCGGTTGTGCCTTTGCATCAATTGTTTGTGGAACAAGTGCAGCGCCAGCCTGAAGCGACAGCGCTCGTATTTGGCGAAGAGGAAATGAGCTATGAGGAGTTAGATCAGCACTCCAACCGGATCGCTAAATATTTACAAGATCAAGGTGTCGGTCAAGGGGACCTCATCGGTATAGAAGCCAAGCGAGGAATGGGGAGTATTATTAACGTACTTGGGGTGTTGAAAAGCGGAGCTGGCTACGTTCCAGTTGACCCTGACTACCCGGAAGAGCGCAAGGGTTATATATTGACCAACAGCGGTTGTCGTTTATTACTCGAGGCTGATCTTGCCTGGACAGAAACAGTCCTGTCTTATGACGGGAGCAGTAAGGACTGGTCTGTATCATTGGATGATGTCGCCTATGTTATCTACACATCCGGATCGACCGGAAAACCGAAAGGGGTAATCACGAGTCATCGGTCGGCGGTCAACACCATTTTGGATGTGAATGACACATGGAATATAGACGTGGATGATGTGCACCTCGGTCTGTCCTCTCTCTGTTTCGATCTATCCGTCTATGATGTATTTGGTTCACTTGGGAGTGGAGGGAAGCTCGTCTTAGTGGAAGATCAGCGTGACGTGTGGCAGGTGAGCCGAGTGATATCTGAACAGAACGTGACCGTCTGGAACTCCGTTCCCGCCATTATGGAAATGATGTTGGAACATGTAGGAGAGGGAAAAGGCTCAGAAAGCCTGCGGCTTGTTTTGTTAAGTGGGGACTGGGTTCCACTGTCATTACCAGAGCGCATCACAGCGGAGTATGCAAGGGCTCAAGTCGTCAGTTTAGGTGGAGCCACAGAAGCCGCGATATGGTCTGTCTATTATCCAGTGGATCACGTGCAAGCAGAGTGGAAGAGTATTCCTTATGGTTATCCGTTAGCCAACCAGCAGCTGTACATCCTGAACTATGAAGGGGAATACTGCCCGGTTGGTGTACCGGGAGAGTTATACATCGGCGGAACAGGCCTTGCCCAAGGCTACCAAGATGATGAAGAGAAGACGAACGCCGCTTTCATAGAGCACCCGCAGCTGGGACGGCTATATCGCACGGGAGATTACGGGGTATTACAAGAAGAAGGGTATATTGAATTTATGGGACGGCGTGACCAGCAGATTAAGATTCGCGGCTATCGCGTAGAACTCGGAGAAATCGAGAGCAGCCTGTCCATTCATGATATGATCAAGCAGGCAGTCGTGGTGGACGGTCGTGATCATCGGAATCAGCCATACTTGTGTGCTTACTATGTGAGTGAGGAGGAGTTGACGGGAGAGGAATTACGAATATACTTACAACGTCAACTACCGGAATATATGGTTCCTGCTTACTTCATTCAGCTGGAAGAGCTACCGCTAACTCCGAATGGAAAAATAGACCGTAAGGTCTTGCCTGAGCCAGAACAAAAAGAGGAGGAAGATGTATGTCTCCCTCCACGGAGTGAACTGGAAGCCAAACTAGTTGACATATGGCAAGATGTGTTGGATGTTCGTCCGATAGGAATCGACAATCATATGTTTGAACTTGGTGCAAACTCTACAGATGCTATACGCTTTGCATCAGCAGCCATGAAAAAGTATCACTTGGAAATTCCATTAAATCAAATATATATAACACCGACGGTACGAGATTTGGCAAACTACCTTGATAAAAATCATATGGTAGAACAGGATTATTCTCATGAATGTATGCTTTTGCATCAAGGATCAGGCAAACGGCCAAAAATATTCTGTTTTCCACCAGTAGTGGCTCTAGGCATTGTTTATCAGCGCCTTAGTGAGATAATGAAGCAATATGCTTTTTACAGCTTTAATTTTATTGAATGTGAGGACAGGGTTCAAGAGTACGCAAATATCATACAGCAATACGAGGAGAAAGGTCCCTATACATTATTGGGCATATCTGCTGGAGGGAATTTGGCCTTTGAAGTCGCGAAGGAATTGGAAAGACGGGGAGAAAAGATTCAGCAACTGATTTTGATGGATTCATTTTATGTGGAGACAACCAACGAGAACAGGATGACACCGGAAGAAAGTAGTCACTATGCTCATGAAACAGTAGAGAAAATGTTGGAGTTATATCCAAAACTACAACAGGAAGCAACGTATTTCAAAAAAAGTGTTGTGCGGAAAATTCAACATTATTATAACTACTTAGATAATCTTGTGAATAAGGATAATATCCAAGGAGATATCCATTTAATTACATCTTGTTCTCTAGAACAAAATAAACACATACGTGGTGATCTTAAAAAATGGGCTTTCTCTACAACTGGCCATTTTTCTGAACAGCAGGGGTATGGAACACATGAAACAATGTTAGATGAAACATTTGTGCAAAAAAATGGGGAGATTCTAGAGAATATTTTGACAGTAAAAGCCAAGTAATGATGGACGGGAGCATACCACCTTTTCTTCAAACTGGGCAATAGGAAAAGGTGGCTTCTTCCATGCTGTGTATCCAGCAAGCTGCTAATTGCTAGAGGGGGGCTAGTCAGAAGAAAGCCAAACGAGCAATTCACATCAATATATCATCTATTTCTGCTATATATGAATAAGATTTTCTGGATATGCCGTATGTTTTTGACCAAGCAGAAGCTGTCACGATACCTTGAAAATCGTCAATCGAGTGATCATGAAAAGGAAAATCGGCTTTGTCGTATATGTGGACATGCAAGGATTTTTCAATCATATTGATCATGAATGGTTGATGAAATTTATTGAGTTGAGAACCGGGTCGGGTTCAAAGTTTTAACGTCTTAATTGCCGCTTTCTCCGAGCCGGGCATTTTTCTTTGGGAAAGGTGAGGTATTAACATATGGCGGGGCGCCCCGAGGGGCGATGATGCCTGCAGCTCTTGCAAATGTCTATCTTCATTATTATAGGAGGAACTCACGGACAAAACAAAACCGTAAAAGATTTCAAAACAAATCGTGCGGAAAGTATATGAGCTAGTCAAGCTAAGATGATAAGGATGTGAAATAAATGAGGAAAATAAAAATGTTTTGTCTTCCATACGGAGGAGGATCAGCTTCGGTATATTTAAAATGGACTAAGCTGACCAAAAGCTTAGATATTATCCCGGTCGAATTGGCCGGGAGAGGTTCCAGGATACAAGATCCCCAATATACTCACATAGATGAAGCTGTGGAAGACGTTTGCGGCTATATAATGAAGCATAGTGATGATAGTCGATTTGTCATTTTTGGTCATAGTCTAGGAAGCTTAATCGCTTATGAATTATATTTTGCTTTAAAAGCACAGAAATCTTGTGCTAAACCATTAATGCTTTTTTTGTCTGGTAAGAATCCACCTGATGTTGTTTCAAGACGATTGCGACATAAATTAAGTGACGAGGAATTAAAACGGGAATTACATGCTTTAGGAGGCTTGTCAGAGGAAGTATTACTATACCCGGAGATATTAGAATTATTTCTGCCTGTCATTAGAAACGATTTTAAAATTGTTGAGCAGTATGTGATGTCCACTGAACATGGTCAAGTAGATTGTCCGCTTGTCATATTCAACGGCAGACAAGATAGACTGACTTCCTTGAATAAGATGGAACGGTGGCATCAATTCACGACATCTAAATGTGAAATTCATCATTATGATGGGCATCATTTCTTTTTGTTTGAGCAGCAATATAATATTATGAAACAAGTGGAGAATTTGGTAAGCAGGTACAGTTAAGAATTTCATATAATTAGAATAGCTAGCTGGAGGTTTTTTCCCTTCGTTCGTTTACAGGAATCATCGTTTGTCATTGCGCTCCCAGTATAGTAATTGTTTCGTAATTCTTACGATAATCATAACCTGCATTGGCAAGCTCCTATCTGTCTTTAAACTCGAAGCATGGTATTAGCTTTGGATCTACATTCCATCAAAGACATGAGCAGATGTAACTTCCATTAAAGGATATTTAGATTTGAAAAAACACGAACTTGACTGAAATTAATTTTCCTCTGTCAACGGTAACAGACAAGTTGGGAACTTCTTCAATACATAAATTTTACACACGCCGATCTGAAATCCTTAATAGATCAACGAATTTCTGTGCTAATTAGGTCGACATGTCCTGGGGTATCATACATAACGTCATAAATACATCAGAATAAGCTCTTATATCGTTTAGTGAAAAGGTCATGTAAGAAATTGCAGCGTATCGATGACGAACACTAATGATATAGGAGTTTTTTTCGTAACAAACAGAAAAGGATATTAGCCATTTATGGAGACATACCTGTACCATACTCTTCCGCTTCTACTGGGGACGGAAAGTATTTAATGAATTCATTATAATTTAGAAGCCTTTAGTAGTTATTACTGTTACTGACAATGTATATTGACCAGAAAATGAAGAGCTCAGTTGTCCAGACTTTGCTAGATATCCTGACCAAAAAAGGGAAGCGGTGGGTGACCAAGCTTCCCTGACGTATTTAGTTTTCAATCTCATAAATCTCATTTATCCGTAAATTCAGCTTCACCTCATACAGGCCTTTCTCTACATACCATAAGCGTTGCTCAGCTAATCCGAGACGACAAGGCACACTTACATCTTGACCTAGTCAAAGATGAAAAGTTTCCCCAGAATCCATCGCCTTGCCGTTATCCCATTCCACTTTTAACCAGTAGCATAAGCTTTGGAATACCACATGTATCTCTGTCACGACAGCTCTTCTTGAATGACATGTTCACCATATGATCGTCAATGATCCGCCGGCTATTTTGGGCTCCATACAAAAGGCTGTGTATACAGACTTTGTTAATAAGCCTTGGAGTTCCACTAGAAAATCGATGTATCTCTTCCAAAGCACCATCAGAAAAGAGGTGCTGGTCAACTCCTGCATATTCCAGATGTCGTGCGACATACTCATCTACTTGTGTCCGATCATAGTGACTTATTTTAAATTGAATATCAATCCTTTGCCGTATGGCGGAGTAGGCTTGAAGACGAAGGCGATCCCATAATTCACTCTGTCGGGGTTTATTTCCAAAGTGGAAGTCTCAATATGATGGTGAAAAAGATCAATACATATGTCCGATGGGCAGACACTTTTTTACACAACAACCGACCGAAACGGCTACAGATTTTACAAATCAAATCCTGAAAAGTGCGCCTCATGCCCTCTGCTTGAGAACTGTACAAAATCGAAAAACCATCAGAAGGTCGTTTCGAGACACATATGGGAGGACCATAAAGAAAAGATCAGGCAAAATCGTTTGTCTGCCTCTGGAAAAATCCTTTATAAAAAAAGAAAAGAAAAAATAGAGCGAAGCTTTGCAGATTCAAAACAGCTGCATGGGCTTCGCTATTGCCGGTTGAGGGGGAAATGTGAACGAACAAGTTCTCCTCACAGCCGCTTGCCAGAATATGAAGAACCTAGCAAAGCTAGGCTAGGGGTGTGGGAGGGCTTTTTCTGTTCTTTACTTAAACCAAAATACATACAAGCTTTTTATAAAATAAAAAAAGCTTGTAGAATAACACGGGGTTTCTCTACAAGCTGGAGCTGGCCCGCTAAGGGTCAGCTTTTTTCTTTTTCTAACGGCGCGAGCATGCGGAGATGCCCGTTTAGCACCTCGATTGAAGCCGGCGTTTTTGTGCAGATTTCGCCGTCTGTATCGGCTTCCATTGGAAGAGTGGTTTCAACTTGAACGGTTTGCCCCTGATAATAGGAGAGCTCGCCTTCAAAGGAATCCCATTCGGGATCATCCATTGCAAAAAGCTCTTTCAATGCAGCCAGATTTGTATTCCGGCAGACGAGGATGTCCGCTTTTCCGTCGTTAATGCTCAGCTGCGGAAGGGGGATCTTGTTCGTTCCGATAAATGGTCCGTTCAGCACGACCACCATGACCGCTTCGTCAGTAAACTCTTCTCCGTCGATCGACAGGCGGAAAGAGAAAGGCTCAAGATTGGAGATGGTCCGCAGGGCGCTTGTAAAATAACTGATTCTCCCGAGCAGCGCTTTTTCCGTTTGATTGATATGGCTGGAAGCTTCCGTGATCAAACCGATGCCCCAAAAGTTGAGACAATAATGATCATTTGCTTTTAAAACATCGACCGGGACAGGCTGTCCATTGACGAGCGCTTCCGCCGCTTTTTCAATGTTCTGGGGGATGCCGAGCGCCCTCGAAAAGTCGTTGCATGTGCCGCCCGGGAGGATGCCGATATCTGGCTTCGTTTGAAGCTGGCTGATGCCGTTAATGCATTCGTGCACCGTTCCGTCACCGCCTAATATAAACAATTGCCCGATATCCTCCCCGATCTCCCGGCAAAATTCGAATGCATCATGTTTTTTTCTCGTCGGTTTCACGATGAGTTCGTCTATAGCCTGTGAAAGAACAGGTACGGCAGCACCGAGTGTTTTTTCAACATTTTTTTGTCCTGCATTTCCGTTGTAAATCAGCATTGCTTTCTTTCGGTTCATAAAGGTGCTCCTTTATTTGATAGGGTCTTTACTTATTTTTCCCCGGGCTGCCTGCGCCATAAACCTGAAGAAACACGAATCGCCTGATTTGCGGTCCGGACGGTTTCAAAGTATCATTAGAACAGATGAGCAAACAGCGCCTTTAGCATCATGCTGAAAGCGGCTAAAAAGGAGAGATCTTAAAGTGAACATGGATTTTAATCTGTTTATGAACGATGTCGTGCGCCAAGCCAGACAGGAAATAACGGCTGCCGGCTACACCGAACTAAAAACGCCTGAAGAGGTCGATGAAGCGCTCACGAAAAAAGGCACTACGCTTGTGATGGTCAACTCCGTCTGCGGCTGTGCAGGGGGAATTGCAAGACCTGCCGCACATCATGCGGTTCATTACGATAAGCGCCCGGATCATCTCGTCACCGTTTTTGCCGGACAAGACAAAGAAGCGACGGCTCGAGCAAGGGAATATTTTGAAGGATATCCACCTTCTTCTCCGTCATTCGCTCTTTTAAAAGACGGGAAGATTTTAAAAATGGTCGAACGCCATGAAATTGAAGGCTATGAACCGATGGCTGTCATCACTAAGCTTCAAGGATTGTTTGAAGAATACTGTGAAGAAGTATAAGGGAAAGGAAATACCGCCTGCCAAAACATATGGCAGGTTCAGCGTGTCGACAAACCCTCGCATTCGTTGTCAGGCCTGCGCGTCGGTGCTCACGAATTCCAACATTCGCTCCGTTCCGATGCTCGGCCTTCCTAGACTGCAAGGGTTTTCAATCACGCTGAAAGGATGACAAAATCCCAAAACTAAGAGCCGTTTTGGGATTTTTTCAACAATCTGCGCCTGCCAAAACATTGGCAGGCTTTATTTGTGTATAAAAATTCTTTTTATATGCAATCAGAAAGATAAAAACGAAGGTTTTTAATTGGTATTTAAAGGCTTATTTGAAGGTTTTTCAGTTATTTTTCAAAATGGTATTGCATCTGGCCTAGAAAATGTTTAAAATACATATCAACGAATAAATATTCAAAATGGTTCAGGGGGATACACAACATGAAAAAATGGATGTTACTGGTAGTGACAGCATGTCTCACATTTGCATTGACTGCTTGCGGGACGAGCAGCGGTTCTGCTGATAAAAAAACATTGGTGATGGGAACTTCAGCCGATTACCCGCCTTTTGAATCGAAAGACGGAGATAAAATTGTCGGTTTTGATGTTGATCTGGCCAATGCACTGGCTAAAAAAACGGGCCATGAAATCGAAGTGAAAGACATGGACTTCAACGGACTGGTGACCGCTCTTAAAACAAACAAAGTCGACATCGTGCTTTCAGGAATGACGCCGACACCTAAACGCAAAAAGCAGGTCGATTTTTCAAACGTCTATTATACGGCTCACAACATGATCGTTACAAAAAAATCAAGCGGCATCAAATCGCTTGACGATTTGAAAGGAAAAACGGTCGGCGTGCAGCTTGGCTCCATCCAGGAAGAAAAAGCGAAGGAGCTTACGCCGGATTACAATTTAAAAGTTGAAAACCGCAACCGCATTTCGGATTTAACCGAAGAAATCAAAGCGGGCCGCTTCGACGCAGCAATCATAGAGGATATCGTTGCTGAAAAATATATTGATAAAAATGAAGAACTGGTTGGCTACAATCTGCCGAAAGAACCGGATGAAAAAGCCGGCTCCGCGATCGCCTTCAAAAAGGGAAGCGATTTGACCGAGAAGTTCAACAAAGCGCTTGAAGAAATGGAGAAAAGCGGAGAACTTGAAAAGCTGAAAGAAAAATGGTTCGGCGGAGAAACGAAAAAGTAAGCGTGAAAAGTTCAACTCTTTGTTGAACTTTTTTTTCTAAAGCGATGTGCGCCTCTTTGATGATGAGGCGGGAGAGGGAGAGTCACATGAATTTTCTTGATTTTTCAACTACAATACCCGAGATGCCTTTCATTTTGGAAGGCTTGGGCGTTACCTTAAAAGTGGTCGCGGCTGCGGCCGTGCTTGGATTTTTGCTGGGGGTTGTGATTACGCTTTTAAAAATCAGTTCGATTAAGCCCCTCGCATGGATTGCCGATTTTTACACTTCCATATTCCGGGGAACACCGCTCGTTCTGCAGCTGATGATCGTCTATTACGGGCTGCCTCAGGTGCTGGGCTTCGATATTGATGCTTACTGGGCGGCTGTCATCGCATTCGGCTTAAATTCCGCCGCTTATGTGTCAGAAATCATCAGAGCCGGAATCAATGCGATCGACAAAGGGCAAAAAGAAGCGGCGATGGCGCTGGGCGTCCCGTATGCAAAGATGATGAAGGATCTCTTGCTGCCGCAGGCCTTTAAAAATATCATGCCGGCGCTGATCAACGAATCGATTACACTGACAAAGGAATCGGCTGTTGTCACCGTCATCGGACTCGGCGATATTATGAGACGAAGCTATCAGGCGGGAGCGGCGATCTACAGCCCGCTTGAGCCGATGCTGTTTGCGGGTCTCATCTACTATGTGCTCGTTTTGATACTGACGTTTGTCGGCAAAGCGATTGAAAGGAAGCTGAATGTCAATGATTAATGTTCGCAATCTCTCAAAATCTTTCGGAAAGCACGAGGTGCTTAAACATATTTCCGTTTCCTTTGAAAAAGGCGAAGTAGCCGCTGTCATCGGCCCGTCAGGCTCAGGCAAATCAACGTTTCTGCGTTGCTTAAACCTGCTTGAAAAGCCGACGGAAGGCAGCATTTTCATTCAGGATCAAGAGATTACAAGCCCGAAAACAAATGTGCTGAAAATCAGAGAGAACATCGGCATGGTCTTTCAGCATTTTCATTTGTTCCCGCATAAAACTGTTCTTGAAAATATTACGTATGCACCTGTCCATGTCAAAAAAGAAAGCAAACAGGCGGCAGCGAAAAAAGCGGAAGAACTGCTTGAGAAAGTGGGGCTTATCGATAAAAAAGATGATTATCCGAACCGTTTATCAGGAGGGCAAAAGCAGCGCGTCGCGATTGCGAGGGCGCTGGCGATGAATCCGGACATCATGCTGTTTGATGAGCCGACTTCGGCCCTTGATCCTGAGATGGTCAAAGAAGTGCTCCAGGTGATGCAGGATTTGGCGAAAACCGGGATGACGATGGTGATCGTGACGCACGAAATGGGCTTTGCCAAAGAAGTCGCCGACAGGGTGCTTTTCATGGATGAAGGAACCATTGTCGAAGACGATGATCCTAAAGCGTTTTTTTCTTCTCCAAAATCAAAAAGAGCTCAAGACTTTTTAGAGAAAATACTATAAAATAAGCTGAAGAAGATGCTGATCTTCTTCTTTTTTATTCACTAAGACTAGCAGAAAAGATTGGGGTTAACGATGTTTAAAATAGGTTATCGCACATTAAAAACAGCGCTTGGAACAGCATTGGCCATCTATATCGCACAGCTGCTCGGCCTCCATAATTTTGTGTCGACAGGGATCATCACGATCCTCTGTATTCAAGTGACGAAAAAGCGGTCCCTTCAGGCATCATGGGCCCGGTTTGCGGCATGCATTCTTGCGATCGTTTTTTCATACGCGTTTTTTGAACTGATCGGCTATCATCCGGCTGTCATCGGTCTGATGCTGCTGTTCTTTATTCCGACAACCGTTCTTCTGAAAATAAAAGAAGGAATCGTCACAAGTTCGGTCATCATCCTTCACCTTTATATGTCAGAAGGGATCACCCTTTCTCTCATTTGGAACGAATGCCTCATCATCATCACGGGAATCGGCGTTGCCCTGCTGATGAATTTGTACATGCCGAGCCTCGATAAAGAGCTCAAACAGTATCAGCAGAAAATCGAAGATAACTTTGCCAAGATTTTTGAAGAAATCGAACGCTATTTGCTGACCGGGGAACAGGATTGGACGGGAAAAGAGATTCCTGAAACGCACCGTTTGATCAATGAAGCGAAGACCCTGGCATACCGCGATGTGGAAAACCATTTTCTCAGGCACGAAAACCTCTATTATCACTACTTTAAAATGAGAGAAAAGCAGTTTGAAATTATCGAAAGGGTGCTGCCGAAAATCACGTCGATTTCGATGACGGTTGAACAGGGGCATATGATCGCAGCGTTTCTTCATGATTTAAGAGGAGCCATCCATCCCGGCAATACGGCTCATAAGTTTTTGAAGCGGCTCGTGAAAATGAGAGAGGAAATTGATGAGATGGAGCTGCCGACGACGCGCGAAGAATTTGAAGCGCGCGCCGCTCTTTTCAATTTTCTCGGCGAAATGGAACAATATCTTGTGATTAAGAGCTACTTTAAAGGAATTAAATCTCCTGCATAACCGCATGAGTTTCTCCTTCATTGGTCAATCTAATGAAACAGGGGGAAACCCGTGCGGTTTTTTCTATTCTTGCGGAAGTCCGGGCTTGAAAAAAAGCAGGCGTTTCTCCGCAAAAAGAGCCGCCTGCTTTCATGATTTGTATTAAAAAATCATGCTGAGTCCGGTAAGCAGAGTCGTCAGCACCATGACGCCGATCATTAAAATAACCATGAATTTGATGAATTTTCGAGACAAGCTTTTCACCTCTGTTTTTTAATCTCCCATTATTTTATACTGCTTTTTTTCATCGGACAAGTTTCGTGTAAGAATCAAATAGAGAAGGGGCAGAACGTGATGAATATGTTTGAAAGAGTTGACGATTTAAACAACAGTCGCCAACAAGCTTTGCTTGGGGGCGGGCAGGAACGGATCGACAGGCAGAAGCAAAAAGGCAAGCTCACCGCCAGAGAGAGAATAGATCTTCTGCTTGATGAGGGAACATTCACTGAACTGAATGCCTTTGCCAGAAGCCGGCAGTCCGGCGCCCCGTTAGGCGACGGGGTTGTCACGGGATTCGGAAAAATCGACGGGCGGCCCGTTTATCTGTTTTCCCAGGATTTTACCGTCACCGGTGGAGCGCTCGGAGAAATGCACGCCAAAAAAATAGCGGCCGTCATGGATCTTGCCCTCAAAAATAAGGCCCCTTTCATCGGTCTGAACGACTCAGGTGGTGCGAGAATTCAAGAGGGTGTGCTATCATTAGATGGATACGGTCATATTTTTTACCGAAATGTCCTTTGCTCAGGCATCATTCCGCAAATCTCTGTCATACTCGGCCCTTGTGCGGGCGGCGCGGTTTATTCTCCAGCTTTGACCGACTTCGTTTTCATGAACGAAAAAACCGGACAGATGTTCATCACCGGTCCGAAAGTCATCAAAACGGCGACAGGCGAAGCTGTCAGCTCCGGAGAATTGGGGGGCGCCTATATACATAATTCAATCAGCGGGAATGCCCATTTTTCCGGGGATTCCGATGAGGCCGTCCTTAGTGAGGTGCGCAAGCTCTTGTCCTACATCCCCCAAAATCACGAAGAAAAGCCCCCAGCCAAGGCGAGAAAGGCGAAAGATCATGATATAAGGCCTGCTTTAATGACGATCCTGCCTGAAGACGGTCAGCGGCCGTATGACGTCAAACAGATCATCGCGGAAATCGCAGACAGCGGAACATTTTTTGAAGTGCAGCGCCACTTTGCCAAAAACGCGGTGATCGGTTTTGCAAGGATAGCAGGGGAAACGGCGGCGATCGTGGCCAACCAGCCGAAATATTTAGCAGGAAGTCTCAGCATGGATGCGGCTGACAAAATCGCCCGGTTTATCCGTTTTTGCGATTCCTTTCAGATCCCGATTTTGACTTTGGTGGATTGCCCGGGCTTTCTTCCGGGAATACGCGAAGAGCACGGCGGGGTGATCAGGCACGGCGCCAAAATCCTTTACGCGTATGCGGAAGCCGCCGTCTGCAAGGTGACGGTCATTTTAAGAAAAGCATACGGCGGAGCATATGTCGCTTTAAACAGCAAGGCGCTTGGAGCGGATGCCGTGTTTGCATGGCCGAATGCAGAAATTGCAGTGATGGGCGCCGGAGAAGCTGCGGATGTGCTGTTCGCGAAGGAAATCGAACGGTCAGAAGACCCGCAGGCCGCCCGGGAGGAAAAAATCCGGAAATGCATGCAGGCTTCAAGCCCTTTTACCGCTGCAAGATACGGCATGGTAGACGATATCATCGATCCGAAAGAGACGCGGAAGAAGCTGATCCAAACGTTTGACATGCTGAAGAGCAAAAAAGAAATCCGGCCGGACAAAAAGCATGGAAATATACCGCTTTAAAAAATGGAGGGGAAACTAGCATGAATGAAAAACGTCTGTTAGAAGAGTTTTTAGAACTTGTGCAAATTGATTCCGAGACAAAACACGAAGCTGACATCTGCAAGGTGCTGAAAGAAAAATTTGCGGCGCTTGGAATGGATGTCGTGGAGGATGACACAGCGCAAAAAACGGGGCACGGAGCGGGAAACCTCGTGTGCACGCTTCCGGGAACGAAAGAGGCGGACACGATTTACTTTACATCCCACATGGATACGGTCGTACCCGGAAAAGGCGTGAAGCCGGTCATTGAAGACGGATATGTCAAAACAGACGGCACAACGATTTTGGGAGCTGATGACAAAACAGGCCTTGCAGCGATGCTTGAAGCCGTAAAAGTGCTGAAAGAAAAAAACATTCCGCACGGAACGATCCAGTTCATCATTACGGTCGGTGAAGAATCGGGGCTTGTCGGAGCGAAAGCTTTAGACCGTTCACTGATCAAAGCCGATTATGGATATGCGCTTGATTCCGACGGGAAGGTCGGCAATATTATCGTAGCAGCGCCGACACAGGCGAAAATTAGAGCAACTGTCTACGGAAAAACGGCTCATGCCGGAGTAGAGCCGGAAAAAGGAGTCTCCGCGATCACGATCGCTTCAAAAGCGATTGCCAAAATGCCGCTTGGCCGCATCGACGAGGAGACGACGGCTAATATCGGCCGCTTTGAGGGCGGAACGCAAACCAATATCGTCTGCGATCAGGTCGACGTTCTCGCTGAAGCCCGTTCGCTTGTTCCGGAAAAAATGGAAAAACAGACCGAAAAAATGAAACAGGCGTTTGAAGCAGCAGCCGCTGAAATGGGGGGCAGAGCCGAGGTGGAAATCGAAGTCATGTACCCGGGCTTTAAATACAAAGACGGGGATCTCGTCGTTGAAATCGCCAAAAAAGCCGCCGGGAAAATCGGCCGTCCGTACGAGCTATTGACGAGCGGCGGAGGAAGCGATGCGAACGTCATCGCAGGCCACGGCATTCCGACTGTCAACCTTGCAGTCGGATATGAACAGATCCATACGAAAAACGAAAAAATGCCGATTGAGGAACTTGTCAAAACTGCAGAGATGGTCGTTGCCATTATTGAGGAAGTAGCAAACCCGTCATAAAATCGGGTTTTTACAGGGGAAATCACCGTTTCAGCTCCATCCCGCCAGTTTTGGCGGCGTTCTCGAACGAACTGGCCTCTCATCAGCGTCACGATCGAGAAGATGGAAGGGAAACACAAAAAAGCTTGCGCCTTTAAGGCGCAAGCTCTTTTATTTCGTAGCCGATTCAGCAGGCTGAATGGCTTTTTTGTTTTTTTGGTAAACTTGATGAAGCACGACGGATTGAATCGTCAGAAGCAGTCCGCTTGTCAGCCAGTACAGCGGCAGGGCTGCAGGGACGTTGATCGAAAAGATCGTCATCATCACAGGGAAAAAGAAGCCCATAATTTTGGCGGACTGCTGAGCCGCCGGATTTGATTGTGCGTTCTGTGCGTTCAGCTTTTGAGACACATAGAACTGGATAAAATACATGAACCCGGCGCATAAAGATACGATAATATCAGAATGCCCGAGGTTAAACCAGAGAAAAGAGTGTGAAGCAATTTCGGGCGTCGAGCGGATCGCATAATAAAAACCGATCAGAATCGGAAACTGAATCAGCATCGGCAGGCAGCCCATCGCCAGCGGATTGATGTTGTGCTTTTGGTAAAGCTGCATCATCTCCTGCTGAATTTCCCTCTGCTTCACAGGATCTTTCGTCTTTTTTAGCTTGCTTTGAATCGCATCCAGCTCAGGTTTGACAAGCGCCATTTTTTCCTGCATGGCCCGCTGTTTTTTATACTGGTTGGCAAACAGCGGAAAGACGAGAACCCGGACGATGATTGTCACAAAAATAATCGACAGTCCGTAGTTTCCGTGGAAAAATCCGGCGATTCCTTTAATCAGCTCTGAAAAAGGCCCCACGACATAATGTTGGAAGAAGTTGTCGCTTCCTCCGGTACTGCCGGTGGCTGCCGAAGCTTGTTCACCTATAAACATGGTCATGATCAAAAACATTGCAGTCGCAAATAATTGTTTTAATTTCGTGTTCAACACGTTCTCCTCCTTCTGAATAAAAGGGCCCGTCTGCCGGACGCCTTTTCCCGTTTAAATTGAAAGAAGAAGGGAACGGTGGTCTTCATCGTCGTTCGATGAAGCTTTCATGCGAATGACTTTACTTATCCATACCGTAATGCGATGATATAGGATGATAAGAAAATCGATTGCGGAAACAAACTGTATTGCATGATATTCTTCAAACCGTTTCGTTTTCCAGCTGTCGCCCGTACTGCAGTCCTTGAGGATGAGGGCGATACCGATCGCCGTCAGTGCGGGAAGGACGATTGTGAAAAACTCAAACAGTAAAAAAGCATCGTTGAAAGATTCAAGAATCATCTATTATCACTTCCGTTTCATTTAACATCTTACTATATGAAAGCCGGGATGTCTAATCTGAGTACCAGGAGGGAGCCGTTTTGTCTGCTGATAAACAAAAGGGGAGAGTCATCTTTCATATCGATATGAACAGCTTTTACGCGTCTGTTGAAATGGCGTATGACCCTTCGCTGAAAGGCAGGCCGCTCGCCATCGCGGGAAATGCAAAGGAGCGGAAAGGCATCGTCGTCACGTGCAGCTACGAGGCGAGAGCACGCGGGGTAAAACCGCCTATGCCGCTTTGGGAAGCGAAGCGGCTCTGCCCTGAGCTGATCGTCAAGCCGCCGAATTTCGACCGCTACAGAAGCTCTTCAAGAGAAATGTTTCAAGTGCTCAGGGAGTATACGGACCTTGTTGAGCCTGTTTCCATTGATGAAGGGTACATGGATTTAACGGACACGCCGT
This sequence comes from Bacillus sp. B19-2, assembly GCF_022832475.1. NCBI lineage: Bacteria > Bacillati > Bacillota > Bacilli > Caryophanales > Bacillaceae > Bacillus > Bacillus sp. B19-2. The sequence goes on from NZ_JALHKQ010000003.1 coordinate 611,100, forward strand.
ACAGAAATCGGGCATATGAAACGGCGAAGGAAATTCAAGAGCGCCTTCAAGAAGAACTGCTCCTTCCGTCAAGCATCGGGATCGCTCCGAATAAATTCCTGGCCAAAATGGCTTCGGATATGAAAAAACCGCTCGGCATTACGATATTGAGAAAGCGCGAAGTGCCCCGGATTCTTTGGCCCATGGACATCAGCGAGATGTACGGAGTCGGCCGGAAAACCGCCGAAAAGCTCAAGACGCTTGATATCGAAAAGATCGGCGATTTGGCTGCCGCAGATGAGTATGCCTTAAAGCGCCTCCTTGGTATCAACGGCCCCCGTTTAAAAAGAAGGGCAAACGGCATCGACGCAGGAGAGGTGAATCCCGACAGGATATACGAATTCAAAAGCGTCGGCAATTCTTCGACTCTCCCGTATGACAGCACAGATGAGAAGGAATTGTGCGGCCTGATTGACAAGCTTTCCGTCTCAGTAAGCGACAGGCTGAAGCGAAAAGAGGTCATGGCAGCAAAAGTTTTCATCATGATCCGCTTTGCGGATTGGACGAACATAACAAGAAGCAAGACCCTTCAGAATCCGACCGATTCAAGAGAAGACATTGCGAAGGAAGCGAAAGCCCTTTTCAGGCAGCATTGGCACGGAAGCCCTGTCAGACTTTTAGGCGTGACGGGAACAGACCTCGTCAATCGGAAGGAAGCCGTCAAACAGCTTGATTTATTTTCGTTTCATGAGGATGCCAAAGATGAGCCGATCCAAAAAGTGATGGCCGAATTGAATGAAAAATATGGAACAGACCTCATCAAAAGAGGGATCAGGATCGTGAAAAAAGAAAGCAAGACGAGCGGAACAAGCTTTAACAAAGATTTTTTCCAGGACGAGAGACAAGATCAATAGCTTGAAAATGTAGGTCAAAGTGTGGTAATTTCAATTTAAATAAAAATTAAACTAAAATGCTAAACGCTTTAGAAGGGACGTTAGACATGGCAAAACAACAAATAGGTGTAGTTGGTTTAGCAGTAATGGGAAAAAACTTGGCTTTAAACATTGAAAGCCGCGGGTTTACGGTTTCTGTTTACAACAGATCAAGCGAGAAAACAGAAGAGTTTCTGAAAGAAGCCGAAGGCAAAAACGTTGTCGGTACATACAGCATTGAAGAGTTCGTTCAATCTCTTGAAAAACCGCGCAAAATTCTGTTGATGGTCAAAGCTGGAACACCGACAGACGCAACGATTCAATCGCTCCTGCCTCATCTTGAAAAAGGCGACATTTTGATTGACGGCGGAAATACATATTATAAAGATACGCAGAGAAGAAACAGGGAGCTGGCCGAAAGCGGCATTCACTTCATCGGCACCGGTGTTTCCGGCGGTGAGGAAGGCGCTTTGAAAGGTCCTTCTATCATGCCAGGCGGACAAAAAGAAGCCCATGAGCTTGTCAAGCCGATTCTTGAAGCCATTTCTGCAAAAGTGGACGGCGAACCGTGTACGACATACATCGGTCCTGACGGCGCCGGCCATTATGTAAAAATGGTTCATAACGGCATCGAATACGGCGACATGCAGCTGATCTCAGAATCCTACTTTATTTTGAAACACATTGTCGGTCTGTCTTCAGATGAGCTTCACGAAGTCTTTTCCGAGTGGAATAAAGGAGAGCTTGACAGCTATCTGATCGAAATCACGGCTGATATTTTCACGAAAAAAGACGAGGAAACGGGCAAGCCGCTTGTTGATGTCATCCTCGATAAAGCAGGTCAAAAAGGCACAGGGAAATGGACGAGTCAAAGCGCTCTTGACCTGGGCGTTCCGCTTCCGATCATTACGGAATCTGTTTTCGCCCGCTTCATCTCTTCCATGAAAGAAGAGCGCGTTAAAGCGAGCAAGCTTTTGACAGGTCCTGAAGCGAAACCGGCCGCCGAGAACAAAGAAGAGCTGATCGAAGCGGTCAGAAAAGCGCTCTTCATGAGCAAAATCTGTTCTTACGCACAAGGCTTCGCTCAAATGAAAGCCGCATCAGAAGAATACGGATGGGATTTGAAATACGGCGATATCGCGATGATCTTCCGCGGAGGATGCATCATCCGCGCGGCGTTCCTGCAAAAAATCAAAGAAGCGTATGACCGCGATCCGGGGCTTGACAACCTGCTTCTTGACCCGTACTTCAAAAATATCGTTGAAGGCTATCAGGGAGCTCTCCGCAAAACGATTTCCCTTGCGGTTGAACAAGGAATTCCTGTACCTTGCTTCTCAAGCGCTCTCGCTTATTTTGACAGCTATCGCACTGCTACATTGCCGGCCAACCTGATTCAGGCGCAGCGCGACTACTTTGGCGCCCATACGTATGAGCGTACAGATAAAGAAGGCATTTTCCACACTGAGTGGATGAAATAAGATGTAAAACCGCAAGCTGAAAAGCTTGCGGTTTTTTTGCTTTCAGAAGGATGCATGTTTAAGCGGTTCTGTGGAAACCTACTCAAAAGAGAGTTTCAAAAGGAGGAATCAACCCATGTATCCTAGTTTAGAGGGAAAAACGGTCGTAATCACAGGGGCGGGTACAGGTCTTGGAAAAGCGATGGCACTTCGCTTCGGTGCTGAAAAAGCCAATGTAGTGATCAATTACTTCAAGGAAGAAGAAGATCCCGAAGAGACGGTGAAGAAAATAGAAAGCAGCGGAGCGCGCGCGATTGCTGTTCAAGGGGATGTCTCAAAAGAAGACGATGTAAAAGCGCTGATCAGTCAGGCTGTTGATTCATTCGGTTCCGTTGATGTGATGGTGAACAACGCCGGGGTGGAAAATGAAGTACCTTCCGAGGATTTGTCTCTGGAAGACTGGAATCGCGTCATATCAACCAATTTGACGGGGATGTTTTTAGGATGCCGGGAAGCGATCGCCTATATGCTCGACCACCATATTAAAGGCTCGGTCATCAATATGTCGAGCGTCCATCAGCAAATCCCGTGGCCGCATTTTGTCCATTATGCGGCAAGTAAGGGCGGGGCAAAACTGCTGACAGAAACTCTTGCCCTTGAATATGCCCCAAAAGGAATTCGGGTAAACGCGATCGGACCCGGTGCGATCGATACGCCGATTAATGCCGAAAAATTCGCTGATCCCGAATTGAAAAAAGGTGTTGTTGAATTGATTCCGATCGGGTATATCGGAAAGCCGGAGGAAGTTGCAGCTTGCGCAGCCTGGCTTGCATCCGAAGAAGCGAGCTATGTGACGGGCCTGACGCTGTATGTGGATGGCGGGATGACGAAATACCCGGGATTCCAAGCGGGAAAAGGATGAAAAGAAGGCGGGATGCCTTCTTTTCATCATAAGCCCCAAAAAATTCACATAAGATTAATAGAAAGCAAAAGTGCTGTTTACATAGCAATGATAGTGTAGGTTTGTCAACAAAAAGCGGTTATGGAGGGAGTACAATAAGAATGGGTTTCTTACGCAACAGAATCGTCGGCATTACACTGGCAGGCGCAGTCGCTTTAGGATCGGCGGGAACAGGCAGTGCGGCAATGGAAACAGCGAAAAAAAAGGAAGAACCGAAAGTCAAAAACGTCATCATGATGGTCATGGATGGAACAAGCTCTTCTGCAACAACATTGGCACGCTGGTATAAAGGCGAACCGCTCGCAATGGACCAGATTGTCAGCGGCGGTGTCCGGACGCATTCGGCAGAATCGGCGATCACTGATTCTGCACCTGCAGCAACTGCAATGGCAACGGGACGAAAATCAAATTCTGCCTATATCGGAGTGCTGCCTTCAAAGGTGAATACACCAGGTGTCGAGAAGGTCGGTAAAAAAGATCAATACCGGCCTGTGGCAAACGTGCTGGAAGGCGCCAAACAGAAGGGAAAAGCAACCGGCATCATTGCAACCTCTGAAATTCAGCATGCCACGCCTGCCGGATATTCCGGCCATCATAAGGACCGCAATAATTTTGAAGTGCTCGGTGAACAGCAGGTTTATCAAAACATGGACGTTGTCCTTGGCGGAGGAAAAGAATCGCTACAACCGGGTACAAACGATAAAAGCCGCAAAGACGGTGAAGATCTTGTCAAAGTGCTCAAAGACAAAAAGTACGATTTCGTTGAAACGAAAGATCAGCTCCTCAAGTCAAGATCGAAAAAAATTTGGGGCGCATTCTCACAGCGCGATCTCGCGTATGACATGGACCGCCGCGCAACACATCCAGAGCAGCCGACGATTGCAGAGATGACGAAAAAATCGATTCAGACGCTTTCTAAAGACAAGGACGGTTTCTTTTTATTCGTGGAAGGAAGCAAGCCTGACTGGGCAGCGCATCAAAACGATCCGATAGGCATGATCAGCGATGTATTGGCATTTGATAACGCGGTGAAAGAAGCGCTTGAATTCGCTAAAAAAGACAAACATACAATGGTTATTGCCGTCTCCGACCACGGCAACAGCGGCATCTCCATCGGCAACAGCAACACGACGAAAGGCTATGACACAACGCCGGTATCAGCTTATATCGATCCGCTGAAAAAGGCTAAAATGACAGTGGAAGGCGCTACAGGCAAATTAAAAGACGACTTATCGAATATCGAAGAAGCGGCAAAGCTTTACGGACTTGACAATTTAACGCCGGCAGAGAAGGAACAGCTGAAAAGCGTGAAAAACAAAAAAGAAGCGGCTTCATTATTCACCAAGCTGCTCAGCAACCGAGCTAATATCGGATTCACAACAGGCGGTCATACGGGTGAAGACGTCTTCCTGTATTCGTACGGTCCCGAAAAGCCGCAGGGGCTCGTCGATAACACCGACATCGCCAAAACGATGGCAAAAGCAATGGGCTTCAACTTAGACAAATTAACAAACGAATTATTTATCGAAGCAAAACAGGCATTTAAAAAAGCCGGAGCCAGCGTAACGATCGATCAGAAAGATCCGGCTAATCCAGTTCTTGTCGCATCGCGCAAAAAAGCGAAAGCCGAAATGCCGGTGAACAAAAACCTCATCAGAATCAACGGAAAGGAATATGAATTAGGCAGCGTGATTGTTGAAAGCAATGGATCCTTCTACGTGCCTAAAGAAGCCGTTCAGCTGTTCAAAAAATACGCCCGATAATTTGTTTGAAACCCCCTCTTGAAAGAAAAGGGGGTTTTTATTATTCAGAATAAATACATACATTTATTTTTAAATGTATAGACATTTAAAAATAAAAAGATATAATAATAGTTGTGTGAAAGCGTTTTAATAAAGGAGGAGATGACAATGAAGAAGATTTTACTTGCATGCAGTTCGGGTATGTCGACAAGTCTCCTTGTCACCAAGATGGAGGAATACGCGCATTCAATCGGTGACGAGGCAAAAATTTGGGCGGTCGGACAGGACCAGGCGAAAAAAGAGATGGCAGAGGCAAACGTCGTTCTCATCGGCCCGCAAATGAGCTTTTTAAAAGGCGAGCTGCAGAAGGAAGCAGAACAGTACGGTACTAAGGTTGATGTGATTGATATGCTGGCTTACGGAATGGCAGACGGAAAGAAAGCTTATGAACAGGCGCTCAGCTTGATCGGAGATTGATGATGACGGAAAAATTAAAACTCGATGAATTAACTGGCGAACAAATTTGCTTTCAGCTCATTCTTCACAGCGGAAATGCCCGCAGCAAAGTCATTCAGTCCATCAGGGCATACCGTGCCGGCAGCGTTCAGAAAGCAGAGGAGCTGCTGCACCAGGCGGAAGCCGATTTGCAGCAGTCCCATGATATTCATTTTCAAATGATCCAAAAAGAAGCGGGCGGGGAAAAAAGTGAGTTCTCTTTGCTGCTCTTGCATGCGGAGGATCATTTGATGTCGACGCTGACGATGAAGGAACTTGTGTCCGAATTATTGGAACTGTTCAAAGAGAAAAATCTATGATTCGCACTGCATGGCAAAATCGAAGGGGGATAAGAGACCATGTTTGAAAAATTGAGCAACCTCTTGGTGCCGATTGCCGGGAAGCTGAATAACAACCGGTATTTAGGCGTGCTGAGGGATGCGTTTATGCTGGCTTTTCCGCTCACCATTTTCGGATCGATCATTGTCGTTTTAACCAATTTGCCGTTTCTCAATAAAATGATGAGCAAATCGGCGCTTGAAACGTTCCAGTCGGCTTTAAGCATAGCGCCGAGCGCAACGATCAGCATTATGTCCGTTTTCGTCGTGTTCGGGATCGGGTATTATTTGTCCAAAACTTATGAAGTCGAAGCGGTTTTTGGAGGAGTCGTCGCTTTGGCATCGTTCCTTCTGCTGACGCCGTTTGTATTAAACGGCGAAGGCGGGGAAGTGATTCCGAACGTCATCCCGATTGACAGGCTCGGTGCGAAAGGGATGTTCCTCGGAATGATTACCGCCTTTACATCCGCGGAGATTTTCAGATTTTTTGTCCAGAAAAACTATACGATTAAAATGCCCGCCGGCGTTCCGCCTGCTGTAGCAAAATCTTTTGCCGCGCTGATTCCGGCGGTGATGACCTTGTCCGTCTACTTGGTCATCAATATCCTTGTAACCCAAGCGTTCAATACGAATATGCACGATTTAATTTACAACCTGGTACAGGCTCCGCTTGTCGGCCTTGGAAGCGGTATCATTCCGACCTTGATTGCTATATTTTTTACTCAGCTGCTCTGGTTTTTCGGACTCCACGGACAAATTATCATCAACTCTGTAATGGATCCGATCTGGAATACGCTTTCGATCGAAAATTTGAATAGCTATACCGCAACAGGGGAAGTTCCGCATATTATCAATAAGCAGTTTATGGAAGTGTACACCGTCGGAATGGGCGGAACCGGCATGACATTGGCCGTGATTATTGCCATCCTGCTGTTTATGAAGAGCAAGCAGATGAAGCAGGTCGCAAAACTCGGAGCGGCGCCGGGGATTTTCAACGTAAATGAACCGATCATTTTCGGCCTGCCGATCGTCATGAACCCGCTCATTTTTATTCCGTGGGTGATCTCGCCGATGATCGTCACTTTGATTACGTATTTCGCGATGGCGTCCGGGCTTGTGCCGCCGCCGACCGGGGTCACGATTCCTTGGACTGTGCCGATTTTTATTAGCGGAATGATGGCGACCAATTCGCTTGCCGGCGGCATTCTTCAGATTGTGAATTTAGCCGTTGTCTTTATGATCTGGTTCCCGTTTTTGAAATTCATCGACCGGATGAATATGAAAAAAGAGCAGGAAATCAATGCAGCGGAACAAGATCAGACAACGCTAGGACTTTAAAAGGAGATTGATGACATGTCAAAAACAGAACTGCAGCTAGAACAAATTCAATACCGTTTTCCAAAAGGCTTCTGGTGGGGGTCGGCGGCGTCCGCAACCCAGACTGAAGGAGCGGCGGCTGAAGGAGGCAAAGGAAAGAACATTTGGGATCACTGGTACGAAAAAGAGCCAAACCGATTTTTTGACGGAGTAGGCCCTGAGAAGACTTCGCGTTTTTACGAGACTTACAGAGATGATATTCAGCTGATGAAGGAGCTCGGCCACAACTCTTTTCGTTTCTCCATTTCGTGGGCCCGTCTGTTTCCTGAAGGAAAAGGCAGGCTGAACGAGGAAGGAGCTGCCTTTTATAACCAAGTCATCGATGAGCTGCTGGCGGCTGGGATCGAGCCTTTTGTCAACCTTTATCATTTTGATATGCCGCTTGCGCTCCAGCATATCGGCGGGTGGGAAAACAGGCAAGTCGTCGATCACTTTGTTTCATACGCGGAAACTTGCTTTCGGCTGTACGGGGATCGCGTGAAAAAATGGTTTACCCACAATGAGCCGATCGTTCCCGCTGAAGGCGGCTATTTATACGATTTTCACTATCCGAACATTATCGACTTTCAAAAGGCCGTCCAGGTCGCATACCATGAAATTCTTTCAAACGCCAAGGCGGTTGAAGCTTACCGCAGACTCGGAGGCGATGGCAAAATCGGCATCATTTTAAATTTAACGCCATCCTATCCGCGAAGCCGGCACCCGGCAGATGTGAGAGCTTCTGAAATAGCCGACGCTTTCTTCAACCGGTCGTTTCTTGATCCTGCCGTTAAGGGTGAGTTTCCGCAGCTTTTAACAGATATTTTAAAAGAAAAAGGCTATTTGCCTGTCATGGAAGAAGGAGACTTGGAGCTGATCAAAAATCACACTGTCGATCTGCTCGGCATCAATTATTATCAGCCGAGACGGGTGAAAGCGAAGGAGCACATGCCTCATCCGGACGCGCCTTTTATGCCGGAGCATTTTTTTGACCATTATGAAATGCCCGGACGAAAAATGAACCGCCACCGCGGCTGGGAAATATACGAAAAAGGAATCTATGATATTTTAATGAATGTCAAAGAAAACTATGGAAATATTGAATGCTTTATTTCTGAGAACGGAATGGGTGTTGAAGGAGAAGAGCGTTTCCGCGGCGAAGACGGCATAATCCGCGATGACTACCGAATTGCGTTTATCGAAGAACACTTAAAATGGGTGCACAGAGCGATTCAGGAAGGAGCGAATGTCAAAGGCTATCACCTTTGGACATTCATGGACAACTGGTCATGGACAAACGCCTATAAAAACCGCTACGGATTTGTATCTGTCAACCTTGACCAAAACGGCGAACGAACGATTAAAAAAAGCGGATACTGGTTTAAGAAACTTGCCGAGAACAACGGTTTTTAAAAAGGACTCGGTCTAAAAGATGGTCTGCTTGACCATCTTTTTATTTCCGCTTCAAAACCGATATAATGATAAGGAAGGTGTTACAAGCATACAGAATCCTTAGTAATGGTGGTTAAAACATGAGAAAATACGAATATATTTCAAACGAAATGAGGAGGCGGATTCAGGAAGAATACTATCCGATTGATCAGCCCATACCTGATGAGCTTTCTCTCGCCAAAGAATTTTCCTGCAGCAGAATGACGATGAAAAGAGCCCTCGATATTCTCGTGTCAGAAGGCATGCTGTACCGCAAGCGCGGACACGGCACCTTCATTGTAAAATCATCGATTCAGCAGCTTCCCGTCAGTGTGACAGACCGCGAAAACCTCGGGCTGACCAAGCTTCTCGCCAATAAACAAATCGAAAGCCGCATCATTCAATTTGATGTCGAATTCCCTTCAGATGAAGTGGCTAAGCAATTGTCAATCGAAAAGACCGTTCCGGTGTATCATATCATCAGGCTCAGAAAGGTTGAAGGCGAACCGTATGTCATTGAAGAAACGTACATGCCTTCGAATGTCATCTCTGAATTAAATGAAGACGTCCTTCACGGCTCCGTTTACCGGCACATCACCGAGACGCTGAAACTGACAATCGCCGGCTCGCACCGGAAGATCAGGGCGGATAAGTCGAATGCGCTCGACCGAGAGCACTTGGAATGTGCCCCTGACGATCCGGTTCTTGAAGTTGAACAGGTTGCTTTTTTAAATACAGGGGAACCGTTTGAATATTCTTTTGCAAGGCATCGCTACGACAAGTTTGTGTTTTCCAGCGTCCATGTTCGGAAATGAAAAACCTGCATAACCGCGGGTTTTTTGTTTTGTCATGCAATCTTCCGGCATGCTTGTCCTCCGAGGGGATCGTGGGCTACCATCGCTTTAGCGGACGGGAATTTCCGGGGCCGTACGCATATTCAGAACCAGCTGCTCATAAAATTAACTAAATAATTAGAAATAAAACAATATATTGACAACTAATACATTTTTCGTGGTACGATAGGATTGTTATTTGTCCAACAAGCAAAGGGGGAGAATGAATGAAAAAGTGGAAAAGCTTTTCATGGATTGTATTGCTGCTGACGCTTGTCATGGGATTGGCAGCGTGCGGAAGCGGCAATGCATCAGGAAATAAGAACGGCGGATCTGCGTCAAAAGGATCAGAAAGCTACAGTCTGCTGACAGGGGGAACCGGCGGTACATATTATCCGCTCGGCGGTCAATTTGCAAACCTTTGGGAGGATGCAACAGGAGACAAATTTACGACGCAGACTACAGGGGCTTCTGCTGAAAACATGGCAACTCTGCAAAAAGGGGAAGCTGAGGTCGCTTTTTCTCAGACGGACATTGCCACTTATGCCATAGAAGGCAAAGAAATGTTTAAAGAAAAAATTGACGGAATCAAGGCGATTGCCGCCCTGTATCCTGAAACTGTACAGATTGTGACAACGGAAAAAAGCGGAATCAATTCGATTGAAGATTTAAAAGGCAAAACGGTTTCCGTGGGCGCTGCGGGTGCAGGGGTCAATATTAATGCCAAGCAGATTTTGGAGGTTCACGGGATGTCTTTTGACGACATCAAACCGCAAAACTTGTCTTTTGAAGAGTCGACCGACGGCATTCAGTCAGGCGCGATCGATGCCGCCTTTATCACGGCTGGAACGCCTACCGGCGCTGTCGAAGGGCTTTCTGCGCAAAATAAAATCAAAATTTTAAATATTGAAAAAGACAAGCAGGAAAAGCTGATGGAAAAGTATCCGTTCTATGCGGAGGATACGATCAAAAAAGGCACCTACGGCATCGGCAGCGATGTGAACACGGTCGCTGTCAAAGCGATGCTCGTCGCATCCGACAAGATGGATGAGGACACCGTCTATAAAATGACGAAAGCGCTGTTTGAAGCCGATAAAATCAATCATGCCAAAGGCGAGTTTATCAAGCCTGAAACCGCGCTTGAAGGATTGGGCGATATTGAAATTCATCCGGGAGCGGCTAAATATTTCAAAGAAAAAGGGATAGAAAAATCGTAATGCCGCAGGCAGATAAACAATGAACAAGTCCGGACAATCGATAGACCGTTGCAATGAAACATCGGTCTATCGTTTTTCTATTCGGCAGGGGATTTGGAAAAATGGGGAAATTTAAAATGGTAAAACGGCTTGTGTCGGCGCTGATCATTGCCGCTTTTGCAGCGGCATGCCTGATTCCTTATCAGACCGCTGTCGTGTTCGAGAAAGAGGACAGCGGCGAGATCATCGCTTTTCTTCCCCTCCAAAAGAAGAAAAGCTTTGATGTGATTTATACGCATTCCATCCATCGGACAGAAGTGATCGAATCGTATGTGTGGGAAAAAGGAATGATTCGGCAGACCGCTCTGACCTATCATGATCCGGCCGTCGGAATGCCCGCAAACGCGGAGCAAGGTGAAAGGCTCGTCATCAATAACGGTGTCTACACCATTTCGGACATGAAGAGGACCTTTCCGTTCATTGATATGCGGATCGGAAGGGTGAGGGCGAATCACAGGATCAAGTATTCAGGCGCTGAACATGAGTTAAAGCGGTACATCCGCCCCGGCACATGGACAAGGATAAGTGTCCGAAAACTAAATGTCTTGCAACAACTGAGGGGAGTGAAGATCAATGACTGAGCAGCTTTCGGAAAAAGATCAGCAGAAACTGCTGGAGAAATACGATCCTGAAGCGGGCACGAGAAAGCTCAAAGGGTTGACGGGGATTATTGCATTTGCCGGCCTGCTCGCTTTTTCTTTGTTTCAATTATACACAGCCATTTTTGGCGTTTTTCCGGCTCAAATTCAAAGGTCGGTTCATTTAGGGTTTGCGCTCGGTCTGATTTTTTTATTGTTTCCGGCGACAAAAGGTTTACGGAAGACCGGCAAATTCAAAGTCGCCTGGTATGACGCAATCTTAGCCGTATTAGGAGCGGGTGTCGGCGCTTATTGGGTCGCCAATTATGAAACGATTGTAGGCGGGATCGGATTGATCACGGAAACTGATTTTTATGTCGGGCTGTTGGCCGTCCTGCTCGTATTGGAAGCGACGAGACGTGCTGTCGGACTGCCGATTACGATCATCGCCGCCCTGTTTCTTTTGTACGGCCTTTACGGCTCGTATCTGCCGGGCTTTTTGTCTCACAACGGCTTGACGCTGGAAAGGCTCGTTCAGACGATGTATTTTACGACGGAAGGAATTTTGGGCACGCCGCTCGCTGTGTCCTCGACATTCATCTTCCTGTTCATCCTTTTCGGTTCATTTCTTGTCAGGACAGGTGTGGGACAGTATTTTAATGACCTTGCTGTGGCGATCGCCGGACGAAGCACGGGCGGACCGGCAAAAGTCGCGATTTTTTCAAGCGCGCTTCAGGGAACGATCAGCGGAAGCTCTGTTGCCAATGTCGTCACTTCCGGATCGTTTACGATTCCGATGATGAAAAAACTGGGCTATAAAAAAGAATTTGCCGGTGCAGTCGAAGCTTCCGCATCTACCGGCGGACAGCTGATGCCTCCGATCATGGGAGCCGCCGCCTTTTTAATGGTTGAGTTCATCGGCGGAGGCATTACGTACTGGGATATCGCGAAAGCCGCGATGATCCCGGCTGTTTTGTACTTTACGGGCATCTGGATTATGACGCACTTTGAAGCGAAGCGCCTCGGCCTGCGCGGTTTAACGAAAGAAGAAATGCCGAACCGCAAGGAAGTATTCAAAAAGATTTATTTGCTGCTTCCGATCGTTTCGGTCGTCGTTTTGTTAATGTCGGGTATTACGGTCATGCATGCCGCTTTGTATTCGATCGTTCTGGCGATTCTGGTCGGTTTGTTCAACAGGGAAACGCGAATGGGCCTTAAAGGGATTGTGCTGGCTCTCGCGGAAGGAGCGAGAATGGCGCTTTCCGTTGCGGCGGCAACGGCTGCCGCCGGCATCATCGTCGGAGTCGTCACAAAGACGGGCCTCGGCCTTAAACTTGCAAACGGTCTGCTCGATTTGGCAGGAGGCGCATTGCTGCCTTCGCTCTTTTTGACAATGATTGCCGCTCTTGTTCTCGGAATGGGGTCGCCGACGACGGCAAACTATGTGATTACGTCGACGATTGCCGCACCAGCCTTGATTTTGCTGAATGTTCCTGATCTGTCGGCCCACTTGTTCGTGTTTTATTTCGGTATCGTAGCTGACATTACGCCGCCCGTTGCGTTGGCAGCATTTGCCGCCGCCGGTGTTGCGGGAGGAGAGCCGATCAGAACGGGGATCAATTCAGCAAAGCTTGCGATTGCCGCTTTTATCATCCCGTATATATTCGTCCTGTCTCCGGAGCTACTCATGATTGACGCGCATTGGTATGAAATTCTCTGGGTGATCTTTACCGCATTGTCCGGAATGATCGCCATCGGTGCGGGCATGATCGGATTCTGGATGAGAAAAGTGTTCTGGTTTGAAAGAATACTGGCGGCTGCGAGCGGTCTCCTGCTGATTTATCCGGAGGGCTATTCCGACATAATCGGTCTCGGCATATTCCTTCTGCTGTTCGTCCTTCAGCTGATGTGGAAGCGGGACAAAAGCCATCCGGAAGAAATGCAGGCCTTAAAAGCATAAATAAAAAACAGCCTTCAATGTGAAGGCTGTTTTTTATTAAAGCGGCCACCAATGAAAGCCGTCTTTTGCGAGCATGTCATCAGAAGCTTTCGGCCCCATAGAGCCCGCCTCATAGTTAGGGGAAAGGGTTTTGTTTTCCTCCCAGTTTTGAGAAATCGCATCAACAAAACTCCAGGAAAGCGCAACTTCATCCCAGTGGGCAAAGTTTGTCGCGTCTCCGTGCAAACAATCCAAAATCAGCTTTTCATAAGCTTCAGGCGTGTTGATGCCGTCCCCGCAGTTATGGCAGTAGTCGAGCTTGATCGGCTGGGCAAAAGTGCCGCCTCCAAGCTTCCTTGCGTTTAAATGAAGGGTGATGCCTTCATCCGGCTGAATATGGATCACCAGCAGGTTAGGATGCATCGTGTTGCCGTTTCCGTAATAAAGATTCATCGGAATGTCTTTAAATTGGACGACAATCTGCGTCGATTTTTTCTGCATCCGTTTGCCTGTCCGGATGTAGAACGGCACACCGGCCCATCTGAAGTTGTCGATCAGCAGTTTGCCGGCAACGAACGTTTCCGTATTCGACTCTTTTGCTACATTTTGCTCATCGCGATAAGCCGGAACCTGTTTTTCGTCAACGACGCCCGCGTCATACTGGCCGCGCACAAAAAATTGATCGACTTCGTCTTTTCGAATCGGACGAAGAGCTCGGAGCACCTTCACTTTTTCGCTGCGGATCTCTTCCGTGTTCAGCTTGATCGGCGGTTCCATCGCAAGCAGCGCCACCATTTGAAGAATGTGGTTTTGAACCATGTCTCGAAGCGCACCGGATTTTTCATAATATCTCGCTCTGTCTTCTACACCCAAATCTTCACTTGACGTGATTTGAATGTTCGAGATGTATCTGTTTGTCCAAAGCGGCTCAAAAATCGCGTTGGCAAAGCGGATGACTTCGATGTTCTGCACCATTTGCTTTCCTAGATAGTGGTCAATCCGATAGATTTGATCTTCTGTAAAGGCTTCACGGATTTCCTGATTCAAGGCTTTTGCGCTCGGCAGATCATGCCCGAAAGGCTTCTCGATAACGAGCCTTGACCAGCCTGTTGTTGAAGTGACACCCTCTGATTTTAGGAACTTTGCAATCGTTCCGAAGAATTCAGGAGCCATCGCCAAGTAAAACATTCGGTTATTCGGAATATCATATGTACTTTCCAGCTTCTCTAAAAGTTCGTTCAATTCCCGGTATGAGCCGGAATTTGTAACATCAAAAGGATGATAGTAGAAGTGAGATGTAAACTCATCCACATCCTTTTCGTTTAATGGAAACTTCGAAACCGATTGCTGTACGGTACTGCGAAAGTCTTCATTTGTCCAAGGGCGTCTGCCGACTCCGACAACCGCGAATTCATTCCCGATTTGTCCGTTTTCGTAGAGCCTGTGGATAGAAGGATATAGTTTTCGTTTTGCCAAATCCCCTGTTGCGCCAAATATTACGATAACTGCTTTTGGTTCCATTTGATCTTTTTTCAATTAAACGTACCTCACTTTATTCGAAGCTAAGTTTATTTTCTTCATTTTAAAGCTAATAATCCCTTAAAGCAAACATTTGAGATCGAATCGTATGAAAAGTTTACTGAAAATGGGCAGGGTATTTAGTTGCATAGCCTGGCGTGAAGCCGGCATTTCTTTTTTTTCAGACTTCCTGTATGCTTGTGATAGATGAAGTTTTTAGCAGGAGGAAAGGATATTGGAGTTATTATTTTTAGGAACGGGAGCAGGCATCCCCGCAAAAACGAGGAATGTCACATCCGTTGCATTGAAGCTTTTAGAAGAAAGGCGGTCTGTTTGGCTGTTTGACTGCGGGGAGGCCACACAGCATCAAATTTTACATACATCGATCAAGCCCAGAAAAATTGAAAAGATTTTTATTACCCATCTTCACGGCGATCATGTATACGGGCTTCCGGGTCTTGTCAGCAGCCGCTCTTTCCAGGGAGGGGAAGGTCCGCTGACCGTGTACGGACCGCAAGGAATCAAAACGTTTCTTGAAACGGCGCTTGACGTATCGGGGACGCATGTCACATACCCGCTTGTGATTAAGGAGATTGAAGAAGGGACAGTCTTTGAAGATGACCAGTTTATCGTGACGGCGAGAAGCGTATCTCACGGCATCCCCGCTTTTGGATACCGCGTGCAGGAAAAAGATGTTCCAGGCGCACTTGACGCCGAAGCGCTGAAAGAGACCGGAGTCTCGCCTGGCCCTGTTTATCAAAAGCTGAAAAACGGGGAGACGGTCACATTGGAAGACGGCCGGAAGATTCGCGGTGCAGACTTTATCGGACCGCCGAAAAAAGGGCGGATTGTCGCTTTTTCCGGAGATACGAGACCATGCGAGAATGTGAAGAAGCTTGCCGAAAAAGCCGATGTCCTCATCCATGAAGCAACATTTGCGAAAGGTGACAGGGAGCTTGCCGGAGACTATTATCACAGCACTTCAGAACAAGCGGCGGAAACAGCGCGGGAGGCCAGCGCAAAAGAACTGATTTTAACCCATATCAGTGCAAGATACCAGGGGGAAAACGTGCTTGAACTGGTCAATGAAGCGAAAGCGATCTTTCCTGATACCGTGGCAGCTTTTGATTTTTATGAGCATGAGATCAAAAGAACTTAATTGGCATTCGAAGCTTCTTTGTTCCGACAATGCGGAACGGGAAGCTTTTTTTGTTGACACGGTTCTAAAATGATGTATAATAAAGCGTAATCATTACGTTTTGATAAGGAGGACAACATGAGAGTCAAAATTACATTGGCGTGTACTGAAACAGGGGACCGCAATTATATTACGACAAAAAACAAACGTACAAATCCGGATCGCCTGGAATTGAAAAAATATTCTCCGCGTCTGAAAAGACACACGATTCACCGTGAAACAAAATAACCAAAAACCAGCAGAATGTCTGCTGGTTTTTGATTTAATTGGCGGTTTGATAAGCGTATGTTTGCTGTTGTGCGGCATACCACACATCATAGATCGCAAGCTGGACGATGTGGGGCTCATCATGATGGATTAAGTGCGAGCTGTTTTTCGCTTGAATCCAGCCGCTTTGATGGGAAAGAGACAGCAGTCTGCTGTGAAGCTTCAGCCACTCGTGATGAGCTTGTTTCGCCGCCTCCGTTCTTTTTCCCGCCGAAAGGACGAGCAAAGGGACCGAACCGAGGTGTTTCTTTTCCTGCTTCAGAATGTCCAGGCTATGTTGAAAGTCCTCATGGGACCCTTCGATCGAAAACTGTTTGCTGTAGTCTTCTTTTAATGCTTCCGGAAGAAGTGGCAGCACTTTTTCCTCCTGATCTTCACAAGCGGGATCAAGCAGCACCATGCCGATGACTTCATCGCTGTACCGGCTTGCAAACAACCTTGCAATGACGGCGCCGAACGAATGGGCGACAAACAGGTAGGGCGGTTTGACGCCTGCTGCTGCAAGCAGCGCTTTCAGTTCCTTCACCATCTGATCCGCTGTTCTTTTGCTGCTTGCCTGCCCGCTGTTGCCAAGGCCTGCACGGTCGTATGCAAACAAGCCGAGATCTTCGTCTATATCGGGTAAAATGGGCTGCCAAGTTTTTGAAGAAGAACCGTAGCCCGCTTCAAAAATAATGGTTGCGTTCTTTTTTCCTTTTCTCTGCTTTGTGTAAAACATGCACCCTTCAACTGTATATATGCTTTCCGTTATGGTCATAGAGGTCATCCTCTCTCTGTATATGGTGTTCTATTAGGAAAGACGCACGAACAAGGATGTTCGTTTCTCACGAGTTTGAAAAAAAGAAAATATCCCGCCTTGGGGCGGGATATCAGCAACTTACCAGGCTCTGTCGTACTGAACAGGCCCTTCAATTTTTGTGTTCAGCTGTTTGGCAGCGGTTTTCGGCCAGTATGGATCTCTCAGCAGCTCTCGCGCAACGAAAATGAGATCTGCGCGTCCATTTTGGAGGATTTCCTCAGCTTGAAGGCCGCTTGTGATCAACCCGACTGCACCTGTCTGGATTTCAGCTTGAGCGCGAATTGTATCGGCGAAGCCGACTTGGTAGCCCGGGAAGACGTTAATGTCGGCAGGTACGACGGCACCGGAGCTGACATCGATCAAATCAACGCCCTGTTCTTTCATCCATTTGGCGAAACCGACATAATCGGCGACATCAAGGCCGTTTGTTTTGTAGTCTGAAGCTGAAACGCGTACGAACAATGGTCCGTCCCAGACTTCTTTTACAGCGTCGATGACTTCGCGAAGCAGCCTGTAGCGGTTTTCCGGTGATCCTCCGTATTCATCCTCACGTTTGTTGGAAAGCGGTGATAAAAATTCGTTGATCAAATATCCGTGGGCTCCATGAATCTCAATGATGTCAAAGCCGGCGGCTTTCGCACGTTCAGCTCCTTTTTTGAAAGCCTGAACGGTTTCCTTTATGTCTTCTTTTGTCATTTCAACAGGTATTCGCGAATTTTCGTCGAAAGGAAGAGCTGAAGGCCCGTAGATTGTACCTTCGACCTCGGCTTTTCTTCCGGCGTGCGCCAGCTGAATCGCCGTTTTGCTGCCGTACGGCTTGATTTGTGACGTTAATGCGGCAAGTCCGTCAATATGCGCGTCATCCCATATCCCGAGATCCTGATCGGAAATTCTTCCCTCTGGGGTGACGGCGGTAGCTTCTACCATGATCAGTCCGACTTGTCCGACGGCGCGGGAGATGTAATGGGTCATGTGGAACGGCTGCACTTTTCCATCCTTTTCATGGGAGGAATACATGCACATCGGCGACATGACAATCCGGTTTTTTAGTGTAACTCCTTTTAAACTCCATGGTGTGAACAGTTTTCGATTACTCAAATTTTTTCGCCTCCCGTAAGTTTTCGCCTCGATTATACCAATTCTGTCCATCCTCGTCATATAAACTGCTCAAGTCATTTCCATATATAAGAATGTTCAGTACAATAAAGTTGTTCACATTCTATTTTTTACTAAATACGATATCGCATACACCTGCGGAAAACAGCGAAAGAGGGGGGTTGCTTTATGAAGTGGCAGACAGTGGAAGAACTGAAACAGCTGCTCATTTCTCTAGTACAATACGAAAGCATCTCAGGCACGGCCGGAGAAGTGGCGCTTGCGAAGTATATGCATGATATATTAAAGGACCGTTCGTACTTTCAAAAGAATCCTGAATATTTAAAGCTTCACCCGATGGAAGACGGGCGTTATTTTCTAACCGCCCTCGTTAAAAAGGAAGAAAAATCAAATACGGTGCTCCTCTTGAGCCATTTTGACGTGGTCGATACGGCAGACTACGGAGAATTCAAACATATGGCATGTAAAGTCCCGGAACTCATGGATGTATTAAATGATAAAAAAGAACTTTTGCCCGAACGGGTCAGAAGAGACTTGGAAAGCGGTGAATGGCTGTTTGGAAGGGGAAGCATGGACATGAAGGCGGGCCTTGCTGTTCAATTTTCGATGCTGGAACGGGCGATGAACGGAGAATTTGACGGAAACCTTCTATTAATTACGGTTCCGGACGAAGAAGTCAATTCACAGGGGATGCTTGAAGCAGTACCCGCACTGAAATCTCTGGAAAAAAAATTTGGCCTTCATTATACATCGTGCTTAAATTGTGAGCCGATGTTTGAAAAACATCCGGGAGATCAGAAGCAGTACGTCTATTCAGGCAGCATCGGCAAAGCGCTTGCCGGATTTTTCTGCAAAGGGATTGAGACGCATGTCGGCGAGCCGTTTGCAGGGGTGAATGCGAATTTAATGGTGTCCGAAATCAACAGGCTGCTCGAATTAAACGTCGACTATTGCGAAGAAGCGGACGGAGAGGTGACGCCTCCCCCGGCCAATCTGATGCAAAAAGATTTGAAGGAGGCGTACTCGGTTCAGACTCCTCACGCAGCGGTGTCGCTCTTTAATGTGCTGATGATGCAGCGTTCCGCCGCCGAGCTCCATCACATGCTGCTCGACACAGCCAAGGAAGCGGCCGCCAATATTCAAACTAATATTGAGCGTAAAACGGCCGAATATCAGCGGTTTGAAGCATTCACGCCAATGAACCCGACCGTTTCCGTACTGACGTTTGAGGAGCTGTGGAACAAAGCAAAGGAAAAGGCCGGGAAGCCCGAGGCGGAACGCATACTCAACTTTGCATTTGCCAACAGGGGCGAGCTTGGAGACCGCGATTTTTCAACGAAAATCGTCTCTGAATTGGCTTCACTCTGCAAAGAAGATGCTCCGATGATCGTTCTGTTTTACAGTCCGCCGTTTTATCCGGCTGTTTCTTCAAAGGACGATCCTTTGATCCGACAGGTGATGAAAGAAGTGAAGCAGTATGCGGCCGACAGGTACGGTATTGAATTTACAGAAGTCCAATATTTTCCCGGCCTGTCCGATTTAAGCTACCTTCAGCTGCAAAAGCAGTCTGTCGATGCGTTCACATCCAATATGCCGCTGTTTCAAAACGGCTATTCACTGCCTAAAGGACGAGAAAACGCACTGTTTGTGCCGGTCATCAATATCGGGCCGGCCGGGAAAGACCCTCATAAATGGACGGAACGCCTCCATGTGCCGTTTTCATTCGGAAAGCTGCCCGATATTCTCCGGCTGGCGATACACAAGCTTCTCTAAGTATACGGACGGGACCGCTTGGAGAAAAACCGGGAACAAGCGACACGCTGTCTCCCGGTTTTTTAAATTTTGGCCGCGAACATATCCCTGATTTCCGCAGAACGATTCGCCGCTTCTTTGACACAGGATATAACGATCTGTTCAAATTGATGGTCGTCAAGCACCCGAAGGCCTGCTTCCGTTGTTCCTCCGGCGCTTGTGATCTCTTTTCTCATGACAGAAGGATTCCTGCCGGTTTCAAGCATTTGAGCCGCACCTGACATCATATCGATAATCAGCTGTTTCGCCGTTTCTTCAGGAAGCCCCAATTCCGCAGCCGACGCCTGCAGGGCTTCGACAAACCGATAAACAAAAGCGGGGCCGCTTCCGGCTACGGCTGTCACCGCATCAAGGGCAGATTCCTCAACGATTGCAACGCTTCCGACTGTCGCAAAGAGGTCAGCCGCTTCCCGCATCTGCTCTTTCGTCACGAGCGGGCTTGCCGCAAAGGCTGTGGCTGATTTTTGAATGGCGGCCGATGTATTCGGCATGGCCCTTACAACTGGCAGCTCAAGCCCGGCATAGTGCTGGATCGTGTGAATCGGAATGCCTGCAAGGACTGAAATCAGCAGCTGATCTTTTCGCAAATAGGGGCGGAGTGCGGCCATTCCGTCCGCCGCGTCCTTCGGCTTCATTGCCAAAACGAGTGTATCCGAACGGGCGGCGACTTTTGCCGTATCGGCTTCTCCGCATACCCCGTATGTCTCGTTTAATTCACGAAGTCTGGCCGTATTCGACTGATTCGTGACGAATATCGCTTCCGGCTCCATCGCACCGCTTTTGACAAGCCCCTTAATCATCGCTTCAGCCATCGAACCGGCTCCGATAAATCCCATTCGTTTCATTATGAATTCCTCCTTCTAAAAAACAAAAAAACCTTTCCGTCTTCACAAAGGACGAAAAGGTTTCGCGGTACCACCTTCATTAGCATATACATGCTCAGCTCTTGCCCCGTAACGCGGGATACGTTTAGGTTTGCCTAAGCGCTCTGAGGGCAGGTTCAACAGGCAAGCGGGCTGTGAAATCTTTCAGCCGTGGATTTCACTCTCTTTCGCCATTGCTCGTTTACTATTCCTCTTCATTGCGTCTTCGTTCATTTACCTGCATATATTTGTTGTTCATTATGCTATGAGGAATGATGAAATGTCAACAGGCATTTGAAGCAAAAATGACATGCGCGGGAGAAAAAGGTAAAATATGATCAACATCAATTCGCAGGATGAGGAGAATCAAAAGATGAAAGACGCAAGCATCATTCCTATATCATTGCCGACTCCGTTTGCAGTCGGAGACGTCAACATTTATTTGGTCAGAGGCGAGGCGCTCACTCTGATCGATGCCGGGCCCAACACAAAGGAGGCGGCTGCCGTTTTGAAGAAAGAGCTGGCCGGCCAGGGACTGTCATTAAACGATATCGACCAGGTCGTTCTGACCCATCATCACGCTGATCACGCCGGACTGCTGGACGAATTCCCCGCAGGGATCAACATCATCGGCCATCCGTTCAATGAACCGTATATCAGCCAAAATCCCGATTTTATTGAAAAACAAAAGGCCTTTTTTACATACCTGTTTCAGCGATTCGGCGTTCCCGGCGATATGAAGCCACCGGGCCTTACAGTAAAAGCGTCGTACCGGTTTTCGTGTCATCGGACATTGACAGAGACCGTTTCAGAAGGCGCGCAAATTGACGGGCTTGAAGGGTGGCGGGTTCTTGAGACGCCTGGACACGCCGCTTCACATATTGTCCTTTATCATGAAGAGCTTGGAAGCATGCTAGGGGGAGACTTGCTGTTAAAGCCGTCTTCTTCAAATCCGCTTCTGGAAGTGCCGCAAAAAGGGAAAAAACGCCCGACTCCGCTGCTGGACTATTTGAAATCGCTCGGCAGGCTCCGGGAGCTTCCGCTCAACATTATTTATCCCGGCCACGGGGAGGACATCACAAAAGTGAATGAGCTTGTCGCCAAAAGGCTGGAAAAGCAGCGAAACAGAGCCGAAGAGGTGTACCGCATCCTTACTGAAAAACCGCATTCACCTTATCAGATATGTCAAAAACTGTTCCCTGCAGTCTATGAAAAAGAGTTGTTCTTAACGATGTCAGAAACGATTGGACAGCTTGACGATTTGGAATCCCAAGGGAGGATCGGAGCAGAAACGGCCGATGGAATCGATTACTATTATGCAAAGTAGGTGACGAACATGCAGCAAAAATTGAAAGAGCAAAACGTGATGATTACAGGGGCTTCAGGAGGGCTTGGCGAACGGATCGCATACCATGCCGCCAAGGAAGGAGCCGAGATCATTCTGGCTGCGCGCAGAAGAGACCGTCTCATGGCTTTGAAGCAAAACATCGCCGATGAAACCGGTGCAAAATGCCGCATCATCGCATTGGACGTCAGCCGGACGGATGACATTGAAGCGGCGTTCCAAGAGGCCGGTCCGGTTGATATTCTTGTCAATAACGCGGGATTCGGTATTTTCGAAAATGCGCTTGACGCTTCCCTTGAAGATATGAAAGCGATGTTTGAGGTCAACGTATTCGGTCTGATCGCCTGCACGAAAATGGCACTCCCGCATATGATCAGGCAAGACAAAGGCCATATTATCAACATCGCCTCACAAGCGGGCAAATTAGCGACGCCCAAGTCAAGCCTTTATGCGGCAACAAAGCATGCGGTGCTCGGGTATTCAAACAGCTTGAGAATGGAGCTTGCCGAGACAGGGGTCAACGTGACAACGGTCAATCCTGGACCGATTCAAACCGACTTTTTCAAGACGGCCGATAAAAAAGGGGATTATGTCAAAAACGTCGAGAGATGGATGCTTGATCCGGATCAGGTTGCTAAGAAAGTCGTCTCGGCAATGATGACGAACAAGCGCGAAATCAATCTTCCAGGCTGGATGAACGGCGTCAGCAAACTCTACCAGCTCTTCCCATCCCTGGTTGAACGAGCAGGCCGGAGCGCTTTCTATAAAAAATGATCGTCTCTCGAAGAAAGGAACGGAATCGTCCGTTTCTTTTTTATCTGCATTTTTTTAGAGAATTTCCTGTCAGAGAGGCTCAAAATATCATATAAAGACAGGGAGACTTTGTCCCTCTTCAAACCGCTGCACCGAACCTGTGCTTCCTTCTATAGGCTTTGCTTGATCTGAAGGCACCTGTCCCGTCTGAGGCAATCGATATAAAAATACTGTATGCCGAAAGATTCCGTGCTTCCGGGAACACGTGCCGGCCGCTGATGAAAAATAAGGTAAAGGTCGCTTTCGTTATGCTGTTCTTCTTATATAAAATGGCAACTGGGTGACGAAAAGAAGTAATATTTTACCATTTATTGAAATTCTCTCATCCCGGCCGAAACATGATATCACGTGATATTCGCAACAAAATACACGATAAAAGGAGTTTCTTACGGTGCAGGAAGAATGGAACCCATTGATGAAAAATCGTTGCATCATCTGGTTAGTCACGGGAATTTGCTTAACGGTCATCTTTCAATTTCCGCTGCAAAGCGTCGCTTCATCCGCAGACAAATACGCCAATTTTGCCGAGCTTGCCGAACATGAAACAGAAGGAGAAGATTATCAAATCGAATATACAGACATGGGCACCGAACTGTTGATTCTTTCGCCGCACGGCGGAGGAATCGAAGGAGGTGTCAGTGAACTTGTCCGCGCCTTCAGCGCCGATTATTCCACTTACTTATTCGAAGGAATCAAACCCTCGCAAAACTGGGATCTTCACATCACAAGCAACAATTTTGATGAACCGCAGGCCGTCAAAGCGGTCAATGAGCACAACTATACGCTGGCTTTTCATGGATATCATGACATCGTTGAACATACGCTTGTGGGGGGAACGGATACCGGAGGGGCGAAAGCGATTGTCAGAGCGCTGCAGACCAAAGGTTTTTCAGCGGAGCTGGTCAGCTCAAGCCACCGGCTTGCAGGGGGAAATCCTGAAAATATCAATAATCAATGCAAAACAGGTCAAAGCATTCAATTGGAAATCAGCACGCCTCAACGAGAGGCTTTTTTTTCGGAGTTCGGCCTGTGGACGCGGGCAAGTTCTAAAAATGAGACGTTCCAAGCGTATGTCTCAGCTGTTAAAGAAGTTTTGGAAACACGGTATAAATAAGATTGTCTATTTGGGTCACATTAAAACTAAAGACATTTAAGAGGGTGAGTATGTTGATCTATATATACAACTGTTACGGCGGTACTCATTCATCTGCGCTTGCCGCCGCTTATCATCTGAAAAAGCTCCCATTCAGCAGAAAACCGACGAAAAATGAAATTTTAAGTACCGACTGTTTTAATCAATTAAGTCCGAAGGAAATGGGGAAATTAATTTTTCACGGTCTTGATGAAGAAGGCCACCAGGTGTACACGATCGGCCGAGGGTCATCAAAAGCGGTTATTCCAGCAATGCTTGGCGTTTTCGAGCTGTTTGAAAAAAACGGAAAACTGCAGGAAAAAGTCATTTTTTCGAACACGTCTCCGACTGTGCCTATTGCGATGACATTCGGCGGTTTATTTTCAAGGAGGCTGAAAATCGATCCGATCGGGGTTCCTTTGCTGGTGCTCGGAGCGCAGCAGGCATACCGAGACATCATCAAACTGGTACAGCAAACAAAAGACCGTTCAAAAACGACTTCTTCGGTGATCGAAGTGCTGGATAACAATTTCATAAAAAAATGAACATCTAAACAGCTTCCGGTATGCTGAGTCTTTCGGCTTCCATGTCGGAAGTGTTTTTTTATTTTCTTGATATAGTAATTGCTTTTTGAAAAGGACATTTTCTAAAAAATTGAATATAAGATAGAGGATATTGTTGAAATAGGACGAATCTATAACCTTAGAATTACTTTTCATAAATTTACTTCTTTGTAAATTTGAAGGGGAGGGATCGGGGATTTCCCTTCCACTTTGCTAGAGAATACTATCTAAAAAGAAGAAACGGGGGGTTAAAAAGACGGCTGCAATCGTTATGAGAAGCAGCGATTTTATATTGGGAAATTCAATCTGCGACACTTTAAATGATAGAAGTGTAGTTTTAAAAATGAAAATCAACGTGATTAGAGACGGAAAATTAGAATGATGTTATTTTTTTAGAATAACGAATGAGCCGTCTGTCTCAATCTAAATTAGGAGGCGCCTATGAAAAAAATGTTTTCTATTTTTCAAAATAAAAATTATGCGCTGCTGTTCTTCGCATCCTTTACCTCACAAATGGGAGGGATCATCGGACTCACTGCCCTCTTGTTTTACCTGCTAGACCGTTTTTCCAATCAGCCTGCATATGCCACAATGACCGAGCTGATGCTGTCATTGCCTACATTGGCTGTATTTTTTCTCGTCGGTGTTTTCGCAGATAAGTTTGACCGGCAGAAAATCGCCAAAAACTGCGACTGGATTTGTATGGGACTATCCATTGTATTACTGCTGTCTCTCTATCTTGAATGGATGCCGTTTACATTTGCCGTTCTTTTTTTAAGAAACGCCGTTAAAAGTTTTTTCACCCCTGCCCAAACTTCTCTTATTCAAGGAATATTATCTGAAAACGAATATTCTCTGGCCGTCGGATTGAATCAAATGGTAGCCAGTTTATTTATGCTGTTCGGAAACGGGCTTGGCGTATTTTGTTATTGGACGCTTGGAGTTGAAGGAGCTGTTATGGTTGATGCAGCCAGCTTCGCACTGAGCGGGCTTTTGATTCAAGCCTGCCGGATCTCCGATGCCGTCCGCATGCCAAATGGAAAACATTCCATTAGACAGTTGAATATCGCTGGTATATGGAAAGATTTCACACTTGGTTTCACTTATATTCTCAACCATAAATTGCTGCTTGCCCTCGTGTCCGGATTCGTCCTTTTCGGAGTTGTCAATGGGGGGCTCTCGGTCATGCAGGTGTTTATACTAAAATACAAGCTTGCACCTGGAAACTATGAAGAGATGTCGATTGTACTCGGCATTGTTTTCGGTGCGGGGTTTTTGGCGGGAAGCATCGCCGCATCTTTGCTTTCTCAAAAATTGAAGCTTTATCAACTTTTGATCCTGGCGCTGATTGTTTGCGGATGTGCCACGATTTCCGGCTCCCTGGTTAAAAGTTTGTGGCTGTATATGGCCTGCTCCTGCTTTATCGCGGTTTCGCTTCCAAGCATCAACGTTGCCATCGGAGGATGGATACCAAACATCGTCAATCCGAAAATGATGGGAAGGGTGCAGGGGTGGATTCACCCGCTTATGATGCTCTCACAGTCGCTAACCCTTCTGTTTATTGCGTGGCTTTACCCGGCATGGATCGCGCTTGAAAGCCTGTATTGGCTAGTCGGGGGAAGCCTGATTGCTGTTGGCGTTTTCTACATGATCATCCTTCCGAAGTTTTTAGCACTGAACCGGACGGCTGACGTATCTGTCGATTAACGGCTTATTCACCAAAAAATATCTGCAACGAAAGGGAATGATAGAAATGAAATTATTTTGCCTGCCTTACGCCGGCGGATCCGAATCCGCATTTTATTCCTGGAAAGGCCATATGCAGCCCGACATTGAGATTTGTCCGATTCAGCTGAAGGGAAGGGGTCGGCGTTTCAATGAGCCTTGTTACGAAAGCCTTGAAGAAGCGGTTCATGACATTTTTGAGCAGGTTCAAGCTGAACGAAAAGGTGACGACTACGCTCTTTTCGGGCACAGTATGGGAAGCCTTTTGGCATATGAACTTTACTATCAAATGAGCGGGGCGGGAGCTGAAAAACCGGTTCACATTTTTTTCTCAGGCTATAAAGCGCCAAACAGGATCAGAAAGAAAGAAAAACTCCATACTTTGTCCAATCCTATTTTTAAGAAAAAAATTGTCGAGCTCGGGGGAACACCTGAGGAGCTCATCAATCATGAAGAGCTATTTGAATTGTTTATCCCCATTCTCAAAAACGACTTCAAAATGGTAGAAAACTATATCTATCAAAAAAGAAACAGCAAAATAGATTGCGACATCACCGTTCTCAACGGAAAAGAAGACGCCATGACCAAGGAAGATGTATCCGATTGGAAACATCATACTTCAGGAAACTTTACAGCCTATTACTTTGACGGGAATCATTTCTTTTTGCACCATCACGTTGAAAAGATCACCGACATCATCAATCATTCACTGACAGCCAGCCGGACGTTTTAACCTACGATTTCGGCGAGATTCAAGACCGGGTCTAATCTCTTATTCCTTCTTCCGCCGCTTCAAAAATTACTTTTATTATAATCGGAACAGTGTTTTTTTAGGTCTTTTGGTCTGGTTGGTGTTTATCTTGTCTCATAAATACATGTTTAAACAATGTAAAATATAAAATATCCAATTCATAAAAAATTAACCATTATTAAACAATATTCCCATGGAAAATAATGATTATTTTTGATAATCTGTTTTCACAAGACGGAGGTTCAATAAAAAATCGGTAAAAGAGCAACTACAGACCAATATTATGGTGAATATTTTATCAAAAAGGAGAATTTTTATATGGTTGCTAAACATTCATTAGAAAATGGGGTATTTCACAAAATGACAGAGAATGAAAAAGAACTGATCCTACATTTTAACAACACAAAAACCGATTATCCAAAAAACAAGACGCTTCATGAGCTTTTTGAAGAACAGGCCATGAAGACGCCTGACCATACGGCTCTTGTGTTCGGTGCTCAGCGCATGACCTACAGAGAGCTGAATGAGAAAGCAAACCAAACCGCGAGACTTCTCAGGGAAAAAGGGATCGGCAAAGGCTCGATTGCCGCGATCATCGCGGACCGCTCCTTTGAAATGATCATCGGCATCATCGGTATTTTAAAAGCGGGAGGTGCGTATCTGCCGATTGACCCTGAAACGCCGAAAGATAGAATGGCCTTCATGCTCAGCGACACGAAAGCCGCGGTGCTGCTAACGCAAGGAAAAGCGGCAGACGGAATCGATTGTGAGGCCGACATCGTTCAGCTGGACAAAGAGGCTTCAGACGGATTCAGTAAAGAACCGCTCAGTTCTGTCAATGATTCCGGCGATACCGCCTATATCATCTACACATCAGGTTCTACAGGAACGCCAAAAGGCGTCGTCACCCCGCACTACAGTGTCATAAGGGTCGTTCAAAATACCAATTATATCGATATCACAGAAGACGACGTGATCCTCCAGCTGTCCAATTATTCGTTTGACGGATCGGTGTTCGACATCTTCGGTGCTTTATTAAACGGAGCGTCGCTGGTCCTGATTGAGAAGGAAGCGTTATTGAACATCAATAGACTTGGAAGCGCTATCAATAAGGAGAAGGTCAGCGTGATGTTCATTACGACGGCATTGTTCAACATGATTGCCGACATTCATGTCGACTGTCTGTCGAATTTGCGAAAAATCCTTTTCGGCGGGGAAAGAGCGTCGATTCCGCATGTGAGAAAAGTGCTGAATCATGTCGGCCGGGATAAATTGATTCATGTTTACGGCCCGACGGAAAGCACGGTGTATGCGACGTATTATTTCATCAACGAGATAGACGATGAAGCGGAAACAATCCCGATTGGCAGCCCGCTGGCGAATACGTCGGTTTTGATCATGGACGAAGCCGGCAAGCTCCTTCCGATTGGGGTTCCCGGAGAGCTGTGCATCGCAGGCGACGGTTTAAGCAAAGGATATTTAAACCAGGAGGAACTGACAGCGGAAAAATTCATCCCGCATCCGTTCATTCCGGGAGAAAGGCTGTACAAGACGGGCGATTTAGCGAAATGGCTGCCTGACGGCAACATCGAATTCATCGGCCGAATCGACCACCAGGTGAAAATCCGCGGTTTCAGGATCGAACTTGGCGAAATCGAAAGCCGGCTGGAGATGCATGAAGACATCAATGAGACGATCGTCATCGTCAGGGAAGACGAAGAAAGCCGCCCGTACATTTGCGCCTATATCACGGCGACTCGCGAGATTTCCCTTGATGAGCTGAAAGGATTTTTAGGTGAAAAGCTTCCGAAATACATGATTCCCGCATATTTTGTCAAATTGGACAAGCTGCCACTCACCAAAAACGGGAAAGTCGACAGAAAAGCTCTGCCGGAGCCAGACAGAACGGCGGGGGCGGAAAGCGAATATGAAGCGCCGCAAAATGAAACGGAAGAAAAATTAGCTGCCATTTGGTGCGATGTTTTGCATATTGAAAAAGCAGGCATTCATGATCATTTTGCACAAATGGGCGGACATTCATTGCATGCGATGGAGCTCATCGCAAAAATAAAGGAAAAAATGAATGTTGAAATTCCGCTGCATCAGCTATTTAAGCTTGCGACCATAAAGGAATTGAGCGCTTTTATCGAAGCTAATCAACAAGAAGACAAGGGAGACGGCTTCGTGACAAGGGCTGCCGATCCGGAAAATATCCATGAAACATTCCCGCTTACAGGCATTCAGCTGGCTTATTTGGTTGGCAGGGATGAGACGTTCGAAATCGGCGGAGTCGCTACGAATTTAACTGTCGAATTTGAAGCTGATGTCGATTTGAATCGATTTCAGCTGACACTGCAAAAACTGATTGACAGGCATCCGATTCTCCGCACGATCGTATTTGAAAACGGAACGCAAAAAATTCTCGAAGCAACACAACGTTATACGATCGAAACTCAGGATTTAAGAGGTTTCACAGAAGAAGAAATCAACGCCAGAATTTTAGAACAGCGGGAGAAGATGACATCAAAAATCATTGATCCAAGTGTATGGCCTTTGTTTGAACTCAAAACGTTTATGCTGCCTGGAGAGAAAAAATATTTTTTCCTCAATGTGGACCCGCTCATTTGCGATGACAGCAGTATGAAACGATTAATCAGAGAGTTTAAACAACTATATGAAAACCCCGGCCTCCAACTGCCTTCACTAGAATACAGCTTCAGAGATTATGTTTTGGCCTCAATCGATTTTAAGCAAACAAGCAGATATCAAAAAGATCAACAATATTGGCTGGATAAACTGGATCATTTTCCAAGTGCGCCTGAGCTGCCTCTTAAATCTGATCCAGCCCATGTATCGAAACCTTCGTTCAAGAAGTTTTCAACGTTTTTGGATGGACATACATGGAATGAATTAAAAAAGAAAGCCCGGCATCATCATCTCACGCCGACTTCCGTCCTTTGTGCTGCATATGCCTATATACTAGCTTATTGGAGCCGGCAAAATCATTTTGCTATTAATTTAACCGTATTTAACAGAATCCCGTTTCATCCGGATGTCAAGAACATGATCGGAGATTTTACCTCTTTAATGCTGCTGGATATCCATGCCGAAGAAAACATGAGCTCTTTCTGGAGATTTGCTTTAAATGTTCAGGACACGCTTTTGGAAGCACTGGAACACAGACATTATGACGGGGTTGATGTGATCAGAAACATCGCCAAAAAGAATGGCATGAATAAAAAAGCGGTCATGCCGATCGTATTCACAAGCGTGCTGAGTGAAAATCCCGACGACTCATTTGACAGTCTTGTCGATTTTGACAACATTCATTTCTTTAGCACGAGAACGTCGCAAGTATATATTGACAACCAAGTTTATGAAATAAACGGCGGCCTTTATATTACATGGGACTATGTGGAGCAAATTTTTGAACATGAAGTAATTGAATCGATGTTTGACCAGTATATCGCTGTCATCCAGAAAGCCGTATCTGGCGAGGACGTTTCAACCATCCAAATGAATGAAAAAAGCCGCCAAATGATCAGCGCCTATAATGACACAGACCAATCTTTCGATACCAAGCCCTTGCACGAATTGTTTACCGGCCAGGTTAAAGATGGACCTGACAGAATGGCCCTCAAGCATCATGATGAGGTGATGACCTATCAGGAGCTTGACGAAAAATCCAACCAGGTCGCAAGATTTCTCATTGGAAAAGGGGTTGAAAAGGGCGACTATATCGGTGTCATCGGCAAAAGAAGTCTGGGGACGATTGTCAATTTATTGGCTGTATTGAAGACTGGAGCAGCTTATATCCCTCTCGATCCGGATTATCCGGAAGAAAGAAAGGCGTATATCCAATCAAAAAGCAACTGCAAATTCTTCATCAGCCATGACGTGTATGACAAAGAACATATCGAGCGCTTCTCAAAAGCGCCGGTTGACCGAAAAGTCGATTTGGATGACATGGCATATGTCATCTTTACGTCAGGAAGCACAGGCAAGCCAAAAGGCGTTCAGATTACGCATGGTGCCGCAGCGAATACCATTCTCGATATCAATGAAAAATTCAACGTCACAGAACAAGATAACATAATGGGCATTTCCTCATTGTGCTTTGATTTATCTGTGTATGACGTGTTTGGCGCTTTAAGCAGCGGGGCCTCACTTGTCATCATTGATGACCAAAGGGATGTATTCAGTCTGAAAGAGACAGTCGAAAAAGAACGGATTACGATTTGGAATTCTGTTCCGGCGATTATGGGAATGACGGCTGATTTATACAAGGAAAGCGAGCTCAATCATCATCTCAGACTCGTCCTGCTAAGCGGAGACTGGATACCGCTTCAGCTGCCTGAAACAATCAGAAAGACGTTTAAAAACGCAGAAGTAATTAGCTTGGGAGGCGCAACAGAAGGGTCCATCTGGTCGATCTACTATCCGATTCAAAAAGTAGAGGAAGACTGGAAAAGCATTCCTTATGGAAAACCGCTGGCCAATCAAAAAATATACGTATTGAACCAGAATAAGCAATTATGCCCCGTCGGTGTCGAAGGAGAGCTGTACATAGGCGGAGCTGGGGTAGCAAGCGGGTATATTCATGATCAAGAAAAAACGGATCATTCATTTATCCAGCATCAGGAATTAGGTTACATCTATAAAACGGGTGACTATGGCGTCTTGAAAGAGGACGGTTATGTAGAGTTTCTCGGAAGAAAAGACAGCCAGGTGAAGATCAGAGGCTACAGAGTGGAAATGGGGGAAATTGAAAACACCCTCTTAAACCATCGCGAGATCACGAAGGCATCGGTTATTGATTATACAAGCCCGGACGGAATCAAAAACTTATACGCTTTTGTTGTAGCCGAGAACGCGATCAGCCAATTAGATGTAAAGGAATTTTTGCAAAAAACGCTGCCTGACTATATGATTCCTGCGAAATTCGTGCAAATTGAGGAAATCCCGTTAACTGTAAACGGAAAAGTCGATAAGCGCACGCTCCATGACTTGGCTGAACAACATACCGCAGATGAAGGTCAACGAGGCGGACCGATGCTGCCGGAGAATGAAACACAAGCCATGCTTCTGGAGATTTGGAAAGATATATTTGGCCTGGACAGCATCAATCTTGATGTCAGCTATTATGAAATCGGCGGAGATTCACTCAAAGCGATATCCATCATCACGGAAATCAACAAACGAATGAATGTTGAGATGCCGATCAGCGAAATCTTTAAAAATGATACAATCATCGCTTTGGACCACTATTTGAAAAACAGAGAAGAAAGCGATATGGAACATCCGATTCAAAAGGCTCGCGAAAAAGAGTATTATCCGACATCCCCTGCCCAACAAAGAATGTATATGCTGTCGATGCTGGAAAATGAAAGGGGAGCTTACCATATTCCGATGGCCCTTCTTGTCGAAGGCCGGATCAACGCCATACAGCTCGAAAACGCATTGAAGACATTTTTGCAAAGACATGAAATATTGCGAACCGGGTTTGAAATCCAAAACAATGAACTCATCCAAAAAATTTATGAGAATGTCGACTTCCGCCTGGAATACGAGTGCTTAGACGCTTCGATTACAGATCAGCGTGCTTTAATGGAGATTACAAGCACGTACTGTAAAGAATCTATCAAGCCCTTTGATTTAAGCCGGCCGCCTCTTATGAGGGCCAAGCTGATCAAAATCGACGATATGAGGCATATACTGGTCATAAATTTCCACCACATCATCAGTGACGGGGTTTCTCAAGGCATCCTGATGAATGAAATATTGGAACTTTACAGCAATGTGCCATTGCCGGAAGTAAATGTGCAATATAAAGATTATGTGGAATGGAATCATACATTTAATCAATCAGACGCGATGAAAAAGCAGGAAGCCTATTGGCTTGACGTTTATCGCGATATACCGTCAAAGCTGGACTTTCCTTATGACTATAAACGTCATCATATTGACACGTTTGAAGGAAGCAGCGTGTTTTTGGACATGGAGCGGGAAATGTCAGATCATATAAGGAAGCTGGCGAAACATACCGGAACAACTCTTTATACGGTGATGCTGAGCGCATATTATGTGCTTTTAAATAAATATACAAATCAAACAGATATCGTTGTCGGAACCGCTGCTGCGGGAAGGCTGCATCCTGATCTGCAAGATGTATTCGGCGTTTTTGTTAATACACTTGCTTTGCGGAACGAGGTTGATACTTCCAACAGTTTTAAAGAATTTTTGCAGCAGACGAAAGAGCGTACGATAGCGGCCTTTGACAATTCCGAGTATCCGTTTGATGATTTGATCCGCAAACTCAATGGTGTACGGGAGTCTAACCGCAATCCTTTATTCGATACAATGTTTGTTCTGGAAGATGCCAGGATGTTTACCAAACAGAAAGGCGATGTCAAGCTAAGTCCGATCATCTTTGAACTGGACAATGCAAAATTTGACATGATCTTTAATGTGTTGGATTTTGAAGAAAAGATCGTATTGAACATTGAATATTCGACAAGTCTTTTCAAGGAAGAGACGATTCAAAAGATAGCGGAAGATTATTTCAGGATTTTAGAGGAAGTTTCAGAAAACCTTGATGTTGCTTTACATCAAATCGACATGATATCCCGTCAAGAAAAACGGATACTTTTAGAGTCCTGTAACGATACAAAGACGGCATATCCAAAAGGAAAAGCAATCCACCAGCTGTTTGAGGAACAGGCAAAACGAATACCAGATCACACTGCAGTTGTTTTTGAAAATCAAAAACTGACGTACCGACAGTTGAATGAAAAAGCAAATCAAGCGGCAAGGCTGTTGCGAGAAAAAGGTGTCAAGCCGGATACGTTTGTCGGGATCATGATGGAGCGTTCGTCCGATATGATCGCAGCGATTCTCGGTGTGCTGAAAGCAGGCGGCGCCTATTTACCGATTGATCCTGAGTATCCTCTGGAGCGTATGAAATACATGGCTTTTGACAGTGAAGTCAAAGTCATCATCTCTGACGTTCCGCTTGCCGAGGAGCTTACGGCGGAATCGATCGAGTTGATTCATATGGATGATGAGAGGATTGCCAGGCAGGATCGGTCAGACATTGACAATGTCAATCAAAGCGGCGACCTTGCATATGTCATCTATACGTCGGGTTCAACGGGAAAGCCAAAAGGCGTGATGATCGAACATCAATCATTGATCAACTTGTGCAGCTGGCATCAATCCTGTTTTGAAGTCGGACAAAACGACAACAGCTCGATTTATGCGAGCATCAGTTTCGACGCTTTTGTCTGGGAGCTGTTCCCTTATATAACAGCGGGAGCCACCGTTCATGTCCTCAATCAGGAGACAAGGCTGGATATTGAAAAGCTGAACCGGTATTTTCATGATCATCATATTACGATCAGCTTTTTGCCGACACCAGTCTGCGAACAATTTACAGCGCTTGACAATCATTCGTTAAGAACGCTGTTAACGGGCGGAGATAAATTAAACGTCTTTAAAGAAAAAAGCTATCAAATCGTTAACAATTACGGACCGACGGAGAATACAGTCGTCGCTACAAGTTTTCCAATAGACAAATCGCATCAAAATATTCCAATCGGAAAACCGATCGATAACGTCAAAGTGTATATATTGAACAAAGACCTGCAGCTTTGTCCGCTCGGAGCCAGCGGCGAGCTCTGCATCGCCGGGGAAGGGCTGGCCCGAGGGTATGTCAACAGACCGGAATTGACTCGGGAAAAATTCATCGAAAATCCGTTTGTACCTGGGGAAAGAATGTACCGTACAGGTGATCTTGCCAAAATGCTGCCGGATGGAAACATTCAGTTTTTGGGACGGATTGACCAGCAGGTTAAGATTCGCGGCTATCGGATCGAACCCGGCGAGATCGAGAACCGGCTGCTTAAATATGAAAAGATTGAAGAAGCGGCGGTCATCGCAAGAGAAGACGGAGATCATGACCCGTATCTTTGCGCATATGTAACGGTTAAAAAGGAAGTTGAACCGGAGAAGATCAGAACGTTTTTAAAGAAAAGCCTTCCGGATTATATGATTCCCCAGCACTTTGTCCAGCTTGATGGGCTGCCGCTTACCGTGAATGGAAAAGTGGATAAGAAAAGCCTTCCGGTTCCTGAACGGAGCGTCACAATGGATCGCCGCTATGAAGCGCCGCGGGATCAGATGGAAGAAAAACTTGTTTCCATATGGGAAGAGGCTTTAGGGATCAATAAAATTGGGATCAACAGCCATTTCTTTGAAGCCGGCGGGCATTCGCTTAAAGCCGCCGCTTTAGTATCAACCATTCATAAAGAACTGAATGTCAAGCTGCCTTTAAGACAAATATTCGAAACCCCGACGATTAAAGGGCTGAGGGAATTTATCGGTGCGGCGAAGGAAAGTGTTTTTACATCGATAGGAAAAACGGAAGAAAAACTATATTACCGATTGTCTTCAGCGCAAAAAAGGCTCTATATCCTTTCTCAAGCAGGCAGTCATGTTGCATATAACATGCCTTTTGCCATGACGCTCGAAGGCGATTTTGATATCCGCCGATTTGAGAATACATTAAAAAACATGGTCAAAAGACATGAATCATTTCGAACTTCATTTGTCATGATCGACGGTGAGGTGATGCAGCAGATTGAAAACGAGATCGATTTTCAAGTCGCATACAGTGACATCGGCAAAGAAAGCGCCGAAGAAAAAATCAAAAGCTTCATCAGGCCGTTTCATTTGGAAAAAGCACCGCTTTTAAGGGCGGAGGTCGTCAAAGTGAATGAACGTGAGCACTTGCTGATGTTCGATATGCACCATATCATTTCCGATGGCGTGTCCACCGACATCTTCGTTCAAGAGCTGGGAGCGCTGTATGAAGGGAAATCACTGGAGCCGTTCGATATTCAATATAAAGATTACGCACAATGGGAAAATAGCCATGCCCGCAGCGATGAGCTGAAAAGACAGGAAGCATACTGGCTGAAGACGTATAAAGGCGATATCCCGGTCCTTGATCTCCCGACAGATCATAAAAGGCCGCTGACGAAAAGCTCTGAAGGTGACACCGTCACTGCAGCAATCGAAAGTGAAACATTCCGCAAGCTTCAGCATATGGCGAAAGAAAACGGCGTTACGATGTACATGCTTCTGTTGGCCGGTTATACAGCACTGCTTTCCAAATATACAGGTCAGGAAGATATCATCGTCGGGACCCCGGCTGCAGGGAGAAATCATGAGGATATTCAACATCTCATCGGCATGTTTGTCAATACCTTGGCGATCAGAAACCATCCGGAAGGGAAAAAGACGTTCAGACATTATTTGCAAGAGGTAAAAGAAAACACGCTTCAAGCTTATGAAAACCAGGATTATCCGTTTGAAGAGCTTGTCGAAAAAGTAAACATCAAACGCGACATGGCCCGAAACCCGCTCTTTGATACGATGCTCGTGTACCATAACACAGACGTAAAGCCGTTTGAAGCAAAAGGGCTGAGAAGCAGGCTGGTGGAGATCAAGCGCGGCATTTCCAAGTTTGACATCACAGTGACTGCGAGTGAAGCGGCAGACGGATTAAGATTGGAAGTTGAGTATTCAACGACGCTATTCAACAAGGAAAGAATGGAAAGACTATCTGAACACCTGATCAGCCTGTTGGAACAAGCGGCGGATCATCCGGACGTTGCCATCAATCAGATAGATGTCCTGACAAAGGATGAAAGACATCGGGTTCTGTATGATTTTAACCGAACAGACGGTGTGTTCTGCAAAGAGATGACGATACCGGAACTGTTTGAAAAGCAGGCGGAAAAAACGCCTGATTATCCGGCGGTTGCCTTCGGGGATGAAACGATTTCTTACAGGGAGCTGAATGAAAGGGCGAACAGCCTGGCTTTCACCTTGCGTCAAAAAGGAGTAGGCCCTGATGTGATAGCAGGGATTCTCACAGAACGGTCAATCGAAATGATCGTCGGTATGATGGGTATTTTGAAAGCTGGCGGCGCCTATCTGCCAATCGATCCGGCGTATCCGCAGGAAAGAATAAGCTACATGTTAAAAGACAGCGATGTCAGCGTATTATGCGCGGCAGGCAATGTGGACCCGGTTGAAGCATATGCCGGAGACATCATCCGGATTGAGCAAACCGGGCAAAATGACCACGTGGAAAACCTTAAACATGACATCAAGCCGCAGCATTTGGCATATGTCATCTATACATCAGGATCCACTGGAAAACCGAAAGGCGTCATGATCGAGCATCACAGTGTGAACAATCTTGTTCATGGATTAAATGAAAGAATTTATCAGCATCTCGATTCCCATTTAAATGTAGCACTGGTTGCACCTTATATATTTGATGCCTCTGTCAAACAAATATTCGCAGCGCTTCTCTTCGGGCATACACTTTGCATCGTCCCGCGCGAGACAGCCTGGGACGCCATGAGTTTAATTGAGTACTATTCGCAAAACAACATCCATGTATCTGACATGACGCCTGCTCATTTAAACATGCTGGCTTATTTGGACAAATCGGAGCACGAATTCGATCTGAAGGAATTGATTGTCGGCGGAGATGCATTAACACCTGATGTCATAGGCGGCCTATTTCATAAATTCCCGAATCTGTCATGCAACATCACGAATGTATACGGTCCGACAGAGTGCTGTGTGGATGCTGCTTCATACAAAATAGAATATGGAAAAGTGCCGCAAACACCGTCCATTCCGATCGGCAGACCGCTTCTCAATACAAGCATCTATATTGTGGACAAAGAACTCCGCCCTCTGCCGGTCGGGATTGCCGGAGAACTATGCATAGCAGGTGAAGGGGTTGCCAGGGGGTATGTAAACAGACCTGAGCTTACGGCGGAAAAGTTTGTCGACCATCCGTTTGAGCCAGGCAAAAAAATGTACAAAACCGGAGATTTGGCGATGTGGCTTCCGGATGGACAGATTGAGTTTTTAGGACGGGCCGATCATCAAGTGAAAATCCGCGGCTATCGCATAGAGCTCGGCGAAGTGGAACAGCAGCTCTTGACACATGAGAAAATCAAAGAAGCGGCGGTGATCGCCGAAAAGGATCAAAACGGCAACAGCTATTTATGCGCCTATATCGCCTCTGACAAGGAATTGCCTGCAGCTGATGTACGACAATTTCTTGAAAGGGAAATGCCTGATTATATGATTCCGTCCTATTTTGTGAAGCTTGACCGGCTCCCGCGCACCCCAAGCGGTAAAGTGGACAGAAGCGCACTGCCTGAGGCGGACGGCAATTCAATAGAAGGAACTCGGTACGAGCCGCCCCGCAATGAAATCGAACGAAAACTCGTGCAAGTCTGGAGAGAGATTCTCGGTGCCGAGGACATCGGGATCAGCCACCATTTCTTTGCGGCAGGGGGAGACTCGATCAAGGCGCTCCAGATCGTATCCAGGCTGGCAAAAATGAACCTGAAACTTGAGATGAAGGCGCTGTTCGCCAATCCGAAAATAAAAGATCTCAGCCGATTGATCACAGAAGAAACAAGACATCGCAAACATAACAAACCCGTTACAGGTGAGACGGAACTGCTTCCTATCCAAAAGAGATATTTTACGAACAACAAAGAGGAGCTTGACCATTTCAACCAGTCATTTATGCTCTTTAGAAAAGACGGCTATGACGAAAACTTCGTCAGAACAGCCTTCAATAAAATACTGGAGCAGCATGACGCGTTAAGGATGATCTATGAAGAAAAAGGTGGGGACTTCATTCAATACAACAGAGGCTATCGTGAAAACTTGTTCGACCTGGATGTTTATGATGTAAGAAGCCTTGGCAATCAAGCGGAAAAGGTGTTCGAGCTGGCGACAGGCATTCAAAAAAGATCATCGATTAGAAAAGGAAAACTCGTTCATCTCGGCATCTTCCGGGCTGATGAGGGCGATCACCTGCTCATTGCGATCCATCATCTTGTCGTTGACGGCGTATCGTGGAGAATTTTGTTCGAGGATTTTGAAACATTGTACCTTCAGGCATTGAAAGGCGAACCTCTCGACATCGGATATAAAACGGATTCATACCAAGAGTTCGCCCGACAATTGAAGAAGTATGCCCAAAGCCGCAGGCTGTTAAAGGAAAGGGAGTATTGGCAAAAGGCTCTGGCAGCTGATGTTCCATTCATTCCTGCTGAAAAGCTTGAGCGAGACACGTTTGAACACAGCACCACTTTGAGCATCAGAATCGGCCCAGACGTGACAGCGAAACTTTTGCGAAACGCAAACAAAGCCTACAACACGGAAATCAACGATCTTTTGCTGACGGCATTAATCGCCGCAGTCAGGGATATCACCGGAGAAAACAAATTGAAGGTCATGATGGAAGGGCACGGCAGGGAGGATATCTTAGACGGTGTTGACATCACGAGAACGATCGGCTGGTTTACGACGGTTTATCCGGTCTTTATCGATTTGGGAGAAGAAAAAGAAATATCGCAAAATATCAAAATGGTCAAAGAAACGTTGAGAAAAATACCGAATAAAGGGATCGGCTACGGTGTTTTAAAATACATGACAGAAGAGCTTCAGAAAATACAAACACAGGCTCCGCTTTCTTTTAACTATTTTGGAGAAATGAAAAATGACATGAATAGAAAAGTATTTTCCCAGTCGCCATTTTCACCGGGAGAAAGCATCGGCGGAAAAATCGTAAGACACTGCGCCATCGACATGAATGCGATCTCTTTAAACGGCGAATTGACAATCTATACGACGTTCAACCAGGACCAATACCAAACAAACACAATCGAACAACTCAATCAATCATTCAAAGAAAACCTGGAAAAGATCGTCGATCATTGCGTTGATAAAGAAGGATCGGACATGACGCCTTCCGATTATGGCGATGTCTCGCTTAGTCTTGAAGAGCTGGAGCGAATTAAAGATAAGTACAGCGCTTTTCAAATCGAAAAGATCTATCCGCTGGCCAACATGCAAAAAGGAATGCTATTTCATAACGCTATGGATCAGACATCAGGGGCATACCTCCAGCAAATGGTCATCGAATTAAAAGGACGTGTCCATCCGGACATTTTAGAAGAAAGCTTTCACGAGATCGTGAAAAGGCATGAAATCTTAAGGGCGTCTTTTGAATATGAAATCACAGCCGAACCGAGACAAATCATAGCTAGAGAACGGAAAACGCCTTTCACATCAATAGATCTGACAGGAGAAAATCGGACCCGCCAGCATAGGTTCATAGAAACATATTTAAAAGAAGATCAAGAAAAAGGCTTTGATCTGAGCAGTGAAGCCCTCATGAGGATTTGTTTGATCAAAATGAATGATGAATCGTATCGGCTGATTTGGAGTCATCACCACATCCTGCTGGACGGCTGGTGTCTGGGTATTGTTATGAGCGAGCTGTTCAGCCTATATGGAAAAATAATGAAAGATGAATCCCGCCAATTAAAAGAGCCAAAGCCATATGGAGACTATATCAAATGGCTGGAAAAACAAGATCAAGAAGAAGCTGCGGCATACTGGAAGGAATATCTGAAAGGGTATGAGACGCGGGCGGAACTTCCGGTGTTCAATCGCAGCGCAACGTCAGAAGAATATGGCGGCAAAGAAAAAGTCATATCGTTTTCAAAAGAACTGACAGCAAAAATCGCACGGATCGCCAAGACGCATCATGTCACCATCAATACGGTTCTTCAAGGAATTTGGGGCTTGATTCTCGCCAAATACAACAATACCGATGAAGTTGTATTCGGAACCGTCGTTTCGGGACGGGAGGCTCCAGTTGACGGCATCGAAGAGATGGTCGGCTTGTTTATTCATACAATACCGACCCGGATCAGCTTTGAAGGCGCGAGAAGCTTTAAAGAGGTGTTAAAGAAAACACAAGCCGAGACTATCGAAAGCAATCGATACAGCTATATGAATTTATCGGAAATTCAGGATCTGAGTGAAATGAAAAGAGAGCTGATCACTCATGTCATGGCCTTTCAAAATTATGCGTTTGATGAAGAGCTGTTCAGAAGCCAATCCGGGGAAACCGGTTTTGAACTGGAAGGTGTTCATGGAAAAGAGCGGACCAACTATGATTTTAATCTGACCGGCGTTTTAGAAGATGAGCAGCTGAAGCTCAAATTGACATTTAACGAAAATGTGTATGACAACACCATCATCGAAACATTAGAAAAGCATATCATCACCGTCGCAGAACAAGTGGCGGAAGATGAGACACAAACATTACGAGACATCAACCTTGTGTCAA
Source organism: Bacillus sp. B19-2 (assembly GCF_022832475.1). Classification (NCBI taxonomy): domain Bacteria; kingdom Bacillati; phylum Bacillota; class Bacilli; order Caryophanales; family Bacillaceae; genus Bacillus; species Bacillus sp. B19-2. Next base: position 652,547 of record NZ_JALHKQ010000003.1, read on the forward strand.
AAGAAGAACAACACAGGATTTTACACACATTCAACGATACAAAAACGGATTACCCGAAAGACAAGCCGCTTCATGAGCTTTTTGAGGAACAGGCCATGAAGACGCCTGACCATACGGCTCTTGTGTTCGGTGCTCAGCGCATGACCTACAGAGAGCTGAATGAGAAAGCAAACCAAACCGCGAGACTCCTCAGAGAAAAAGGGATCGGTAGAGGCTCGATTGCCGCGCTCATCGCGGACCGCTCCTTTGAAATGATCATTGGCATCATCGGGATTTTAAAAGCGGGAGGCACGTATTTGCCGATCGATCCTGAAACGCCTAGGGACAGAATCGATTATATGTTGAAAAATAGCGGTGCGGCATTGTTAGTAACAACAGATTCGCTTCTTCAACCTTTTGATATCAAAACCGTTGATTTGTGTTCGGGCGAGTTGCACTTACTAAGCGAAGAGAATCTTCCGCGTGTGAATCGCTCAAGCGATACAGCGTACATCGTCTACACGTCCGGCTCAACCGGAACGCCAAAAGGAGTGGTCATCCAGCATTACAGTGCGGTAAGAGTCGTTAAAAATACCAATTATATCGACATCACAGAAGATGACGCCATCCTCCAGCTGTCCAACTATTCGTTTGACGGATCGGTGTTCGACATCTTCGGAGCGCTCTTAAACGGAGCCTCACTCGTCCTGATCGAAAAAGAGACGGTCTTGGATACACATGAGCTGGCCGAAGTGATAAAAAAAGAACAAGTAAGTGTGATGTTCATTACGACGGCGCTGTTCAATACGCTCGCCGACATCAATATCGGCTCCCTTGCCAAGCTGCGGAAAATCCTCTTCGGCGGGGAAAGAGCGTCGATTCCGCATGTGAGAAAAGTGCTGGATCATGTCGGCCGGGATAAATTGATTCATGTTTACGGCCCAACGGAAAGCACGGTATATGCGACATATTATTTCATCAACGAGATAGACGATGAGGCGGAAACGATTCCGATCGGCAGCCCGCTGGCGAATACGTCAGTCTTGATCATGGATGAAGCCGGCAAGCTCCTGCCGATTGGGGTTCCCGGAGAGCTGTGCATCGCAGGAGATGGTTTAAGCAAAGGATATTTAAACCGCGAGGAACTGACGGCGGAAAAATTCATCCCGCATCCGTTTATGCCGGGAGAAAGATTGTACAAGACGGGCGATTTAGCGAAATGGCTACCTGACGGCAACATCGAATTCATCGGCCGGATCGACCATCAGGTGAAAATCCGCGGCTTCAGGATCGAACTCGGCGAAATCGAAAGCCGGCTGGAGCTGCATGAAGACATCAATGAGACGATCGTCATCGTCAGGGAAGACGAAGAGAGCCGCCCGTACATTTGCGCCTATATTACGGCAAATCGCGAGATTTCCCTTGATGAGCTGAAAGGATTTTTAGGTGAAAAGCTTCCGGATTACATGATCCCCGCCTATTTTGTGAAAATGGACAAGCTGCCGCTCACCAAAAACGGGAAAGTCGACAGAAAAGCCCTGCCTGAGCCGGACGGAAGCGCAGGAACTGAAGCAGAGTACGAAGCGCCAAGAAACTATGTTGAACAGCGCATCATTTCCATCTTGGAGGACGTACTCGGAACAGAGCGGATGGGTATTTCCTGCCATTTCTTCGACAAGGGGGGGAATTCGCTGAAAGCGATGCAAGCTGTCCATTCCATTAACAAAACGTTTGGCATTGATATGAGGATCAGCACGTTCTTTAAACATCCGACTGCCAAATCATTAGCGCGTTTTGTATTAACCGCTGAAGCCGAATCGGCTGTTAGTGAGGAGTACGCGGAAGAGGAAGTGTGATGGAATTGCACTGTACAATCTATCATTTGAAATGATAGATTGTACAGCTGCCCCATTTTCTGCAAAAAACCGATTCTGATATTGGCAGCAAGTCTGACGAATGGAGTGAGATGAGTATGAGCATAATGGACTTCATAAATGATTTGAAAAAGAAAAATATCACCTTATACCATAACAAGGGAAAAATCAAAATCATCGGTCCTCAAGAATTATTGACAGCTGACTTAAAACAGCAAATCAAGCGGTATAAAGAAGACATCATCGCAGCGCTGGAAGCGGGCGAAACAGACATTGAGCGAAGCTTTCCGAAAGCGGCGCCGTCTAAAAGCGGAACCTACCCGTTGTCAAGGGAACAAAAAAGGATGTTCATTTTAAATCAGCTTGATGACAGCAAAACGGCCTATAACATGCCGCTGGCGGTAAAAATAAGCGGTGAAGTTCAAATCAGCCGACTTGAACAGGCATGGAAAGCGCTCATCAAACGGCATGAATCGTTAAGAACTTCTTTTGTTATGCTCGATGGCGAACCGGTGCAGAAAATCGAACAGGAAGCCGAGTTCCGACTTGAATACAGCGAGTTGGGGGATCAAAGCATTCAGGAGAAAATCAGCCGTTTCATCAAACCTTTTCAATTAGAACAAGCCCCGCTTTTAAGAGCGGAAATCGTAAAAGTGGATGAAGCTGAGCATATGATGATGGTTGATATGCATCATATCATTTCAGACGGTGTCTCTATCGGAATATTAATGAAAGAATTCGCCGCCTGCTGTGAAGGCAAAGAATTGTCTCCGCCGGCGGTTCAGTATAAAGATTATTCAGAGTGGCAGAGAGACATCGAGCAGCAGAGCCGGTTGAAGAAGCAGGAAGCGTATTGGCTCAATACCTTCCGGGGAGACATTCCGGTATTGAATATGCCGCTCGATTTTCCGAGACCGAAAATCCGAAGCTTTCAAGGAAACAGAACAGTTGTTGAATTGGATCAGGGCACCACAAAAAAACTGAAGACGATCGCCGCCAAAAACGGCGTCACAATGTACATGCTTCTTTTGGCAGGCTACACCATTCTGCTGTCAAAATACACCGGACAGGAGGATATCATTGTCGGCTCGCCGATTGCCGGAAGACCGCATGCCGATTTAAACGGGACAATCGGGATGTTTGTCGGCACCCTTGCACTGAGAAACCGGCCAAAAGGGAACATGACATTTAGCGAATATGTCCAAACGGTTAAAAACAATACGCTGAACGCCTATGAAAATCAAGATTATCAATTTGATGCATTGATCGAACATCTGGGCTTGACACAGGACATGAGCAGAAACCCGCTGTTTGACACGATGTTTGATCTGCAGCATGCGGATGATTTCGCATCTGAAGCCGGCGGGGGGCATTTTGAAACGTATGATATTCCATTTCATGTCGCGAAATTCGATGTAAGCCTGACGGTATTTTTGCATGGAGACAACCTGAAATTCGATTTCCAATATTGCACTGATCTGTATAAAAAAGAAACGGTTGAAAGAATGGCCGGACATTTTTTGAATGTTTTAAAAGACGCTGCTCATCACCCTGAACTGGCGTTAAGCGAGATTAGGATGATGTCGGAAGAGGAGAAAGACATCATCTTACATACATTCAATCATGAGAAAACAGATGGTCCGAAAAACAAGACACTCAGCCGGCTGTTTGAAGAGCGGGCTGAAAAAACACCCGATCGCCCCGCTGTTATATTCGAAGATCAGCAATTGACATATCGAGAGCTGAACGAAAAAGCCAACCAATTGGCCTGGCTTTTAAGAGAGAAGGGCGTAAAGCCGGATACAATTGTCGCGATCATGACAGACCGATCACTCGAGATGATCATCGGAATTATCGGAATTTTAAAAGCCGGCGGAGCCTATTTGCCGATTGATCCGGATTATCCCGAGGACAGAGTCAAATATATGCTGGAAGACAGCGGAGCTGATACGGTCGTCATCCAGGAGCACTTAAAGACGAAAATAGACGGCCATCAAATGATAACCATCGAAGACATCCGATCTTTCGGCAAAGAAAATCCTCCAGATGTCAACAATGCTTCTGATTTAGCATATGTGATTTATACATCGGGCTCTACAGGCAGGCCGAAAGGTGTCATGACGACTCACCGCAATGTCGTCAACTATGTTGATGCTTTTACGAAAAGGATTCCTTTAAGCGAACATGATACAGTCCTGCAAGTCGTATCCTTTTCATTTGATGCATTTTCTGAAGAAGTCTACCCTATTTTATCCCGCTCAGGGCGCTTGGTGATCAGCAGAAAAGTAAGCGATCTGAACATTGATGAACTGGTGAAAACGATCAATAAGCATCGTATCACACTTGTCAGCTGCTCCCCGCTTCTATTAAATGAAATCGATAAAAGTCAGCACTTAACCTTTCATCCGCAGATGAAATTTATCAGTGGGGGCGACGTATTAAAATTCGAGTACGTCGAAAATATCATCAAAGGCGCTGACGTTTACAATTCCTACGGTCCAACGGAAGCGACAGTTTGCGCTACCTATTATCAACTAAGCAGCGCAGACCGCAAAAAAACGAGCATTCCTATCGGCAAGCCTTTAAGCAATTATAAAGTATACATTGCAGATCAATACGGCCGGCCGCAGCCGATTGGAGTACCGGGCGAACTGCTGATCGGCGGCGAAGGGATCGCAAGGGGATATTTGAATCATGAAACATTGACGGAAGCGGCCTTTGTGCTGGACGAAGCAGGCGAGATAGTATATCGAACAGGCGATTTAGCAAGATGGCTGCCTGACGGAAACATCGAATTTTTAGGCAGAATCGACAACCAAGTCAAAATTCGCGGCTATCGGATCGAACTGGAAGAAATCGAACACAAGCTGTTAAAAAACGGTGATATTAACGAAGCCATCGTGGTGGCGAAGGAAGATCAGGAAAACAGCAAATATTTATGCGCCTACATTACATGCAAAAACAAAGACGCAGACATGGAGCAGATTCGAGAACGTTTGGCAAAGGAGCTTCCGGAGTACATGATTCCGTCATGCTTTATCAAGCTTGATCAAATTCCCCGCACGATCAATGGAAAGGCTGATCTTAAGGCATTGCCGGAGCCTGATCGAAGGGCATTTGCCCAAGCCCGCTACGAAGCCCCGTGCAATCAAACGGAAGCCTTACTTTTATCGATCTGGCAGGATATCTTGCAAGCGGAAAAAATCGGGATTAACGACCATTTCTTTGACATCGGCGGACACTCGTTAAAAGCTTTTTCAATGGCCGCGAAAATTCAATCGGCATTAAAAGTCGAAGTGACACTAAAGGAAATCTTCAGCCATCCGACGATTAAAGACATCGCAGCTTATATCGAACAAAAACAAAAACAAGTTCAATCAGACATTCAAAAAGCGGAAAAGAAAGAATACTACCCGCTTTCTTCCGCTCAAAAAAGGCTGTACATCCTCAATCAGATCGAAGAAGGCCAAACCGCCTACAATATGCCTTTTGCGATGAAAATAAGAGGTGGGCTCCAAACGGAAAAGGCGGAGAAGGCCTTCAGAACGCTAATCAAAAGACATGAGAGCTTAAGAACATCCTTTACCACCATCAATGGTGAACCCGTTCAGAAGATCAACGAGGATGTCCCATTTGCAATCAAATACAGTGAAGCCGACAATTGCAGCCTTCGGGAACGGATGAATCACTTTATCAGACCGTTTGACCTGGAAAAAGCCCCTCTTCTGAGAGCCGAGCTGGTGAGGGTGAACGCAGCCGAACACATTCTCCTGCTTGATATGCACCATATCATTTCCGATGGCGTGTCAATCGGGATCTTGCTGAAAGAATGGGCGGCTTTATATGAAGAAAAGGAACTTGCACCGTTAAAGATCCAGTATAAAGACTATTCCGAGTGGCAGCGAGAGTCCTGGCAAAAAGACCGGTTGAAAAAACAGGAAGAATACTGGCTATCCGTTTTTCAAAACGACATCCCTGTTCTGAACATGCCGACAGACTTTCCAAGGCCGCAAATGCAAAGCTATGAAGGAGATCGAATCGCATTTGCAATCGAAAGAGAGCTGACGGATAAGCTCAAAAAAACAGCGAAAGAAAATGGAGTCACGATGTATATGCTGCTGTTGGCCGGGTATACAATACTCCTTTCGAAATACACCGGACAGGAAGATATCATTGTCGGTTCACCGATTGCGGGGCGAACCCGGGAGGAGTTGGAACAGACGGTCGGGATGTTCGTAGGCACCCTTGCGATGAGGAACCATCCAAAAGGCGGCAGGACATTCATTGAGTATTTGCAAGATGTAAAAGAAAATACGTTAAATGCCTATGAAAATCAAGATTATCCTTTCGATGAGCTCGTTGACAAATTAGATTTGGAACGGGACATCAGCAGAAATGCCTTATTCGACACAATGTTTGATATGCAGGCGCTGGATGATGCAGAGCCTGATATAGAGGGATTGCATGTTGAACCCGTCGATTTGGAGTTTCAGATTTCAAAATTCGATTTGTCGCTGGCAGCAGCAGAGTCCGCAGGCATCATTACGTTTCACATGGAATTCTGCACAAGGCTGTATAAAAAAGAAACCGCCGAAACGCTGGCGCAGCATTTCGTGAATATCCTAAGAGATATTTCCGATCGCCCGCAGAAGACATTAAACGACATCAGCATGCTTTCAGAAGAAGAAAGACACACAGTGCTGTATCAATTTAATGATACGAAGGCCGAACACCCGTCAGGGATTTTTTCTGAGCTGTTTGAAGAGCAGGCCGGAAAATCACCGGATCATCCGGCGGTGGTCTTCAAAGACCAAATATTGACATACCGTGAATTAAATGAAAAAGCGAATCAATTGGCCAGAACATTGCGGCAAAAAGGGGTTCAGCGGGAGTCTGTAGTCGGAATCATGACGGAACGGTCATTGGAGATGGTGACCGGGGTATTGGCGATTCTAAAAGCCGGAGGGGCATACCTGCCAATCGATCCGGGACTTCCAAAAGAGCGTATCCAATATCTTCTCACGGACAGCGGAGCCGACCTTTTGCTGACACAGCACCAGCTTGTCAAGAGCATCAGCTTTGCCGGAGAAATCATCCAAATCGATCAGGCCGATGCTTACGACCCCGATGGAAGCAATCTGGAGCATCTTAATTCCCCCGGTGATTTGGCATACGTCATCTATACCTCGGGTACGACGGGAAACCCAAAAGGCGTGATGGTCGAGCACATAAATATCATTCATGCCCACTATACTTGGAGAAAGCACTATGAATTGGCATCATTTTCAGTTAACCTGCTACAGCTTGCCAGCATGTCGTTTGATGTATTCGCGGGTGATTTATGCCGTAGTCTTCTCAACGGCGGAACAATGTATATAGTCCCGGATGATGTCAAACTGGAAATGAATCTGCTGTATGACATGATCAAAAAACACAGCATTCATATGTTGGAATCGACGCCAAGCCTGATCATTCCTTTGATGAAATATATCGATCATCATAAGCTTGATCTTTCAAGCATGAAGTTGTTGATCATGGGTTCTGACACTTGCACGATCAAAGATTATAAATGGCTCGCTGAACGGTTCGGACAAAGGATGAGAATCATCAACAGCTATGGCGTCACAGAAGCTTCTGTCGATTCCGGCTATTATGAGGAAGCTTTAGATCGGATTCCAGAGATTGCGAATACGCCGATAGGAAAGCCGCTGGACAATACAGCATTTTATATATTGGATCCCTCATTAAACCCGCAGCCGGTCGGCGTTTATGGCGAGTTGTACATCGGCGGTGAAGGGATCGCGAGGGGATACTTAAACAAACCGGAACTTACGAAGGAAAGGTTTGTTCCAAATCGTTTTGCCGCCGGGGGGAACATGTATAAAACGGGAGACTTGGCAAGATGGCTGCCTGATGGAAATGTCGAATTCCTCGGGAGAATCGATCACCAAGTCAAGATTCGCGGTTTCAGAATCGAAACAGGCGAAATTGAAACGAAGCTTTTGGGAAATCAAAACATCAGCGAAGCTGTCGTTATAGACCGGGAAGACAAGAAAGGACATAAGTACTTGTGCGCCTATATTGTCGCGCGAGCGAAAATAAACGCAAATGAACTGAGGGAATATTTGTCCGATCACTTACCGGACTATATGCTCCCGTCCTATTTTATTCAAATCAACAAGATGCCTCTCACACCAAACGGAAAGATCGATCGAAAAGCGCTTCCTGAACCTGCCGGAGACGCGACAGCAGCGAGCGAATATGAAGCCCCGCGTAATGAAACTGAAGAAAAGCTGGCCGCTGTTTGGCAGGAAGTGCTGGGTAGGGACAACATCGGAATCAACGATAATTTTTTCGAAATCGGGGGAGATTCAATTAAGGCCCTGCAAATCGTTTCAAAATTATCAAGAGCCGATCTCAAGCTTCAGGTTAAAGATCTGTTTACCAATCCGTCCATCAGACACCTCAGTAAATATGTCAAAAAAGAAACGAAAGCACGCACCAGCGAAATCGTGCAAGGGCAAGTGCCGCTGACCCCTGTGCAAAGGTCGTTTTTTGAAGCAAATCAAAGGGAGCAAAACCATTATAATCAAGCATTTATGCTCTACAGGGAAAACGGTTTTGCTGAAAAGATCGTCGAAAAGGTTTTCCGTAAACTCACAGAACACCATGATGCATTACGGATGGTCTATCGGGAGAAAAACGGTGACATCATTCAGCATAACCGCGGCTTGGAAGACAGCGTCTTCGATCTGTATGTCTATGATTTGAAAACGGAAAAAAATCTCGAGGAAACCGTTTATCAGATAGCGACGAATATTCAAAAAGACATATCCATCAGCGAGGGCAAAATGATCAAGCTCTGCGTGTTCAAAACAACGGAGGGTGACCATCTGCTGATTGCGATCCATCACCTTTTGGTAGACGGCGTGTCCTGGAGAATATTGTTCGAGGATTTTGAAGCGGCATACGGTCAAGCCCTGCAAGGCAAACCGATAGAGCTCGGTTATAAAACGGATTCGTACAAAACGTTTTCCGAAAAACTGGCTGAGTACGCAAGCAGCAAAAAGCTCCTGAAAGAACAAGAATATTGGCGGGAGATATCCAAAGGAAAGATGGCATTCCTCCCTAAACATCGCCAAGCGGCACATGATACCTATGAAAATAGCAGAACACTCAGAACATCCCTTAGTCAAACGGAAACGGAGCAGCTGCTGAAAGAGGCGCATAAAGCATACAATACGCAGATCAATGATCTCCTGTTAACGGCTTTGTTGATCGCCTCAAGGCGGCTGACGGGGGAAAACAGGCTGAAAATTCTTATGGAAGGTCATGGAAGAGATGATATTTTGCAAGATGTGGATATCACGAGAACGGTCGGCTGGTTCACCGCAATGTATCCGGTATTCATCGACTTAGAAGATGAAGCAGACTTGTCTGTGATGATTAAAATCGTGAAAGAAACTTTGCGGAAAATACCGAATAACGGAATTGGATACGGCATCCTTAAGTATTTGAGAAAAGACGAAGGGCTTTTAAAGGATGAAAAGCCTCCGATCTTATTCAATTATCTTGGTGAGCTCGATCATGATCTGACGACTGAACAATTTTCATCGTCAAAGCTTTCGACAGGTCAAAGCATCGGAGAAAAAAGTGCAAGAGATGCTTCTGTTGAAATCGATTCAGTCGTGGCAGACCGGCAATTGATGATCAGTACGACATTTAACGAATACGAGTATTCTCCAGATACGATCAGCGAATTGAATCAAGCATTCAAAGAAAGTTTGCAAATGGTCATCAGCCATTGCACGGGCAAACATGAAACCGAAAAAACGTCCTCTGACTACGGTTATGACAAACTCTCATTGGAAGATCTTGAAGAATTATTAAATGAATATGAATCTGTCGACAGCTAGAAATCCTGACAAAAGAGCTGAAAAGTGGTTAACCTGCTGCTTAAAAAATGGGCGGCCCATGTGGATCTGAAAACAAAAGGAATTCTAGGAGATGAGATGACGATATGAAAACAAAAGTTGAGAAAATATATCCGTTATCAAACATGCAAAAAGGAATGCTGTTTCATGCCATGAAAGACGAAGCGTCACACGCATATTTTGAGCAGTTCATCATTGAATTAAAAGGTGATGTGGATGAGCGGATGTTTGAAGAAAGCCTAAATGAAGTCATGAAAAGGCATGAGATCCTAAGAGCATCATTTCATCACAGATTGGATGAGCCGCTGCACGTCATTATCAAAGATCGGCACATGAAGTTTGACTATCTTGATATACGAGGCCGGCATGATCAAGACGGCGTTTTGGAGAGATATTTGGCAGAAGATAGACAAAAGGGTTTTGACCTAGCCAAAGATACGTTGATGAGAGCCTGTCTCATCAGAACGTCTGATGATTCGTATCAATTTGTCTGGACGTATCATCACATATTGCTTGACGGATGGTGCCTTGGCATCATCCTGGATGAGCTGTTGACGATATATGAAATGAAGCGGAAAGGCCAACATCATCAATTGGAAGACCCAAGGCCGTACAGCGATTACATCAAATGGCTGGAGGATCAGGATAAAGAAGAAGCTCAGAGCTATTGGGAGAGCTATTTGAGCGGCTATGATCAAAAAAATTCGCTTCCAAAGCTCCGCACATCTTCTGAGAAGGGTTTTAAAAGAAGAGAGAAAACGATTGAATGTTCCAAAGAATTGACAAATCGTCTGATTAAATTGGCCAACCGGAATCATGTGACGATCAATACCGTGCTGCAAAGCATTTGGGGCGTGATTTTGGCGAAATACAACAACAGCGAGGATGTGGTGTTCGGAACCGTTGTTTCCGGCAGAGATGCCGAAGTGGAAGGTATAGAAACAATGGTCGGCGTCTTCATCAACACCATCCCGACCAGAATCAGGCTGGACAAAGATAAGCTTTTTAAAGATGTTCTGCGCCAAACCCAAGCGGACGCTTTGGAAAGCAGCCGCTACAATTACATGAATTTAGCGGAGGTTCAAGCGCAAAGCGAGTTGAAAAACGATTTGATCGACCATGTTATGGTTTTTGAAAACTATGCTGTTGACCAAAAAGCGTTTGAAGAAAAAAATGATGTAGGCTTTGAAATGGTGAATGTCAGCGGGGAAGAACAGACCAATTATCATTTCAGCATTTCCGCGGCTCTTGATGATCAATTAAAACTGCTCTTCATCTATGATGAACATGTATATGACGACACCATCATCGAAACATTAGAAAAGCATATCATCACCGTCGCAGAACAAGTGGCGGAAGATGAGACACAAACATTACGAGACATCAACCTTGTGTCAAAAGAAGAACAACACAGGATTTTACACATATTCAACGATACAAAAACGGATTACCCGAAAGACAAGCCGCTTCATGAGCTTTTTGAGGAACAGGCCATGAAGACGCCCGACCAGACGGCGCTTGTGTTCGGCACCCGGCGCATGACCTACAGAGAGCTGAATGAAAAAGCAAACCAAACCGCGAGACTCCTCAGGGAAAAAGGGATCGGCACAGGCTCGGTTGCGGCGATCATCGCGGACCGCTCCTTTGAAATGATCATCGGCATCATCGGGATTTTAAAAGCGGGCGGCGCATATTTGCCAATTGACCCTGAAACGCCGAAAGACAGAATGGCCTTCATGCTCAGCGACACGAAAGCCGCGGTGCTGCTTACGCAAGGAAAAGCGGCAGCTGGAATCGATTGTGAGGCTGACATTTTATATCTGGACAAAGGGGCAGCAGACGGATTCAGTAAAGAACCGCTCAACCTAGTCAATGATTCCGGCGATCCCGCCTATATCATTTATACATCAGGATCTACGGGAATGCCTAAAGGCGTTGTGACTCCTCACTACAGTGCGGTACGGGTCGTTCGCGGAACCAATTATATCGACATCACAGAAGATGACGCCATCCTCCAGCTGTCCAACTATTCGTTTGACGGATCGGTGTTCGACATCTTCGGAGCGCTCTTAAACGGAGCCTCACTCGTCCTGATCGAAAAAGAGACGGTCTTGAATACACATGAGCTGGCCGAAGTGATAAAAAAAGAACAAGTCAGCGTGATGTTCATTACGACGGCGCTGTTCAATACGCTCGCCGACATCAATATCGGCTCCCTTGCCAAGCTGCGGAAAATCCTCTTCGGCGGGGAAAGAGCGTCGATACCGCATGTGAGAAAAGTGTTGAATCATGTCGGCCGGGATAAATTGATTCATGTTTACGGCCCGACGGAAAGCACGGTGTATGCGACGTATTACTTCATCAACGAGATAGACGATGAAGCGGAAACAATTCCGATCGGCAGCCCGCTGGCGAATACGTCGGTTTTGATCATGGACGAAACCGGCAAGCTCCTGCCGATCGGGGTTCCCGGAGAGCTGTGCATCGCAGGAGATGGTTTAAGCAAAGGATATTTAAACCGCGAGGAACTGACGGCGGAAAAATTCATCCCGCATCCGTTCATTCCGGGAGAAAGGCTGTACAAGACGGGCGATTTAGCGAAATGGCTGCCTGACGGCAACATCGAATTCATCGGCCGAATCGATCACCAGGTGAAAATCCGCGGTTTCAGGATCGAACTCGGCGAAATCGAAAGCCGGCTGGAGCTGCATGAAGACATCAATGAGACGATCGTCATCGTCAGGGAAGATGAAGAAAGCCGCCCGTACATTTGCTCCTATATCACGGCGAATCGTGAGATTTCGCTTGATGAGCTGAAAGGATTTTTAGGTGAAAAGCTTCCGGAATACATGATTCCCGCCTATTTCGTGAACATGGACAAGCTGCCGCTCACCAAAAACGGGAAAGTCGACAGAAAAGCCCTGCCTGAGCCGGACAGAACGATGGGGGCGGAAAATGAATATGAAGCGCCGCGAAATGAAACCGAAGAAAAGCTGGCAGCGATATGGCGTGATATTTTAAAGGTGGAAAAGGCCGGTATCAACGATCATTTCTTCGAGATGGGGGGACATTCTCTCAAAGCGGCTGCAATGGCGGCAAGAATCCGCAAGGAGCTGAAAGCGGAAATCCCTCTTGGGCAAATCTTTAAAACGCCGACAATCAAAGGATTGGGAGAATATATCAGATCGACAAAAGATAGTGTCTATTCATCTATTCAAAAAGTGGAAGAAAAAGAATACTATCGTCTTTCATCCGCACAAAAAAGACTATACATTTTAGATCAAATCGAAGGGAGCGGATTGTCCTATAACATACCATTTACTATGAAAGTCAAGGGCCGCTTCGATATCCGCAGGTTTGAGAACGCATTGAAAACCATCATTCAAAGACATGAAGCGCTTAGAACGTCCTTCTTGATGGCGGATGGAGAGCCTGTTCAAAAGATTGAAAAAGAAGTAGATTTCAGGATCAAATGCAGTGAAATAGAGTCTCTATCGATTCAGGAGATCATCAAACAATTTGTCAGACCGTTTGATTTAAAAAAGGCCCCGCTTTTTAGAACAGAGGTGGTCAAGGTTGATGACGAGGAACATATCATTCTGTTTGATATGCACCATATCATTTCAGACGGCGCATCGATGGGGGTTTTGACAAAAGAAATTTGCGATTTGTACGGCGGAAAAGAACTGGAGCCGCTCAGCCTCCAATATAAAGACTATTCAGAATGGCAAAGGGATTTTTATCAAAAAGATGAGATGAAAAGACAAAAAGAGTACTGGCTCAATATTTTCAAAGGCGAGATTCCAGTCCTCAACATGCCGACGGATTACCCGAGGCCGCAAATGCACAGTGTTGAAGGCGATAGACTCGGTTTTGCAATCGACAGCGAATTGACGAAGAAGCTCAAGCGGATCGCCAAAGACAACGGAGCCACCATGTATATGCTTCTTCTGGCGGCGTATACGGTTTTGCTTCGAACATATAGCGGGCAGGAAGATGTGATTATCGGAACGCCGATTCAAGGAAGAAAACATCACGAGCTAAAACATGTGATCGGGATGTTTGTCAATACGCTGGCGATGAGAAATCATCCGAAGGGCGACAAGACATTCGCTGAATATTTGCAAGATGTAAAAGAGACGGCGCTGAAGGCGTATGAAAACCAAGATTATCAATTTGACGATCTTGTCGAACAGCTTGACCTTGAACGCGACATGAGCAGAAATCCGCTGTTTGATACGATGTTTGTCCTGCAAAACCTGGAAACAGCGGATGCTGAAATAGAAGGGCTGACATTTGAACCGTTTGAAAGCGACATCCACATTTCAAAATTTGACCTCACGTTATCGGCAATCGAAAAAGGCTCGAAGATAGAATTTGATTTGGAATACTGTACAAAGCTGTTTAAAAGAGAAACGGTCGAAAGGATGGCGGCGCATTTCGTCTGTGTTTTAGAAGATATTTCCAAACAGACGGACAAGCGGCTGGATCAAATAGAGGCCATGTCAGAAGACGAAAAAAACACATTGTTATATCGGTTTAATGATACAAAAACGGATGCTCCAACAGCCAAAACCATTTGTCAGCTGTTTGCGGAGCGGGCGGAGACATCGCCTGACAAAACCGCAGTCGTGTTTGAAGATCAAAAGCTGACATATCGACAATTGCATGAGAGGTCAAATCAGCTGGCCCGGTTTTTAAGAGAAAAAGGGGTTCAACCGGACACAGCCGTCGGCATTATGGTGGACCGCTCTCCCGAGATGATCATCGGCCTTCTGGGAATTTTGAAGGCCGGAGGCGCGTACCTGCCGCTTGATCCGGCATATCCTGAAGACAGGATCAAATACATCCTGGGCGATAGTCAAACAAAGTTTCTTCTGTCAGAAGAGGTGCTCATCAAAAAACGGGCCTTTATCAAAGAGGCCGGCATGATCAACATTGATATTCACGACAAACAAATTGCTGCACAGGATGCGGCTCGATTGGAGCCTGTCAGCCACAGCGGGGATTTGGCTTACATCATCTATACTTCAGGGTCCACAGGAAAACCGAAGGGCGTTTTAATCGAACAAAAAGGGCTGAGCAATCTCGTTTCAGCGGTTGTCAAATTGATGCATTTAAACACGGAGAGCAGAGTGATTCAATTTGCTTCACTATCATTTGATGCGTCAGCATTTGAAATCTTTCCGGCGCTGGCAGCCGGGGCGGCTTTGGTTCTAGGGCGGCAGGAGGAAATGATGCCGGGGCAGCCGTTAACAAGCTTTCTAAGGCAGCATGACATCACTCATGCGACCTTGCCGCCGACCGTACTGAATGTGTTGGATGAATCCGGATTGGAAAACCTCAAAGTAATCGTTTCCGCGGGTTCTGCCTGCAGCGAAGAACTCGCAAAAAGATGGTCTGGAAATCGGCTGTTTATCAATGCCTACGGACCTACGGAAACGACGGTCTGTGCAACGGCGGGGGTTTACGGAGGATCCGGGCGTCCTCATATCGGCAGTCCGATTGCCAATACAAACGTATATGTGTTGGATCAAAACCAGAAGCCTGTGCCGACAGGCGTTGTTGGAGAGCTGTGCGTCGGCGGAATCAGCCTTGCGCGCGGATATTTAAACCGGCCGGAACTGACAACTGAAAAGTTTATTTCACATCCGTTTGAATCAGGGGAAAGATTGTACCGGACGGGTGATCTGGCCAGGTGGCTGCCCGATGGACATCTCGAGTTTTTAGGAAGAATAGACCATCAGGTGAAAATTCGCGGATACCGGATTGAACTGGGGGAAATTGAGAATCAATTGCTCAAGCTAGACAAAATCGATGAAGCGGCCGTTATAGCCAGGAAAGATGACGACAACAGCGATTATTTGTGCGCTTATATCGTTTCCAAAGAAGACTGGACGTCAACCGAGCTCAGTGAATGGCTCGAGAAAGAGCTGCCACACTATATGATACCGGCTTATTTTGTCAGACTTGATAAGCTGCCGCTCACCGCAAACGATAAAGTCGATCGAAAAGCGCTTCCTGCACCTGACAGACATGTCGCAACAGGAGCGGAATATGAAGCACCGCGAAATGACACAGAAGCTAAGCTCGTTGACATCTGGAGGGATGTTCTCGGTGCCGGAGACATCGGTATCAGCCATCACTTCTTTGCAGCAGGAGGAGATTCGATCAAGGCGCTGCAAATCGTCTCAAGGCTGTCCAGGCTTGGCCTGAAGCTTGAAATGAAGGATTTGTTCGCAAATCCGAGAATCAAGGATCTTGCCAAATATGTCAAAAAACAATCACAGAGGCAAAATGCCAATACAATCGTCACAGGACATGCAGAACTCGCTCCGATCCAAAAATGGTATTTTGCTCATAACAAAGAAGAACTGGATCACTTTAACCAGTCATTTGTACTCTTCAGAAAGGGCGGATTTGACGAAAGCTGTGTCAAAAAGGCTTTCAATAAATTAATGGAGCAGCACGACGCGTTAAGGATGATCTATGAAGAAAAAGGCGGGGACTTCATTCAGTACAACAGAAGCTTTCGGGAAGATCTGTTCGACCTGGATGTTTATGATGTAAGAGGTCTTGATCGTCAAGCGGAAAAGGTATATGAGCTGGCGACAAGCATTCAAAAACAATCATCGATTAGAAAAGGAAAACTTGTTCATCTCGGCATCTTCCGGGCTGATGAGGGCGACCACCTGCTCATTGTGATCCATCATCTTGTCGTTGACGGTGTATCGTGGAGAATACTGTTTGAGGACTTCGAAACATTATACAGTCAGGCATTAAAGGGGCAAACGCTCGAGATCGGCTACAAAACGGATTCCTATCAAGAATTCGCCCGCAGGTTAAAAGCATATGCCCACAGCCGAACATTATCGAAGGAAGCCGAGTATTGGCGGAACATTGCCAAGGCTCGTGTCCGGTTTATTCCGCCAAAGAACGTATTAAAGGAAGATGTATACGAAAACAGCACGACGTTGAGCATCAAGCTCGGCAAAGAGGCAACAGCGGACCTTTTGCGAAACACGAACAGAGCCTACAACACCGAAATCAACGATATTTTGTTAACGGCATTACTGACCGGAGCAAGGGACATGACAGGGGAAAACAAACTGAAGGTCACGATGGAAGGCCACGGCAGGGAAGATATTTTAGAAGGCGTTGACATCACGAGAACAATCGGCTGGTTTACGACGATGTATCCGGTGCTTCTTGATGCAGGAGAAGAAAAAGACCTCTCCCAACAGATCAAAATCGTCAAAGAAACGTTGAGGAAAATACCGAATAAAGGAATTGGCTACGGGATATTAAAGTATATAGCCGAAAACCCTGATTTCGATGACGAAGAAAAAGCCCGGATTTCATTCAACTATTTAGGCGAAATCGACGCCGACATGAACCGCGGTGAATTTTCCGGGTCCAGCTTTTCTGAAGGCGAAAGCATCGGCGGAAAAATTGCGAGAAATCATTCTATCGAAATCAACGCCATCGTGATGAATCATGAGCTGGTGATTCATACAACCTTTAATCAAATGGAATACGAAAAAGATACGATCAGCCGGCTGAATGAACAATTGAAAGCAAGCCTTGAAAACATCATTAAGCACTGTAAACAACAGATTCAAAGCGAAAGAACGCCGTCCGATTATGGAGATACAAACATCAGTTTAGCCGAACTTGCAGAAATCAAAGGAAAATATAGAAGCGCCATTGAAAAAATCTATCCGCTCGCCAACATGCAAAAAGGTATGCTGTTCCATGCCATCGAGGATCATACCTCAGATGCATATTTTCAGCAGACGGTCATGGATATTGAAGGATATGTCGATCCGGCGATTCTTGAGGCAAGCTTTAATGACATCATGAAACGGCATGAAATCTTAAGGGCCTCTTATGAATATGAAATCGTTGAAGAACCGAGGCAGATCATCATCGAAAACCGCAGCATCAATTTCACCTATTTCAATATCGCGAAAAGCTCCGCACAGCAACAGGAAATGTTCATTGAAAGATTGCTCAATGAAGATCGAAAAAAAGGCTTTGATTTAAGCAGAGATGTACTGATGAGGGCTTATTTGCTGAAAACGGCGGAACGCTCGTACCGGCTTGTCTGGAGCCATCACCATATTTTACTCGATGGCTGGTGCCTTGGCATCATCATGCGCGAGCTGTTTGTCATCTATGAAAATCGGATGAACGGCAAAGCCAGTCCATTAAAGGAGACGAAGCCGTACAGCGATTATATCAAGTGGCTTGAAAGACAGGATCAGGAAGAGGGCCGTAAATATTGGCGCGAATATTTGAAAGAGTATGAGGAACAGGCGCAGCTGCCTACATTAACAAAACGCAAAAAAAGCAGCCGCTATGACCGCCGGGAGAAGGTCATCCATTTGTCAAAACGGTTGACAAAACAATTGAAAGAGCTCGCTGCCAAAAACAGCGTTACGCTTCATACGGTGATTCAAACGATTTGGGGCCTGATGCTAACGAGATACAACAAGATCGATGATGTCGTGTTTGGAACGGTCGTATCGGGCAGGGAAGCAAACGTAGACGGAATCGAAGACATGATCGGTCTGTTTATCAACACCATCCCGACAAGAATCAGATTCAATGAGCAGGCGCGTTTTAACGATTGTTTGCAAAAGGTTCAGGAAGATGCGATTCAAAGCAACCGCTACAACTATATGAATCTCGCTGAAGTCCAGGCATTGAGCAGCTTAAAGAAAGATCTGATCGATCATATTCTCGTATTTGAAAACTATGAAGCTGATGAACAGGACTTTGAAGAGAGTCAGATGAAGACAGGCTTTAAGGTGAATGAGATCAGCGCTGCGGAACAAAGCAATTACAGCTTTAGCATGTCGGTCACTCCAGGCGAAGAGCTCACCCTTGTTTTGACATATGACGGCAATGTCTATGACAGGGATATTATCAACAATATCGAAGGTCATATTAAAAGGGTCGCTGAGCAAGTGACGGCAAATGAGAACCGGAAAATCGCAGAGATTGACATGCTGGCGGAGGAAGAAAGAAAGACGCTTCTATATGAGTTCAACCGGACAAACGCAGATTATCCAAGGAATCAAACGATCCATCAATTATTTGAAGAACAGGCGGAACGGACGCCTGGGCATACTGCGATTGTATTTGAAAAAGAGGAGCTCTCTTACAAAGCATTGAATGAAAGGTCAAATCAGCTGGCGGGACTGTTAAGGGAAAAAGGCGTCAAACCTGACATGATCGTCGGCGTTATGGCGGAACGCTCTGTGGAGATGATCGTCGGAATGCTGGCGGTGCTGAAAGCCGGAGGCGCATACTTGCCGATCGATCCCGAATATCCGGAAGACCGGATCAGGTACATGATCGAAGACAGCGGTATCAGCATCCTGCTGAAAAAGGCGGACAAACCGATTGACGTTGATTTCACCTGTATCGATATGAACGAAAAAGGGCTGGCAAAAGACATGGCCACAGAGAACTTAGCGCACACGAGCGGCTCCGCCGACATGGCTTATGTCATCTATACGTCAGGTTCGACCGGAAAGCCGAAGGGTGTCATGGTCAACCATCAATCAATTGTTAATACGCTTTATTGGAGGAAACAATCGTATGGCTATAGTACAGCCGATGCCACCCTTCAAGTGCCGTCCTTTTCATTCGACAGTTCTGTTGAAGATATTTTCACGACGCTTATATCTGGGGCGAAGCTTGTTTTAATAAGAGATTTGCGGATGAGTCCGCGTGAGATCATCGGCACACTGCGAATGCATAAAGCGACAAACTTGCTGGCCGTTCCAAGCTTTTATCTAAGCCTGCTCGACACGATTGAGCAGCCTTTAGAGGATCTAAGATTTGTCACAGTCGCAGGGGAAGGCTTCAATGAAAGTCTGATCCGGCTGCATTTTGAAAAGCTGCCGAACGTCAAATTGTTTAATGAATACGGACCGACGGAAAACAGCGTTTGCTCAACGCGGGGCGAGCTGCGAAAAGATGACGAAAAAGTCGTCATCGGCCGGCCGATCAGCAACCACAAGGCTTATATTTTAAATCACAACCAGCAACTGCTGCCGTTGGGGACGCCCGGTGAACTTTGTCTGAGCGGGGAAGGCCTTGCCCGCGGATACTTAAACAGACCTGACCTCACGATTGGAAAATTTGTTCCAAATCCGTTTGTTCCAGGAGAAAACATGTACCGTACGGGGGATCTCGCAAGATTTTTGCCTGATGGTCAAATCGAATATTTAGGAAGAATCGACCACCAAGTCAAAATCCGCGGATTCAGAATCGAACTGGGCGAAATCGAAAACCAATTGCTGAAAATAGAAGGCATTGACGCGGCGGCAGTCATGGCGCGGGAAGATCAAGCCGGCGGGAAATACCTATGCGCATATATCGTCGCGGACAAAACGGCCGGTGTTGCAGACGTCAGAAAATGCTTGTTAAAGGAACTGCCGGATTACATGGTGCCGTCATACTTTGTCAAGCTCGATCAATTGCCGCTTACGGCAAACGGCAAAATCGACAGAAAAGCGCTCCCTGAACCTAGCGGCACAATCAGTGAAGCGACGTACGAAGCACCGAGGAACCGCACAGAGGAAAAGCTTGTCTCAATCTGGGAGGACGTTTTAGGGATCGAAAACATCGGAATCAGCCACAATTTCTTTGAACTTGGCGGCCATTCCTTAAAAGCTGCGGCATTGACTGCAAAATTGCATAAAGAAATGAAAGTTGAAGTCCCTTTAAGACAACTATTCGAAACACCGACAATCAAAGACATCGCCGATTTTATCGAATCCATGAAAGAAAGTCCTTATGCGTCTATCGCACAGGCGGAAGAGAAAGAGTATTACGCATTGTCATCCGCACAAAGAAGGCTGTATATCCTTAATCAAATCGAACCAGGCGGCCTCTCTTACAACATGCCTTTCGCCATGAAAATTGCAGGAGATTTTGATGTCGACCGGTTCGAGGATGCTTTTCGGCAATTGATAGAAAGACATGAAGCCTTGAGGACGGCCTTTGTGATGGTTGACGGCGAACCTGTACAGATAATCGAAAAAGAAGTCGATTTTAAAGTGAAGTACGGGCGACTCGGGCAGGACCCGTTAGAAGAAAAAATCAAAGCGTTCATCAAGCCGTTTGCTTTGGAAAAAGCGCCGCTTTTAAGAGCGGAAGTATTAAAAGCGAGTGGTGATGAACATGTACTGATGCTCGACATGCACCATATCATTTCAGACGGGGTATCCATGGCCATTTTCACAAGAGAGCTGGCCGAGTTGTATGAGGGGAAAACATTGCCGCCGTTAACGATTCAGTACAAAGACTTTTCAGAATGGCAAAAACTTTTTTATCAAAAAGATGAGGTTAAACACCAGGAAGACTACTGGCTCAACGTTTTTCAAGGTGAAGTGCCGGTGCTGAATTTGCCGACGGATGAAAAACGTCCGCAAAAGCGTTCGATTGAAGGAGATATCGTTCAGTTTGAAATAGACGGCGAAACGTCCGCCATGCTGAACAAACTGGCGAAAGAGAACGGCGCGACGATGTATATGTTGCTTTTGGCGGGGTACACAACGCTTTTGGCAAAGTATACGGGCCAGGAGGATATCGTTGTCGGCTCACCGATTGCGGGAAGGCATCACAGCGATTTGAAACATGTCATCGGACTGTTTATCAATACGCTGGCGATGAGGAACTATCCAAAAGGAGACATGCCATTTGCCGACTATTTAAAGGAAGTGAAAGAAACAGCGCTGAAAGCTTATGAAAATCAAGACTATCCATTTGATGAACTGGTTGAAAAACTTGATGTCAAACGGGATATGAGCAGACACCCGCTGTTTGATACTATGCTTGTTCTGCAAAACTTCGACGGCGATGAAGCGGACATCGACGGCTTGACATTCCAGCCGCTCCAAACCGAGGTGAACATCTCAAAATTTGATTTGACGCTGACAGCCGCTGAGACAAATGAAGGCATTCAATGTGTTTTCAACTACAGTACAAAATTGTTTAAGCGGACCACGATTGAAAGAATGGCGGGCCATTTGATCAATATTTTAAAGGAAGCGGCAAACGATCCGTACATGCCGTTGAGCGACGTCAACATGCTGTCAGATGAAGAAATGAACGCGCTCTTGAATCAAAATCAAGGAAAACAAGCTGATTATCCTCAAGATCAAACGGTTCATCGGCTGTTTGAGCAGCAGGCTGGCAAAACGCCGGAGCAAACAGCGGTGGTCTTTGCCGATGAAAAGCTGACGTACAGGGAACTGAACGAAAGAGCAAACCAATTGGCGCGGCTTTTGAGAGACAAAGGAGCAGACGCCGATCAGCCTGTGGTGATCATGATTGAACCATCGCTTGAGATGATCATTTCCATGCTGGCGGTACTGAAAGCCGGAGCGGCTTACGTGCCGATCGGGCCGGAGCAATTGGCCAAACGGACGAATGAGATTTTAAGTGACAGCAGAGCCGCAATATTGCTTGTCAAAGGCTCTGTCAAAGAAAACGTCGCGTTCGCTGGAGAAATCGTCAATGTTGCCGACGGTTTGATTGATGCGAAGGCCGCGTCAAACCTGTCTGCATCGGGTTCAGCCGATCAGAATGCATATATTATATACACTTCAGGCTCCACCGGAAAGCCGAAAGGCGTATTTGTCAGACACGGGAATGTGGTGAATTATACAACATGGTTTATGAAGGAAGCGGGTCTTACAGAAAACGACAAAGCCATGCTTGTGTCCTCATATGCGTTCGATTTGGGGTATACTAGCATCTTTTCGGCATTGTTAAGCGGAAGCGAACTGCATATCGCACGAAAAGAATGTTATACAAATGCGCACCGGGCTTTAAAGTATATCAAAGAAAACGGCATCACCTATATCAAATTGACGCCGTCTCTGTTTAACATTTTTGTCAATGATCCGGGCTTTTCCGCCGAAAAACCTTGCGCTACGCTCAGGCTGGTCGTCTTGGGCGGGGAGATGATCAATACAAGGGATGTTGAGACATTTTACAACCAATATCCGGATCATGTAGTCATGAATCATTAT
Source organism: Bacillus sp. B19-2 (assembly GCF_022832475.1). Lineage (NCBI taxonomy): Bacteria > Bacillati > Bacillota > Bacilli > Caryophanales > Bacillaceae > Bacillus > Bacillus sp. B19-2. Next base: position 675,389 of record NZ_JALHKQ010000003.1, read on the forward strand.
GGCCCGACGGAAACGACAATCGGCTCAGTCTTTAAAGTGATCGACCCGGAACACCTCGATTCTTTCAAAGAATATCCGGTGATCGGCACTCCAATTCATAATACGAATGCGTATGTGCTGGATGAAAACATGAAACTGCTTCCGGAAGGTGTGTACGGAGAGCTTTGCATCGCAGGAGCCGGAGTGACAGGCGGCTATGTAAACAAACCGGATATCACGAAAGAAAAATTCGTCGAAAATCCGTTTGCACCGCATACAAAAATGTACAGAACCGGAGATCTCGCCAGAAGGCTGAGCGATGGAAATATCGAACTTGCAGGCCGGATGGACAGCCAAGTAAAGGTAAGGGGCTACAGAATAGAACCGGAAGAAATCAAAAACAGACTGTTGGCTCATGATGATATCAAGGAAGCCTTTATTGTTGCAAGGGAAGACCATAAAGGTGCAAAACAGCTGTGCGCCTATTTCACAGCAGACGCCGAATTGCCGTTCGAGGACATCAGGACGTATCTGATGCGTGAGCTTCCAGAATATATGATTCCGTCTTCTTTTGTCCAAATTGAGAAGATGCCGCTTTCAGCCAATGGAAAGATCGATACGGCTGCATTGCCTGAACCGCAGCCGGGAAAAGAGACGGAATACGAACCGCCGCGGAACGGGACGGAAGAAAAGCTTGTTCAAATATGGGAAGAAGTACTTGGCATTGACAAGATCGGGATCACTCATCACTTTTTTGCAGCAGGCGGCGATTCCATCAAAGCGCTGCAAATGATCTCAAGATTATCAAGAGAAGGCCTGTCACTAGAAATGAAAGATCTGTTTGCAAATCCGCAAATCAAGTCTTTGAGCCGATATGTCAAAGCTGAATCTGACAAATCAGCATCATATGAAACGGTAGTGGGCGAGGTTCTCTTGACCCCGATTCAACAAGAGTATTTCTCGTTGAACAAAACGGACAGGAACCATTACAACCATGCGGTTATGCTTTATCGGAAAAACGGATTCGACGAGAGCATCGTCAAACGTGTGTTCAAAGAAATCATCAAACATCACGATGCACTCCGGACGGTGTTTACAGAAGAAGACGGAAAGATCATTCAGTACAACCGGGGACCGGACAAACAGCTGTTTGACCTATTTGTCTATGATGTCTCGAGCGAAAACGATCAGCCTCAGAAAGTGTACCAATTGGCCACGGAGCTTCAGCAAAGTATCGATATTGAAACCGGCCCTTTGGTCAAACTGGCGCTCTTCAAAACGAATAATGGGGATCACCTGCTGATCATCATCCATCACCTTGTGGTCGACGGGATCTCCTGGAGAATATTATTTGAAGATTTGGCGATCGGGTACAGCCAGCTAGCGAATGGAGAAAAACTCGAATTTTATCCGAAAACGGCTTCCTACCAAGCATATGCGCGGCACATAGCGGAATATGCAAAATCCGCCAAACTGCTTAGTGAAAAACAGTATTGGCTGAAGGCTATAGCTGAGGACGTCGAATTCCTGGATATGAATGAAAATGCCGGAGCCTTCAAAGTTGAGGACAGCCGGACATTCAGCACGGAACTCGAAAAAGAGGAGACGAAGCGGCTTTTAAGAGAAACAAACCGAGCTTATCATACCGAAATCAACGATATTCTGATCACAGCGCTTCTGGTGGCGGTAAGGGATATGACCGGGCAAAATCAATTAAGAATCACGCTGGAGGGGCATGGAAGAGAACAGGTGGCTGATGGCATCGACATCAGCAGAACGGTCGGATGGTTTACCTCGAAATATCCGGTATTCATCGATCTGGGACAAGAAACAGACATGTCCAGGACGATTAAAATGGTGAAAGAGCACTTGCGAAACGTGCCGAACAAAGGCATCGGCTACGGAATTTTAAAGTATCTCACCCGGGACAGTGAGATCGCTAAAGGCGCAGCATCACCAATCTTGTTCAATTACCTGGGGCAGCTTGATGAAGACATCAACAGCGGAGAATTTTCTTCATCTCATCTCCCGCCGGGAGAAGCAGCCGGAAAGGGCATCACAAGAGAACATCCGCTCGAAATCAATGCGGTGGTCTTCAGGGGAAAACTGGCCATTCAAACGACCTATAACACAAGAGCATACAGTGAAGACGTCGTCAGAGCTTTTGCTCAAAACTATAAAGAAGCTCTTAAAGCGGTCATTCGCCACTGCGCGGAACGAGAAGGGACGGAAAAAACGCCGTCCGATTACGGAGACAAAGGCATCAGCTTAGATCAGCTTGAGGAAATCAAACTGAAATATAAAGGGATGGAAATCGAAAAAATCTATCCGCTTGCCAACATGCAAAGGGGCATGCTGTTCCACGCACTCGAAGACAAGGAATCACAGGCGTACTTTGAACAAATGGCCATCAATATGAAAGGTTTGATCGATGAGCGTCTGTTTGCAGAAACGTTCAATGACATCATGGAAAGACACGAGATTCTAAGGGCTACTATAGAGTATGAAATTACGGATGAACCAAGGAATGTGATCATCAAGGACAGAAAGATCAATCTTGACTATCATGACTTGCGAAAGAAGAGCCCGGCGGAACGGGAGCAAGTGATTCAAGCGTATCGCAAAGCAGATCGGGAAAAAGGTTTTCGCTTAAACAGCGAACCATTGATCAGAGCCGTGCTGATGAGAACCGAGGATGACAGTTATACGTTCATATGGACAAATCACCATATTCTGCTTGACGGCTGGTCCCGGGGAATCATTATGGGAGAGCTGTTCCACATGTATCATATGAAAGAAGCCGGGCAAAAACACCAGCTTGAAGAGGCAAGACCGTACAGCGATTATATCGGGTGGCTACAGCAACAGGATAAAGAAGCTGCAAAAGCGTACTGGAGAAACTATTTATCAGGATTTACCGAAAAATCGCCGATTTCGGTTTTGGCGGGTTCTTCCGGACATGCGAAATATAAGCGAAAAGAGGCCGTCATCGAATTCCCGGAACAATTGACCGGCCGGATCACAGAGCTTGCCAGCCGTAACAATGTCACCTTCCATACTGTTTTACAATGCATTTGGGGAATGCTTTTGGCAAGATACAGTCAAACGGATGATGTCGTATTCGGTACAGTCATTTCCGGAAGGGATGCACAAGTAGCCGGAATTGAAAAAATGGTCGGATTATTCATCAACACTGTACCGACGAGAATTAGACTGGAAAAAAGCCAAAGCTTTAAGGAACTCATCAAAAGCGTTCAGGAACAGGCTCTGGAAGGCAGGACATATCATGACATGAATTTGTCGGAAGTACAGTCGCTCAGTGAATTAAAAAGAGAGCTGCTGGATCATATCCTGATTTTCGAAAATTACGCGGTTGATCAGAGTGCATTTGAGACAAGCGGCAAACGCGGTGCTGGTTTTGTGTTTGAAGAAATTCACGCCGAAGAACAAACAAATTACGGATTTAATATTGTGGCAGTCCCGGGCGAACGTTTGGTCATCAAATTGACTTATGACGGAAATATCTATCATGACCACATCATCGCAGGTATCAAAGGACACCTTCAACAAGTGATGGAACAGGTCGTCCAAAATGAAGATCAGTCATTAAACGACATCACAGTCCTTTCGGAAGCTGAAAGAAACAGGCTGTTGTACGAATGGAATGACACGAAAGCGGAATATCCGAATCAGACGATTCATCAGCTGTTTGAGGAACAAGCCGAAAAAACCCCTGAGCTTGCTGCGGTTGTCTCAGGAAATGACAAACTGACATACCGTGAGCTCAATGAAAAATCAAATCAGCTTGCCAGATACCTCAGGGACAAAGGGGTCAAAGCGGATGCGATTGTTGCCATCATGGCAGAACGCTCACCGGAAATGGTGGTCGGAATCATGGGGATTTTGAAAGCCGGAGGAGCCTATTTGCCGATTGATCCCGATTATCCGGAAGAAAGGATCAAGTATATGCTTGAAGACAGCGGCGCGGCCATCATCCTTGCGGATCACAAGCAGGACTTGGGCACACTTCATCAAGAAGCCGTCGAATTAACCGGAGATTTCAGCAGTTATCCGGCTGACAATCTGGAACCGGCGGGTAACGCCGACAGCCTTGCATATATCATCTACACGTCAGGTTCTACAGGCAAACCGAAAGGGGTCATGATCAGGCAAAGAGGGCTGGTCAACTATATTACCTGGGCTGACCGTGTATATGTCCAAGGCGAACAGCTCGATTTTGCCCTCTACTCATCCATTGCCTTTGATTTAACGGTGACATCGATATTTACGCCATTAATCTCAGGCAATCGGGTGATTGTGTATCAGCATAGCGGGGACGGAGAACCGCTGATTCGAAAAGTATTCAGAGACCAAAAAGCCGGGATTGTCAAATTAACCCCGTCTCATTTAAGCCTTGTCAAAGACATGGATGCCAGCGGATCAAGCATCAAACGCCTGATCGTCGGCGGGGAAGATTTAAAAACGGAACTGGCCAAAGAAATCACGGAGAGATTTCATCACAACATTGAAGTCTACAATGAATACGGTCCGACCGAAACGGTTGTCGGCTGCATGATCTATCAATATGATGCCGGACGGGACCGCCAAGTTTCTGTCCCGATCGGCAAGCCGGCCTCCAATGTCCAGCTCTATATTTTGGATGAGCGTCAGGAAGTGCAGCCGGTCGGAATTGCCGGAGAGCTGTATATCAGCGGAGACGGAGTCGCAAAAGGCTATTTGAACAAACCGGAGCTGACGTCTGAAAAATTCCTGCCAAATCCGTTTTTACCGGGTGAAAGAATGTATCGCACAGGAGATCTTGCGAAGATGAGACCGGATGGACATATTGAGTATCTGGGCCGGATCGATCATCAAGTCAAGATTCGGGGCTACCGTATCGAGCTTGGCGAAATCGAGCATCAATTGTTAAGGCACAGCGATATAAAAGAAGCGGCGGTTGCCGCTAAAACAGATCAAAGCAACAATCAAGTTCTTTGCGCATACGTCGTTTCCGAAAGAGACATCACACAGGAAGACATCAAAGCGTTTTTGGCGAAGGAGCTTCCGGAATATATGGTGCCGTCCTATTTGCTGAAGCTTGATGAGCTGCCGCTGACACCAAACGGAAAAGTCGACTTGAAGGCCCTTCCAGAGCCAGATCGAAGCGCGGGCGCTTTACTGGAATACGAGCCTCCAAGACATGAGCTGGAAGAAAAAATGGCCGCCATTTGGGAAGACATCCTGAATATCGAACAGATTGGCATCAACGCCAACATATTCGATATCGGAGCGAATTCTTTAAGCGTCATGTCATTTGTCTCTAGGCTATATGCAGAGCTTGGCTTCAGAGTTCCGTTTAAGGACATTTTCTCCAAGCCGACCATTAAAGAGCTGTCTGATTTTCTGAAGCATGCACAAGACCTGCTGAAAGACTACACAGATGATTGCATGCAGCTGACCAGGACGGAAGAAGGCGGGAAAAACCTGTTCTGCTTCCCGCCGGCCGCGTCGATGGGCATTGCCTACATGGGCTTGGCCAAGCATCTAAAGCAGCATTCGGTGTACAGCTTCAACTTCATTCCATCTGCAAACAGGATTCGCAAATACGCGGACATCATCAAAAACATTCAAGGTGAAGGGCCATATACATTAATCGGCTATTCATCCGGCGGAATCCTGGCATTTGATGTGGCGAAAGAATTGAACCGGCAAGGATATGAAGTCGAGGATTTGATCATCATCGATTCAAAATATCGGACAAAAGCCGAGAAACATCAGTTCACAGAGGAGGAATACAGAGAAGAGATATCCAAAACATTTGAACTTGAGAAATACCGCGACGCAGAGAAATTATTGAGCGACTATTTAGTGGACTTGGTGATGAAGTCTTATGTATATATACAAAACACAGTCACAGCGGGCGCAATTGACGGACATATCAGCTATATCAAGTCAAGCGACAATCAGCGGGATGAAAACATGATGATGTGGGAAAAAGCGGCATCTAAAACCTTTACAGTCGTTCAAGGAGCCGGAACCCATATGCAAATGATCTCCAAGTCCCATCCCGACATTCTTGAAAGAAATGCAAGATTGATCCATGATATCATCAATAAGACTGTCAAAATATGAACAAAACGGCATCCTTTTCAGGGTGCCTTTTGTTTGCCTTATCAACTCTCTGTTATAATGAAAGGCAAAGAAAAGAGAGGAAATATTTCAAAAAACAAGCAGCAGCGGGTGCTGCGGTGTGAACATCTATCAAGACAAAATAAAAGCGGGTGAACCAAATGGAAGCCATTCGAGTGCTCATAGCGGATGATGAAAAAGAAATCAGAGATTTATTGAAAACCTATTTAAAAAGAGAGTGTTATGAGGTTGACGTGGCAGTTGACGGAGAAGATGCGTTAAGGCTGTTTGAACAAAACCATTACCACCTCGTGATATTGGATGTGATGATGCCGAAAATCGACGGCATCGAGGTTTGCAGAAGAATGAGGAATCATACGAATGTTCCGATCCTGATGCTGACCGCCAAAGACCTTGAAGGCGATAAAATTTTAGGACTGTCCATCGGTGCCGACGATTATATAACAAAGCCCTTCAGCGTGAACGAAGTGCTTGCGCGGATCAAAGCCATGCTGAGGCGCTTTTTGGTCCTCGGCAGCGAAAGCCGCTCCGATGAACAATCGCTGATTCAATTTAAAGGATTGACCATCGATTTGAAAACATATACGGTCACCGCAGGCGGACAGGAGATCTCCCTGACGGCGAAGGAGTTTGAACTGCTGAAGTTTTTCGCCTCAAATCCGGGGCAGGTATTTACGAAAACGCAGCTGTTTCGAAACGCATGGAGCGACCAATACATAGAAGATGATAATACGGTCATGGTGCATATCAGAAGGCTGAGAAAAAAAATAGAGCCGGACCCTTCCGATCCACAATTTATTCAAACCGTTTGGGGAATCGGCTATAAGTTTGTAGGTGAGAAAGATGCTGACCGATAAAAAGCTGCTGCTTCTCATTCTGCAATGTGCGGCGATTGCAGCACTTTTGTTCATCTATATGAAAACGGCTTCCCTTGGGGTTTTCAGCACAATGCTGTTTATTTTTCTGTTTGCCGTTACCGCGCTGCTGTTTACGATGAGGCTTCGCTTCATTGATCGCTTAAAGCTGATTGAAACCGAGCTGAAGCGCGTGGCGGATGGAAATTTAAGAAGAAGATTGCTGGCGAAAGGCGGTCAGCCGTATAATGAAATCATTTTTTCCATTAACGAATTGATAGAGCAGCTTGAAAAAGTTCAAATCAACGCCGCAAAATCGGAAGCGGCCAGAAAACGGCTGCTGTCTAATATTTCCCACGATATCCGAACGCCGCTCACATCAATTATTGGCTATGTTGATGCATTAAAAGACGGGGTCGCGTCTTCAGAAGAAGAGAAACAGGAATATCTCAATATCCTTTCTAAAAAATCCAACAGCCTCAAGCAATTGATCGATGAAATATTCAACATGGCGAAATTGGACGCGAATGAAGTCCAGTTGAAAACAGAGTTTTTTGACCTTGCCGAAGTCGCTAGGGAAACGCTGATTGACTTTTTGCCGGAACTGAAAAAACATGACATTGATTTGAATGTGCAGATTCCGGAAAAGAAATGCTTTGTTATCGCAGATCGGCTCAGCTTGATCCGCGTGATCGAAAACATCGTGAGAAACGGCATTCATTATGGAAAAGCGGGAAAAGTACTTGGAATCGAACTGACAGAATCAGAGCATGAATATCAGCTTCTCATCTGGGATCAAGGTCCGGGAATTCCGGAAAACGAGATTGAAAACGTGTTTGATAGAATGTACCGCAGAGACCGGTCGAGAAGCCTTGATGACGGGAGCGGTCTGGGGCTTGCCATCGCCAAATCGCTCATCGAAAAAAACCGCGGACGCATATGGGCACAGAGCGTCCCATGGAAAAAAACGACGTTTGGTTTTTCGCTGCCTAAACAAAACCATCTTCAATCATTTAAGAATTAATTAAGAATTGGTTAAGAAGAAGTTAAATCCTTCTGTTTATGATGTAGTTATTAGGCTAGTGAAAGAGAGTGGATCAACTTTGAGCACAATTATTAAAACGACGGATCTCACGAAAATGTACGGGCCGCAAAAATCTGTAAACCATCTCAATATCAATGTAAAACAAGGAGATATATACGGCTTTTTGGGACGGAACGGCGCCGGCAAGACGACGACGATCAGAATGCTGCTGGGTCTGATCAAACCGACCAGTGGGCAGATAGAAATTTTCGGAGAAAACTTTTTCAAGAATAAAAAAGAAATTTTAAGAAGAATCGGATCTATTGTGGAAGTGCCCGGCTTTTACGCGAACTTGACGGCGAGGGAAAACCTGCTGATCAATGCAAAAATCATAGGTATCCATAAAAAAAATGCGATCGATGAAGTATTGGAGATCGTGGGCCTGCAGCATGAAACGAAAAAGCTCGTCGGCAAGTTTTCCTTGGGCATGAAACAAAGGCTGGGAATTGCAAGAGCCTTGCTTCACTATCCGGAGCTGTTGATACTGGACGAGCCGACAAACGGTTTGGACCCGATCGGGATCAAAGAAATGAGAAGACTCATTCATTCTCTCGCCAAAGAAAGAAACATCACCATCTTTATATCAAGCCACATTTTGTCTGAAATCGAACAGCTCGTCGATCATGTCGGGATCATTCATGAAGGAAAACTGCTTGAAGAAATTCCGTTTGACCATCTTAAAAAAAGAAACCGCAAATATCTGGAATTTCAATTATCCGATCAAAATAAAGCGGTCGTTCTGATGGAACAGCATTTTGATATTCATGACTACGAAGTTCTCCAGGACGGGATCATCCGGGTATACTCCCATTTGGGCCAGCAGGGAAAGCTCAATAAATTGTTTGTCGAAAACGGAATAGATGTATTGAAGATTACGATGAGCGAAGACAGTCTTGAAGACTACTTCGTGAAGTTGATAGGGGGCGGGACGATTGGCTAATTTGCTATATACCGAATTGCTGAAGCTGAAACGTTCACAGATGTTTCTGGTCAGCATCTTGGGAGCGGCGGCAGCCCCTTTCATCTGTTTTATATCGTCTTTGGCTAAAAAAGCCAAGTACCCTGATGTACCGATTCGCTTCAGCGAGACCTTTTCCGATACCAACCTGTATATTGTGCTTTTGATCGGAGTCCCGTTGTATGGCGTGATTACATCATATTTATTCAATCGGGAATACGCTGAAAGCACGCTAAAGAATCTATTGACGATTCCTGTTTCAAGAATCAGCCTGATTGTCAGCAAATTGGTTCTGCTCCTCATTTGGATCATGATGCTGACGTTGATCGCCTGGGTGCTGACGCTGCTGTTCGGGCTGATCGGTCAGTTTGAAGGGCTCAGTTCGGCGGTTTTAATAGAAGGGTTTAAACAATTTATGATAGGCGGGGCACTTCTTTTCTTCCTGGTCAGTCCGATTATATTTGTGACACTGCTGTTTAAAAACTACGTGCCCACCATTATCTTTACGATCATTATATCAATGGTCAGCATTATGGTATACGGCACGGAATACAGCGCTTTATTCCCTTGGTCGGCGGTATGGGTGATCGCTTCGGGTACGTTCTTTCCGGAATATCCGCCCGAATATTCTTTTATTAGTGTTGCCGCCACAACCGTTCTTGGATTAGCCGCGACAATCGTTTACTTTAAAAAAATCGATATTCATTGATGCAAAGGAGTTCAAGGGAATGTGCGACACATGTTTGCACATTCCTCATTCCGATAAGGCTTTTTTGCACAATTTAAATGGATATATTTAGAATAAAAGTATAAAAAAGGAGATCGAAACATGTCTTTTTCAGAATTAAATATTGATGCTTTTCGTTTCATTAATGATTTGGGAAAAGAGTATTCGATGCTGAATCCGGTCGTTTACTTTCTAGCCGAATATATGATGTACTTCCTCGCCTTGGGTCTTGTCGTTTATTGGCTGACCCGGACGACAAAAAACAGATTGATGGTCATTTATGCAGTCATCGCATTTGTGATTGCCGAAATTCTCGGGAAAATCATGGGCTCTCTGCATTCCAATTATCAACCGTTTGCAACGCTTCCGAATGTCAACAAGCTGATAGAGCATGAAATTGACAATTCGTTTCCGAGCGACCATACGATTTTGTTTTTTTCAATTGGTTTTTTAATCTTCCTGTTTCACAAAAAGACGGGCTGGCTGTGGCTTGTACTTGCGTTTGCCGTGGGAATTTCCCGCATTTGGTCGGGCGTTCACTATCCGCTCGACGTTGCGGCGGGAGCCCTTCTTGGCGTGTTGTCAGCTCTGTTTGTATTCTGGACAGCACCGAAGCTGTCATTTATTCATCAAATGCTGTCCCTTTATGAAAAGGTGGAACAGCGGATTGTTCCTTCCAAAAGCAAATCGAACGATAAATCGAAGAACTTTTAAAGGATGAGGCTGCCTTGGATTAGGCAGCCTTTGCTATGTGCACTCACAAATAAACGCTCGGCTTCCTCATCCTCCAAATCGAAGGCGGTTCCGGGCAGTAAGAGTATATGACCGGAACCATGAAGGAAGACGGTCTGTCGAGTGCTTTGTTTTTTACGAGTAGGAATTTTCAGCTGTTGAATCGCATTCCAGGTAGTATAGGTTCCTCTTCTTCCTCCTTTTTTCATTCTCATTATAAAAGGTGCGAGCTGTCAATGACAAAAATTCCAAATAATAGTAATTGAATACAAGTAAAAATATGGTATAATATCAAATACACAGGAGGTGATAATTTCCAATAGGTAATGATAAAATGGTCCATTCTTCTAGAAATCTATTTTTTCATCCATTAAAATGAGAGAACTCGGACCTCAAATTGTTTTGGATGCGGCAGTAGCTTATGGATGGCAGCTGAAGACGTACATACGAATATGATCAAAAATACGGAGGGAAACGAAATGAAAAAAGCGATTTTAGGTTTTTCTTTGTCTGCGGCGCTCCTGGTTCCATCCTCATTCGCTGCGGCTGCTGAGGACGGGCAGCTGACAAGTAAGCAAAAGGAACTGCTTGAAGCCAAGACAGAATACGTGCAATCACTTCCTGAACAGGCATCTGTCCAAAGCGGTGTGACGGCATATGCAGGAAAAAGGCTCACAATTAAAAGGGGAAGCTTCCTCGCCTGGTCGAAAGATTATATCGACTGGTACTACAACGGCAAAAAAATATCGAAAAGCAGCGGATCGCAGGATGTCGGCTACGTCTTTCCAAATGTCGTGAGGGCAAAGGGGATTAAAAGGTATTACAAGTCTTCAGGGCTTCACAAATGGAGAGCGAAAAAAACGCTGAGCTTCGGTACCGTTACACCGTGGGGAGATGTTGAATTCGCCAGCTCAACCTTTACAGACAGAAGGTGGGTCAATAAAAAAGGAAAATACGGAAATGATTAATTTGCCGTAAGCCATTTCATACAACGCTGCTAAAAGACTATTTTGAAATTAATGGCAGCGTTGTATAATGGAGAATGTTGCAACACCATCCTGATGCAAGAAAGGGTTTTTTAAATTGATCAAAATCGATGACCTGACGAAATCTTATGGAAACAAAACGGTATTCAACCGTCTCAACATGAATATCGAAAAAAACAAAGTCACCTTCTTGATGGGGGAAAACGGCGCCGGGAAAACGACGCTCCTGAAATGCCTGCTCAAGCTGGAACATTTCGAAGGCGGCATTCTGTACGACGGCGAGCCGCTTGAAGCCGTCAGGAGCAAAGTGCACGTCATCTATGACGATTCCCCGTTTTACGATCATCTGAGCGGCTATCAAAATATTAAACTGTTGATCAATAAACCTGCCGGCAAAGAAGAGCTAGAACAATTATCGCAAAAGTTCCTCGGCCGGGCGCTGCTGAAAAAAAAGGTTAAGACCTATTCATACGGACAAAAGAAAAAGCTGGCTTTAATGATCGCTGCATTAAACAAACCGTCATACTTGTTTTTGGATGAGATATCAAACGGGCTTGACTACCGGTCCATGATGGAGCTTCAGAAGCTGATCAATGACTGGTCGAGCACGATGACGATTGTTGCCGCCGGCCATCAGTTTGAGTTTTATTCTTCAATCGTCGATCAATTATATGTGTTGAAAGACGGTTCAGCTATCCATATAGACAATTTTAAAACGAATGGAGCAGAATTGGGCGATGTCTATAAAGAATATTTATAATATTTTCAAAAAAGAGCTTGCATTTCAATCATATTCTAAAATGCTCATCATTTTATTGCTTCCTCTATTATTCATTTCATCCGGATACATATATGTTCATTATAAAAATACAATTGACAGCTATCAGCAGTTTAAAAAGACTGAAGACGAATATAAAGAACTAGGCATCGATATTAAGCAGGCGCTGGCGTCGCCCGTCAAGGTGAAGGAAGGGGAGCTGAAAAGCGAGGGTGGCGACGGAGAGATCGTCGAAAATATTTTAAGGTTTGACTATGAGAATTTCGTCTTGTCTCTCCATCATCTGGAGCCCAAGCAGTCGGTTATCATGACGCTTGAGCTGATGGGCTTCATCATTTTTCCCTTGGCTTTTACGCTGTATGCCATCTATATCTCCTCTTACGACATCAGGTTCAAGACGGTGAAAGTGAAAGCTGTCAGCCATGATTGGAAATCCGTTCTGTTGGCCAAACAGTGTTCGGTTTACATGGTGATGGCTGCCGCCGTGATCGCCGTTGTATGTACGGCATATGTGTCAAGCCTCGTCTTTTATTCCCTGGCTTCAAGGGCCATACCGGTCGGCGAGTTCACAATACCCGCTGTTTCAAAAAGCAATATCCCGCTTCAGCTCGTTGTCGTTCTGGCGGTCAGCTTCATTTTTTCGACGATCGGATTTTATTTGGGCGTCCTCTTCAGAAGCTTTATTACGCCTGCTTTGCTTTATATCGTTTACAGCCTGCTTATCCCTGCTTTGGGCAGGTTCGATTTGAAAAACCTGCTGTCTAATCTCGGGCATGCGGTTTTCAGTTTCAGCGGCGGCTTTAAACTGTTTACACCGGTGAAGGTGGACATGATTCCGGTCGTCATCATTTTAGCCGCATCCGTCGGCTTGCTGTCTGCGGTTACTTATTATATGGCGCACAGGCAAAGCAAATATGTCGTTTGAAAAAAGAGCGCAGGCACTTGCGCTCTTTTTTCTTTTGCAAGCGACTGATGCCCGTTGGCTCAGGTTTGGCAGTCGAGTGTCAAACAGTTGGAACAACAGAATCTGCCGTCTCTGGATAAGGCGGTTTTTTTGATTGAAACCTTGTTCCTCGTAAATATTCGAAAAATTCTATATAATAGTAAAGCGGTCTCAGGAATTCATGAACTTTTTAGTAAACAGCTTTTGAACAGAGGGCAGGTGAGAACAATGGCGAATCAGGATTTGAATTTGCACACGTTATATACGAGTCATACCCGCGATGCCTGGGCAAATCTCGGCGGGCATATGACGGTAGAAATGACCGAAGAGGAAGTAAAAAGGCTTGAAGGTTTAAATGACTATCTGTCTTTGGAAGAAGTCGAAACCGTTTATGTTCCGCTGGCGAGGCTGCTTTATTTACACCGGACAACTCAATATGAACGGAACACCCGGGTGAACGGTTTTTTGAACCATCCGCACGCGGCCAAAATTCCGTTCATCATCGGGATTGCCGGAAGCGTCGCGGTTGGAAAAAGCACGACGGCCCGCATCATTCAGACTGTGCTCTCCCGTTTGCAGGAACGGCTGAAAGTCAGTCTGATCACAACCGACGGTTTTCTTTACCCCAATGCGGTGCTGACAGAAAAACAGATGATGTCGCGGAAGGGGTTTCCGGAAAGCTATGATGTCAAAGCATTGCTTGAGTTTTTAAACGATTTAAAATCCGGCAAGGAAATCGTTCGCGCACCCGTTTACTCCCATTTAACGTACGACAGATTGGAAGGGGTTTACGAAACGGTTGAACAAGCGGATATCGTCATCATCGAAGGCGTCAATGTGCTGCAGACACCGACGATCGAAGACGACCGGACAAAACCGCGGGTTTTCGTTTCCGATTTTTTTGACTTCTCGATTTATGTGGATGCCGAAGAAGACCTCATTATCAAATGGTATCTTGAACGCTTTCGCATGCTCAGAGAGACGGCTTTTCAAGATCCGAGTTCTTATTTCCATAAATTCAAAGACCTTGCGGACGAAGAAGCGGACCATATGGCAAAGTCAATATGGGAGACCGTCAACCGTCCGAATTTGTATGAGAACATTCTGCCTACAAAATTCCGGTCTGATTTAATCTTGAGAAAAGGTGAAGGCCACAAGGTGGAAGAGATTCTCGTCAGACGGGTATAGAAGAGGAGGCTTGCATGATCCATCATATTGAACTGTATGTTTCAGAGTTGGAAGCGTCGAAGCGCTTTTGGGGCTGGTTTCTCGGCGAGCTCGGCTATGAGGTTTTTCAACAATGGGAAGACGGGATCAGCTGGAAAGCAAACGGCGCCTATCTCGTGCTTGTGCAGGCGAAAGAGCAGTTTGTCAAAGCGGGTTATCACAGGTGCCGCGTCGGCTTAAACCATCTTGCTTTTTACGCGGCATCCAAAGAACAGGTCGACGAAATGACAATGAAACTGAGGGAGCGGGGATGCCGCATTTTATATGAAGACAGACATCCGTTTGCCGGCGGAAGCGGGCATTATGCCTTGTATACCGAAGATCCCGACCGCATCAAAGTCGAACTTGCGGCGCCTTGAGACGGGCGTCCGCCGGAAGGCCGGCCTTTGACCGGGCCGGCCCGTTTTCAATTAATGCTCCATCGTTTTTTTCGAACTTAATTTGACTTTTGCATCATCTATTTTGAGCTTCCGGAAGGCTGCCACCAGGAAAGGAACGCCGCAAATGGTGACAGCAGACAGGATTGCAAAAGTGAAAAACGGCTTTTCCGCTCCAAAGGCGTCCAGCAGCATTCCCCCCGCCCAAGGGCCGACCACGCTTCCCAGCTGGGTGAAGCCCATAGCCCCGAAGTAGGTGCCTTTCAGCTCAGGCCGGGCAATCCGATCGACCAGTAAATCCATCATCGAAAAGAGAAGCACTTCCCCGATCGTAAACACGATAATGATCAAGACGATGGACCATAGATCGTGGAAAAACGAGAGGCTGAACAGGCTTCCGCTAATCAGCACATTTCCGGCAATCAGCGATAAAATTGGTGAAAACCGTTTGGCGATATGTACGATCGGGTACTGTACGGCAAGCACGGCCAAGGCATTCAGCGTCAGCATCATGCCGAACACTTTCGTCCCGTCTTCGATGAACGGGCTGGCCGCCATGTATTGTGCGAGCGTCGATGTGAAGTGGGAATACCCGAATAAACAAAGAATCGAACCGATTAGTGTAATCGTAAATACCCGGTCTGTTTTTGTCACCTCCAGCGCGTCCCGCACTTTTATACGCTTATTCCGCTCAGTTGCCGGTACGGTGTGGTGTTTAAATTGAATGACCAGCACCGCCGCATAAATAAAATAAATGAAAGCTGCAATGAAAAACGGCAGCGTCGTTTTCGAAGATCCGAGGTACAGTCCTAAAAGCGGACCGAAGACGACGCCGAGGTTGATCGCGGTATAGCGGAGATTAAAGACGAAAAGGCGCGTTTCGGGTTTGGATACGTCTGAAAGCAGCGCTCTTGAAGTCGGTTCAAACAAGGCGCGGCATAATCCGTTTAAGGCATTCATGACAAAGAATGTCCAGACATGATCGGCGAGTGCAAAACCGGCGAACACGAACGTCCAGCCGAAAATCGAAACGAGCATGATGGTTTTCCGGCCGAACCGGTCTGACAAGTACCCGCCGTAAAAGCTTGCCGCAATTCCGATCAGAGAGCTCGCTGCAATAACGGCGCCGGCAAAGCCTGAAGAGGCGCCTTTCACTTGTGTCAAATAAATTGCTAAAAAAGGGATGCTCATGGCTGTGCCCATACGTCCGAAAATGGTTCCGACAATAATGGTCCAGCTGAGCGGGTGGATGTTCTGCCATTTTTGTTTCATGATAAATTCTCCGTTACGTTTTTATTTGTTTATCATACATGAAACAGATGGCGGTGAATAGAGGAATTTCTATATGCTGGATGATCAAAGGCTTTCTGCATAAAGGAAGCCGAAAGGAAAAATCGATTTATGATGAGAACAAGCCTTGATTTGTGACGTAATCATAGATGACATCCTCGATATGGGCATGCAGCCCCTCATTCGGTTCCTCGATCCGCCTTTCCTGCAAAGCCAGCTTCAGGATTTCTTTTTCGCCGGGGCTGAGCGGATCGGTTGCAACATTGCGCCCGTACTGCTTCAGCGCCTGTCCGAGCATTTTTTCAATCAGTTTCTCATCCATTTGTCTTCTCCTTTAGGAGCGCTTTTTCTTTTATCTTACTAGGAAAAAACGATGTTCTCAAGGGAGCTTTCAATTTGAGCCATTAAACCGAATGCGGCAGCATTCCGAACTGGAATGATCCGCCATGTCACCTTCTTTCCAAAGAAGGTGTTTTTTATTGCTTTCAGCCAGGATTTTCTTTGGATAAAATTACGCCTGGAAATCGAACGTATATTCGGAGTATAGTATTCATACACTAATTGTGCGAACATCAGTTCTTTTTGGAGGGAGAGAGATGGATTACGGTCAATATCCGTCGCGTTCGGTTTTGTGCGTTGATATGCGGAGCTTTTATGCAAGCTGTGCCGCAGTCCTGTTCGGACTTGATCCGATGACTTGCCTGCTGGCGGTTGTCGGAAACACGGAGCGGCAGGGGAGCATCGTTCTCGCTGCTTCTCCGGCTCTGAAAAGAGAGTTCGGCGTTCAAACGGGAACAAGGCTTTATCAGCTGCCGGATGATCCGCGCATCAAGCTGGTCAATCCGAAGATGGGGTTGTTTGTCCGTGTTTCTACAGAGCTCACCCGGTTGTTCTGCCGCTATGTGCCGCCTGATGCCATTCATACGTACAGCGTGGATGAAAGCTTTATTCAGGTGGACGGTGTTGAGAGCATGTGGGGAGACGCCCGAACGATTGCGATGAAAATTCAAGATGACATGGAAAGGGAGTTTGGCCTTCCCTGTGCTGTCGGAATCGGACCGAATCTGCTGATGGCAAAGCTGTGCCTTGACCTTGAAGCGAAAAAATCAGCAGACGGGGTGGCCATCTGGGGCTACGAAGACGTGAAAACGAAGCTGTGGCCGCTGTCTCCGCTGCGACGCATGTGGGGAATCGGCTCCAGGCTGGAAAAGACGTTAAACCGGATGGGGATCTTTACAGTCGGCCAGCTGGCCCACTATGATCTCAAGCGGCTTGAGAAAACATTCGGGGTGATGGGAAACCAGCTCTATTATCACGCCTGGGGCATCGACCTTTCGGCGATCGGAGCGCCGATCCTGGAAGGACAGGTCAGCTATGGAAAAAGCCAGATTTTGCTTCGCGATTATCCGAATCCGGAGGAAGTCAAGCATGTCATTCTTGAAATGTGTGAAGAAGTGGCTAAAAGGGCACGCGCTCACCGCCAGGCGGGCCGGACCGTCAGTCTTGGCGTCGAATACAGCCGCGATGAGCTTGGCGGCGGGTTTTACCGTTCAAAAACAATGGAAAGCCCTTCAAATATCACCCTTGATCTCTACCACACATGTCTGGCACTGTTCGAGCGGTTTTATGCCGGCAAAACGGTTCGAAAAATTTCCGTCTCTTTGTCCAATATTCAAGATGACACCAATATGCAGCTTGATCTTTTTCGCCCCGATCAGGAAAAGAAGCGGCAGCTCGGGTATGTGATGGACGGAATCAGAGAACGGTACGGATCAACAGCGCTTTTGCGGGCCGTTTCCTATACAAACGCCGGGACGGCCCGGCTGCGGTCAAAATTGGTCGGAGGCCATCAGGCATAGAAAGGAGAATCATTTATGCTTCGCGACAGAGGCAGTATCAAATGGGTTTCCATGATGCTGCCTGAGCACGTGGAATTGCTCAGGGAATATCATGAAAGCTTTCAAAAACTCAAAAAACCGATCCTGGATGAACAAAAATATGAAGAATTCAATGAAATCATTTGTGAAGCGATGGCAGAAAACAGCGTTTTGCAATTTGCCTATTATCGGCAGGGGGAAGTGAAAACGCTCGCCGGCCGGATTCACTATGCCGACGCCCTGAAAAGGGAGCTGCGGATCGTAAGCCGAGCGGATGAAATATGCATTTTAAAGATGGAGGATATCATTGAGATTGAATACGATTGTCGTTTATAATAGAATCAGTATTCGGAGGTGGATAAAATGGTAAATGACATTCATTTGCCGACTGCAGCGTCTCATGCAAAGCCTGTTATCTTGAAAGGCGATACTTTGCATGAGGCGGGGTTATAAACAAATCGCCTAAAAAAAGCAAGGTATCATTTCTGATCATCCGGCTTTGCACCTTATTTTTAAATATAGATCCATAAATAAGGAGCTGGCAGAAATGAAGACACCTTTTATCAGAAATGACCAATATAATTTTATTAAGTTTCAAACGGACAGCCTTGTCCAGGGACATGCGAACATCAATGACGAAAACGTACTTGACGCTTTGAAGTGCAATGCGCTCGATCAAGTGTTCAACCTCTTTTCTGATCTCAGCAGCGATCAAAAGTCTTTGCTGCAGAAGATGGCAGAAGTGGAAGACAGCGGTGAAGCGATGCGCTTTTTAGCCGAATTAAAGCTTCATGTCATTCCATTTCAGCGTGTAACGGTAAAAACGGCTAAAAAGCTGTTCTCTAAAGTGAAAAAGTTAAAGACGCCCGATTTTGAGCAGATGGATTTCAGCGGATATTCCTACCTGGGATGGAATGATGCAGGATCAGGCAGGAAGTACATGATTGTGGATGTCGGCGGAAAGCTGACCGGAATACACGGCACGATCAAATCCAGCAATAAAAAAGGAATCTGTGCGATATGCAACAGGACCGAAGAGATCGGACTGTTCATGGCCCGGGTGAAAAGTGGGAAAGAAACCTATACGGACAGAGGCAATTATATTTGCTGTGACAGTGAAACATGCAATCAAAATGTGATGACGCTGGATCATCTGAACCAATTCGTCGCACAATTAACGAAAGAATAAACGTGAACACCCCGGCTAAGCTTTAGCCGGGGTGTTTTATGATTTGGCTTTTAGCCTGCCTCTCTCGCAGCACTTCGCTCTCCGAAGAGACGGGTGGTCAGCCCGGGAACAGCCATACATAAGAATACGGAACGTCCAAGGCTGAATAAAAGAAAAGCGAGCCACAGCCCATGGTTTCCGAAAGCAGGCACAGCGGTAAAAAAGGCGGCCAGGAAGACGAGAACAGCCAAAAACATTGAATTTCTGACCGGGCCTATTTCGGTGGCTCCTGTGAAAATCCCGTAAAAAACGAGTCCAAAACTTGCGGTCAAAGGAAAGAGAGCGATCCAAATATCGTAAGTTTTCGCTGCTTCCAAAACGCCTTCAAGCGGTGTAAACAATGGAAGGATTGCACCTTTCAAAAGAAAGTAGCCGACTGAAAGCAGCGCGGCCGAGATCAGCGACCACTGGATCGAAAGGGAAAGCGTACGGGAATATAGTTCCCGATCCATTCTTCCAACGGCTTTCCCGGCAAAAATGCTCGATGCATTGGCAAATCCGTCAAACACATAAGCCATCATATAATGAATTTGAATCAAGATCGCATTTGCGGCCAATACTTCAGCTCCGAAGCCTGCTCCTTTAGCCGTGAACAAATTAAAAACCGTTAAAAGGCACAATGTCCGAATCAATAGATCGCGGTTGACAACCATCATTTTTTTAAACGGTTTCGGGTCGAACAAAACCTTGACGGACGGCAGCTTAAACCGCATGGCGGCATTCGATTTCACAAGCCAGCAGCCGATCAGGCAGCCCGTCACTTCCGCAATCAAAGTGGCTAGAGCGATGCCGTATACTTCCATGTGAAAAACGTAGACAAAAACGATGTCAAGCACGATATTCAAGACGTTCATCGAAATCTGCAAAAGCAATGTCACTTTGATAAGGGACATTCCCATCAGCCAGCCGAGAATGCAATAGCTGATTAAAGCAAATGGAGCGCCCCAAATCCTCAGCGAAAAATACTGCGAGGCGAATTCAGCGGTATGGCGGTCGGGCTGTATGAGCGTCAGCGCTGCGTATTCAAGCGGTTTTTGCAAGAGGATGAACATCAGTCCGGCAAAAACCGCGATGCAAACAGGCCGGGCAAGAGCCAAAACGCTCTCTGATCTGTTTTGGGAGCCGAGCGACTGAGCGGCGAACCCCGATGTGCTCACCCGCAAAAAGCCGAGGAGCCAATATATCGTATTAAAAATCATCGTTCCGACTGCAACACCGCCGATGTAAGCGGGGGAGGAAAGCTGGCCGGCGACCGCCGTATCAACCGCCCCCAGCAAAGGAGTGGTGATCGTTGAAATGATCAGCGGAACGGCGAGCGCTAGATAATGTCTGTGATTCATCTTTTATGCCCCCCCTTAGGATTCAAACACTTGAAGCAGCTTTTTGGCATATGGGTGCCTTTCGGCGGAAAAAAGCTCTTCTTTTTTAAATTGATCGGCAATCTGCCCGTCTTTCATGACCATGATGCGATGGCTCATGAAGTGGACAGCGGCCAGATCATGGGAAATAAACAAATAGGAAAGCCCCATATCATCCTGCAAATCTTTGAGGAGGTCGAGGATCTTCGCCTGACTGGTGACATCCAGGCTTGCCGTAGGCTCATCAAAGATGATTAAAGACGGGTGAGTGCTGATGGCTCTGGCGATTAAGGCCCTTTGGAGCTGCCCGCCGCTTAATTCGTGCGGATAGCGGTCAAGGAGGCTCGAGGGAAGGCCGACCATTGAGAACAGACGCTCAGCCGTCAGACGGCGGCTGCCTTGGAAGTCCTTTAAAAATGACGGGATGTCTTGTTTGGAAACATCAAGCGGCTCCATAACTGAATCGATAATATTGAGCTTTGGATTCAATGATGCGGCCGGATTTTGGAAAACAGCCTGCAGCTTTCGGCGCAGTCTTCGGGTCTCTTTTTGGTTTATGCCGGGAAGCGGATGTTGATGAAGCCGAATCTCTCCGTGATCGATTTTTTCGAGCAGCAGAAGGCAGCGCGCAAGGGTGCTTTTTCCGCTGCCGCTCTCGCCGGCGAGCCCGAGACATTCGCCTTTTCGAATGGAGAGCGATACATTGTCAACCGCTTTGTGGCCGCAAGCGTAATGTTTTGTCAGATTGCTGACAAAAAGAACGGTTTCTGCTGAATGGGTCATCACGCACCTCCTGTTCCCGCCAGCGCCCGTTCCTTTGTTTCAGGCGCGGCTGTCAGCCTCGGCGGAGGATTTTTCAGCGGCGGGACGGCTGCGAATAAACGCCTTGTACATTCATGTGTCGGTTGTCTGATTAAATCAGCGGTTAAGCCGCTTTCGACGATTTTTCCGTTTTGCATGACGGCGGTTTGATCGGCGTACCTTTTGACAAGCCGGAGGTCATGAGTGATAAAAAGGATGGCGCAGTTTGTTTTGGCGCGCATCACGGTGAGCTGTTGCAAGACGTCCGCGGCCGTGATGCTGTCTAAAGCCGTTGTCGGTTCGTCTGCGATGAGAAGCTTCGGGCGGAGCACCATCGCTTGAGCAATCGCGGCCCTTTGGAGCTGCCCTCCGCTCAATTGAAACGGGTAGCTTTCATATACTCTGTTTTCCGGCAGAGAAACCTCCTGAAAAGCGCGGAGAATCGCTTCTCTTCGCTTGTTCTTAGACCAATCGGTATGCGTTTTGACCATTTCGTCAATTTGTCTGCCGATCCGTATAAATGGGGTGAATGCTCCGTGACAGTCCTGAAAAATAAAGGCGATATCCTTTCCGCGCATGCGTCGGAGCGCTTTGCGGCCTGCTTGAAGCATCTGGCGGCCCTCAAATATCACGTCTCCGCCGGACACCGTTAGTCCGTCCGGAAGCAGCCCGGCTATGGCCGAAGCGGTCAGGC
This sequence comes from Bacillus sp. B19-2, assembly GCF_022832475.1. NCBI lineage: Bacteria > Bacillati > Bacillota > Bacilli > Caryophanales > Bacillaceae > Bacillus > Bacillus sp. B19-2. The sequence goes on from NZ_JALHKQ010000003.1 coordinate 697,432, forward strand.
TCTTTCCGCTGCCGCTTTCCCCGAGCAGCGCGAACCATTCCCCTTCATGAATCGAGAAGGAGGAATTTTTGACAATGGTGTGCTGTCGGGAGCGGATTGATAAGCCCTCAATAGATAACATCGGCATGCTAAGAAACTCCTTTCTTGTGTTTAACGTCAAACCTGTCCCTTAAACGGTCACCGTACAGGTTGGATAACAGAACGATGAACATGATCGCAAGACCGGGAATCACCATAAGCTGAGGCGCATGCAAAAAGTAATGTTTTCCGTCATTCAGCATGGCGCCCCATTCCGGATATGGAGGCTGAGCACCCAGTCCGATATAGGACAGGGCAGCAATCATTAACACCGTCTTTCCGATATCAAGTGTCGCAAGTACGGAAACGTTGCCGAGAACATGGGGCAGCAAGTGCTTTTTTAAAATCGCCCCGGAGCCTAAGCCCGTCAGCTCGGCCAAGGCGATGTAATCTTTTTGTTTTTCCGAAAACACCGTGCTGCGGACCAGCCTTGCATAGCCGACCCATTTGACAGCGACGACGGCCAATATTAAGTTCATCAGCCCCGGGCCAAGCAAACCGCTTAAAACAATCGCGACAATATAGTCCGGAAACGCCATAACCGCGTCAACAATTCTCATGATCATCCGATCCAGCCGTCCGCCGAAAAAGCCGGAGACAAGCCCGACGGGAACACCTATGAAAACGGAGAGCAGAATCGCGGCCAAGGCGGTGCCGACCGTCGCTTTCGCACCGGCGATCATCCGGGAAAATATATCTCTGCCCAAATGGTCCGTTCCGAGCCAATGCTGCATGCTGATCGGCTGAAGCCGGTTGGCCATATCTGTGCGGAGCGGATCGAACGGCAAAAAGAAGGGGACGGTGAAGAGCGCCGCGGAAAACAGCAGCACAAACCACAGTCCTGTTTTGGTTCGGAATATATATTTGACGTTTTTTCTCATCGGCGTCCAGCCTCCTTTAAGCGAATTTCCGGATTGAGGTACCGATAGGAGAGGTCGACTAAAAGATTGATCAGGACAACCGTGATCCCCATGAAAAGAATGTACCCCTGAATGATCGGATAATCACGCTGAACGATGGCGTCAACGACAAGCTTGCCGACGCCGGGATATGCAAACAGGACTTCAATAATCACCGTGCCGCCGAGCAGGCTGCCGAGGCTGACCCCGAATATCGTGATGACAGGGATAAGACAGTGGCGAAACGCGTGAAAGAAGAAAATTCTAGCCTCGCTGATACCGCGCGCCCTGGCTGATCTGATGAAATCCTGACCAAGGCTTTCGATCAAGCTTGACCGTACAAGACGGACATAAACGCCCGACATCGCGATCCCAAGCGTGAGAGAGGGGAGAATCAAATGTTTAAACGTTCCGGCTCCCATTGACGGCAGCCAATTCAGCCTGACGGAGAAGAGATCGATCAATATCAATCCGAGCCAAAAGCTCGGGAGCGCGGCTCCCACTAAAGCGAGCAAGCGGCCGAGATGATCGATCCACCGATCCCGGTATAAAGCGGAAAGCGTTCCGACCGGCACGGCAATCAGCAGCATGACGAGAAGCGATGCGCCGGTCAGAAGCAACGTCGCCGGGAATTTCCGGCTGAGCTCGTCGATGACGGGTTCGTGTGTTGTATAGGAGTTTCCCAAATCAAACTGGAAAAAGCGCTTGAACCAGTTCCAATATTGAATATAAACCGGTTTGTCCAAACCGAGTTCCTCTCTGAAAGCCTCGATCTGCTCGTCTGTTACCGCAACATCATCTACGCGAAGCATCTGTTTCACCGGATCACCGGGAGCCGCTTTCATAAACACAAAGCTGATAAACGAAAGCAGTAATAAGAATAGAACCAGTTCAAACAGCCGCTTAGCGATCTGCTTCATTTCGTTTTCACATCCAAATCTTTCGTCAGCATATAATATTCACTTTTGCTCGTTTCCCAATTTAATACACCATCTCGGTATGCCGTGATGTTTTCGGGGGTGACGATAAAAGAGTTTAATGTCTCCTTCTCGATCAATTCAGCTGCTTTTTTGGCAAGGCGGTTCCGCTTCTCTTTGTCGATCGTGCGGTTGAATTCCTCAATCCATTTGATCAAGGTTTGATTTTCGATGCCGCTGTAGTTTAAAGCGCCATTCGGCATATAGGCGGTGTTCAGCAAATAGCCGGCATCGCCTCTGGGCGCGGTCATCGAGCTGTATGTCGCCAAATCCCAATCATCGTTCTTCGCCAAATACTCATCGATATTTTCGACTTGCTGAATCTTAATCGAAATGCCCAGTTCCTTCGCATTTGATTCAAGAATCTGCGCGATTAAGGGCAATTCCGGACGAGACTGATAGGTTAGCAGTGTAAAAGATAAGGCTTGTCCGTCCTTCACGGCTTTGCCGTTTTCAAGCTCGTAGCCGGCTTTTTTCAGCTCAGTTTTTGCCGCTTCCAGTCCGCCCGGCTTTTGAACCGCACCGGCGGAAAATGGGAAATCCGCTAAGAAAGGGCCGTCTGCCGGCTGAGCATGCCCGTTCAAAATGCTTTCAGCGATTTCTTTGCGGTCCAGTAATGCGTCGAAGGCGCGGCGCAGGTGACGGTCAGCGAAATGATCCTTCTTTGTATTGTAGAGAATCTGGTGAACGCGCAAGCTCGGCACCGAATCAACGGTAATTGATGAATCTTTTTGAATTTGGTCAATATCCTCCACGCTCGGTCTGTAAATGATGTCGGCATCTTTTGATTGGAGAGCCATGACGCGGGCGTTTGCGTCTTCATTAAACGAAAATGTGACGTGCTTCAGCTTCGGTTTGCCGTCCCAATAATCGTCATACCGTTCTAACTCTATTTTATGGCCGGCCTCAAAAGAGGAAACTTGAAAAGGACCCGTTCCGACGGGCTGTTGAGAAATGTTTGCTGCGCTGACGTCAATGATCGATGTGTTTGGATGAACCAATTCTGAAGGGAATTCGGGAAATGGCTCCTTCGTTGTAATCGTCAATGTTTGTCCTGCAGCTTTGATTTCTTTGATTTTTAAGGCGTTCTTCATAGCTTTGCTCTCGCGTATCGTCCGTTCTAAAGACGCTTTTGCCGCTTTGGCATCCGCTTTTTTGCCATTTTGAAACGTCAGATTGTCTTTAAGGGTGAAGACCCATGTTTGTCCGTCTTTACTTTTCCAATCCTTGGCGAGCCAAGGTTCGATGGAAAGGTCAGCGCTGATTTTGACGAGCGTTTCGCTGATGCCGGCGCGGACCGCCGTATAATTGACATCGAGATTAGGGTCAAGGGTTTGACTTGGAATATTGAAAAGAAAAGTGAGTTTCTTCTCATCACCTTTCGCCGAGTCCGCGCCTCCGGAGGAGCAGGAAGCGAGAATGACGAGAAAAATAATCGGTATGATCATGCGTTTTGCTATGTAAGCCATCGGTTACACCTCCAAAAAGTAATGGTTTCGATTTACCCTCATTATCATAGGGGATATTTCCTTTGTTGTAAACAGGAATGTTTGCTCATGTTTGGTGAAAGTGCGGGGACAAATTTTTTGAAGTTCTGCCTGCTTTTCCATATAAAATAGGTCTGCAAAAAAGAAAGCCCGAATAATTTGAAACAAGGGATTTAATGGAACGATTTACAGGGGAAAAAAATATGCTGTTAATAAGATGTTCAAACAGCAAGTGAAAGGAGCCAAAAAGCGATGATGATTACAGTAAAAATACGCCATACAGCTGAAACCGAAGGCACAGACATAGGTGACTTCACTCCTGCTGAACTCGATAGCATCGTCCAGACGATCAGAAAATACGGAGCTTGGCTTTCACCTGATGCCGACACAGATGATTATAAATTTACATTCCAGGATGCTAAATACAACCTCGAACAAAGAGTCTTTGAAATCATTGTGGAATAATCATATATCGGACACTGAATGAACGGTCGGAAAAGGCGTTTATTTAGAGTCCTTTTTTATTTTTGCCCGGGCGGGAAAACAGTCCTGATAAATGAGGAGCCTTGAAGAGGTCTCAGCCCTTCAAGGTTCCTTCGCTTTTACTGCCCGCTGGCGGTCAGCCCGTCTTTAATCAAGGCATTCACTTTGCTGCTAAACAAAAGACCGACATGGCTTACGCCTGAGATTTGCACATTGTTTGCACCATCAAGTTTGGAGAGGCTGTTTAAGACGATATAGTCGCTTGTGCTGTAAATCGAAGTGTATGAGATTTCGTTTCCCTGAGGCGCCGTGTTTGTAACCAGACGGTTAGCGCCCCCAAGGGTAACGACATGTCCGACTTTATGTGCGCCGTCCAGATTTTTAATATAATAGAGCGTATTGGCCCCGCCCATGCTGTGAGCGACAATATCGACTTTTGACGCTCCTGTTTGATTCAGCACATGCTTGATGTATTCGGATAATCTCGGCGCATTGTTTTTATTATTTCCCGTTTTATCGATAAAGTTGATGGCGTAAAGCTCACTGCTCGTCCAGCCTTGAGATTGTAAATACGATTTAATGCCGATAAAGTTATAATCGGCTCCGCCGATGCCGTGAACCATGACGACCGGATTGCGGGAAGCGGCGGAAGCTGTAGCAGGCTGGAACGAAAAGACGGATACGGCAGACAGCATGCAAATCAATAGAATAGATAAAAATGAATGACGACGCATTGTTTCTCCTCCTAAAAAAGTAATAAATTCACAACAACGACAATTCTATAAAACGAACATATGAAAACGAAGTGTAATTTTATCTATTTTTCGCCCCGAAAAAAGAGCAGTATATGAAACGGTTTTTTGCCGCTCCGTATGTCGGCTGCCTGTAGGGTAAGGAGAGTGAAGCTTTCCTGAGAGATGGCAAATCGATTTGTGCTCTTGAATGAGGACTAAGAACATTCTCCTAATAAATCTACAGACAGATTAAAATGGTAAATTGGGAGCGGAAAACGGTATAATAAGGAAACATATCCATTACTGAGTTGCAGAACGTTTTGGCCGATGGTCAGGTCAATGTTGAAAAAGAGAGGTTAGATCTTAATGAAAGCATGCAGCGTGCAGGATGCAGAGCGGTCCGCTGCATGTCAACAAAGTATCGATTGCTTATCAGCGGGAAAGGGGGTTTTCGGTTGAAAAAAGTGACGTTTTGAATGATGACAGACCGGATCAGGATCAAGTCCTGTTTATCAAAGAACTGTGAATCAAAGGGGGATGAACATGATTTCAAAAACGCCGGAGCCGCCGTATTACGCGGTGATTTTCACATCGGTCAGAACAAACGGTGATCATGGCTACAAAGAGACGGCTGCGAACATGCTAAAGCTTGCCGCAGCACAGCCAGGCTTTTTAGGAGCAGAAAGCGCAAGGGACATGAACGGAAAAGGAATAACGGTTTCCTATTGGGAAAGCCTTGAAGCGATTGAAAAATGGAAGTTTCACAGCGAACACCTGCAGGCGAAGGAAAAAGGCCGAACGGAATGGTATTCCGACTTTGCCGTGCGGGTTGCAAAAGTTGAAGACGCGAGAATTTCAGAGCGGCACGGCCGCCCCCCGTCAGACGGCACCAGCCGGGAGGAAATGCAATGATTCAATTGTTAAATCATAAAGACCCGCACACGGCCCGCTGCATAGTAAATGTTCAAAAGCCGGCTTATGAAAGAGAAGCGGAGATCATTCAATTTCAGGGCATTCCGCAGCTGAATGAAACAGCTTTTGATGTGATGGATTCCCGTGAAACTTTCATCGGCTGGTTTGAGGGAGAAGAATTAGCCGGAATCGCTTCCTTTATACATACAGCAGATAAGCTGACGATCTGCAGGCTGGCCGTTCATCCGGTTCATTTTCGAAAAGGAATTGCGATGGCATTGCTTCGTTATATGTTGATAAAGAAGGAAGCTGAATCATTTGAAGTGACGACGGGAGCGGGGAATGAACCGGCAAAAGCGCTGTATCAGAAGTTGGGATTTTCTGAGATTGAACAGTATGAACCTGAAAAAGGAATTGTTCTTTCAAGGCTGATGCTGCATGCGCCGAGAAAGGTTAAAGTCGTCTCCTATCAAGAGGAGTGGAAAGGCGAATTTTTCAAAGAAAAAAAGCAGCTTGAAGCGCTTTTCCAGAATGAAGTCTTGCATATTCACCACATTGGAAGCACGTCAATTCCGGGGATGAGCGCCAAGCCTGTCATTGACATGCTGATCGAAGTGAAAGATCTCGGCTCCGCCGCCGGCTTCGAAAAGGGGATGAAAATGCTCGGCTATGAACCGAAGGGGGAAAACGGCATTCCGGGGAGAAGGTTTTTTCAAAAAGGGGGGCGGAAGCGTACACATCATGTCCATCTGTATGAAAGCGGGCATCCCGATATCAGGCGGCATCTCGCGTTTCGGGATTATTTAATCTCGCATCCGGAGCGGGCCGAAGAATATGCTGCTCTGAAGATGAAGCTGGCGGAGATGTTTCCGCTTGACATGGCAGGCTATATTGACGGCAAAAACGGCTGGATAAAAGAGACTGAGCGCTTGGCTGAACAATGGAAAAAGGCAGGGGAGAACAGGTAAGCCCCCTCCTGCTTAGGCTCTGACACAAGAGTCAAACGTTCCTTTATGGCTTCCGTCACAGTAAGGCATTTTCAGCGATTTTCCGCATCTGCAGAGCGAAAAAGCGGGTTTTTCAGGGAACGGGTTTCCATCCATATCGATCAGGTCGACGTCTCCCGTGACCCGGAAACCGCCGTTGTCCATCACTTTAATCTGCACTTTTTTGGGCATCATTCCACCTCCGAATCTCTTCATATTTATGCCTGACAGCCGGAAACGATGCGCTTTTTCCCGCTCCTGTGGTACAATGTCCGTAAACGAAACAAAGAAGGATGATATCATGCAGCTTGAAATCACTGCACAGGCAAAACAAGCCATTCAGCGGACAACAGAGCCTTACCCTGATAAAAAGATCCAGCTCCGCTATGATTCCGAGGGCTGCGGATGCGCGGTCAGCGGCGTGCCGGTTCTGTGGCTGACGGACGAATTATCGGGAAGTTGCGAGCCCCTTGAGACAAACGGGCTTCCGATTTATATTCAGTCATCGCAAAAAGTCTTTTTTGATGAAGCGATGACTATCGACTATTATGAGAAAGCGGGTGCCTTGATGTTGAAAAGTCCGGCACAGGTGCTTTCTCCCAGAATGAGTATTTTAGTGAAATAGGGTGGCGTTCGATTTGAATCAAAAGGTAAAATCTTTAAAGCAAACCGCTCAAAATAAAACATGGGCGTCCTTTTTACATCAAAATCATCCGTATACACTCCTTCATTGGTCAATCGGAGGGACAGAGTCCGTCAAAAAGGATGTCTGGCTTCTTCAGGATGAAATGACTTTTGAAACAAAGGAATTCGATACAATTGAGACGGCCATCTCCTGGATCGGCGATCATATGAGCGACATTACGGATATTTTGTAGCATCAAAAGAAGGCGGACGAGACTTATGCTCGTTCGCCTTCTTTGCGCCGGTTTGTGATCTCTTGAAGAAAGTCCCGCACCGTGTTTTTGTAGCTGTTTCTGTTTTGGGTGTAGCTCATCGCGTGCGCACCTTTTTCAGCGATATAAAGCCTTTTCTCCCCCGGCTTCTTCTCGTAAAGCATTTCGCTCGATTCAGCCGGGATATAGTCGTCGTGTTTGCTGTGAATGAACAGCACCGGTTTTTTGATCTTCCCGACGACGGATAAAGGGGAGACATCACGGATGCGGTAGCCGTCCCGCCATCTCAAAAAGAGGCTGGCAAGCGGCAAAATGAAAGCTCCCGGAAGATGAAAATCTTCTTTCAGCCGGTAAACGAGCTGATCCTCAAATGTGGCAAACGGACAGTCGGCCACATAAAAATCAGCATCGGCATCGTCCATTCCCGCGTAAAGAAGCGTCGTGACAGCTCCCATCGATTCGCCGTGAATGCCGATCAGCGCGTGTTCGCCGTGTTTTTCCCGAAGCCAATTGACCACCGTTTTCAAATCGTTTTTTTCATAATATCCGTAGCTCGTCGTTTTCCCGCCGCTTGTGCCGTGCCTCCGGTGGTCATATATGACGGCGTTCCAGCCGAGGTCAAGAAACAGATTCATATATTTGATCGAATTCAGCAGATTCATCGTCACCCCGTGGCAGATAATCACGGTGTTTTTCGTTTTGTGCGGGTGGACGTAGTATCCTTTAATATTGTAGCCGTAAGAAGAAGCGAGGATGATTTCTTCTTTCGGGAGAGCGGCAAAAGCTTTTTCGTCATAATGGCCGTCGGCCGTTTCCCGTTCGATAATGTATTCATCGGTCCGTTTTTTAATGTACATGATTTGATTCGTAAAATAGATTCCGAGCGCGGCAATAAACAGCAAAACCGCCCCGATAGCAGCCAGCCAAATCAACATCTGATGTATTCTTCCTTTCTTAAATGCTTCTTTCTTTATCATACCACACAACGATTGGCATTTGCCGAGAGAGGCGGCTCACGAGTGACGGCTTGCCTGAACTTTTAGATTCCTGATAAACTATCATCACAAACAGGGAGAACGGAGGACAGGATATGGGAAAGAAAAAACAAGACCCAAATGCCCCGCAGCTGCTGAAAGATGCGCTCGCCGACGATTTGAAAGATAAACTTCAGCAAATGAAGAGTGAATTGAAAGAGGAGGACGAAAAAAGAAAAGAGCGAGAGAAAGAGCGGATCATCAAGGAAAGACAGGAAAGGGAAAAAAATAAAAGTTTTGAAGAACTCCTCAACGAAAGCGGAATTGACGACTGGAGGAAGTATAAGTAAGAAAGCCCCGTCTGACCAAGAGACGGGGCTTTCTTATTGCTTTATTCGCGATGTGCGGTGTACACGCCTCGTTTTGTATAAAAGCGGAGCGCTTTGATTTCCTGTTCTGTCAGACCGCGTCCGCCGACAGATTCAGCGTTTTCCCGAAGCTGGGAGATTTTGCTCGCCCCGGGGATGACCGCGCCGACAGCCGGCTGGGCGAGAATATACTTCATCGCGGTTTCGGTCGCGGATAAATCAGGTGCCGTTTTTTCAATGTCCGCTTTTGTTTTAACGAGTTCATCGTAGGAATATGATAAATAGCCGTTTTTCTTGATCGCGGCGTTTGCGTCTGACAGAGGTTTTTCTGTCAGGATTCCTTTTGCCAAAGGTCCTCTTGCAATCACGCTGATTCCATGTTCTTCAAGGAGAGAAAGCCATTCCTCAGGCCGTCTGTCCAACAAGCTGTATTGCATCATGACCGTGACGATGTTTGATTTTTTGACGTATTCCTTAATGACGTTCGGCCGAATTGAAGAAATGCCGTAATGGCGGATGACGCCTTCCTGTTTTAATTCTTCAAAGGCTTCGATCGTTTCGTCGATATTGTCTTCAATCGTGCCGCCGTGCAGCTGATAAAGATCGATGTAGTCGGTCTGCAGCCGCTTTAAGCTGTGCTTGACGGCTTCTTTTATGTACGCTTTCCGGGGATCCCAGAACCAGCCCGGTTTTCCTTCCTCCCAGCGGTTTCCCGCTTTTGTCGCAAGGATCACGTCTTGGCGCCTTGATTTGATCGCTTCACCGACAATCTCTTCGTTGCGTCCAAAATCGTACAGGTCAGCAGTATCCAAATAATTGATGCCAAGCTCCAAAGCTTCATCCAAAATTGACAGTGCGTGCTTTTTGTCTGTTCCGAGAGACATGCAGCCGAGGCCGACTTCACTCACCTGTAAATCGGAATGTCCGAGCGTCCTTTTTTTCATAAGCTTCACTCCTTTTTTTCTTACTTTGAACGTAATACAAAGGAGCGAAGTTTTCAACCCATCGGCATCGGTCTCAGAAGTACAGCTCGAAGATGATCACGCTTAGGGCGCAAATCAAACAAACCGCGGCAGGGATGGCCGTGAAAAAAGGCTGCCGCGCCCGGAATAGGTGGGCATGAATGGCGCCTGTCATAAGCAGGGAGAACAACAGCCCTGAGCCGACAGCCAGATGCACATTCCAAATCCCGGCGATCATGCCGAGCGCTCCGGCGATTTCGAGAAATCCTGTAACTGAAAGAAACCACAGCGGGTATTGATAATGGCGCCAATGTTCCACTTGAAAAGGAACGTGCAGCGCTTTGATTACGCCTCCGGTCAGCATAAATGCCGCCAATCCTGCTTTTACAAAAATAAATGCCACCATGTTCACTCCGTTTCTGGATGTTGCGGATTAACGAGCATCCCGTGGATCAAAAGATCCGTGATTTGTTTTGCGAGACTTGAAGGGTCTTTTGATCCGTCAAGCAAATAGGTATCGGCAAGGTGCTCAATCATGCCTGTCAGACATTCGGCAACGGTCTCCATTTCCAGGCCGGACCGGAAGTAGCCAAGCTCCTGCTCTGCTTTCAAGTTTTCTTTCAAGGCCAGTGTTAAATCTTTTTTCATTTTGCATGCGTCCGGGCTGAGAAAAAAACCGATGCGGGTCAAATCCGGGTCCTCCGCCAAAAAACGAAATACAGCCTCTACAGCGGCCGTCACCCGTTTTGAGACGTGTTTTTTCTCGATTCCTTTTTCTAAACGAAACGATTCGATCAGATTTTTTAAGTTCGCGTGAAAGCCATCGATCAGCTCGTTATAGATGGCGTCTTTGCTTGGAAAGTATAAGTAGAAAGACGGCTGAGTCAGCCCCGCTCTTTTGACAATCGTACTTACTTTCGTCTCATGGAATCCCCGGTTTGCAAATTCGTTTGCAGCGACTGCGAGCAGCCGCTTTCGGCTTTCTTTGCCTTTGCGGCCTTTTTCATTTCCCACATCCATCCGCCTCCAAAATAATACTTATAAGTAACATTACTCATAAGTATTATTTCATGCGATCCTTCTTGATGTCAATGAAAATCAGGCGATTTTCTTTTTCGGAAAGCCAGTCTTTCACATAGTGATACGTTCGTCCGTATTCCTTCAGCTTGGCGCGGATTTCCCATGCTTTCCCCGACATGACGATGCGATTGTTCAGCCGGTAGACCTTCATGGCGCGTCCCCCTTCCATGGTGTATGATAAAATGTATGGGATCAAAAGCCAGAGCAGAACTTAGGAGATGATCAAACTGAAGCATTTAGAGGAGAAAACCATATGTAAAGAAAAACTTTTTTCAGGCAAGGTGATCGATCTTTATCTTGAAGACGTCGAACTGCCGAACGGTAAAACGGGAAAGCGCGAAATCGTGAAGCATCCGGGCGCTGTTGCGGTGCTTGCTTTGACTGATGAAGGAAACATCATTTTGGTGAAGCAGTACAGAAAAGCGCTTGAACGGACGATCGTTGAAATACCGGCGGGCAAGCTTGAAAAAGGAGAGAAACCTGAATATACCGCGCTGCGGGAGCTTGAGGAAGAGACGGGATACACGGCGGCGAAGCTGGAGAAAATCACCGCTTTTTACACATCGCCGGGCTTTGCGGACGAATTGGTGCACCTGTATCTTGCCGAAGAGCTGACACCGCTTGAAGAAAAGCGCGAACTTGATGAAGACGAATTTGTAGAAGTAATGGAGGTGCCGCTTACAGGCGCGCTGAAACTGATGGAAACTCAGGACATCTATGATGCGAAAACGGCTTATGCCGTGCAGTATCTGGAGCTGAAAAAGGCCCTGCAAGCAAAAAAATGAAAGAAATATTCGCAGACATGCATATCCATATCGGGCGGACGGAATCAGGCCGGCCCGTTAAGATAACGGCTGCCAGAACGCTTACGCTCGACGAAATTTTGATTGAAGCAAGCGAGCATAAAGGAATGGAACTGATCGGCATTATAGATTGTCATTCACCGGAGGTGCTGGCGGAAATTGAAAAAGGGGTGTCTTCAGGCCGTTATACAGAGCTTGAAGACGGCGGAATCAAGTATAAAGATACCGTGCTTCTGTGCGGGTCTGAATTGGAAATCAATGATGACAGATGCCGCGGCCCGATTCATGTGCTGGCATTTATGCCGTCGATCTCCGCAATGAAGCAGTTTTCCGCCTGGCTCTCAGAAAGGGTAACGAATATCCACCTGAGCTCCCAGCGCATCTATGAGACGGGCATCGGTCTTCAGCGGAAAGTGAAAGAACTCGGCGGCTTGTTCATTCCTGCGCACATTTTTACACCGCATAAGAGCCTGTATGGAAAAGGAGTCAAATTTTCGCTGCAAGAAGTGTTTGATCCGAAGATGATTGATGCGGTTGAACTCGGGCTGAGCAGCGACACCGATATGGCTTCACACGTATCTGAACTGAATCCTTATGCATTTTTGACCAATTCGGACGCCCATTCTCTTGGGAAAATCGGCAGGGAGTATAATAAGCTCCACATTAAACATGCCAGCTTTCAAGAGTTTTCACTTGCTTTAAAAGGACAAGAGGGGCGCTGCATTGCCGCCAATTACGGAATGAATCCACAGTTGGGCAAATATTTTCAAACCGCTTGTGAAAGATGCGGCCGTTTGCAGGAGGCAGGTGAAACGGTGTGTAAAGCGTGCGGAAGCCGAAAGTTTACAAAAGGCGTCAGCACACGTCTAATGGAGCTTTACGATCAGGATGAAAGCCCGGTCAAGCGCCCGCCGTACGTTCACCAGGTTCCGCTGCAGCTGATCCCCGGCATCGGTCCGAAAACGATTCAAAAACTGAAAGATGCTTTCGGCACTGAGATGAATATCCTTCACCGGGTAAAAGAAGACGAACTAAAAGAAACCATTCGTCCGCAGACGGCTGAGCTCGTGATCAAAGCAAGGAACGGGGATTTAGAGCTTAAAGCCGGAGGCGGCGGAACCTATGGAAAAGTGCAGAGCTAAAGGGGGCTTTAGAAAAAGGGATGGAGTGGAAACTAAAATCGTATGAGGAATTGTCGAAGGAAGAGCTGTACCGCATCATCAAGCTTAGAATAGACGTCTTTATCGTTGAACAAAACTGTCCGTATCACGAGCTTGATCACTTAGATGAGCGGGCACACCATTTATTTCTGAGCCAAGAAGGAGAGATCACTGCGTATTGCAGGCTGTTCCCGAGCGGCACGGCTTATCCTGAGGCATCAATCGGCCGGGTGATCGTCCGCAAAGAAGACAGGGGAAAGGGATATGCGCAGACGCTTCTTGATCAAGCGCTCCGCTTTTTGGAAGGCGAGCGCGGAGAGACAAAGGTCAAGATCAGCGCCCAGAATCATTTGCGTTCCTTTTACGGCTCCTTCGGATTTAAAGCAATATCAGACGTCTATATGGAGGACGGCATTCCGCATGTGGATATGATCAGAACGGCAGAAACCGAATGACTTGCGTTCAGCCCCACGCCTTTCTATAATAGTAAGGTAAAAATTTGACAGGAGAGTGGGGAACATGGCCAAAAGCAAGGCAAAGAAAAAGCGCGAACACATGTTGAGAAACTCAGGCAGAGATGCCGCCGCATCAAGAGGCAAGGCGCCTGATTTCAGCACGCACGTCAGAAAAACGAAAAGCAGGCGGGAAGTGCTTGCAAAGCTGCATATGAAACATAAACGAAAGAACCCTTATGATTTGCTTCATGAAGATCATAAGGGTTCTTTTTTTAGAAGATGCGCGAATACATGCATGTGTCCCGATGTTCGCTTAAATCATTCGAAAGGTCATCGCTTTGTAAAACGGCCTCCAGCTGAAAACCGAGGCGCTCCGCCATTTTTCTGCTTTTCGTATTCATGCTGTCACAGCATATCTCAAGCCGCTTGGCTCTAATGTGTCCCCTCGCGAAATCAATCAGTCCGATAAGCGCTTCTGTCATGTACCCCTGTCCGGCAAATTCAGAACTGCGCCAATAGCCGATTTCAAACCGTTTCGCTTTCCAATTCATGCGGTGAAGGCCTGTGCTGCCGACGAACTTTCCCGTTTCTTTATGGAAAATATGCATCCGTAAATCGTTGCGCAAAATAAAATCGGCCTGTGCCTGCCTGACGTTGATTTCTACATGTTCTTCCTCGGGCATCTCCCTTGCAAACGGCATCCACGGCTTGAGCTCTGAAAACGAAGCTGTAATAGCGTCATATACAGCCTTGCCGTCGCCGGCGCGCGGCGCTCTGATCAGCAGACGCTCCGTTTCAAAGCTGTCCGGAAAATCGAGCAGTATCGGATTCATAGCGTATTCCTCCTGCAGACGTTATTCATGGAATCTTGCCATCGCAACGACGTGATCCGAAACGGCCTAACTGCCGCACTCGGCTCCCGTTTGCATCGTCTCTTTCAGTAGAATTGTGGAAAATATCTGATAATATGAGTCTATCATAAGCGGCCTCTGAAAAAAAGCGGACAGAAGAAAAGGCGTTTTTCTCTAGCAAAAAATCTTTTTCCCATATTAATTATCCGCTTATTTTTCTTCCGTCTTCGTATTGAGCCGTTTCGCTTAAAATGGAGGCCGGCGGATGGATGCGCATCAAAAGGATATAGGCGAAGGAAGCGATCAGCACGCCCGAAAACCAGGAGATGTCATAAAGCGGCTTCATGGCGGGGATGTAAGAGCCGATCAGAGACATCAGCGCGCCGAGAGCAACCGCAGCAAAAGCCCTGTAATTATAGCCTTTATAATACATGTACTGCCCGCTTGCAGAATAGAGATCTTCGAGGCAGAGCGTGCGCTTCCGGATGATAAAATAATCGGCAAGCATTACGCCTGCGACCGGCCCCAATATGCCGCCGATTGTGCCGAGAAAAGAAAACACGCTCGCTTCATTCTCCATCAGCTTCCATGGGAAAGTGAACAGGGCCAAAACAGCTGTCAAATAGCTGCCTCGCTTAAAATCGATGTATTTCGGCAAAAAATTGGCCAAGTCATAGGCCGGCGAGACAATATTTGCCGCAACGTTTACCGAAATGGCGGCGATGCAAAGTGTAATGACCGAAAGCGCGATCACATACGGGTTGTCAAAATGGGCGAGAATATCGACAACATCCCAAATAGGCTCCCCGTAGGCAGCCTGTGAGCCGGAGGTGACGGTAATGCTTGCAAATGCAAACAGTACGAATGTGCCCGGCAAACCGTAAAACTGCCCTCTGATTTGTTCTTTTTGAGAGGCTGCAAATCTCGTAAAATCGGGAATGTTCAAAATGAGTGTCGCCCATATGCCGATAATCCCCGTCACACCGGCAAGAAACGGCCAAATCAATTCGCCGAATGTCTGGAATTTTCCCGGCTGCGAATAAATCGGACCGAGTCCTCCCGCAATATCGACCGCCCACCACACCATTCCGCCAAAGACGAGATAAACGAGCGGGCCGGCCCAGACTTCAAACTTTCTAATCGACTCCATCCCGTGGTGAAGGACGAGCAGATGAATTCCCCAAAAGAAAACAAATGACAAAAGACCCGATAGATGCAATCCAAACAAGTTCCAATCGCCGCCGATGTCTTTCCAGCCGTTCCACACATTTAAGATCAGGATGTTGATCGCCGTGCTTCCCGCAAACGCTTGAATGCCGAACCACATAATCGCTACAAAACCTCTGAGAAGCGCCGGAATATTGGCCCCGTATATCCCGAAAGAAGATCTGATTAACACGGGAAAAGGCACACCGTATTTTGCGCCTGCATGTCCATTTAAAGCGAGGGCTGCATAGAGCACGATCGAAGCGACAGCGATAATCCCAAGCACCTGCCACGGAGAAAGTCCGATCGCAATCAGCCCGCCAACCGTTGCGTAAGTGGGGATGTTATGGATACAGCCCATCCAGATCGATGCGAAATTGACCGCTTTCCATGTGCGTTCCTCTGGCTTCAGTGGCTGCAGGTCGCTGTTTGAGAGTGTGCTGTCTGTTTGAACTTTTTCATGATAAACAGATTTCATGTAATCCCTCCGGTTATTTTTAAGGGAAAATATAACTTATTATTCTGAAAAATTCATTAGATAAACTAAACAAATGTTTCAAGGCGTTTGTTGAGGTTAACTAAACGAGCCGTTTGAAACCGTTATAAAAATATTGATTTTTATGAAACAGTTGTCTATCTCGATCATAGGATAAAAGACCAGGTTGAAATATGACTCCGCACTATAATGAAAGCGTTTTCTGAATAGCGGAGAAAAAGGTGAAGCTGAAGGGGGTTAACAAATAATGAAGAAAATTTTATTGGTTTGCGCGGCAGGCATGTCAACGAGCCTGCTTGTCAGCAGAATGAAAAAGCATGCCGAGACACTGAACGAAGAAGTCGACATCATCGCACTGCCGGTATCCGAAGCCGGGACTGCCGCGTCAAGCGCGGACGTCGTATTGCTGGGGCCGCAAGTCAGGTACCAAAAGTCACAGGTTGAGGCGAGCGCGGGAGACACGCCGGTTCAGGTAATCGACATGCGCGACTACGGCACCATGAACGGCGAAGCTGTGCTGCAAAAAGCGCTGCAGCTGATGAAATAAAAAGGAGGGGAGACAGGGATGAGCGGATTTATGGAGAAGTTTGAGCGGAACGTGGAACGGTTTTTGGTTCCCGTTGCTGCAAAACTGAACTCACAGCGCCATATATGTGCGATCAGAGATGCTTTTATTCTATCATTTCCGATTATTATGGCAGGATCGATTATCATTTTATTAAATTTCGCTATTTTATCTCCGGACGGGTTTATCGCCAACATTTTGTTCCTTGAAAAGATATTTCCGAACTTGGCTGATTATCAGTCGGTCTTTACCCCTGTACTGCGGGGGTCGCTCGATATTATGTCGATATTTGTCGTGTTTCTTGTCGCACGCAATTTAGCCATCTCAATGAAAGCGGATGAACTGCTTGCCGGATTAACGGCCGTATCCTGTTATTTTATCATTTATTCACCTTACCGCCTGATCGAAAACGAGAGCTTTTTAACGACGAAGTGGCTTGGCGCGCAAGGACTGTTCGTCGCCTTAATCATCGGGATCATCGTCGGTGAAGTGTTCAGCAGGCTTTCAAATGCCAAGCGCCTGCAAATTCATATGCCTCCGCAGGTGCCCCCTGCGGTTGCCCGGACATTTAAAGTGCTGTTTCCGATCATCTTCATTACGATTGGTTTTGCGGTGTTAAGCTTTGCCCTGATGTCTCTGTCGAAAAACGGTTTGCATGAATTGGTGTACACCGTGTTGCAGGCGCCGTTGAGAGAGATGGGAACGAATATTTTCACCGTTGTTTTTCTTGGAATCGTCGCCAACTTTTTATGGCTGTTCGGCATTCACGGTCCGAATACAATCGCGGCGATCAGAGAAACGATTTTTGCCGAAGCAAACCTTGAAAATCTCGCTTTTGCCGCCAAAACAGGCTCTGCCTGGAACGCTCCGTTTCCTGAAACATGGGCGCTGAATGACGCCTTTGCAAACTACGGGGGATCGGGCATGACGCTGGGGCTTTTGATCGCAATATTCATCGCTTCAAAGCGCCGGGATTATAAAGACATCGGCAAGCTTTCGATCGGTCCGGGGATATTTAACATTAATGAACCTGTTATTTTCGGACTTCCGGTCGTGCTCAATCCGATCTTCATGATTCCCTTTATCATCGTTCCGGCAGTCAATACTGTCATCGGCTATTTGTTCATCAAGTTTCAGCTGATTCCGCCGATCGCATACGCTGTTCCGTGGACAACGCCCGGGCCGTTGATACCGTTTCTCGGGACAGGAGGGAACTGGCTTGCGCTCGGGGTCGGCTTTCTTTGCCTCGCCATTTCAACGGTGATTTATCTGCCGTTTGTAATGGCCGCCAACAAGACTGTGAATACGGACAGGGAGCATTCTGCAGAAAACAGGGAGGAATCATAACGTTATCGGGGCGCCTTTTACGGGCGCCTGTCTTTTTTCAAAAAAAGTCATGCGGCTCTCTTTTCTCTCATACAATCTATTAAAATCAAAAGCACGTCTGGGAGGAAGATACATGCGGAAGCCCACAATCAAAGAGCTCATCTTTCAACATATGAAGGATCATCTGTCGATCTATTTATTTGTTTCAGTGCTGTTTTTAATGGGTGTGATTTTCGGCGCGGTCATCGTCAACAGCATGACGATCGGTCAAAAAGAAGATTTGTTCTACTATTTGAATCGATTTTTTGGACAGCTTTCCGAAGGAAAAGCAGCCAGCTCAAAGGAAATGTTTTTGCAGAGCTTTCTTCATAATATGAAATATTTAGGCTTAATGTGGATTCTCGGGATTTCCATCATCGGCTTGCCCGTCATTTTTATCATGGTCTTCTTAAAAGGGATCGTTGTCGGATTTACAGTCGGCTTTCTGGTCAATCAAATGGGAATCAACGGCTTTTTCCTGTCTTTTGTCTCCGTGCTCCCGCAAAATATTCTGCTGATCCCGGCTTACTTGATCATGGGGACTTGTGCCATTGCTTTTTCGATGAGGCTCATTCGCCAGCTTTTTGTCAAACGCAGCCTTGCAGAAGCGCCTGTCCATTGGTTTGGCCGGTACGCTTTCGTGCTCGTCCTGATTCTCGCGATGTCTCTTATATCCTCTTCCTATGAAGCATATCTTTCGCCGGTGTTGATGGAAAAGCTGACAGAGTACGTCTTGCCGAAACAGCATTAATTTATAATGATTATTAAAAAATATTCATTTTGTTTATCAATTTATAATGATTATAGTTGGCTCCCTGCGCTTGTTTTGTTATAATAAGCTAGGTAATGCGGCGTAGGAGGGAAAGTCAATGGAAACACGTATTGATCGGATTAAAAAGCAACTGCATTCTTCCAGCTATAAACTCACCCCTCAGCGCGAGGCTACTGTAAGGGTGCTGCTTGAGAATGAGGAAGACCATTTAAGCGCAGAAGATGTATACCTCCTCGTAAAAGAGAAATCTCCTGAGATTGGTCTTGCGACAGTATATCGGACTCTTGAACTGTTAACTGAATTAAAAGTAGTGGATAAAATCAATTTTGGCGACGGTGTGTCAAGATATGACCTCCGTAAAGAAGGTGCCGCCCATTTCCATCACCACCTCGTTTGCATGGAATGCGGTTCGGTTGTTGAGATTGAAGAAGATTTGCTTGAAGACGTGGAAGAAATTATTGAAAAGGATTGGAAATTTAAAATAAAAGACCACAGGCTGACGTTCCACGGCATCTGTCATGACTGTCAGCAAAAGGAATCGGAATAGTCTAAACCGGAGAGAACCCTTTCAGCCATGAGCGGGTTCTTTTTTGATTCAGACGTATAAAACTTGTCTCATTTGGCATAAGTTTTAGTAATCGAATCAAAAGAAGGGACCTGAAACCGTATGAAAATGCTGAAAACGGCTGCCGATATGATCAAGGTGTTCGTGCTGTTTACCGGTTTTACCGTCTTGTTTTATTATGCTATGATATGGATAAATTCAGAGTATGAAAACTATCATCGGTATGATAAACCTGAAGGAGCAGCCCTCAAGGTCGCCTCGATGGAAGGGGACGAGCAGGGCAGCTGGTTTAACCGGTTAATCTTTTTTTATTTAAACGGGGAGTAGGATAGCGTGAAAGTTCATATTAAAGACTTTATCCACTACGCCGTTGTTGAACGGGGGCTTTCCCACAACACGGTTGTGAGCTATGAACGGGATTTGAACAGCTACGCCGCCTATTTAGAGGAACAGGAGCAGCTGAGCTCTTTTGACCAGGTGACAAGGCTTACCATCATCCAGTTTTTAAAGCATCTAAAAGACGCCGGAAAATCCGGTAAGACGATTGCGAGGCATCTCGCTTCCATCCGCAGCTTTCACCAGTTTTTGCTGAGAGAAAAAGTAACGGCCCAGGACCCGTCCGTCCATATTGAGTCACAAAAAACGGAACGGACGCTCCCGAAGGTGCTGTCATTACAAGAAGTCGAAACGCTTCTGGATACGCCGAAGCTGACGGGGCCGTTCGGCTATCGCGATAAAGCGATGCTGGAGTTATTGTATGCGACAGGAATCCGCGTCAGCGAGATGATCGCATTAAAGCTGTCCGATGTCCATTTATCGATGGGTTTTATCCGATGCTTCGGTAAAGGAAGGAAGGAGCGGATCGTTCCGCTCGGCGAAGCGGCGTCACATGCGGTCGGCGAATATCTGTCAAAAGCGAGGGGAAAGCTTTTGAAAAAAAATACCGAAGACGCCCTGTTTCTGAATCACCACGGCAGACAGATGAGCCGGCAGGGATTTTGGAAAAATTTAAAGAAAATCGCCTTGGAAGCGGGAATTAATAAAGAGCTGACGCCGCACACGCTGAGGCACTCATTCGCCACACACCTGCTCGAAAACGGAGCCGATCTCCGGGCCGTTCAGGAAATGCTCGGACACGCCGACATTTCGACGACGCAAATTTATACGCACGTGACGAAAACAAGGCTGAAAGACGTATATAAGCAGTACCATCCCCGTGCATAGCCTAAAAGAACAGGCGAAAGCACGGTTTTTCATGTTGAGTGAGCAGCAAATTGCGGGAAGTTTCTCACTATTCCCGTTCGTATTGTCAACTGTTGTGTAAACGGTTTATACTTGGCTAATAGCGGTATTTTGGTTTTTTTATGCCAAGCGTGACAGCCTACAGCTGACAGAAAGAAAAAAAGGAGGCCGACAAATGCCTGCATTTGATTACAACCGCGTATTTTTAATTGTGATGGATTCCGTTGGAATCGGCGAGGCGCCTGATGCCGATAAATTTAATGACAAAGGCGCAGATACATTAGGCCATATTGCCGAACATATGGGAGGCATCAGCCTGCCGAACATGTCGAAGCTCGGACTCAGCAACATCCGAGAAATCAAAGGTGTCGAAAAGGCAGAAGAGCCGCTTGCCTATTACGGCAAAATGAAAGAAGCCTCAAACGGAAAAGATACGATGACTGGTCATTGGGAGATAATGGGGCTTTACATAGACAAACCTTTCCGGGTGTTTCCCGAAGGTTTTCCGGACGAATTGATCCATGAACTTGAACAGAAGTCCGGAAGAAAAGTGATTGGAAACAAGCCTGCATCAGGCACTGCGATTTTGGATGAGCTCGGTGCGGAGCATATGGAAACCGGTGCGCTGATCGTCTACACCTCAGCGGACTCCGTTCTGCAGATTGCCGCACACGAAGAAGTCGTGCCTCTCGAGGAACTGTACAAAATCTGCGAGATCGCGCGCGAGCTTACGCTTGACGAGAAATATATGGTCGGACGCGTCATTGCGAGGCCGTTTGTCGGCGAGCCGGGCGAATTTAAACGGACGCCGAACCGCCATGATTATGCGCTGAAGCCGTTCGACAGAACCGTGATGAATGAATTGAAAGATGACAGCTTTGATGTGATTGCGATCGGCAAAATCTCCGATATTTACGACGGCGAAGGTATTACGGAATCGCTTAGAACGAAATCGAATATGGACGGGATGGACAAGCTGGTGCAAACGCTTGACAAAGATTTTACAGGGATCAGCTTTGTAAACCTCGTGGACTTTGACGCGCTGTTCGGACACCGCCGCGATCCTGAAGGATATGGAAAAGCGCTTGAAGAGTTCGACGCGCGCCTTCCTGAAGTATTTGAAAAGATGCGTGAAGACGATCTGCTCATCATTACCGCCGACCACGGCAATGATCCGGTTCACCATGGCACAGATCATACAAGGGAATACGTACCGCTTCTTGTATACAGCAAAAAGCACGAAAAGCCCGGTGCGCTTCCGCTCGCAGATACATTCGCGGACATCGGCGCGACGATCGCCGACAACTTTAAAACGAATATGCCAAAGTACGGAAAAAGCTTTTTATCCCTGCTGAAATAGGAGGAAACGACGTGAAACAGATGATTGCAAATGCCGCAGACTATATTAAAAGCAAAACAGAAATCAAACCGGCAATCGGCCTGATTTTGGGATCGGGCCTTGGCGTGCTTGCTGATGAGATAGAAGACGCCGTTCGCATTAAATATGAAGACATCCCGGATTTTCCTGTTTCAACCGTTGAAGGGCATGCCGGACAGCTTGTCATCGGCAGGCTTGAAAATGTGCAAGTCGTTGCCATGCAAGGGCGTTTTCATTTTTACGAAGGGTATTCAATGGACAAGGTAACCTTCCCCGTACGTGTCATGAAAGAGCTCGGAATCGAGACTTTAATCGTGACCAATGCCGCAGGCGGCGTCAATGAATCGTTCCGTCCCGGCGATTTGATGATCATATCTGATCATATCAATTATATGGGAACGAATCCGCTGATCGGGCCGAACGATTCCTCGCTGGGCGTCAGATTCCCTGACATGTCATCCGCATATGATAAGGAACTGCGCCTCTTGGCGAAAAAAACAGCCGATGAATTGAACATCAGTGTACAAGAAGGGGTTTACACAGCCGTCACAGGACCTACATACGAAACGCCTGCCGAAGTGCGCTTCCTCAGAACGATCGGATCGGATGCCGTCGGCATGTCGACGGTTCCAGAAGTCATCGTGGCAAAACATGCGGGCCTCCGCGTGCTCGGTATTTCGTGTATATCAAACGCGGCAGCCGGAATCCTCGATCAGCCGCTCTCCCATGACGAAGTGATCGAAGTCACCGAAAAAGTAAAAGCCGACTTTTTGCGGTTTGTTAAAGCGGCCGTCGCCAAAATCGGCTAAAACCGCAGCGAAATTGAAACGTGAGCCAATGCAAGTTCAAATGAGAACCTGTATTGGCTCTTTCTTTTTGACTCGGGAGAAATTTTTTCCAATCGATCCGTATAAATCCAAACGAATTGGAAAAAATAGAGAGGATTACGAAATGGAGGTCTGGGTGATGAAACGTCATTTATCCAAATTGCTGATTTTTACGATAATCCTGATGACTGCGCCGTCGGCGTTTGCAAAAGTGAGCGCAAAGAAACCGTCGGAGCTTGCTGATGACGCAAAATCTGCCGTTTTAATCGAGCGGGATACCGGTAAGGTGATGTATGACAAGAACAGCCGTGAAAAGCTTCCCCCGGCCAGCATGACAAAAGTGATGACCATGCTGCTGATCATGGAAGCTCTTGATGAAGGCAAGATCAAAATGAAAGACAAAGTCAGAACAAGCGAGTATGCCGCTTCAATGGGGGGCTCGCAAATCTTCCTTGAGCCCGGCGAAGAAATGACGGTTGAAGATATGCTGAAAGGAATCGCCATTGGATCGGGTAATGATGCCTCTGTGGCAATGGCAGAGCATATTGCCGGATCTGAAGAGGAATTTGTCAAAAGAATGAATGAAAAAGCCGCTGAGCTCGGCCTCAAGGATACATCTTTTCAAAATACGACAGGTCTGCCTGAAGAAGGCCATTACAGCACAGCCTATGACATGGCACTTATGGCGAAAGAGCTTTTAAAATATGAAAACATCACGAAATTTACGGGAACGTATGAAGACTATCTGAGAGAAAACAGTGACAAAAAATTCTGGCTCGTTAATACAAACCGCCTCATCAAATTTTATCCCGGCGTTGACGGAGTCAAGACAGGCTTTACAAATGAAGCAAAGTACTGCCTGACAGCTTCAGCGAAAAAAGGAAACATGCGCGTTATCGCTGTCGTTTTTGGAGCCAGTACGCCAAAAGAACGAAATGCCCAAATCACAAAAATGCTTGATTTTGCGTTCAGCCAATATGAAACGCATCCAATGTATAAACGCAATGAAATCATTTCCGATTTGAAGGTCAATAAAGGCCGTGAGCAAAAAATAAACCTTGTCACATCAGAACCGATTTCCCTTTTGACGAAAAAAGGCGAAAATATCGAATCTGTTAAAAAAGAAATCAAACAGAAGGAAGATATCCAGGCCCCTGTCAAAAAAGGCACAGAGCTTGGGACGCTCGTATTGAAAAAGGACGGAAAGGTTCTCGCTGAAAGCCCTCTTGTCGCGGAAAAAGACATGGATAAAGCAGGGATGTGGACGATGTTCAAGCGGACGATGACCCACTGGACGAAGTGGAGTGAATAATGCCGAACGGTCACTAGTTTTGTCATGGTGAAGGAATTTATAAAGTCTGAAGCGAAACACTCATTATCCGATTTAAACCAAGGAGGAATGAGGATGAGCCTCGGAATCGATATTCACATCAAAGAATCCGTACTATGCATTCGGTTGACAGGTGAACTCGATCACCATACAGCAGAAACCTTGAGAAAACAAGTCAGTGACCATCTGGAACAATCCGGCATTCGCCATATTGTCATGAATCTTGCAGACCTTTCGTTTATGGACAGTTCAGGGCTTGGCGTCGTGCTCGGCAGATATAAGGAGATTAAACAGCTCGGCGGAGAAATGATCGTCTGTGCCATTTCTCCTGCTGTCAAACGTTTATTTGATATGTCCGGGCTGTTTAAAATCATTCGTCTTGAGCAATCAGAGCAGCGTGCACTTGAAACGTTGGGGGTGGCGTCATGAAAAATGAAATGAATATCCAGTTTACGGCACTCAGCCAAAACGAATCGTTTGCACGGGTGACAGTCGCTGCTTTTATCGCTCAGCTCGACCCGACGATGGATGAACTGACCGAAATTAAAACGGTCGTTTCTGAAGCGGTCACAAATGCGATCATACACGGTTATGAAAACTCAGGGCAGGGAGACGTATACATTTCCGTCACCCTTGATGATCATATCGTCTACTTAACGATTCGTGACGAAGGAGTCGGCATCCCTGATCTTGAAGAAGCGCGCCAGCCCCTGTTCACGACAAAGCCTGAACTCGAGCGGTCGGGAATGGGCTTTACGATCATGGAAAATTTCATGGATGATATCTCGATCGACTCCTCACCTGAGATGGGAACCACAATACACTTAACAAAGCACTTATCAAAAAGCAAAGCGCTTTGCAATTAAGGGAGATTTGTTATGGATGTGGAGGTTAAAAAAGAAAACCAGAACACTCAGCTTAAAGACCATGAAGTGAAAGAACTGATTAAAAACAGCCAGAACGGCGATCAAAAAGCAAGGGACCTCCTCATAGAAAAAAACATGCGTCTTGTTTGGTCAGTCGTTCAGCGTTTTTTGAACAGAGGCTATGAGCCTGATGACCTCTTTCAAATCGGCTGCATCGGCCTCTTGAAGTCGGTGGACAAATTCGATCTTTCCTATGACGTTCGGTTTTCCACCTACGCCGTCCCGATGATTATCGGCGAGATTCAGCGGTTTATCAGAGATGACGGAACCGTCAAAGTGAGCCGCTCGCTGAAAGAACTCGGCAACAAAATCCGGCGGGCAAAAGACGAGCTTTCCAAGTCAAACGGCCGGATTCCGACCGTTCAGGAGATCGCCGATTATCTCGAAATCAGTTCGGAAGAGGTCGTGATGGCCCAGGAAGCGGTCCGCTCTCCCTCATCCATTCATGAAACGGTTTACGAAAACGACGGAGACCCGATTACACTTCTGGATCAAATCGCCGATCAGTCGGAAGAGAAGTGGTTCGATAAAATCGCTTTGAAGGAAGCCATCAAGGATTTGGATGAACGGGAAAAGCTGATTGTTTATTTAAGGTATTACAAAGACAAGACGCAATCTGAAGTTGCCGACCGCCTCGGCATATCCCAGGTGCAAGTGTCGAGGCTTGAAAAAAAGATTTTAAAGCAAATCAAAAACCAGATGGATCAATTTGAAAGCTGATGCTGCTCGGATGTCTAATGAAAAACCGGAACGCTCCAAAAAAGAGCGTTCTGGTTTTTTTGTGGTAATTTATGGTCTTTTGCCGCTTGCTGAATGATAAATGGGATGTACTTCATACTACAACTATAACCATCATATAGGAAGTGACCCAGATGGAACGTCAAGTTTTTATCAGACTCCGCCACCGGCTTGAGGCCGATCCCGATGAATTGATTCTGCTCGGCCATATCGCACAGGTAGCGGGCGACCGCCGATACAAAGAAAAGCTTGAACGGCTGCCTATTTATCAGGTCAGCAAAGCGGATCAAAGCATGGTAGTGTTGGACGTGATGAAGGTGATTGAAGCTGTACATAAATCGTTTCCTGACCTTGACGTCCAAACCGTCGGCGGTTCTGAAACCATCGTGGAGATCCAATATCCGAAAAGGGGTCTGTCTCCCGTACTGTTCGTCGGCGTCTGGCTGCTCCTGTTCGTCGGTGCCGGCCTTGCCGTCATGAACTTTCATGAAGATGTCAGCATGAGGGACGTACACATCTTGCTTTACGAAATGGTGACGGGCAAGGAGAACCGCTATCCATACCTTTTGCAGATTCCGTACAGCATCGGTCTCGGTCTCGGCATGATTTTGTTTTTTAATCATTTATTTAAAAAACGGTTTAACGAGGAGCCGAGCCCTCTGGAGGTCGAGATGTTTAAATATCAGCTTGATTTGGACCATTATGTGGCCTTGCACGAAAACAAAGAAACGACAAAGGATATTCATGATCATTAGCGTAATCTTTATCATCTTTCTCGGACTCGCAGGAGGGATTGCGGTTGGATCCGGCTTTGTCGCTTTTCTTACCGTGCTTGGCATTATCCCGAGACTGACTCAGCTGACGAAAACGCAAGGGTTCATCCAGGCGTATGAATGGGCTGTCATTCTGGGCGCGGTTTTCGGAGGATGGGAATCGCTGAACATGTCCCGCTTTTTTTTATCCAAATGGCTGCTTGTTCCGCTCGGCCTTTTTGCGGGCGTTTTCATCGGAATGCTTGCAGCGGCGCTGACAGAAGTGCTGAACGTGCTGCCGATACTGGCGAAACGCATTGGTATGGGGGACAGGATTTTGATTCTTTTAATGGCCATTGTGTTCGGGAAGATCCTTGGCTCGATGTTTCAATGGCTCATTTTTGTTCATCTGTCATAAAAGGAGGAATATGATGTCAAGTTTGAAAGATAATTACCAATCGAAAGTCAAAGCTTATCAGCCTACGCCGCCTTATGTCCTGAACTGTATCAAGGCTTTTCTCGTCGGAGGCCTGATCTGTGCAATCGGCCAGGCGTTCCAGAATTTTTATATGGCCGTGTTCAACTTTGATGAAAAAACGGCGGGGAATCCGACGGTTGCCACGCTCATCTTAATCTCCGCTCTGTTAACGGGTCTTGGCGTCTACGACAGAATCGGCCAGTTTGCCGGTGCGGGTTCTGCTGTTCCGATTACAGGGTTTGCCAACAGTATGACGAGCGCCGCGCTTGAGCACAAAAGCGAAGGATACGTCCTCGGCGTGGGAACCAATATGTTTAAGCTGGCGGGAAATGTCATCGTCTTCGGCGTTGCGGCCGCTTATATTGTGGGAATGATCCGCTTTGCTTTTGACAAGCTGTTTTAGGAGGAAAACATCATGAAATTAACAGGAAAACAAACATGGGAATTTGAGAACCCGCTGTTTGTTAACTCGAGCGGAACAGCGGTCGGTCCCAAAGAAAAAGAAGGGCCTCTAGGACACTTATTTGATAAAACGTATGATGAAATGCACTGCAACCAGAAAAACTGGGAGATGGCAGAGCGCAAGCTGATGGAGGATGCGGTTCAGTCCGCGTTATCAAAACAAAATCTTAAAAAGGAAGACATCGATATCTTTTTAGCGGGCGATCTGCTCAATCAAAACGTGACAGCTAACTATGTGGCGAGGCATTTGAAAATACCTTTTCTTTGCTTGTTTGGAGCATGCTCGACATCAATGGAATCGATCGCAATCAGTTCGGCATTGATTGACGGAGGTTTCGCAAATCGTGCCTTAGCGGCAACAAGCAGCCATAATGCGACGGCTGAAAGGCAGTTTCGCTACCCGACGGAATACGGGGGTCAAAAGCCGGGAACTGCTACATCCACAGTGACCGGAAGCGGAGCAGTCGTCCTCAGCCAGCAGCCCGGCGGCATCAAAATCAGCAGCGCAACCGTCGGAAAGGTCATCGACTTGGGGATTACCGATTCCCAAGATATGGGATCAGCGATGGCACCCGCTGCGGCGGATACGATCAAGCAGCATTTGGAGGATCTGGGACGCACCCCTGATGATTACGATCTGATTTTAACCGGCGACCTTTCAGGTGTCGGCAGCCCGATTTTAAAGGATCTGTTAAAAGAGGAAGGAATCAATGTCGGGACCAAACATAATGACTGCGGACTGATGATCTATACGCCTGACCAGCAGGTTTTTGCAGGCGGAAGCGGATGTGCTTGTTCCGCTGTCGTCACCTTTGCCCACATTTTTAAAGAAATTGAAGCGGGCAGGCTAAACAGAGTGCTTGTTGTAGCGACAGGCGCTCTTTTAAGCCCGACGATCATTCAGCAAAAAGAATCGATTCCATGCATTGCCCATGGCGTCGTATTTGAACGAGCCGAAAGGGGGAACGCCTAAGATGGAATATGTCATTGCTTTTATTGCAGGCGGGCTGATTTGCGTCATCGGCCAGCTCTTGCTTGATGTCTTTAAAATGACGCCGGCTCATGTGATGACAACTTTTGTCGTATCTGGAGCGATCCTTGACGGTTTCGGCATTTACGACCGTTTTATCGAATTTGCCGGTGCCGGGGCTACGGTTCCGATTGTCAGTTTCGGCCACTCCCTTTTGCACGGTGCAATGCACCAGGCTGAGGAACACGGCTTTATCGGGATTGCCATGGGGATATTCGAACTGACGTCTGCCGGTATATCCTCCGCTATTTTGTTTGCTTTTCTTGTTGCCGTGATTTTTAAACCGAAAGGATAAAGGATAATGCCAGCAAAACGCAAAGTCATTTTGGTCACAGACGGCGATATATACGCTGCAAAAGCAATCGAATATGCAGCAAGAAAAACGGGTGGCCGCTGCATTTCCCAATCGGCGGGGAATCCGAGCGTTAAAACAGGACCGGAGCTTGTATCCATGATCCTAGAAACCCCTCATGACCCTGTATTCGTCATGTTTGATGATTCCGGACTTCAAGGCGAAGGGCCGGGAGAGACAGCGATGAAATATGTAGCGATGAATCCCGATATCGAGGTGCTCGGGGTCATCGCCGTCGCTTCAAAAACTCATTATGCAGAGTGGACGAGGGTCGATGTATCAATCGATGCAGAAGGCGAGCTGACAGAGTACGGCGTCGATAAACACGGCGTCAAAGAGCTCGATGTCAAACGAATGAACGGTGATACGGTCTATTGCCTTGACCAGCTGGATGTTCCGATCATTGTCGGAATCGGTGATATCGGTAAGATGAACAGAAAAGACGATGTGGAAAAAGGGTCGCCGATTACAATGAAAGCGGTCGAGCTCATTTTAGAAAGGAGCGGGTATCATGAGTGCTCAAAAGCAAGAGAAGACGAACATATTCCTTGATCCTTCTAAGAATGAAGCGTATTTCAAGAATCGGGTCGGCATGGGAGAAAGCTTTGACCTTGGCGTACGCAAGGTCTTTATCCTCGGCCATGAAGTTCAGCTTTATTATGTCAACGGGTTGTGCGACACACAATACATCATTCACCTGTTAAGGGAACTGGTGCATCTCAATGATAAAGAAAAAGAGTCGGGAGAGGTCGAAGACATCGTCGAAAACAGGCTTTTGAACCAGCAGGTTTCAAAAGCAGAAACGCTTGATGAAGCGGTCGACCAAGTGTTGTCGGGACTGGTTGCCATCATCGTCGAAGATGCGGGCTTTGCTTTTATCATCGATGTCAGAAGCTATCCGGGCAGAACGCCGGAAGAGCCTGATACAGAAAAAGTCGTACGCGGTGCAAGGGACGGATTCGTCGAGAACATCATTGTCAACACAGCCCTGATCAGACGCCGGATCAGAGATGAACGCCTGCGCTATAAAATGCTTCATATCGGTGAACGCTCCAAAACAGACATCTGTCTCTGCTATTTGGAAGATGTCGCAGATCCCGATCTTGTTGAAGTATTAAAAAAAGAGATTGAAAATGTGAAGATCGACGGGCTGCCGATGTCGGATAAATCGGTAGAGGAATTTCTTGTAGGCCAAGGTTTCAACCCGTTTCCGCTCGTCAGGTTTACGGAAAGGGCGGATGTAGCCTCAAGCCATATTTTAGAGGGGCATGTCATCGTGATCGTCGATACGTCGCCAAGCGTCATCATCACGCCGACCACTTTGTTTCACCATGTACAGCATGCTGAGGAATACAGACAGACGCCGGCTGTTGGAACGTTTTTAAGGTGGGTGCGGTTTTTTGGCATTTTTGCCTCCACCTTTTTGCTGCCGCTTTGGCTGCTGTTTGTCATTCAGCCGTCGCTTTTGCCTGATAATTTATCGTTTATCGGTTTAAACAAAGACACTCATATTCCGATTATCATGCAAATTTTCCTGGCGGATCTTGGCGTCGAATTTTTAAGAATGGCCGCCATTCATACCCCAACGACACTTTCAATTTCAATGGGCTTGATTGCCGCTGTGTTGATTGGGGACATAGCAATCAATGTCGGCTTGTTTTCTCCGGAAGTCATTTTATACGTGTCCCTCTCGGCAATCGGAGCTTACACGACACCAAGCTACGAGCTGAGTCTCGCGAATAAAATGGTGAAGCTGTTTATGCTGATATTGGTGGCGCTTTTTAAAGTAGAGGGATTTGTCATTGGATTAACGATCTTAACTATAGTGATGGCTTCGATCAGGTCATTGCGGACTCCTTACTTATGGCCGCTCCTCCCGTTCAACGGAAAAGCGTTTTGGCATATTCTCGTGCGCACTTCCGTTCCCGGGGGAAAAGTCAGGCCGAGCATCGTTCATCCGCGAAACCGCTCCAGACAGCCGTGAAGACGGTATTCCAAGAGGCTTTTCCCCGGGGAAAAGCCTCTTTTTCAGTAATCGAATCTTTGGATCCCGATGCCTCTGTATTCGTTCGCAGAGATCGCGACCGCCCGGAGGCTGCAGATGTTGTTCTGTCTTCTGATCGGATAGACGACATACAGCATTTCGCGGCCGGACGGGTCAATCGTTGACGAATGAAGGAAAACCTCCGTTCCTCTCCGCCAAAATCTCGTATTCGCCGGAGCTGTAATAATCTGCCCTTCATAAGGCTCGTAAATTCGCTGTTCATGATGTACAGCCGGCTGATAAGGTCCGTATACATCTTCCGGTGTATAGCCTGGAGCCGGGGTGTAGGGGTAACGGTTTGGATACATATGATAACCTCTTTCGTTTTTTTAGGTTTCATCTTTATGATTATATTCAGGTAAATGCCTATTTGTATGGGCGAAAATCTCGGTTTTTCAGCTCTTTTTTTTAATTGAATGGACGTTGTGTATGCCTATTTCTATCAAGTGCTGTTTTCTGTTATTCTATAATCAATAGAATGGATTGGTTTTTTAGGGAATCATTCCCTTTGTAAATCAAGAAAATTTGGACAAATGGTGGTTTAGTTTTTAAAACGAAATGTTATAATACAACATAAGAATCGCACTATCATGAAGCCGGAAGATGCATCGGGCAGCAACCGGACCGCCCCTTGCACCTTTGTAGATAGAGAAAGAGGGAATGACAATTGTTTTTACATGGTACTAGCAGACGAAATGAAAGTGGACACCTCGAAATCGGCGGTGTCGATGTTCTATCATTGGCAGAAAGATACGGAACACCTCTTTATGTATACGATGTCGCGCTGATAAGAGAGCGCGCCCGAAAATTCCAGAAGGCATTCAAGGAAGCCGGTTTAAAAGCGCAGGTAGCGTATGCAAGCAAGGCGTTTTCATCGGTCGCCATGATTCAGCTTGCCGAACAAGAGGGGCTGTCTCTGGATGTGGTATCGGGAGGAGAGCTTTTTACTGCGATCAAAGCAGGGTTCCCGGCTGAACGGATTCATTTTCACGGAAACAATAAGAGCCCTGAAGAACTAGCCATGGCTCTGGAGCATCAAATCGGCTGTATCGTGCTCGATAACTTTCACGAGATCGCCATTACAGAAAAGCTTTGCAAGCAATCAGGACAAACTGTAGACGTTTTGCTCAGAATCACGCCGGGAGTTGAAGCGCACACGCACGATTATATTACGACGGGACAGGAAGATTCGAAATTCGGTTTTGATCTGCACAATGGGCAGGTCGAACAAGCCATCGAACAAGTCCTTCGCTCATCTGCGTTTAAGCTCCTCGGCGTGCACTGCCACATCGGTTCGCAAATTTTTGATACGGCAGGATTTGTTCTTGCGGCAGACAAGATCTTTGAAAAGCTCGCTGAATGGAGGGAGACTTACTCATTCATTCCGGAAGTGCTCAATCTCGGCGGGGGTTTCGGCATCCGCTATACAAAAGACGACGAGCCGCTCGCAGCCGATGTCTATGTTGAAAAAATCATCGAGGCGGTCAAAGGAAATGCCGAGCATTTCGGCTTTGACATCCCTGAGATTTGGATCGAACCAGGCAGGTCTCTCGTCGGAGATGCGGGGACTACGCTGTACACGACCGGTTCGCAAAAAGAGGTGCCGGGCATTCGCAAATATGTGGCCATTGACGGCGGCATGAGCGATAATATCAGGCCGGCGCTTTATGAGGCAAAATATGAAGCGGCCGTCGCCAACAGGATGAACGATGCTTGTCATGATACCGTATCAATCGCAGGAAAATGCTGTGAAAGCGGAGATATGCTGATTTGGGATTTGGAAATCCCTGAAGTTCGTGACGGAGATGTGCTCGCCGTTTTCTGCACCGGTGCATACGGCTACAGCATGGCCAACAACTACAACCGCATTCCGCGCCCGGCCGTCGTCTTTGTCGAGGATGGAGAAGCGCAGCTCGTCATTCAGAGAGAGACGTATGAGGATATTGTCAAGCTGGATCTGCCGCTGAAATCGAAAGTAAAACAATAAAAAAATGGAGATTCCCTAAGAGGGGAGTCTCCATTTTTTATTCAAGCATGAAAAACACTTCCCGGCCATCGGGAGGTGTTTTTTGTAAAAAAGATCATGACATGCATAGAACAGCGACCGGGCTGATTGTATATAATATTGGGAATTTAACAAAAATTTAACAAAGGAGATGGTAAAGGCAATGATCAAGGTGAAAAGGATGAGATTTGCTGATTTCGCGGATTTAGAGGCGGAGTAGATGAAACCGGCCAAAGTATCCCTACTCCACCGCATGCTCCAGTGCCTGAAGCAATGTGTTGATTGTAACATAGTGAAGTGTTTTACAGCAATAAACAGTTCTGTGAATATTTTATTAATTTCAGCTGTGATTTCATTCCCGTGTTCTGCTGCGGCTCATAGTGCAACACAGTCTACTGATAAATATTCAAGCTTTGAAGAATTGGAGCGGAATGAAGATCCGGCGTCTTACCGAATGACGGAGAAGGACGCAAAAGTGCCGATGCTCATCATGGCCATCCATGGAGGCGGCATCGAACCCGGAACAAGTGAAATCGCCAATGAAGTGTCGAAAAATTATTCCTTGTACTTGTTTGAAGGGCTGAAATCATCAGGCAATAGAGATCTTCACATTACAAGCACGCGTTTTGACGAGCCGGCGGCGCTCGCCATCACTGCGAGCCACCAGTATGTCATGTCGCTTCACGGCTATTACAGTGAAGACCGCACGATTAAAGTGGGCGGGACAGACCGCGTTAAAATCAGAATATTGGTTGATGAGCTGAACCGCTCGGGGTTTGCCGCTGAAATGCTGGCGACAGACGACAAGTATGCCGGAACCCATCCGCATAACATCGCCAACAAGTCGCTTTCCGGGCTGAGCATTCAGCTTGAAATGAGCACAGGATTCCGCCGATCTTTATTCGATCGGTTCACACTAAAAGACAGGGCCGTGACGCAAAACGAAACGTTTTACCGATTTACAAAACTGCTGACAGATTTTATTCATGACAACTATGAAGAAGACGGAGGGGACTTCCCCTCTGCAAAAATAAAACACCCCCTTCAATTGAAAAAGGAGGTGTTTTGGTTGTGTTAACCGTTGGACTCTGAGGTGCCGCCGCCGGTGAATACGGAAACGATGGCGTTCCACAGAGACACAAAGAAGTCGATCAGTTTTTGAAGGAAATTTTGTCCTTCTTCAGAATCCAGGAATTTCGTGATTTTATCTTTTGCTTTGTCAAGCTGGTCTCCAACCTGGTTCCAGTCGATATTAATATTTTTCATGTTATTAAATAAAGACATGAGAGATTTTTTCTGATCCTCTGTGAGCGTCACGCCCAGATCGGAAGCAGCCGAATCAATCGTTTTCTCCAATTCCTCTTTTGATTCGGGAACCCCGTTTTTCGAGATTTCTTCCTTGACTTTGGCCATCAGCGCCGATGCGTTCTCACTGCCGATTTTCTCGCCAAGCTCTGAAGTAGTGACTAGCTCTTCATTCGCGACTTTTTTCACGTCTTCGGAGATCTTTTCGCCCGAAGTCGTTTCATAGGCTTTCATTAAGCCGGTCAAAGCGGCCGTGCCTGATACTTCAAATGGTGCGGTGATATAGACTTTAGCGTCTTTTACACCGGCTGTCATCAGCGCGTTTAAATACATTTCATCCGTAATTCTGCTGATATTGTGTGTCTGCACTTCCAAACCGGTGCCTTTTTTCGCTACGGTAATCGAAGAAGAAGAAATCGCTCTTGTTCCGATTTGTGCTTTCGGTATATAATCCCCTAAATATTTATGCTCCTCATCATTTGTCACCTCGATGATGGTCGCATTTTCAGGCGCATTCATTTCTTTTAATACCTTTTGTCTGTCCTGGCTTGACAAGTCTTTCCCCAGCGTGACGATCACATCACCCACTGCGGCGTCAGCAAAGCTGACCTGCGGGAAAATGAGCAGACACAATGCTGTAAAGATTCCTAGTATCGATTTTTTCAAGCTCAATGCCCTCCTTAAAAATGCAGGCTTCAGGCAGAATTGCTGTACTTTTAAAGAAGCCTGCCGGAACGGAAATAATGCGTTCCGAAATATAGACGGATGAAAGATGAGAGAGGTTTCAAAGAAAAAAAGAGATCAATTTCTCTTCAAGTCAAATGCCCTCCCGGTATCGGATCACACCGCCCTTTTATCATTCATGATTTTCACAGGCGATTCAACCTTTTTTTAAAATCTTTTACAAAAGCGATACAAGAGCGCCGTTTATTTCAGGTTGATTGGCTCTGTGCTTCTTCGATATGATATAATGACCCTTGTGAAATGAAAGGAGAGAATCAAGATGGCTAAAAAAGGATACATACAACTGACAAACGGCAAAAAAATCGAGTTTGAACTATATCCGGAAGCGGCGCCGGGAACTGTCGCCAACTTTGAAAAACTTGCAAACGAAGGATTCTATGACGGGTTGAAGTTCCACCGCGTCATTCCGGGCTTCGTCAGCCAGGGAGGCTGTCCGAACGGCACCGGAACAGGCGGACCTGGATATACGATTAAATGCGAGACAGAAGGGAATCCGCATAAACACGAAGCCGGTTCTCTCTCAATGGCTCACGCAGGAAAAGATACCGGCGGCAGCCAATTCTTTATCGTCCATGAGCCTCAGCCGCACTTGAACGGCGTTCACACTGTTTTTGGAAAAGTCACATCAGGTCTTGATGCTGTCACTTCAATGGATCAGGGACAAGGCATGGAAAAAGTCGAAGTATTTGACGCATAATCAGAAAGCGCAGAAACAGCCCGCTAAGCCGGGCTGTTTTTTTGTCTGAAACGGTGTTCATTTTCCAGTTGCAACAGGACCAGGGACCGATTCTTCGACCGCATTCTGCTAGGAAATGACGATGCTAATAAATAAAATAATTGTGAAAAAATGACCCTTTATGTAAAATATATTCAAGTGAAGAGCTAGATAGAGAACGCAATCTGTAAAAAAGGAAGGGGCGTAAGGGGTGAGCGTAAAAATCCCATCGACGGCAGTCGGCGTAAAAATTAATGACTGGTATAACGCGATACGCAAATTCAATGTTACGGACGCCGAAATGCTGAAGGCAGAAATTGAGCGCGAAATTTCTCAAATGGAAGAAGATCAAGACTTATTATTGTATTACGCCTTAATGGAATTCAGACACAGAATCATGCTTGATTACGTAAAACCATTGGAAGAAGGCGAAACCCCGCCTGACTTTTCTGAAATATTAAAAGATATCGAAGATGAACAAGGAAAACTGACAGGCCTGCTTGAATATTATTTCAACTTTTTTAGAGGGATGTATGAATATAAAAACCATGATTATATTAAAGCGATCTCTTTTTACAGGCGCGCTGAAAAAAAGCTGCTGCATGTCGAGGACGAAATAGAGAGAGCCGAGTTTCATTTTAAAATGGCTGAAGTGTTTTATCATATGAAACAGAGCCACGTGTCGATGAACTATGCGCTTCAAGCGATTGAAACCTACCAGGCGCATGAAACTTACACGGTTCGGAGAATCCAATGCGAGTTCGTCATCGCAGGGAACTATGACGACCTGGATTCGAATGAAAAGGCGCTTTCGCATCTTGAAAAGGCGCTGAAGCTTTCACAGCAAGAAGGCCAGCTCATATTGGAAGGACACACTTATTACAATTTGGGAAACTGCTATTATAAGATGGGTGATTTCAATCGGGCGGCTGAATACTTCAACAGAGCTGCTGCGATTTATCAAGAAGAGTCATCAGATATTCTTCCAAAAGCGTTTTTTAGTCTTGCACATGCATATTTCAAGCTGAAGCAGCTGCAACAGGCGGATGACGCGTTAAACAAAGGGATTGACATCGCCCGGCGATCAGACGATTCGATCTATCTATCAAAATTTCATTTTTTGAAAGCCTTGTATCTTGATGATGACGGAAGAGCTCAAATGCTGGAAACTTTTCAGCTGCTCGGGTCAAAAAAGATGTATCCCGATATTGAGGACTTGGCATTGGAAGCAGCTGAATACTATAATGAAATTGGGCGCTTGAGCGACTCTGTTTATTTCTATCAAACGGTATTCAGTGCTCGAAAACAAATGAAAAAAGGGGACTGGTCGTATGAAATCTAAACTGTTGTTAACCGCCGCTGCTTCAGTAGCAGGACTTTCTCTGGCAAGTGCTGTGCTGATGACGCAAACAGATGGTATGAAAGTCGCCGAGAGAAATGTAACGTCCACACCGATGCAAATCGCCGAGAGAAACGTAACGTCCGCACCGGTGAAAATTGCTGAGAGAAATGTAACATCCGTACCGGTAAATGTCGCTGAGAGAAACGTAACATCTGTCAAAACGTCACCGATTCATATTGGAGAACGAAATGTAACATAATATTCCGTCAAAGGGCAGTGCTGGTATATATCAGCACTGCCTTTTTTATGTCCGATAAAAAGAGGATAGATGTGAAGTTTCATTAAGAACACGTAAAAAGTCCCTTTTAGGGGATCTGTTTTTGAAACAAAATGCAAATAAGGACGTATATTCTTGGAAGGAATGCTAAATTTTTTTATAATAAAACTTATCAGAACTGAATAAGGAGATCAATCATGAGGACTTTGGTACTGCTTAGAGGCTGCCCCGGCACCGGAAAATCAACCTGGATCAGGGACCATCAATTGAATCAATATACGCTGTCTGCGGATCAGCTGAGGCTGATCCATCAGTCACCCGTGTTAAATTTGGAAGGGAAATACGACATTTCCCAAAAAAATGACGGCAAGGTATGGAAGCTTTTGTTCACCCTCCTTGAAGAAAGGATGGAAAAGGGGGAATTCACCGTCGTTGATGCCACACATGCGAAACCAAGCATGATTTCAAGCTATAAAACTCTCGTTTTAAAGTATCGCTATAGAGCGTATGTGGTGGATTTTTCCGATATTCCGCTTGAGACGGCTCTGTTGAGAAACCGGGAGAGGGCCGAGCATAAGCGGGTGCCCGACAGCGTGGTTCACACCATGCACGAGCGGATTTTAACCGAACCGGCGCCTTCCTGGACAACGGTCATCAAGCCGGAAGAATTTGACGATGTGATGCAGTATAAGCCGAGGCGGCTCGACAGCTACAAAAAAATACATGTGATCGGGGATGTGCACGGCTGTTTTACGGTGCTGGATTCTTATTTGAAAGGCAGACTCGAAGATGACGAGTTATATATTTTTACAGGTGATATGCTTGATAGAGGAATAGAAAACGCAAAAGTTCTTCAATTCCTGCTCAGTATCAAAGATCGTAAAAATGTGATTTTGCTCGAAGGAAATCATGATAAATACTTGAAGCAATACGGCCATGATGAAGAGACAAGAAGCAGCGTATTCAACAAGAAGACAAAACCGGAATTAGACGAAGCGGGCTTTGACAAAAAAGATATCAGGGAACTGGCCAGACGCTTCCACCAAATTGTCTACTTCACGTATGGAGAAGATGCTTACATCATCACGCACGGAGGCATTTCCGCGCTTCCTGACAACCTTCTGCTTACGGCTACCAGCCAGCTGATCAACGGTGTCGGCGGATATGAGACAGATATCGACCATGTCTTTACAAAAAATATGGAAGGGCGGAACATCATTCAAATCCACGGGCACCGAAACATGTTCCGGCTTCCAGTGCATGCAGCCGCAAAATCATATAACCTGGAAGGGCAGGTGGAGCACGGCGGGCATTTAAGGGTTGTCACCATCGATCGGTCGGGAATTCAAACACATGAGATAAAAAATGATGTGTTTAAAACGTCCGTTCCTTCGCTTGATTCTCATCACGAACACGAGGAGCTGACGGTCGACCATTTTCTAAAGCATTTGGACGAACACGATTATGTGTCTGAGCAAAAATTAGCCGGCGGCATTTCCTCTTTTAACTTTACGAGGAAGGCTTTTCAGGAGAGAAAATGGGACGGCGTCAGCATGAAGGCAAGAGGGCTGTTTATCAACAGAAACACCAAGGAAATCGTCAGCAGAAGCTACAACAAATTTTTCAACATCGATGAGCGCCTGACGACGAAAATGCATGTTCTCGTTAACACGCTGCGCTTTCCGGTCACTGTTTATGATAAAGCGAATGGATTTTTGGGAACGGTCGGCTACAATTCTGAAACCGATGAGCTCGTTTTCACCTCAAAATCTTATACATCGGCAAGCGGACAAAAAGACAGCCATGCGAAATGGGTGGAAGAGCTGTTTCACAAAACGTTTGACGCATCTCAGATAGAGGATTTAAAAGAATATGTAAAAAAACGCAATGTTTCGTTAGTATTTGAAGTCGTGCTGCCAGAAAAAGATCCGCACATTATCGAGTACAAATCGGATAAGCTTGTCCTTCTCGACATTGTCAAAAGACAGATGAAATATGAAAAGCTGCCGTATGAAGATGTCCTCTGTTTTGCGGAGACATTTCGCGTAGAATGTAAGCAAAAAGTCATTTCTTTTGACCAGTGGACCGATTTTTATAAATGGTATCTGTCTGTGTCAAATGACCCGTCGATTGAAGAGGAAGGATATGTGATTGAAGACTCGGCAGGATTTATGACAAAATTAAAACTGCCTTTCTATCAATATTGGAAGTTCGTGCGCGGTATCAAGCACAGACTCGGCGCGGCTGCTGCTCGCTCGCCCCATCACGAGGCCCTGTTCCATTCCGAACATGTGAAGTTGCTCGCCTGGGCCAAAACGAAAGACAGCGAGTATTTTAAAAATCAGTCTGTTATTGCCATCCGAAACGACTTTTACAGCGAAACATAAAGCGAAGAAACCAGAACAAACGGTTTCTTAAAACATAGTTATTTAGACTCAATTTTCAAGCTTGTTTTCACATACACCCCTAAACCAGAATGTACATTCGTAGGTTATAAGTAGTATTTCGTCTGTATATGAAACGATTTCCCTTCATTTTGCGTTATACTTAAAAACCACATATTTTCCGTCTGAATCGAACATGTTTTATTTCATCATTCACAGGAAATAAACATAGGATAGTTCAGAACGTGTTCTGGAGGTTTTGATCATGGGGAAAATAAGATTCAAGCTCACGGTTCTGCTCGTTTTGGCTGCCGTACTGGCCGGAGGCTTTTATTATTTAAAAAACGGAAGCGTTCAAGATGTCTCAACGGCGCTCAGCCAAACCGTCTCATCTGAGGAAAAGAACTATACCATTTATCAATATAAGATCACCAAAATTGACGGCACTGAATACCACGGGGTATCAGATAACGGAACGAAGATCATTTTTAATGCGAAAAATCTCAACCAGGATCTGTCCGACATTAAAGAAGGAGACAAAGTAAAGGCCTACTTCTCTAATGCAAACAGAATCGACGGATTAATCAAAGTCGTCAAGGTGGCAGATTAAAAACCCTCTGAGAAACAGAGGGTTTTTCTGTGCAAGCAGTTTTCATTGCAATTTTAATATACGGCGGCTATAATTACGCATAAGGACAAGTAAATATCGATTGTATCCTTCGGGGCTGGGTGAAAATCCCGACCGGCGGTAATAAAGCGAGAGACAGCTTTAGAGCCCGTGACCCGCTGTGCTTCGTGCAAAGCGGTGGATTCAGTGAGAAGCTGAAGCCGACAGTGAAAGTCTGGATGGGAGAAGGATGAAGAGACTATGTGAAAAATTATGATGATGCATAGTTTTATTTCTCATGCACAAAAACAAACCCCCGGATCGACATCCGGGGTTATTTTTTTGGAAGAAGGGAGGGAAATTCATGACAGATGCGCATTATATGAATCTTGCATTGGAGCTTGCGAAGCAGGGCGAAGGTCAGACAGGGGCCAATCCGCTTGTCGGAGCCGTTGTCGTCAAAGACGGTGAAGTGGTCGGGATGGGGGCTCATTTAAAATACGGCGAAGCGCATGCAGAAGTGCACGCCATTCAAATGGCAGGCCGCCATGCGGAAGGAGCCGTCATTTATGTGACGCTTGAACCGTGCAGCCATTACGGCAAAACCCCTCCTTGCGCGGAACTGATTATTCGTTCCGGTTTGAAGCGGGTAGTCGTGGCAGCCGTAGATCCGAATCCGCTCGTTTCCGGAAGAGGAATCGGGATGCTGAGAAGCGCCGGGATCGAAGTCGAAACAGGCGTTCTCAAAGAACAGGCGGAAGAGCTGAACGAAAAGTTCATGCATTTTATGCGGACAGGCCTTCCGTATGTGACATTAAAAGCAGCTGCCAGCCTTGACGGCAAAACCGCTACCGCAACAGGCGACAGCAAATGGATTACTTCTGAAGAAGCGCGGATGGACGCTCACCAATACCGAAAAAACCACCAAAGTATTTTAGTTGGATCGGGCACAATAAAAGCAGACGACCCGAGTTTGACATGCCGTCTCCCCGGTGCAGTGAATCAGCCGGTGCGTGTCGTTCTCGATACGACGCTGTCAATCCCGCTTCAGTCAAAAGTCATTCAGGATAAAGCAGCGGAAACCTGGATTTACACGACGTCCAAGGCAGATCCCGAAAGGGTTCGGAACCTGGAAAAAGAAGGTGTACAGGTAACCGTGCTGGATGCGGATGAACTTCCGGTGCGCGACGTGCTTCTGCACCTTGCAGACCGAGGAATCGCTTCAGTCTTTGTCGAAGGTGGTGCGACGGTTCACGCAAGCTTCGTCAAAGAAGGACTCTATCAGCAAATGATCTTCTATCTTGCCCCTAAATTAATCGGAGGGCTGCAATCTCCCAGCATCCTCTCCGGTGAAGGCTTTCAATCGATGAAAGATGTCCCCTTACTGCATTTCACAACCATTACCAAAATCGGCCAGGATATAAAGCTGGCGGCAAAACCGATAAAAGAATAAGGCGGTGGCATATGTTTACAGGCATCATTGAAGAAGTCGGAACGATTTTAGACATGAAAAAGGCGGGAAGCGCCATGTCTTTAGTCATCCAATCCGACAAAGTGACCGAAGATGTGAAGCTTGGCGACAGCATTGCTGTCAACGGAGTCTGCCTGACCGTAAATGAGTTCGGTTCCGGCAGTTTCACGGCGGATGTCATGCTTGAAACGCTGAAAGCGACATCACTCGGCACATTAAAAAAAGGAAGCCGCGTCAATCTTGAACGGGCGATGGCGGCAAACGGCCGCTTTGGCGGGCATATGGTGTCGGGGCATGTCGACGGCACCGCGTCTATCGTGCGCATAGAAAAAGCGGCTAACGCCGTATACTATGATTTAAAACTTGACCCTTCACTGGCCAAAATGCTTGTGTTAAAAGGTTCGATCGCCGTAGACGGCGTCAGCCTCACCATTTTTGGACTGACGGAAGATCAAGTAACAGTCTCGCTTATCCCGCACACATTGGATGAAACGATTTTTTCGGAAAAAAAGCCCGGAAGCATCGTCAACATCGAGTGCGATATGATCGGCAAATACATTTACCGGTTTCTCCACCAAACAAAACAAGATAAACAGGCAAAACCATTGACTGAATCATTTTTTAAAGAAAACGGGTTTTAAATGAAAGGAGGCTGAGCGCCTATGTTTCACACAATTGAAGAAGCGATACGCGATTTGAAGCAAGGAAAAGTCATCATCGTGGTCGATGACGAGGACAGGGAAAACGAAGGCGATTTCGTTGCGCTGGCAGAATACGCAACACCTGAAGTGATCAACTTTATGGCTTCGCACGGAAGGGGGTTGATCTGCGCGCCGCTTAATGAAGAGATCGCTTCACGGCTTGACCTCCATCCGATGGTGGACGAAAATACCGATTCTCATCACACGGCATTTACGGTCAGTGTGGATCACCGCGATACAAAGACGGGGATCAGCGCTCAGGAGCGGTCGTTGACCGTCATGTCGCTGATTGATGATCACGCGCTCCCGGGCGATTTTAAAAGACCGGGGCACATTTTCCCCTTGATTGCGAAAACAGGCGGCGTTTTAAAAAGAGCCGGACATACGGAGGCGGCCGTTGACCTTGCGGAGGCGTGCGGTTCCGCGCCTGCCGGCGTCATCTGCGAAATCATGAATGAAGACGGCACGATGGCCAGGGTACCCGAACTCAAAAAAATAGCCGTCCAGCACGACTTGAAAATGATTACGATTAAAGATTTGATCGAATACCGCTACAGCAAGGGAACGCTGATCAACCGAGAAGTGAAGATTACGCTGCCTTCCGAATTCGGCACATTCAAGGTTTACGGCTATACAAATGAAATCGATGACAAGGAACATATAGCACTCGTCAAAGGCGATATACCTTTCGGAGACGAACCTGTCCTTGTCCGCGTACACTCAGAATGCCTGACGGGTGATGTTTTCGGCTCTTACCGCTGCGACTGCGGCCCGCAGCTTGCTGCTGC
This sequence comes from Bacillus sp. B19-2, assembly GCF_022832475.1. Lineage (NCBI taxonomy): Bacteria > Bacillati > Bacillota > Bacilli > Caryophanales > Bacillaceae > Bacillus > Bacillus sp. B19-2. The sequence continues at coordinate 740,404 of NZ_JALHKQ010000003.1, forward strand.
GCTTGCGCAAATCGAACAAGCGGGCCGGGGCGTGCTCCTGTATTTGAGACAGGAAGGAAGAGGAATCGGCTTAATCAATAAACTGAAAGCATACAAGCTGCAGGAAGAAGGATATGACACCGTGCAGGCTAACGAAAAGCTCGGTTTTCTCCCGGATCTTCGCAACTACGGGATCGGCGCCCAAATCTTAAGAGACCTCGGCGTGAAACAAATGAAGCTGCTGACGAACAATCCGCGCAAGATTGCCGGTCTCGAAGGCTACGGACTGACGATCGCAGACAGGGTGCCGCTGCAGATGGAGACAAAAAAAGATAATGAAAAGTACTTAAAAACGAAAAAATCAAAATTGGGGCATATGCTTCATTTTTAAACTAAAATCAATCACAAAAAAGGACGGGATTCATATGAATAAAATAGAAGGTCATGTAATTGGAACAGATTTGAAAATTGGGATCGTTGTGTCAAGGTTCAACGATTTTATTACAAGCAAACTTCTAAGCGGTGCAGAAGATACGCTGTTGAGACATGGGGTCAAAGCTGATGATATTGATGTCGCCTGGGTTCCCGGCGCATTCGAGATTCCGCTGATCGCCAAAAAAATGGCTGAAACGAAAAAATACGACGCCGTGATTACACTTGGCACGGTCATCAGAGGAGCGACAAGCCACTATGACTATGTCTGCAATGAAGCGGCAAAGGGGATTGCGGCGAGCAGCATGTCAACAGGCGTTCCGGTAATCTTCGGCGTATTGACGACAGACACGATCGAGCAGGCGGTAGAACGCGCCGGAACAAAAGCCGGAAATAAAGGTGCAGAAGCTGCCGCGGCAGCGATTGAAATGGCGAACCTGACCCGGTCGCTTCAATAATTACCGAAAAAGAGTTTAAAAAGGTTATAAAAATGTTTATAATGTGATGTGAAGCGACTAGCCTTCGTTAGATCCACATTTTGATATATTGAGGGGTATTTATGTTAATTCGTTATAAAAAGTCATTCGAAAAGATTGCGATGGGGCTCCTTTCGTTTATGCCGAATGAGAAGGACGTCAAGCAGCTTCAGCAGACAATTAAAGACTATGAAACGGACACTGAAAGGCAGCTGTTCCTATGGAAAGAAGGCGAGGATATTGTCGGCTGTGTAGGAGTAGAGAAAAGAGAAGAAGAAGTTGAGATCAAGCATATCAGTGTAAACCCGTCTCACCGTCATCAAGGAATCGGCAAAAAAATGGTGTCGGCCATTTCGCAAATGTTTGCACCTAAACCGCTGGTTCCGAATGAATTAACTAAAGGATTCTTTGCGCGCTGTCAGGATCACGAAAATGAAGACATCACATATAACCAATGAGCAGAGGCTTCTAGCCTCTGCTCTTTTTTCGCCGTTCGATTTGTTTTTCCCTCTCGGCAACCACTTCAGTCCGGTCTCTCAGCAGGTGTTTATCGATGATGAAGGTGTCGGGTGGATCGTTTGCTCCCCACTCATACGACCTTTTTTCACATTGTTTCCGGCATGCTTTGATCAAAGCTTCATCTGTGATCGGAAGCATGATGCTTTCATAAGGAGAATGGGCTTTAATTTTTTGGTAAGTCTTCCTTAACAGCTTGATGAAGCGGCTGTAATCCAATCCGAGCGATTCGACTGCGTCTTTTTCGGCCGCCAGGATGCGGATGCTGTTCGCCATTAATCTCTCTGCGCCGGCAAAATTGTTTCTCCGCTGATGATAGAGTGCGACAGCCAGCTGAATCAACCCGACCCAGTATGATTTCCGCTCGCCGGGAGGGTCTTTTTTCCAATGGTCCTCTAAAATTTCGTGGCATTCAAAATAATCCCTTGCCCCGTGGAATTCGGCCAGGTAATCGATATAAGCTTGGGGATACATCTGACATCCTCCTTTAAGTTTCCGTTAAAGTGTATCATAAGAACGGAACGGAGGAAAAACGGCTGATATATCCAGGCTATGAAAAAAGCGCCCGGTAACGGACGCTTCTCATTTTTATGTTAATAGATCCATGCCGCTCCTACAATAATCAACAAAATAAACAGAACGACAATCAAAGCAAATCCTCCGCCGTAGCCGAAGCCTTTACCTCCCATGTTGTTCCCTCCTCAGGTTTAAGATTTTACACAGTATTTTATGCAGCATACGCTCAAATCGTATAGGCGAATGCCAAAGCTTCTTAAATTATATTGGACTTCATGCAGACGCGTAATTTATACTAAAGGGTAGCCAGTTTTAGCCGGCTTAGAAGCGATTTTGAAAATGGTGAGAAATGAACATGGAATATCAGGTGAAAATCGAGGCGTTTGAAGGGCCGCTGGATCTGCTGCTGCACTTAATCAACCGCCTTGAAATAGACATTTATGACATACCTGTTGCGAAGATAACCGAGCAGTATTTATTATATGTGCATACGATGCGCGAACTTGAGCTCGACGTGGCCAGCGAATATTTGGTGATGGCTGCGACCCTTCTCAGCATTAAAAGCCGAATGCTCCTTCCAAAGCAGGAAGAGGAGCTGTTTGACGAAGAGTTTCTCGAGGAGGAAGAGGACCCGAGAGAAGAATTGATTGAAAAATTAATAGAGTACAGAAAATACAAAAGTGCCGCGCAAAATTTGAAGGAGCGCGAGGAAGAGCGGCAAAAAGCATTCGCGAAGCCGCCGAGCGATTTAAGCGACTATGCCAAGGAAATCAAACTCAGCGAGCAAAAGCTGTCCGTCACCGTTTACGACATGCTCGGGGCGTTTCAAAAGGTGCTGAACCGCAAAAAAATCAGCCGGCCGTCTGAAACTAGAATTTCAAGACAGGAAATACCGATAGAAGAACGAATGACGCAAATCGTCGATTGTTTGAAATCGTCCCGCAAAAGGATGCATTTTATGGAACTGTTCCCGTACGAACAGAAAGAGCATCTCGTTGTGACGTTTTTGGCGATTTTGGAGCTGATGAAAAACCAGCTGATCATCATTGAACAGGAACACAACTTTTCAGACATTTACATAACAGGGAGTGAAGCGATTCATGACGCTTGATATCGTGAATTGGAAAGCCATTGTCGAAGCGCTTTTGTATGCCGCCGGCGACGAGGGCCTGACAAAAAAACAGCTATTATCCGTTTTGGAGATCGATGAAGCCGAGCTTCAGGATATTATGCTTGATGTCAAAGAAACCTATAAAAAAGATGACAGGGGCATCGAGCTTGTCGAGTACGCGGATACGTACATGCTTTCGACCAAAAAAGAATTCGCCGTCTATTTGAAAAAGCTGATTGAAGCCCCTTCAAAAGGGCTTTCTCAGGCTGCCCTCGAAGTTTTGGCCATCGTCTCATATAAGCAGCCGATTACAAGAGCGGAAGTCGAGGAGATCAGAGGGGTCAAATCTGAACGGATTCTCCAGAGCCTTGTCGCAAAAGCGCTGTTGTGCGAAGTAGGCCGGGCGGACGGACCGGGCCGGGCAATCTTGTACGGTACAACCGAAACATTCCTTGAACAATTCGGTTTAAAAACGCTTGAAGAACTTCCGCCGCTGCCCGAAAATGTAGAAGAAGACGGGGTTCAGGAAGAAGCCGATCTGTTCTTTGAGAACTTTAACCAGACGTTCGAAGATTTAAAATAGACTCACCTTAAGGACCGAAGTATGATAATATATATTATCGTATTTTTTATGTTTAATTTCATTCATGAAAGAATACGATTGTAACAAAGCGATGAGGAGAGGGTGCCGACACCAATGGGAAAATCTATGGCAAGAGCCCAAACCGAGCAGGCAGGCGAATTTTTAGCACAGACCGTTCAGACGCTGAGCGATTATTTAAACGAAACGACGCTCTCATCCCTTGAAGCCGAAGAGCCCGGGAGCAGAGATTATTATCGCGATGTCCTCAGCAACTTGAGAAAGCTGGCGGTTTACTGTGAAGAAGGGCTTCTGGCCTGCCGAATCAGACTGCAGCAGAATCCTTTTCAGGACGCTGCCGCCGAAAGGACGCTCTATCAGATCTATCATCGATGCATAGAAGAATTTTTTACGCCGAAAAAAGATACTTGGTACGAAGACAGCAGAGCGGCCTACACCGGAAAAAACGCCATTTGCTTTCACGAACCAGCGCCGGCCTCATTAAAAAAATTGATGGCTTCGCTTGAAACAGAATATCAATCGATGAGAGAAGAATTGGAATACTATGCGACTGACTATCGGGTGAAGATGGTTCAGCCGAGATCATAGCTTAAAATGAACCGTGAGCCGGAACTCCCCCTTTCATGAAAGGGGGAGTTTTTAAGTTGCTTTTAGATTTTTCTCGGAGAATCATCCAATTGGTGTTCATAACGGAAAGACAAGCGCATAAACTTGTACAAACAACCACAAGGACGTGAGAGAAAATGCGCTTTTTTCTAAAACAGGCTGCAGCAGCCATCATCATATGCTCTCTTTTATGCTCTTCATACCAAATCGCTGAAGCACAGCCTTCCCTTCATGTCAGCGCAAAAAGCGCGATTGTCATGGACGGGCAATCCGGACGGGTATTGTTTGCGAAGGATGAGCATGAAAAACGGCGCATTGCAAGCATTACGAAGATTATGACAGCCATTTTGGCCGTAGAATCGGGCAAATTGGATGAAACGGTCACGGTCAGCGACAGAGCGGTCAGAACGGAAGGATCATCGATCTATTTGACAAGCGGGCAAAAGGTGAAACTGAAGGACCTTGTTTACGGTTTGATGCTGAGATCGGGAAATGACGCAGCCGTTGCGATTGCCGAGCATGTGGGCGGAAGCCTGGAAGGCTTTGTCTACATGATGAATCAAAAAGCGGCCGACATTGGCATGGAAAACACCCTGTTCCGCAATCCGCACGGACTCGATGACCACCCTGACCACTATTCCTCGGCCTATGATATGGCGCTTTTGACGAAATATGCGATGACAAACGAAACGTACCGAAAAATCGCCGGAACGAAGCGCTATAAGGCAGAAACGATGCAAGGCATCTGGAGAAATAAAAACAAGCTTTTAACAGGGCTTTACGAATACAGTACAGGCGGAAAGACGGGATATACCAAGCTGGCGAAGCGCACGCTCGTCTCCACTTCATCGAAAGACGGAACCGATTTGATCGCCGTCACCATCAACGCCCCTGACGACTGGAATGATCATATGAACATGTTCAACTATGTATACGGCCACTACAAAACATATATCATCGCCAAAAAAGGCGAGGTTCCGAAATTAAGAGACTCATTTTACGGGAATAAAGCTTTTATTAAACGTGATGTCACATATCTGTTAAACGAAGAAGAAAAAGAAGACGTAAAGGTTGACATCGAGCTTCTTAAACCGAAAAAATCGTGGCGTAAAAACAAAAAAGAAATCCCGGACATCATCGGGGAAATGAACGTCATGTTCAACGGAAAAACGATTGCAAGCGTACCGATCTATTATGAAAACGAACGCAACAAAAAGCCGAAAAAATCGTTTTTCGAGACCTTTCAATCCGTATTCCAAAAAGCGGCAGGCGGTTCATCATGGTCAATATAATCTGGGTCGGCTTAACGGTGATCGGTCTGGTGTTTGCGCTTTTCAACGGAACGGTTCAGGAAGTCAATGAAGCCGTATTTAAAGGTTCGAAGGAAGCCGTCACGATTTCGATCGGCCTGATGAGCGTCCTTGTTTTTTGGCTGGGGCTGATGAAAATCGCCGAACAATCCGGGCTTCTCGAAAAATTCAGCAGGTTGTGCCGGCCGTTCATTTCAAAGCTGTTTCCCGAGATCCCTCCGGATCATCCGGCGATGGGGTATATTTTATCCAATTTAATGGCCAACTTTTTCGGATTGGGCAATGCGGCGACACCGCTCGGCATTAAAGCGATGGAACAGATGAAGGCGCTCAACCGGAACCGCAGGGAAGCGAGCCGCTCAATGATCACTTTTCTGGCCGTCAATACGTCAAGCATTACCTTGATTCCGACGACCGTCATCGCGGTCAGGATGACATATGATGCAAAGGCGCCGACAGACATCGTCGGGCCGACCATTTTGGCGACTTTAATATCGGGGATCTTTGCGATCTTCATTGACCGATACTTTTATTATAGAAGAAAAAAGAAGGGGTGAGCATGTGGAATTCATCAATTGGCTTTCTCTGGCTCTTATCCCGTTTATCATCGCCACGATTCTGCTGTATGGCACATTCAAAAAAGTTCCGACTTATGAAGCGTTTGTTGAGGGAGGGAAGGAAGGAATCCAAATTGCGTTTTCCATTATCCCTTATCTGGTCGGTATGCTTGTCGCGATCACCGTTTTCCGTGCTTCAGGGGCGCTCGATTTTTTTATGAATCTTTTAAAGCCGGTGTTTTCCGCCGTGGGAATTCCGACGGAAGTGGTTCCGCTGGCTCTGATCCGGCCGATTTCGGGAACGGCGGCGCTCGGCATGACGACCGATTTGATCGCAGTTTACGGACCCGATTCGTTCATCGGCCGGCTGGCCTCTGTCATGCAGGGATCGACAGACACGACGCTGTATGTTTTGACCGTCTATTTCGGTGCGGTCGGAATCAAGAAAATGGGGGATGCTTTAAAAGTGGGACTGCTTGCTGATTTAGCGGGAATTATTGCGTCTGTGATTATTGTAACATTGCTGTTTGGAAGCGCCTGATCAAGAGGCGCTTTTTTGCTTTTCTGCCAAAACTGTTTTACTTTTGACGTGAGAAAGGATACATTTAAGGGCGGAGTGCTTCTTTCCTAAGGAAGAAGGCGCCCGCAAACTTGTTTGTTGGTCTGGAAAAAAGTAAGATAATACATGAGGTGAAAGATATGGAACGACTTCAAAAAGTAATCGCCCACGCCGGTATTGCATCAAGGCGGAAGGCGGAGGAACTTATAAAAGAAGGGAGAGTCACGGTCAACGGCAAAACCGTCAGAGAGCTCGGCGTCAAAGTATCAAGCTCCGACCGGATTGAGGTAAACGGCGTCCAGCTCGAAAGCGAAGAACCCGTTTATTTTCTCCTGTATAAACCGAGAGGGGTTATATCAGCAGTCAAAGACGACAAAGGCCGGAAAGTTGTGACCGACTTTTTCACAGAAGTGGAAGAGCGGATCTATCCGATCGGAAGGCTTGATTATGACACAAGCGGCCTCTTATTGTTAACGAATGACGGGGACTTCGCTAATAAATTGATGCACCCGAAATACGAAATTAATAAAACGTATGTGGCAAAGCTGAAAGGCATTCCTTTAAAGGAGAATTTAAAAAAACTTGAGCGGGGCGTACGCCTTGAGGAAGGAAAGACAGCTCCGGCAAAAGTGAAGCTTTTGTCACTCGATAAGAAAAAGCAGACAAGCATCGTCCAAATCACGATCCATGAGGGGCGAAACCGCCAGGTCAGAAGAATGTTTGAAGCCATCGGGCACGAAGTGCTTAAGCTGAAAAGGGAAGAGTACGCTTTTTTGAACCTGGCGGGCTTGAAAACTGGGGAAAAAAGAGAGCTCACGCCTCATGAAGTGAAAAGGCTCAGGGCATTGGCCGAACACGGTAAAGCGGCTTTCTAAATTTTCACACAACCTTCAAAAAAGGCAAATGGCAGGCAGTCATGAGATGATATAATGATACTGAATGTCTAAATGAGGGGGCGGATCATGAAAAAAAAGCGTTTTTACATTCGGACAGGCATCCTCCTTGTGCTGCTTGCAGCGCTTGGCTACACGCTGTACAGCGCCGTGTTTCAAAAGACGGAGAGTGTGGCGGTGGGGGAAAAAGCTCCCAATTTTTCGCTGGAGGATGTTGACGGCAACCGTCTCAAACTGGACGAGCTAAAAGGCAAAGGGGTATTTTTAAACTTTTGGGGAACATGGTGCGAACCATGCAAAAGAGAATTTCCTTACATGGCGAATCAATACAAAGTGTTTAAGGATCAAGGGGTTGAAATCGTCGCCGTCAATGTCGGCGAATCAAACCTTGCCGTCCGAAACTTTATGAAAGACTACGGCGTCAATTTTCCGGTTGTGCTTGATAAAGACAGGCAGGTTCTGAACGCCTACGATGTCACACCGCTGCCGACCACGTTTCTGATCAACCCTGATGGAGAGATTGTCAAAGTCGTGTCGGGCACGATGACAGAACGGATGATCCATGATTATATGAATATGATCAAACCAGAGGGATCGTCATGATGAAAGAAATCAAGTGCGAATGCGGCCACGTGAATCCGACGGGTACCGTTTTGTGTGAATCGTGCGGAAAGCCGCTCGTCAAACAGGATGCCAAACTCCTTGACATGCGGTATGACGGAAGTGCGAGACGCTCTCAAACATATAACAAAACAATCGTAGATAAAATATGGAATTTCTTTTCGTCTGTAAAGGTCGGCGTCTGGCTGATCGTCATTACGCTGACAGCATCTGCTTTTGGAACGATTTTCCCGCAGGAAATGTTCCTGCCGCCGGGTGCGCAGGCTGATACATACTACAGCGAACAATACGGGCTTCTCGGACAAATCTATTATGCTCTCGGTTTTCACAATCTTTACGGTTCATGGTGGTTTATTATTCTGGTTGCCTCAATCGGCATATCGCTTGTGATCTGCAGCCTTGACCGGGTCGTTCCTTTGTACAGGGCGCTGAAAAATCAGGGCGTCACGCGAAATCCGAACTTTATGGAGAGGCAGCGCCTTTTCAGCCGGACGGAAGCGGATTTGTCTGAAGACACCAGATCGCAAATCGTCGGTAAACTGAAGAAAAAACGATACCGCGTCAAGGAAGAAAACGGCAACCTGTTCGCGGAAAAAGGCCGTTTTTCAAGGTGGGGCCCATATGTGAACCATATCGGGCTGATCATATTCCTCATCGGTGTAATGCTCAGATTTGTTCCGGGCATGTATGTCGACGAAACCCTTTGGATCAGGGAAGGGGAGACCGTGCCCATCCCGGGAACTGACGGCCATTACTACTTGAAAAACAACCGGTTTACAAAAGAAATGTACGACAGTGAAAAAGAAAAAGACGTATTTTCAGAGGCGATTACTAAAGCGGGTGACGGGACTGTCGCAAAAACATATCAAACCGATGTTGAACTGTATGAAAGAAAAAATGACAGCCTGCCGGGTGAAGCGCCTGAATTGAAGAAAGTGAAAAGCGGCCAGATCAGGGTCAATGACCCGCTGAAATTCGGTTCATATGCACTCTATCAGCTGACTTACAAGGAAGGCGAGCTCGACAAAATGGTGTTTCAGCTGATTGAAAAAGACAGCGGGAAATCTTTCGGCAAAGTGGCAATCGACCTCTTGGAGCCGAAACCGGAATATGATCTTGGCAACGGTTACAAAGTTCATATTGCAAGCTACCTGCCGGACTTTTATTTTAACAAAGACGGAGAGCCGAGCACGAAAACGAGGAATCCGAACAATCCGGCTTTTGTATTCCAGATCACCGCCCCGGATAAGCCTAAAGGAGAAAAGAGTTTCGTTGCGATTCAGGAAACAATCGAAGGTTCTGACGACAATAAATATAAGATGAAGTTTGACCACGTCGAAACGAAGAATCTCTCAGGCCTCACCATTAGAAAAGATTTGACTTTATGGGTGCTCATGGTCGGCGGCGCCATCTTTATGATCGGCGTCATCCAGGGGATGTACTGGCACCACAGAAGGATCTGGCTCAGAACGCTGGATGGGCATGTGCTCGTCGCCGGACATACGAACAAAAACTGGTACGGGCTGAAGCAGGACTTGAAGGCCGTACTTGAGGATACGGGGATATCCGAACCGGCCGATCAAAAAGAACTGTCAAAGGAAAAAAATAAACGGCCAGCATAGGGAGGGGTTTTCATGGCAGAGTTAAGCGGCAATTTATTGTACGCGGCATTTCTTTTGTATCTCTCAGCGGTCTTCTTTTTTGGCGGCTCCATCAGGAGCAAGGCTTCAGACCGGAAGAAGAAGAACCGCTGGGCGTCGATCGCAGTATTGATCACGATCATCGGATTTGTATGCCAGTTTGGATATTTTATTGCGAGATGGATCGTTTCCGGACACGCACCTGTCAGCAATCTTTTTGAATTCACAACGGCTTTCAGCATGATGCTCGTTCTGGCGTTCATCATTATCTACTTTATTTACAAGCTGTCTGCTTTGGGGCTGTTTACACTGCCTGTTGTCCTGCTGTTAATCGCATATGCCAGCATGTTTCCGACCGATATCACACCGCTGATTCCGTCGCTTCAAAGCAACTGGCTTTATATTCATGTTACGACTGCAGCTCTCGGCCAGGCGATTCTCGCCATCAGCTTTGTTGCCGGCGTGATCTTTCTGCTCAAGCATGTGGATCAGTCACAGCCGGGCAAAAAAACGTTCTGGCTCGAATTTGTCATGTTTATGCTTGTGACAACGCTCGCGTTTATCCTTGTCACGACCTCATTCCGCATTGGGGGCTATGAAGCGAAGTTCAAGTGGATTGATAAAGACAACCAGGAAGACGTCATGATATACGAGCTTCCCGCTCTGATCGGACCGAACAAAGGCGAACTTTTAACAGAGGAGAGAATGGAGCCGCTTGTCAATGTGCCGCCTATTTTTTCAGGCCGGAAGCTGAATACGGTTCTCTGGTCGTTTGGAACCGGCGCATTGCTTTACGGTGTCATCAGGCTGATCATCAGAAAACGCATCAGTCAGCTTCTTCAGCCGCTCGTGAAAAATGTGAACCTTGACCTTGTCGATGAAATCGGCTATCGCTCCGTTTCGATCGGCTTTCCGGTTTTTACGCTTGGCGCGCTTATTTTCGCGATGATATGGGCACAGCTGGCATGGAGCAGATTCTGGGGCTGGGATCCGAAAGAAGTCTGGGCGTTGATTACATTTTTGTTTTATGCAGCTTATCTGCATCTCAGGCTTTCAAGAGGCTGGCACGGCGAAAAATCGGCGTGGCTCGCCGTCATCGGTTTTGCCATTATTATGTTTAATCTTATTTTTGTAAACCTTGTCATCGCCGGACTTCACTCTTATGCATGATCCGTGCGGTGCAGGAAGGTCCGGGCTTTTCGCCGGGCCTTCCGTAGCTTATCGTTTTAAAGTGCGGAAAGGCCATTCTTAGCTTGGCTTACAATCGCTTTTCTAATAAAATGAATGTAAGAAGATTCAAATCAGGAGGTTTACGATGGAACAGACGAAAGAGACAAAAATATTAGTAGTAGACGATGAGGCAAGAATCAGACGACTTTTAAAAATGTACCTGGAAAGGGAAAACTATAAGATCGAGGAAGCCGAGAATGGCGACGAAGCCATCGATAAAGCCCTGGGCAACGATTACGATTTAATCCTGCTCGATTTGATGATGCCCGGAACAGACGGCATTGAAGTATGCCGCCAAGTACGCGACAAAAAAGCCACTCCGATCATCATGCTGACGGCGAAAGGCGAAGAAGCGAACCGGGTGCAGGGCTTTGAAGTCGGAACCGATGACTATATTGTAAAACCTTTCAGTCCGAGGGAAGTGGTGCTGAGAGTCAAAGCGCTCTTGAGACGATCATCGCAAACCTCTTACCTGAATACAGATACAACGGCAAAAAATGTTCTTGTTTTTTCTCACTTATCCATTGATCACGATGCACACAGAGTTATGGCGGACGGAACCGAAGTCAGCCTGACGCCGAAAGAATATGAACTGCTTTACTTCCTGGCCAAAACCCCTGATAAAGTATACGATCGTGAAAAGCTGCTGAAGGAAGTATGGCAATACGAGTTTTTCGGTGATTTGAGAACGGTCGACACCCATGTTAAACGTCTACGTGAAAAATTGAACAAAGTCTCGCCGAAAGCTGCGAAAAAAATCGTAACGGTATGGGGTGTCGGGTATAAATTTGAGGTCGGAAACGAATGAAGTTTTGGAAGAGCGTAGTCGGTAAACTGTGGTTTACCATACTGCTTTTGGTTTCATTTGTCTTATTTATCCTTACGTTCTTTCTGCTTGAGTTTATTGAAAACTACCATGTCGATGAGGCGGAAGCTGATTTAACAAAGCTCGCCAGCAAGGTGGCCGTCATCATGGAAAACCATAAAGACCAGGAGACAGCCAGATCGATTACATGGGAGCTTGCCGATGAACTGACGAGCATTACCGTTATCAAAAATGAGAATGAATATTGGGATTCACCGCGGGAAAATCAAAAAGTGGCTTCCATTACATTAAAAGATATTAAAAATGATCCCGATCTGAACGAAGCGCTTCAGAAGCATCAAAAAGTGCAGAAGCGGACGGTCATCTCCAATCAAAAGAACGATCAGCTGATTGTCGGTGTACCGTACGGGAAAGGCGAAGATGAAGGCATGGTGTTTCTTTCTCAGTCGCTTCTTGCCGTGAAAGATACGACACAGCATACGACAAGATATATTCTCTTTGCCGCTGCAATTGCGATTGTGTTAACGACGATTTTCGCTTTCTTCCTGTCGAGCCGGATTACCTACCCGCTCAGAAAAATGCGGCAAGGTGCACAGGATCTTGCAAAAGGGAAGTTTGATACGAAGATTCCGATCCTGACCCAGGATGAAATCGGCGAGCTGGCGATTGCCTTTAACCAAATGGGGCGCCAGCTGAAGTTCCATATTACGGCGCTCAATCAAGAAAAGGAGCATTTGTCGAATATTTTAAGCAGTATGGCCGACGGCGTGATCACCATCAATATCGACGGGACGATTCTTGTGACTAACCCTCCGGCTGAACGCTTTTTACAGGCTTGGTATTATGAGCAGAACATGAATGTAAAAGAAGGCCATGAACTGCCTCCTGAAGCGCGCGAGCTTTTTCAAAACACCGTCAGCACGGAGAAGGAACAGATGATTGAAATGACCCTGCAAGGCAGAACATGGGTGCTGCTCATGAGTCCGCTGTACAATCAGTCACATGTGCGCGGAGCGGTCGCCGTGTTGAGGGATATGACGGAGGAAAGACGGCTTGATAAGCTGAGAAAAGACTTTATCGCCAATGTCAGCCATGAGCTGAGAACACCGATTTCGATGCTTCAAGGGTACAGTGAAGCGATCGTTGACGACATTGCAAGCTCTGAGGAAGAAAAAAAGGAAATCGCGCAGGTCATCTATGACGAGTCTTTACGAATGGGAAGGCTTGTGAATGATTTGCTGGACCTTGCCAGAATGGAGGCGGGCCATATTTCCTTAAACGTTGAACCGGTGGAGCTCCGCGAATTTTTCGAGAGGGTGTTCAGGAAGTTTTACGGAGTGGCCGGGGACAAAGAGATTACGCTTTCTCACAATCTTGATCTGCATGAAGCCAAATTTGTGTTTGACCCGGACAAAATGGAGCAGGTTTTAACAAACTTGATAGACAACGCGATCCGCCATACAAATGCCGGGGGCACCGTACATGTCGATGTGCAGTCAGCGCAAAGCGGGCTGAAGATCGCCGTGAAAGACTCGGGCAGCGGCATTCCCGAAGAGGACCTGCCGTTTATCTTTGAACGCTTTTACAAGGCGGATAAAGCAAGGACGAGAGGAAAAGGCGGGACGGGCCTCGGACTTGCGATCGTCAAAAACATCGTCGATGCACACAACGGATCGATCACCGTCCACAGCATGCTGAACGAAGGGACTTCCTTCACGTTTTACATTCCAAGAAATAAGCAGGATGATGGCCAAATTTGACGAACAATCTTGTTCCATAAGAAACAAAGAGCACCTGTTCATGCAGAACAGGTGCTCCGTTATTTGAGAACAAAATGTATCCAATTTGTAAAATGTCTGCTTATCCTGAAACGTTTTTGCCTTTGTTGCCGTTAAAAGAGTGGGAATTCCAAAAGACAGATGATCATCGATGAAGAATTTGGGATAACCGAAACTTTGATAGTAAAAACCGGATATGGACCCGTTCTGATCATTATAAAAGGCCGTTCATTTTTTCTGTGCCTTATAGCCCGCCAGCGATCCAATTGCGGAAAGTCAAATGTTGGTTTAGATTTATGTATCATCTCTATAGAAGGATGCGAGGAACAAAAGAGATTTTTAGAAAAATAAGCTTGAAACAGGGAATGAGTGATGACTTTATGGATAAAACCAAAATACTGATTATTGAAGATGATGAAGCAATTGCTGATTTGCTTTCATACGGGCTGACGTCCGAAGGTTTTGAAACGTGCACGGTCAATAACGGCTCTTCAGGCATGAGGGAATTAGATCAGTTCAAACCTGATCTTCTGCTGCTCGATTGGATGCTGCCTGACTGCAGCGGATTGGATATTTGCAAAACAGTGACCGAAAGCTATAATATTCCGATCCTCATGATCACCGCCAAATCAGATATCACGGATAAAATACTCGGGTTGGAATTCGGGGCCGACGACTATATTACAAAGCCGTTTGATCTGCGTGAAGTTGTCGCGAGAATCCGCACGATCCTTCGGCGTCTGGAACAAGCCTATCATGTGAACGAACGGGAAACGGAAAAAGAGGATGAGATCCGGTTTAAAAACATTGTGATCGTTCCGGGTGAAAGACTGGTGAAAAAAGACGGATCAGCCGTCGAATTGACTCCTAAAGAATATGATCTGCTGATGACTTTGGTTGACCATCGGGGAAAAGTTTTTACGCGTTCAGAGCTTTTGGAATTCGTTTGGGGATACGATTTTTTCGGTGACACCCGCACAGTTGATACCCATATTCAAAGACTCCGCAAAAAGCTTGATGCAAGCGACTTGATTAAAACGGTGTTCGGCATCGGATATAAATTCGAGAAGCAGGAGGAGTAGAGAGTGTTACGGACCATCAAGGGCAAGTTTATTGTTGGCTTTTTTCTGATTTTTTCTCTCTCTTTCCTTGTGCTCAATCACACGGTTAAGAACGTGATTTGGTCGAGTAATGAAAAAATTGTAACATCTGATTTAGTCGAACTGAAAAAAAACAGTATCGTCTATGTAAACCAGGCATTTTTAATCAATCATTATAAAAACAATGAACTTTATTTCGGTGATATGGCCGATGAAATGGTAGATAATTTGAATCACTCCACAGGAAGCAATGTCGGTGTTTATACTGTGAATGGCGCATTGTTGTCTTCTTCTGATCAGAAGGTGTTTTCCCGAGGGAGTGATGAAGATCTTAAACAGGCAATCAAAGGAAAGACTGCCTATCATATCACCTATAACCGCAACAAAGCAGAAGTGTTTTTTTCATATCCGGTTGTCGTTGAAGGTACAAAAGTAGGCATATTGCGTTTTTCGAAAAATTTCGACCTGCTGTATAAGCAAAGCGGAGAGGTTCTGGATATTGTTTTTTACATCGCGCTTGCCATATTTGTGGCGGCGTTCCTTTTCTCCTATATCCTGTCCAGACATATCACGATTCCGCTCGTCAAGCTGACAGATGCCACCTCGCAAGTCAAGAAGGGCAAGCTGGATATGGATATCCACTTTAATAGAAAAGATGAAATCGGCCAGCTTGCCGTCAACTTTAACGATATGATCAGCAGGATTCGAGAACAAATTTTAACCATTGAAAGAGATCGTGACCGTTTAAAGGAACTGAACGAACAAGAAAAACGATTTTTTGACAATATGACGCATGAGCTGAAAACACCTCTGACCTCTATCCAAGGATATGCCGAGATCATAAAAAATAAAGGGGAATCGGATCGGGCTTTTTTTGATAAAGGAATGAACCATATTGTTGAAGAAAGCCGACGCCTGCACAATTTGGTGATCAAGCTTCTTGAAGTATCCCGGGAACCGTCCAAAGGCGCTCAATTTGACACGGTCGACGCAGGGGAAATTTTAAAAGATGTTTGCGAATCGATGAAGTTTCGGGCAGAACGGTATAAGAAAAAGATCACCTGTGACATTGAAGATGGCCTGTACGTTCACAGTCATGTGAGCAGGCTGCGCCAGCTTTTCATCAATCTGCTGGACAACGCCATCAAATACAGCTTATCTCATTCGGAAATCATCATTAAGGCCGAAATCGTTGGAGAAAACATTCTTTTTACATTCAAGAATCCAAGTGCTCCATTGGAAAATGACCAACACTCCAAAATGTTCCAGCCTTTTTATTCAGTCAATCAGAAGATTAAGGAAGAGGGAAGTGTAGGCTTGGGATTAAGCATTGTGAAAACAATTGTTGACGAACACGGAGGAACAATCGAGATGTACTACAAGGAAAACCAAACAGTGATTCATGTTGAATTAGCTTACGCAAAGGTTGAGAAATGATGAAAAACAAACCGTTTATCATTTGGGCAGGAGTGCTGTTGTTTCTGGCCATTATCGTTTCCAGTTATAATGTCGGAAAAAGATCTGAAACGATTATCATCCCAAGCGGAGAAGACAATCATGTCGGTGACCAGAAGACCCGCCCTTTTCAAGTCAATACGATCTATCGCCTTCCAAAAGCAGGGCAGCTGCTTGGCTGGTCTTCACCGGATTCCGTAGTCGGTTTTTTCAAGGGAGATGGGACATCTGAACGTACGGCGCGCAGTCTTCAGCGTCTTTCCTCCCCCTATGAAAAAGCCGAAATCGTAAAAGGCATTGAAAGCAATATGTCCAACCTAAAAATGTCTCCAGACGGAAAGCGTATCGCCGGAGTCAATTTGGGATTAAGTAAGGCATCCATGCAGCTGTTTTCGCCGGCGAACGGTAAAAAAACGGAAATCGCCAGCATCTCCGCCAGCAATGAGGTCTATGTCCAAGATGTTTCATGGTCAAATAATAGCAGATACGTTTGTTACCTCGTTTTAGATGCCGGAAAGGGGAATCAGACAAGCCTTCGTGTTTATGATACGGCTTCCGGAACGCTTAAAACGTATACATTGAATGATTTTGCGGAGAAAAACTCGCTTACGGGCGTTAACATCTCTGATAATGGACGAGATTTTCTGCTTACCGTGTTGCAGCGTTCCGACGAGTACGGAATCAGAATGGGAACGATTGACGGCAACCGCATTAAAATCCAGGACAAGCGTCTGGACAGCCGCGGCGGGCCGGTTTGGTTAAACAATGATCAATTTGTATTCCTGGACACAGGAGAAACCCTGTACGAATATGATCGCAGAAACGGCGAGCTTTCTGCTTTACTCGAAAAAGTAACTGTTTTTAAATTCTCAAACGACTTAAAGAAAATCGCTTACTCTTTGAAGGATGAAGACAATATCTATGCAGGCAAGCTTCAGGGGAAAAATATCCTCTATGAAGAACCGATATACCACGGCACCATCCCTTCGGAAATATATTGGAGTCCGGACGGCAACAGCCTGCTCGTTAGCGCTCAATACCAGTATCCTTCAATGGAGAGTGCATCGGCGCGATTTTTAGAAGAACAAGCTTATATCATCACATTTAAATAACCGCTGTTTGAATATCAGGCAAAAAAACCTTATTTCAGTTAAATACCGAAATAAGGTTTTTCTTTTCACCCGTTTATTCCTTTCTTACTATTTTCTGAAAGGTAATAAGTCTTATTACTATTCCTCAAAAAATGATGTTTTTCCTCTTTTTGTGACATTTTGTTTACAAGTTGGTCGAACTTCTGCGATATCTTCCCCTTATATTTAAAGAGCATCCTTCTTATAGAACGTTGTCTTCAAAAAAGCAGCTTAAAAATTGTCATTTGTATGTGACGAGATTAAAAGAAACCTAGTGATTGATAATTACAGCTTAAGGAGTTGGAAAAAGTGTCAAATTCACCAAAAGAGGATCATAAATTGAGCGCACTAGGAAAATTAGTGCTGGGTATGTTGATTGTACTGGGTGTGACTTTGTTATGCATTTCTTGGAATGCACTTGCCGGTCCAAAGCAGGAACCGCTAAAAGAAAATTCCGCCGCTTCAGCACCGGTGACAGGAGGCAAACATAAAGCAGAGAAAAAAGAAAACAAGCAAACAGCGCCGGAAATCGGAAAGGTCGTCTATTTGTCATTTGACGACGGGCCGAATCCTGCGGCTTCAGATAAAATCTTAAGTTTGCTCGATAAGTATCATGCAAAAGCTACTTTTTTCATGTTAAAACCGAATATCGAACAAAATCCCGATATTGTGAAGAAAATGGTTGAAAACGGCCATTCTGTCGGCTCTCACGGAGTGACGCACCAAGTATCGAAAATCTATAAATCTCCTGAAAGCTTTGCAGCAGAAATGAACGATACGCTGAAAACGATCAAAGAAACGACCAACGTTGACACACATTTGATCAGATCGCCTTACGGATCAAAGCCTTATATTACCGGTCCATTTCAAGAAGTCATTAAGCGCGACCACTTTAATCTTTGGGATTGGACTGTTGATTCAGAGGACTGGAAATCTGCAAATACGAACGGTCAATTTGTGAATAATGTGATTCAGCAAGTCAATAACCTTTCCGGTGTTGAGCCGCTTGTCGTATTAATGCATGAAAAACCGACGACCGCCGCCCATTTGGAGAAACTATTGAAATACTTCCAAGAAAACGGATATGAAATGAAACCAATGCATGATTCGATCAAACCGGTTCATTTCAGATGGAATTAAAAAATATGAGATGCATAAACAAGGAAGGGATACTATGGTGAAAATGAGAAAAAGAAAACTAAAGATGAAAAATGTGATATTGTTCGCCCTCGCGCTAGTGATCACGATTGGCAGTGTGGTGTCATACGGGATTTACCGTACCGTCGCAAAATCAATCAATGGAATGTACGAGCCTCTTCACCGGGATGCCGAGCAGAAGGATAATGCTCCACACGATCCTATATCCATTCTCTTATTAGGGATAGATGAGCGCCCCGGTGATAAAGGACGCCCGGATTCTATGATTGTGATGACGATTAACCCGGAGACAAAGAAAACGACAATGACAAGTATTCCGCGTGATACAAGGGTGTTTATCAAATCGAAGAATAAATTTTCGAAAATGAATTCGGCCTACACCTATGGCGGAATTGAAGGGACCGTTGAAACTGTAGAACAATTTTTGAACATTCCAATCAATTATTATATTAAAATCAATATGGATGGATTTAAAGATATTGTGGATGCAATTGGCGGCGTTACGGTGGATAATCAGATTGATTTCACCCTTGAAGGCGTGCATCTGTCAAAAGGGAAGCAGCATCTTGACGGCAAAACTGCTTTGACATATGCTAGGATGAGAAAAGACGATCCCCGCGGTGATTTTGGACGTCAAGAGCGGCAGCGTGAGATCATCAATGAAATTATTCATGAAGGTGCCCAATTAAAATCATTAACAAACTATCAAGAGATTTTGACAGCATTAGAAAAAAACATCAAAACAAACTTAACACTGGACAAGATGATCGATATTCAACATTCTTATAAAGAAGCTGCCAAGGATATTAAACAGATAGAAATTGAGGGTGAAGATAAAAAAGTTGACGGCTTATGGTATCACCTGGTGACTGACGAAAAGAGAAAGGCGATTTCCAAAAAACTTCGCCAACAATTGGACTTAAAGTCATAAACGGATGAAAATCAGGCCATTTCAAAGGATCCGCCTCAAGGAACGTTCCGATTATGAGTATTCGGACACAGCTCAGTGAGAAGCTTGGCACCTGTTCATTTAGAACAGGTGCTTTTATGCTTGTTAAGTTAAAATTAACCTTAACTTTAGTAAAACCCTCTTTCCATTTTCATATGTTCGTAATATAGTTGTAATAGTTGTAATGTAACCTTTTAAGATTGACAAACGACAATAAATTGAACGGAGGGGTTTCAGGTGGAAGAAACCTTTCAGAAAATATATGATCAGTATCATCAGGATTTATTTCAGTTTTTATTTTATATGGTAAAAGACAAAAACCAGGCAGAAGACTTAGTTCAGGAAGTATACATCCGCGTCCTGCATTCTTATGAAACATTTGAAGGCAGAAGCAGTGAAAAAACCTGGCTTCTTTCGATTGCGCGGCACGTTGCGATCGACTGGTTCAGAAAGCAGCAGACGATCCGCCAGCGGATTTTGGGGACGTTTGACTGGGAGAAACAAGATGTAAAAGACCGCAAGCCTCTGCCTGAGGACATCGTAATGCAGAATGAAAACCTGAAGGAAATTTTCGAGGCCCTTGACAAGTGTACGCTTGATCAAAGATCGGTTATCGTATTGCGGTTTATCCAAGGGTATTCGATCAGTGAAACGGCAAAAGCCTTAAATTTTTCCGAAAGCAAGGTAAAAACCACTCAGCATCGCGGTCTGAAAGTGCTTCGTAAACAGATGGAGCTTTTGAAGGAGGATCCAAAGAATGAAGAAGTCAGAATGGAACGAAGAACGGCTGAAGGCGTTACTAAGCCAACTTCCAACGGTTAAGGATAATCGTTCGGCAAATCAGATCTATCAAAAGCTGATTCTCGCACCTAAGCGTAAATCACCGAAAAAACGGGTCGGCGCATTTGCTGCTACAGTTTTGGTTCTCTTTCTTCTGATGCTGATCACTCCTCAATTAATCGAACAGATCAGATCTCAAAACAGCGCCGACGCAAACATTTCATCTGACGGAAAATTGGTGCAGACGGAGGCTGATGCTGCCCAGTCTGAACCTGCAAATACGTTTGTCGTCTCCCAGAGTCAAAAAGACGACTATATCACCTTCGCTTTCCTTGATGAGTCCAAGTCTGTCGTTGTCCCGATAAGTCTTGAGAAAAGCATAAGCATGACGAATCTTGAAGATGCGCTTCACGCCTACAGCCGCCTTAAAGTGGACCAATTTACATCATTTGATACAGCTTATCTTGATCAGGTGAAGTTCAAAGAACAGAAAAACGGTAAAAAACTGACGATTCAAGTAAATGAAAAAATACCGGAGCTTTCAGTGGAAGATTTCGAACGGCTGAAAAATGTGATCAATGAAACCTTTAAATGGGGTTCGTATGATTCTGTTTTGTTTATTTCCGATGATAAATCCGGCGTTGAATTTGAATCATTTGGAATGCTCGCCGATATGGCGATTATGCATCAGACGCAAAAAGGCTACTATTTATATGAAAGCTCTGACGGACGCCGGTTCCTTGCACCTTCAAGCGAATCTTACGAAACGGTGCAGGAAGCGATAAAGATGATGAAAAATAAAGAAAGCAGCACTCATTTACAACCCATCCTATCCGATGATACGCAGATTGAAGATATCCAAAAGAATGGAAAAGAACTGATCATTCAATTTTCTTCCTCCGCGAATATTGAAAATAAACCTGAAGACGTCTTGATGGTGGAAGGCCTTCTATTGACCGCCAAAGATTTCGGGTTCACAAAAGTGAAATTTAAAAATGCATCCACAACCAAGGTCGGCGCCTATGACTTGTCGAAATCTGTACAGGTTCCGTACGCACCGAATCCGATAACGATAGAAAGCTAAAAGACTCCCTGAGCGGAGTCTTTTTTTGATGTATAAAATGTATTGATTTGGAAGTATACTAAGCTGTCTCCGAATAGGGGGAATTTTACCGCAGATGCTTGTAATAGGAGGATATGGAAAACCTTGAAGATACTCAGACATCAAAACTTCCTGTTCGCGATCGCATGGCTTTCGGGGCTTGCATTTCTCGTCACCGCGCCGGGGGCGGCAGCTTCAGAGTGGATTGAACCGATTAAAGGGGAGATCACAGATCAATTCGGGACGAGAGACGGAAAGCATAAGGGGATTGACATCGCTGCTCCCGAAGGGGAGGCTGTAGCGGCTGCCGCAGACGGAACGGTAAGCAAATCGTATCAATCGGACTCCTACGGCCACGTGATATTTATCAAACATGACAACGGATATGAAACCGTTTATGCCCACTTAAGCAAACGCCTGAAAAAGGAAAAAGAACGGGTGAAAAAAGGCGAGCAAATCGGAATCATCGGCAATACGGGAATATCGACCGGAACCCACCTGCATTTTGAAATGCATCACGGTTCATGGACTGAAGATAAAAGATATGCAATCAATCCGCTGACAGTGCTTCGTGAAGAAGCGCTCCGGCAAAATGCTGTCCACGTTCATCAAAACACCGGGACAATGAGCGGTGCGGTAACTGTTCAAAAAGGGGACACGCTCTGGAAAATCAGCAAGGATAGCGGTATATCAATCGAGGAGATCATGAGAATAAACGGGTTGAAACATTCGAAGCTTAAGGCTGGCCAAACACTCCTCCTTCATGACGATGAGCCGAAGACCGGCACATATGTGGTGCAGAAAGGGGATACGCTCCATCATATCGCTGAAAAAATGGGCGTTACTGTCCGGCACCTCAAAGAATGGAACGATTTGAAAGGAGAGCAGATTTATCCCCGCCAGCTGCTTGAGATCAAGGAGAGTTCCTAAAAAAACGGAACCCGAAAGGAATTTCTTTCAGGTTCCGGGGCTTTTTATTAAGGAAGATCGATGACTTTAACAGACACGATATCCGGAATGTTTTTCAGCTCATTTAAAATGTTGTCCTCAAGGTGGCGGTCAAATGAAAGCATCATGATCGCTTCTCCGCCTTTTTCTTTTCGACCCACTTGCATAGTGGCGATGTTGATGTCATGGTCTCCTAAAATTCGTCCGACATGGCCGATAGCCCCCGGTTTATCCTGGTGGTGAATATACACAAGGTGTCCTGCCGGATAAAAATCGATATCAAAGCCGTTTAAGGCAACGATGCGACCGCCGAAGTGCGGAATGTACGTCGCTCTTAAAGAGAATGTCGTCACATCTCCGGTGACAGTCACAGAAATGCAGTTTTCATAGCCTGACTCATTGGAAGAAATTTTTTCGCTGAAGCTGATGCCGCGCTCTTTCGCGACAGTGCCGGCATTCACTTCGTTGACGGTAGCCGCGACCCTCGGCTTCAGGAATCCGGCCAAAAGGCTTTTCGTAATAAATGACGTTTCAAGTTTGGCGATAGAGCCTTCATATTGGATGGCTACATCTTGAACAGGCTCATTCATGCACTGGGACACAAGGTTTCCGATCGTATTGGCAAACTGATGATAAGGCTGGATTTTTTCGAATGAATCCTTTGTCATGGCCGGAAGGTTGATCGCGGACATCACAGGATTTCCTTGCGCATACTGAAGGACTTCTTCGGAAACTTGTGCAGCGACATTCAGCTGGGCTTCTTTCGTTGAAGCGCCCAAGTGAGGAGTCGCGACCACAAGCGGATGATCGATCAGTTTTGAATCGACCGGAGGCTCGACTTCAAACACGTCGAGGGCAGCGCCTGCGACATGTCCGCTTTCCAAAGCTTCCAAAAGCGCCGCTTCATCGATGATGCCGCCTCTTGCACAGTTCACGAGACGAACGCCTTTTTTCGTCTTTGCGATGGTTTCTTTGTTCAAAAGTCCCTTCGTTTCTTTTGTGAGCGGGGTATGAACCGTAATGATGTCGGCGCATGCCAGAACTTCTTCAAAGCTGTTCGCATTAACGCCGAGCTTGCTTGCCCTTTCTTGAGTCAGGAACGGGTCAAATACATGAACGGTCATGCCGAACGCTTTTGCGCGGCTCGCGATTTCGCTTCCAATGCGGCCCATTCCGATGATGCCGAGTGTTTTTCCGTAAAGCTCCGAACCGACGTAAGCCGAACGGTTCCACTCCCTTGATTTAACGGAGATGTTTGCCTGCGGAATATGTCTCATTAACGCTGAAAACATTGCAAAAGTATGTTCAGCAGTTGAAATTGTATTTCCGTTTGGCGCGTTTACGACGATGACACCGTGCTTTGTCGCCTCGTCAATATCGATATTGTCGACGCCGACACCTGCTCTGGCAACGATTTTTAGCGAAGTCATCTTTTTAAACAATTCTTCGGTCACCTTCGTGGCGCTCCGCACCAAGAGAGCGTCAAACGTATGAAGCTCGTCTTCCGCTTCCGCAACATTCTTTTCTACAATTTCAATAAAATCTGCTTCCATTAATGGTTTGAGGCCGTCGCTGGACATTTTATCTGAGACCAATACTCGAAACATGTAAGATTTCCTCCTAAATAAGCGTCATAAATATCTGATAATTTACCATATTCCATAAAGGGTGTCAATGAGTTTCGCGCGGAAAGACGAAAATTAAAAATGAAATAACTGTGAATGTGCGGTTTTTAGCGTATGGAAAAAGTGAGTTTGCCGAAATATTCTGAAGGACGTCCCAAAACAGCGCCATAAGCTTTGAATCTGTACATTTTTTCACAATTCATTTATAATAATATCAGTATCAAAAATAAATAAGATCAATCTTCGGGGCAGGGTGAAATTCCCTACCGGCGGTGATGAGCAAGCGCTCTAAGCCCGCGAGCCTCTTTAGGGGCAGGATTCGGTGCGATTCCGAAGCCGACAGTATAGTCTGGATGGGAGAAGATGGAGGTTCCGTGCGTTTTGAAATGATATTTTCAAACGTTTATTTGACCTGTCTGTAAAACAGCCCCGCTTTTTCAATAAAGCGGGTTTTTTGTTTAGGGCAGGGGAAAGAACCATTCCTCTTTTCGTGAGATGTGATCGAAAAGGAGAGAGTGACAAAATGAAACACAACAAAGTGAGACGTCTCGTCTCAATCAGCATGCTGAGCAGCATCGCATTTATTTTAATGATGCTGAGCTTTCCGATTTTGGGGGCATTCCCGTATTTAAAAATCGATTTCAGTGATATCCCGGCACTGCTCGCTGTGATTTTGTATGGTCCGGGAGCCGGAATTGCCGTTGAAGCGATCAAAAATGTGCTGAATTACTTTATTGTTGGAAGCGCCTCAGGCGTTCCGATTGATCAGG
Organism: Bacillus sp. B19-2; assembly: GCF_022832475.1. Classification (NCBI taxonomy): domain Bacteria; kingdom Bacillati; phylum Bacillota; class Bacilli; order Caryophanales; family Bacillaceae; genus Bacillus; species Bacillus sp. B19-2. The sequence continues at coordinate 765,072 of NZ_JALHKQ010000003.1, forward strand.
CGGCTAACTTCATTGCCGGAACATTGTTTATCCTGCCGGCGGCTGTGCTGCTTAAAAAATCAAGTTCTGCCAAAGGGTTTGTTACAGCTCTTTTCGCCGGGACGCTTGTGATGGCCGTTTCGATGAGCATTTTAAATTATCTATTGTTTCTGCCTGCCTACACTTGGTTTTTAAATGCTCCAGCGTTATCGGGAGAAGCGCTCAAAACCACAGTTCTGGCCGGAATTCTGCCTTTTAATTTCATCAAAGGCATCGCTGTGGCTCTCGTCTCCACGCCGATTTTCCTTTCGTTGAAACCGCGGCTGAAGGAAAACGTCCGCATGGCCGCTAAATAAATAGACATGAAAAAAACCCGGCTCTGTGCCGGGTTTTTTCAGTTGCAGAAGGAGCCGGCTTCTTTTTGCTTGTTGGCGAAGATAAAAAAACATCCGGCACTTTGTGCACCGGATGTTTTTTTGCTTTATTCGTGTTTAAGCGGGTCGCCTTCGAACGGCTCATCCGCAACTTTGATCGAATCTGTAGGACAGCCTTCAAACGCGTCCATCATGTCTTCTTCCAAGACGTCAGGGACTTCGACGACACCCTGATTGTCGTCAAGGGTGACAAACGCGATTCCCTCATCGTCGTAATCATAAATATCAGGAGCCGCAGCACCACAAGCTCCGCATGCGATGCACGTATCTTTGTCTACAATTGTATATTTTGGCATGAATAAAAAACCTCCCAGATTGTTCTTCGTTGGAACAAATGGTTTAACCCTCTATCTATCCGATATGAAACCTATTCCCATTCCTTATTGTAATGGTGTTAATCTTACATTTCAACTCAAAAATATTGAGAATGCTTATCACACAAGGGTTCTACTGCTAACATACCCCTTTTATATGAGTTTAAACGTCGATTTCTCCGCAAAATCTGTTAAAATAAAAAGAAGAAAAGATCGAATGTTGCCGGAAGATTGTAGGTGATGATATGCCGGTTCATTTTTTTGACGCCATTGTGCTTGACATTCTGTCATCCATGAAGGGTGAGCGTTCTGCAAGCGCGGTCTATCATTTATTAAAAGGAAAAAGGTCGTCACAGACGATACAGGACGCCGGTTTATTTGCCGTTTCAAAATACTTCGGCTTTTGTTCGGCTCTATCGAGAGAGCAGGTGACAGTCAGCGTTCAGCAATTGAAACAGGAGTCTTTGGTCAGAGAAAAAGCGGAAAGCGGCGCTTACACCGTCACCGAAAAAGGAGAAGCGGAACTTGCCGGCTTTTTTGCCCTTTACCCGTGGCCCCGCCATTTTCACGGCGGCTATTATCAGGCGGCAGCCAAAATCATGTGGGCAAGGATGTCGCTTTTGATTCAAGTGCTCTCCAACAAGCTTTACCGCGAACGCGTGTATTTGCCGATCATAAAAGATTATCAGATTCAGAACTGGGTTAAACAATATTTAAGAAACCGGAATGCCGCTGAAACAGCTGCCCAGTTTCACCATGAGCTGAAAGAGAAGCTGTCTGTTTTGAACGATGATGAACAGGCCGCTATTTTTGTTCACTCCCTGACTTCCGGGGCAAAAGCGGGCTATACATTTAGACAGCTTTCCGAAAAAATGAACCTTGATGAGTGGTACATATATGCCCTGTTTTGGGATGTTCTGCATCATTTTATTCAATCCGCCCAAAATGGTGAAAGTCCGCTTTTTCAAACGCTCATTCAGGACATTCCTTTAAAGGATGGTCTCACACAATCGACGAGAAAAACGCTTTTTCTTATAAAAGAAGGGCATACAATAGACCGGATTGCAGACATTCGAAAGCTGAAATCGGCGACGATCGAGGATCACATTGTGGAAATTGCCATTCATGATCCGTCTTTTTCCATCGATCAGTACGTGTCAAAAGAGGAGCAGAAAATCATTGCCGATTATGCGAAAGCGAACCAAACCAATAAAATCAGACAAATTAAAGAGGGGCTCGGCGGCCGCTACAGCTATTTTAAAATCCGCCTCGCTCTGTCGAAAACGGTGATCAGGAATGGATAAACTTCACCAGGCGCTTCGCCGGTATTTTGGTTATCATACGTTTAAAAAAGGCCAGGAAACGATCATCAAAAGCGTACTGGAGGGGCGGGACACGGTGGCGATGCTTCCGACAGGAGGCGGGAAATCGCTGTGCTATCAGCTTCCAGGGCTGTTGAAAGACGGAACCGTCCTGATCGTCTCACCGCTTTTGTCTTTAATGGAAGACCAGGTGCAGCAATTAAAGATGCGCGGAGAGAAGCGGGCTGCGGCCTTGAACAGCGCTTTGACACACCAAGAAAAAAATGACGTATTAAGTCGGCTTCACAGCCTCAAATATCTGTATATTTCACCAGAAGCGCTCCAGTCCGGCCAAATGCTGAATAAGCTTCAATTGCTCAATGTCAGCCTTTTTGTCGTTGATGAAGCTCACTGCATTTCACAATGGGGGCATGATTTCAGGCCTGATTATTCGAAGCTTGGAGACATCAAGGCGCTCCTCGGTCATCCCGTCACTCTGGCACTTACAGCGACGGCAACGGAAGCGACATTGAAGGACATTTCCAATATGCTGGGGCTTAAAGGCGCCAATTATTTGATCCATTCCGTTGATCGCCCGAACATTGCGCTTCATATTGAAAAGCTGCGGGATACCGCTGAGAAGACGGAGCGGCTGACAGAGCTGGTTCAAAAGCTGCAAGGTCCCGGTCTTGTTTATTGCCCGACGAGAAAATGGGCTGAAGAATTGGCTGACAAGCTCCGTGATGAGACTAAATTGCGAACGGGATTTTATCATGGCGGGATGGAGGCAGGCGACAGGATGCTGATCCAGCAGCAGTTCATCCGCAACCAGCTTGATGTGGTCTGCTGTACAAACGCCTTCGGTATGGGAGTTGACAAGCCTGATGTCAGATATGTGGTCCATTTCAGCCTCCCGCAGACGACAGAGGCGTATCTGCAGGAAATCGGACGTGCGGGCAGGGATGGAAAGCAGAGTGTCAGCATTTTGCTGAAAGCTCCGGGAGACGAGGAAATCCAGGAGCAGCTCATTCAAATGGAAGCTCTCTCTCAAAGTGATATCGGCTTTTTATACGAAAAGCTTGCCGGAGTGAAAGATGAGCGAAGCCGGCGGGAAGTTCTGCAGCAAGCCGGTTTATCGGAAACGCAAGCCCGCCATTTTCTACATCTTTATCAGAAGGTGCATCATCTGGGCGGCGACGGCCGGGCGGTCATTCAGAGGGAGATGGACAGTCGCAGGGAGCTCAAGTTGAAAAAAGCGGCTGGGTTCGCTGCCGTCACCGAAAGCGAAGGGTGCTTCAGGGAAAGCCTGCTCGCTTATTTTAATGAACAAAAAGAACCGCTGGAAACGGATGACACAGCGTGCTGTACATCCTGCGGTTTAAGTCTTGAAGCATACGAAGTCAAAGGAGACCGTCCGTCTATGAACAAGTTGACAGCGTGGGAAGAAGAATTAGATGCCATATTTGCCGCCAGCTGTGATCGTGTATGCTGAAAAAACAATCGGAAATCATACGTCGCCTGTCAGACAGTGAAATGCTGAAACAGCTCTATTTTTCCCAGATGCTAATGCTTTTTACCGCATTATTGATGGGCATCTTTTTATTTGATGATGCAGACGCTTTTTTGTCGCTTTGGAAACCATCGGACTTGAGCATCTTGAAGTACGGGGCGCCGCTCGCGGCTCTCGTGATTATCGCCGATCTGATGGTGATGAAATGGGCTCCGAAGCATATGTATGACGATGAAGGGATAAATGAAAAGCTTTTTCGTGAACGCTCGTACCCGCATATCGTGATTCTTACCCTTTTCATTGCATTTGCAGAGGAAATATTGTTCAGAGGCGTTATCCAGACGCATTTCGGTCTCTGGGCAGCGAGCATTATTTTCGCGATTTTGCATTTTCGTTATTTGAAAAAATGGCTGCTGTTTGTAATGGTTGTGTCCATCAGCTTTTTGCTCGGATTGAGCTTTGAATGGACAGGGAATTTATTCGTTCCTGTCACGGCACACTTTTTGATCGATGTTGTGTTTGCGTGCCAGATTCGTTTTCAACACGTAAGGAGGAGTTCGCATGACGGAGATGTCAAGGATAGAGAGGAAGAAGAAGGAGCAGGAAAAGGCCCGTGCTGAAATGAGCCGGGAGGCGGCCGCGGCTGTTGAACTGAAGATACCTGATGATGACATTCCTTCCAGGCAGACATATCATAAAAAAAAGAAGCACAGCAAAAAAAAGAATAAAGAAAGAAATCCGCTATTCACGGCACTTGCAGTCATGTTTGTTTTCATTCCGATCATCGTCTTCGTGGTGTTTATGTACATGCTGAACCAAGGCGAAGGCGGCGATTCCAACTCTGATCAGTATGATAATGTGTTTTATGAAAACAAATCCGGTGAGACGGGTATGACGAATGAAAATCAAAACGGTGAACAAGAAGCGGATCAAAAGGCGGCTTCGCAGCATACAGCCGCCGCCCTTCAAGAAGAAAAGCTGAAAGAAAGCAAACAATCGGAACATAAAGAGGATGAACCGTCAAAAAAAGACGAGCAAAAGCAAAAGGAAAAAGAGCAGCCTAAAGAGGCAAAAAAAGCTGAGGAGAAGCCTGCCGCACCAAAGCAGCCTGCGGAACAAGAGAAGAAAACGGCAAGCACAGCTCAAAAGCCGCCCGTTCAGCAAGCGCCGCAGCCCAAAAAGGTGCTGAAGCACACGGTTGGCGAAAAAGAGACGCTTTATCGGATTTCGATGAAATATTATAAGAACCGGTCAGGAGAGGAAAAAATCCGCAATTATAATCAATTATCAGGCAACAATGTCTACGCCGGCCAGGTTCTGAATATCCCGATTTATTAACAATGGCATGATTTTGCCCGCGAATACATATACATTGTACTATCAAATAGGACAAGGTGTGAGGAATGTGGGAAGCGAGCTTGAAGAGCTGAACCGTTTTACGGACGAACCGACGAAACAAATGCTCCGCGCCTTAATTAAAAGGAAGAAAAAGTACGAAAACTATGCCAGACAGACATTCAGGTGGCAGGCGCTGGCGGCGATATGCGCGGTTTCGTTTTGTTTGTTTGCAGCGTCAAAAGGGCTCGGGCAAAACGGCTTCCTTTCCGGCTTGCTGAATGACTCCGTCTATCTGCTGTGGATTTTGTCGGCCGCTTTTGCATACAGCACCGCTTACTATTTTAAAAAGAAGGAAGAAAAAGCAGAAGGGGAATTTCATAAGCTGAGATGCGAGATTATTCAGAAAAGCACGGATTTATGGCCCCAGCCTGAAGAGTGGAAATCAAGGGAAACGGTTTTTAAGATCATGAAACAGCAGTATGACATTAACCTTTATTTCGAAAGCAAATAAAAAAGACGTTTTCTTATTAAAAGAAACGTCTCAGACCGTTGACAAAATAGGTCGGATTTCTATGATCCGACCTATTTTTGTCCATTTTGTTCTATTTTTTCGACGAAAAAGCTGGCGATGAGGACCTTTCCAGGTCCAATTCGCCAGCTTTT